>NZ_CP053697.2:0-633846 GCF_013200955.2 Pseudomonas campi
GCCGAACTGGTGGAAGAACTGCGCCGCCTGCCGACCCGCTTAGGCGAAGCCCTGGCCATGGACAAGACCGTGGAGAAGATCGCCGAACTGTTCGCCGAGAAGCACCACACCCTGTTCCTCGGCCGCGGCGCGCAATACCCGGTGGCCATGGAAGGCGCGCTCAAGCTCAAGGAAATCTCCTACATCCACGCCGAAGCCTACCCGGCCGGCGAGCTCAAGCACGGCCCGCTGGCCCTGGTCGACAGCGACATGCCGGTGGTCACCGTGGCGCCGAACAACGAGCTGCTGGAAAAGCTCAAATCCAACCTGCAGGAAGTCGCCGCCCGCGGCGGCCAACTGATCGTATTCGCCGACCAGCAAGCCGGCATGAGCAACGGAGAAGGCACCCACGTGGTGAATATGCCGCACATCCATGACGCCCTTGCGCCGATTCTCTACACCTTGCCGCTGCAGCTGCTGTCGTACTACGTGGCGGTGTTCAAGGGCACGGATGTGGATCAGCCGCGTAATTTGGCCAAGAGCGTGACAGTGGAGTAAGTCGTAAGGGGAAGATAAGAAAAGCGGGCCAATGGCCCGTTTTTTATTGCGTTCTAGTTTCGGCGATCCGCGATTCAAGCTGGTCTGGTCGTCGCCGAAGACCAGCACTCATGGTTACTGATTGCTGGCCGCAGCGTCTATTGGCTTGGCGATACCCGGTAACGGGCGGAAGCTCTGCATAAAGGTTAATACCTCGGTTTCTGTTTGCTCGAACTGCGGGGGTGGATTGTCGTTGGCATAGCTTTCGAGTTTGTAGAGCAGTGTGGGGGTATGTTCACTGGCAACAGCGCCCACGTTGAAGGTGTACTGCCCGTGTGGCGAGAGGCGGTCGCCTTCGGGTTCGATGGCCTGGATGCGCCGCCCGGTGAGGGTGCCTTTGCTGTTGCCGATGTCGATGCGGCGGGGGCCGAAGTTGTCGATGCTCACTGCGCCGGGGAATGGATTGCCCATCATGCGCTTGGTCAGCATTGGCAGCAGCTCCAGCATATGACCGGGGTTGTCACTCAGTTTGAGGTTGTGCAGCAGGTAGGGATTGGCGGCAGGGTGCCAGGCGATCATCAGATCGTAGTGCGGCGTGCCATCGTCGGCGATAAAGCCGAATGGAATGCAGAAACCTGTTTCCTCTGGTATCTCGAACTCGGCACGCGGGCGAAAGCGAGCAAGTAGATCACGGGCCAGTGGCTCAATTGCTTCAAAGCTGCTTTTGAACTCCGAGTCGCGTGGGCCAAACTCGAAGGTATAGATGCGCTCGTTGCGCCACAGATGGACGACCAGCTTGTCCGGGTGCCAGGCGCCAGCAGCATCGGGCAGGCCGAGATCGAAGGCGCGCTCCTTCTCATAGCGCTCATCCGTGGGCAGGGTCGCAACCTCTTTCTCGTAGGTTGCAAGTTCGACCTTGAGTTTTTCAACAGGACGGCCTGTTTGCTCGAAGTCATGGATGAAGTCTTTTAAAACAAATATATCGGCGAACATCTTGCCGTAGCGCTGGTACTCGTCTTCCATCGCTCGTACTTCATTACGGTGCTGTGTCCAATTATCTTTATTACGGTCGAACTGCTGTTCCTTCGCTTTGATTCGACCTTCTAGAACTCGAAGTTGAGCTTCCTGTTTACTGGGTACTTCAATACGGACTGCCTGATCAAACAGCTCTCGGGTTGTCTTGGGGCTTACTTTGATATTGACCAGTTGATAGATGTTATCCAGCGGCGCGCTGCCATAGTGGATCTGATCACCGAACCATGGGTCTATTGGGCTGTAGCTGATTGAGTCGTCATAGGGCACTTTCAAATGCCAAACGGTGTCAGGAGGCATGTCGAACTGTGAGCGACCGAGGCATTCGGTGCGCCAGCCGTCGGGCTTTTTATAATCGGTCGCAGTAGTGGTCTGTTCCGCTAGGGCTAAGGAAGGAAGCAGAGCAATGGCAAGTGTGAACAGGCGCATCAGGTGGCCTCGTTGTCAGGGGTAGACGGGAAGTGGCCAGCCAGGGCGGTAGCAGAGGAGCCTGCGGAAGGCCGAGGTTCGATCTGCGCGAGCACGGTTAGGTTAAAGGTGGAGTCGTTGTACTCCTGGCGAGTCCAGTTCACCGGCAGCGCGGTGATAAAACCTTTGATTTCAGTTGGGTGTTGCGAGTGGCGCGGGTGTTTCCAGAAACCCTGCTCGAAGGGCATAAAGACATCCACCTGTTCGGCGGGCAGATTGGCGGTGGCCCTGGCCGCTTTCATCTGCGGCCAGGCGGGCCAGATGGATGCTTCGTTGCGAGGTATATGTGGGAACACCTCTTCGTAGGCTTTGGCGTTGTCATCTGCCTGATTCTGAATAGCTTTCCAGCTAGCAGGGGCGGCTGGCTGCATCAGGGTGCTGGCTAGGTGGCTGGCCGGGGCGACCTTAACGGCGGGATCGCTTGCTTCCAGGGCGAACAGTTTGCGCCACAGGGCCACGCGCAGTTGCTGTACCGGCTGGCAGACTGGGTAGGTGCAGCGGCCATCGATCTGAGTAGTGACGGCCGCTCCGCCGGAAAGTACTACCGCCAGTTCCGAGTCGCGGTCACCGAGTTGGCTGCGGTCGTTGATATTGGCGCTGCCGATGATGGCGACCCGGTCGTCGGCAATCAGCAGCTTGCTATGCACATAGATTTGCTCGGTAACGGGGCGGCCCCCCAGCATTTCCCAGGTGCGCAGGTTGAGCAGGGTCAGGTATTCCTGCCACTTTTCTTGTTCGTAGAGGGGCCGCTGGTTGATATCTTTTTTCTCAGCCTGTGCCTTGGCTTCTTCCTCGGTCTTACCTCTATCCATAAAGCCTTTGATCGCCATCGCCCGCTGAATTCGCTTGATCAGGCTGTGTTCGCCAAGCGAAAGGCTCTGCATGGTGAGGTGAACCTGGGTCATCAGATTGATGGCATTGAGAGGGCCTTCCGGGTGAACCGGTAGCACCATATAGACGTGGAAATTCTCGCCCATCTCAATGGCGCGCTCGATGCGCTCGGCGAGCGCCTCGTTGAGGGGGTTGAGCAGGTGAGTTTGGGGTTTTTGTATGGCGCGCAGGGCTTCCATCGCGCTTTGGTTACTAAGCACCTGTAGCAGACCATTCGTGAAGGTTTCCGCCTCGCGGGTGCGGATCATGTCCGCCAGTTCGTGATAGTCGATCTTGTGCAGGTTTGCAGGGTTCTCCTCAAACTCGTCGAGGCGCAGTCTAGCCGCATATCGATCGTAGCCCGGCAGCCCCTTTACGTTCATCAAACTGGTCATGGGTCCGGGTGTGGCATTCAACTCCTCAGGAATGCTTTTCCCATAGACGCTCTGAAAGAACTGGTTTTCGATGTAAATGAAATGCTGAGCGCTGGAGATTGCCTGCAACATGGCTTGCAGGCAGTTAGCCTGACACGACTGTGCCGCCGGGAGGCTGGCACTACCAGCGCGCTGGGCGCCTTTGTGCTCCTCGTGGAGTAGTTTCAGCGGTGCGCTGCGCAATACCTGAGCGGTGATCGCCCCTTTGTTCGGAACCTTCTGCGGTTCCGGTAGGTAATGTGCCTTGAACGGGATGGGTTCGAGGTTGTCATCGAAGAGCGTCAGTACACCCACCAGCAGAGGCGGCATGTACTGCTTTTTACCGTCGAAGCGCGCTTGAAGACTGTTCCAGCGCGAGATGAAGTTGCGCGACAGGTCATATACCGAGGCGCCTTCCAGGCGCACGTGCACGTCGTGCCAAGGCATGCGTGGTTGAGTTTTGCTGTCTAGCATCATGCCGCCTTTGGGCAGCAGGCGGGTATTGGGGGTGGCCAGGTAGGAATAGGGCTGCGCTTTCTGAGCTTCGGCCAGACGATCCAACGTGGAATGCAGATAGAGCGCGAATGGCGTGGCGATGGTGTCGAACTCTTCAATCGCCTTGGCACTGATGATGGGCGTGGGTGTGTTGTTTAACCACGCATAGAATGCCCCCACACCGGTTTGCTCCACCCATAGGTTGACCAGTTCCGTGCCTCGGGTGATTAGCTCTTTGCTCAGCGCTTGGCCGGATTTTCTGACCTGCTCGGACCACGCGAGCAACTCGGTGCTGAGTTGGTCGAGTTTGGATGCGACTTGACTCTTCCAGATTTCCAGGTGGCTTTTCAGCCTGGCGAGATGGGCTTTGAACTTGGCACTGGCGACTTTAGCTCGTGGAATTTGCTGCTCGGCTTGGGTGACCCAGCGCTCTATCCGTTTTTGGATGCTGCTGGCCTGGGCTTGTAGTTTTTGTGCGTCCTGTGGGGTCAGGGCTTTGTGCTGCTCGGCTTGGAGTAACCAGCCAGAAATAGCAGCGTTGATGGCCTGCGCCTCACGGCGTAAGGTCGCGAGACCCTGTTGGGTATGCTCGAAGGTGGTGGTTTCTGCATCCAATCGAGTTTCGGCTGTGTTGAGTCCTGCATTCAGCTCCTGCAATAGAGCGTCGAAAGAGGCCTTCCACTGGCGCAAAGTCCGCTTCCATGCCTCGATATTTTCAGGGGTGAGCTGGTTGTGGACGAACTCGGCGATTTGGATGACACCACCGACGGTGTCAGCAGCACCAGCACCAAAAAACCGAAGAACACTATCTCCTTTCTCATCAAGCCATTCGCCAAACTCTTTGCCACTACTGCGCATGGCATTAAACATTTTGTTGTCTTTTGCCCAGGCTATTTTGCGCTGTACTTTGCTGATTCCGTCGCCTTCCATCAAAGCGGCGCCGATCAATTCGGCAGTGGTCATGTAGGGGTACTGCTTGTGCCCTTCAATCTCAAACAATGGCGGAATGCACGGGTTGTACAGCTCTTGAGCAGTGCGAGTGCCGGCCGCCAGGCGGAAGTTATTGTCATCGTCGCGGCCATAGGCGAGGTCAATGCCGCCGACGTAGGCAATTTCATTGTCGATCACCACCATCTTTTGGTGGTGCGAGAAGAAGGTGCCCAGATTGCCCATGTCGCTTTGCTGAATGGCCGGAAAGCACCAGACCTTGCGCTGCTTTAACCCCGCATTAAGTACAAATGCGGCCAGCATGGTTTCCAAGTCACCGGTATCTACCGCCGCTTTCGGCGAGAGCCAGGGCATAAGGTAGACGTCAGGTGCATCCGCCTTGCGAGTTGCCTGGTAGAGGCAATCCCAGAGTCGGGTTTCACTGTCGAGGCGAACTTCATAGTTAACTTGCCATCCGGTGATGAATATGGATTTTTTGGCGTTCTTGATCGCTTGGGCAATATCTTTGAAGTAGTCAGTACCGGTGGTGAAGAACTTGACGTCGTTGCCGGGGCGCTGAGGCGAAAAGGCGTCACCCAGAGGGCTACGCGGTCTGATGAACCAGCCCGGCGCCGATGTTGCGCATAGTGCCTTACCTTCCTGGGTATTGATCTGATCCAGTTGCTTGGCTTGAATTCCGTTCATCTGGGTCATGCGAAGAACTCCTTGAGCTTGTTGTACAGGGCGCTTGCGTCGGAAAGCGCGCAATCGTCCATGGCACATTCCTTGTCATGACGAGCATCAGCGTGTTCGAGGTTCGAGTGAGGCTTTGTGCTGAAATCCATGCTGGCAACAGCAAGCACCTGCTTCTGCTCTTCGCTCCAATTTTGCTCCACATGCACCTGCAGTGAGATGCATTGGCCTGGGTATACCAACCAGAGCATCTTTGGGTGCTTCGCATACTCAAGGGACAACTTTTTCTGGTCGCCATCGCTTAGATTGACCAGCCCTTGATCATCCGATTCGCCTTTGACTATCAGGTCTTCCGGTGGCACTCGGCCGAGCTTTTTCCAGGTCGGTTGGTGCATCCGCACGATGCGCCAAACGGTTCCAGCGAGTGGTAGGCCTTCCTTCCCAGGTCTGTCTGCCAGACGAATATTGAAGCGGAGGTCGGGCACTTCAGTAGTCGGCGCATAGGCTGTGAACCTGCCGGCTTGCGCCTGATCCAACAGATTCCCCGCCTTGTCCACATCCGCCATCCCCGGCTGGCGCGGTGGCTTGATGGCGATGCCCGAGCCATTGCCTGGCGCGCCGCCGGCATTGATCTTGACCATGGGGCCGACCAGGGTGATGCCGCTGGGGTCGAGTTTGATGAAGCTGCCGCCGGCCTTGAGGGTGATTTCCAGGCCGGCTTCGATGACCATCTTCTGTCCGGCCTTGAGGTGGATCTCGCGGCCGGCCTGGGTCAGTTGGGCGGTGCCGAGTTTGATGTGCTGGTTCTGCGCCACGGTCAGATGGTCGTCGGCGCGGACTTCCACCTTGCGATCCAGGTGGGTGGTGTGGTGTTCCTCGGCTTTCAGCTCGGTGTAGCTGTTGGCCTCGACCGTGTCGTGGCGTTCGTGGCCGATGCGGATCTTCTGGTCGTTTTCGATGTTTTCGTCCCAGTCTTTCTGGGCGTGGATGTAGATCTGTTCGGCGCCTTTTCTGTCCTCGATGCGCAGCTCGTTGTAGCCGCCACCGCCGGGTGAGCTGAGGGTCTTGAACACGCTGCGGGTCTTGTTCGCCGGCAGGTCGTAGGGGACAACATGTTCCTTGTGGTACAGGCAGCCGGTGACCAGCGGCTGGTCGGGGTCGCCTTCGAGGAAGGTGACCAGCACTTCCATGCCGATCCGTGGGATGGCGATGCCGCCGTAGCGGTCGCCGGCCCAGCTGCTGGAGACGCGCAGCCAGCAGCTGCTGGTGTCGTCGCCCTGGCCCTCGCGGTCCCAGTGGAACTGCACCTTGATTCGGCCGTATTGATCGCAGTGGATCTCCTCGCCCTTGGGCCCGGTGACGACTGCGGTCTGGCTGCCCAGTACGCGCGGTTTCGGGTGTTGCAGGGGCGGGCGGTAGAGGATGTTCCACGGGCTGGCGCTGAAGTGGTTGCGGTAGCCTTGGTGGAAGTCGGAGTCGCCTGATAAACCCTCTCCCCCGGCCCCTCTCCCATGAATGGGAGAGGGGAGAAAGCCGGCGCCGAGGTTGCTGATCGACTCCTCCAGCACCTGCGGTTGTTTGCCTTGGTGGATCACCTCGTGCAGCAGCCACAGGTCGTTCCATTCGCGGCGCGGGTGGTCGGAGATTTCCAGCAGGTGGCCGCTGAGCAGGCGCGGCTGGTCGCTGCGGCCTTCGGCCAGTTGATAGTCGGCGCGGTGGCGTTCCAGGGCGCGCTGGGCCAGGTGTTTGCCGCGCGTGCGCTCGATGTAGCGGCCGGGGTAGTCGTAGTCTTCCAGGTCGGGCTGGAACTCGCTCTTGGCGGCGGCCTCCAGCAGCAGGCGCGGTTGTTCGAAGTCGTAGTCGCGGCGGGTCACGCGGTTGCTGCGGGTGGCCAGGCGCAGGG
Source organism: Pseudomonas campi (assembly GCF_013200955.2). NCBI lineage: Bacteria > Pseudomonadati > Pseudomonadota > Gammaproteobacteria > Pseudomonadales > Pseudomonadaceae > Aquipseudomonas > Aquipseudomonas campi. The sequence goes on from NZ_CP053697.2 coordinate 7,318, forward strand.
CGAAACGCTTGATCACCGGTTCGTCGGCGACCATGCCGCTGTCCTGCACGTAAGCGGTGGGCTGGCCCAGGCGCGGGAAGCTGGTCTGGTCGTCGCCGAAGACCAGCACATGGCCTTGGCCACTGTGCTCGAAGTGGTAGTGCAGGCCTTCTTCCTCGCACAGGCGCTGGATGAAGTGCAGATCGCTCTCGTCGTACTGCACGCAGTAGTCGCGCTCGGGATAGACGCTGGGGCCGAGCTGGAAGCGGTAGGCGCCGCCGAGGATGCCGTGCTCCTCCAATACCAGGGCGAGGATCTGCGGCACCGTCAGCTGCTGGTAGATGCGCTGGTTAGTTCGTTGCGCCAGCCAGGCCAGCTTGGGCTGCAGCACCAGGCGGTAGCGGGTCAGGCGCTTGCCGGACTCGCCCTGGGCGGCGTCGTGCACCAGGCCATGGATGCCCTGGCCGTCCGGGCTGAAGGCGAGGAAGGCGGGCTGGCCGAGCAGGCTCTGCAGGTCGAGGTCGGGGCGCTCGCTGACCAGATCCACCTCGAAGCGGTAGGGCTGGTTGAGCGCTTCGCGGCCGTGGAATTCGAGCACCTGCAGATCATGGCGCTGGCCGTCGAGGGTCAGGCTGAAGTGGGTCTGGTTGGCGGGGTTGAACATTCTGTCGTCCTTGTCAGAGGGCTGGCCGGCGGCGCAGCCAGCGCGGCAGCCGGGAAGCCGGGCGCTGCTGTTCGCGGAAGGCGCGCAGCAAACGGGGCAGACTGCTGCGCTGGGCCGGGTCGAACTCCAGCGCGGCGCGCAGGGCCGGCCACAGGGCGCGGGGCATATCGGCGGGGGCATGCAGCGGCAGTTCCATTGCCTTGGCCTGTTTAGCACTTTGTCGGCGGAAAGGATGCTGGCCGCTGCACAGTTCGTAGATCACGCAGGCCACGGCATAGACATCGGCGGCGGCGCTCAGCGGCGCGCCGTCGAGCAGTTCCGGGGCGGCGTAGCGCGGCGTCCAGGCGGCGAAGCGGCTACGCGACAGGCGCGGCAGGCCGGTGAGAAAGCCGTCCATGGCCTGGCCGAGGCCGAAGTCGAACAGGCGCAGCTCGCTGTCGCCGAGCATCAGGTTGCTCGGCTTCAGGTCGCCATGCAGCACGCCCTGGCCGTGCGCGTAGTGCAGGGCTTCGAGCAGACTCAGGCTGATCGTGCGGGCCTCGGCCCAGGGCAGGCCGCTGGGGTATTGCTGCAGCAGGCTGTCGAGGGTGCAGCCCTTGAGCAGCTCCATGGTGATGAAGGCGCGCTGGCTGGGCGGGTCGATCTCGAAGCTGTACAGGCGCACCAGGTTGCGCTGGCTCAGGCGCGCGCTGAGGGCGAACTCGCTGTAGAGCAGGGCGCTGGCGTCGGGGTACTCGGCGAAATCTTCGCTGAGGGTCTTCAGCGCCACATAGGGCTGCGGGTCACCGAACTGTTCGCGCAGCAGGTCGCGGGCGCGGTACACCGCGCCCATGCCGCCGACGCCGAGCAGGCGTTCGATGCGGTAGCGGCCGCAGAGCACCGGCGGCAGGTCCTTGGGCAGGGGCCGTGGCGCCTTGGCCGTGCTGCCGGCCATCAGGGTCAGGTCGGCGCTGGCGGCGGTGGCCGCAGCCTGGCTGTTCATCGCGCTGCTCATCGGTTGATCACCACGGCACTGAGGTTGTCGCGGGCCGGGCCGTCCAGCGCAAGTTCGAACAGGCGCTGCAGGGCCAGGCTGGCGCTGGGGCGGATCAGCGCGGCGCCGAGCTGGTCGTGGTCGAGGTCCTGATACAGGCCGTCGCTGCACAGCAGGAACACGTCGCCGGGCAGGCTCTCCAGTTCGAGGATATCCAGCTGCAGTTCCTCGGCCGCGCCGATGGCCCGGGTCAGGGCGTGGGCGGCCGGCTGGCGCATGGCTTCCTCGATGCTCATGCCGCGTTCGTCGACCAGTTGCTGGAGCAGCGAATGGTCGCGGCTCAACTGGTACAGCTGGCGCCCGCGCAGCAGGTAGCAGCGGCTGTCGCCGGCCCACACGCAGGCCATCCGGCTGCCGGCGGCGAGCAGGGCGACCACGGTGCTGCCGACCAGCATGTCGGGGTTATCGCTGGTGACCGTGAGGCCCAGGCTGAGGTGCCGATTGAGCCGGTGCAGGCAATCACGCAGGCGTTCCAGGCGCTGCTCGAAGCTGCCGGCGGGGTCCAGCTCGCCCAGGCTCTCGACGATCAGGCGGCTGGCCAGGTCGCCGTTCTGGTGGCCGCCCATGCCGTCGGCGACCACCCACAGGCCACGTTGCGGCTGGTCGAGAAAGGCATCCTCGTTGCGCGCCCGCACCTTGCCGGTGTCGGTGCGCGCGGCGCTGTGCCAGAGCAGGTTGGCGACTTCCATCAAAGCGTCGCCGGCAGCTTGAAGTCGCGCAGCAGGCTGGCGTCGAACGGGTTCGGCGAGCGCTGGCTGTGCAACAGGTACTTGGCCTGCAGGCCCTGCAGGTTGGCCTTGAGGATCAGCACGTCGCGGCCGCTGTGCTGCTCGACCTGCATCAGGTCGAGCAGGCGGAACAGCGCCCAGGGCCCGCTGCTCTTCTCGATGCCGACGCGGCGTCCGCCCTGCTCTTCGAGCACCAGGCTGCTGCGCTCGCTGTCCCCTTCGGCCGGCCAGCGGAACGCGGTGGCGATGATCGGGCCGTGGCGGTATTCCAGCTGCTGGCCGCCGTACTGGAAGTCGGCGCGGTTGAGGCTGTAGTCGAGGGTGAAGGGCTCCAGCTTGAACAGCACCAGCGGCTCGCTCGGGTTCTCGGCGAAGAAGCTGCGGCGGATCACCTGGGTCTGGTTGATCTGCTTGAGGAATGCCGTTGATAGCGGCAGGCCCTGGCCGTCCAGGCGGCGCAGCTGGTATTTGCCCTCGCTGTCGCTGACGAAGGCCTTTAGGTAGCGGTCGACGAAGCCGTCGGCCACGCCATCGGCCTTGAAGAACTCGCGGAAGTCGGCGATGGCCACGTCGCTGTCGCTCTTGGCGCTGAACGGATAGCGCTTGAACAGCGACTCCTTGTAGAAGGCGTACAGCTCGCTGCGGTAGCGCTTGTTCAGGTAGCCGTAGGCGTCGCCCAGCACCAGCTGCCAGCTGTCGTCGGCGATCAGGCTCAGCCAGTTGCCCACTGGTTGCGGCAGGCGCGCGGCGCTGCTGCGCACCTGGTTGATCGCATCCGGGCTGCCGGCCATGCGCGCCTTGGCCATCTCGAAAGCGGCCTGTTCCGGGGCGCTGGCGTGAGCCAGGCCGCTGAACTGCAGTTGCAGGGCATCCAGCGCCTGCAGGGTGGCGGCCAGTTCCGGGCCGGCGCCGCTGTTGGCGTCGAGCAGCCGGTGCAGCGGTTCGAAGCGCCGTTGCAGGGCGCGGCGGGCGGTGTCCGGCAGGCTCTTGGCAATGGCGCCGATGCCCTGTTCGGCAGCGGCGGCGGCCAGTTTGGCCTTCTTGCCGAGCTTGGCCTGGGCGGCCAGCTCGTCGACCTGGTCGGCGGCTGCCGGCAGGTCGAAGCGGGTGTTCTCGCGCACTTCCACCAGCACCTGCAGCAGCGGCGAGTTGGCCGCGGTCAGCGCGGACAGCTGGAGGATGCCCTGGGCCGTGTTGCCGATCGGCTCCAGGCTGAGCTGGGCGATGGCCTCGCCCCAGTAGTTGGCGTAGTCGCGGAAGTACAGCTGCTCCAGCTCCACCAGCAGGCGGCTGAGGTCGTTGTCGCTGAGCTGGTTGCCTTCGCCGAGCACCCAGTTGTCGCGCAGGATGTCGCGCACCAGGCCGAGGCCCTGGGCGACGAAGTACTGCTGATAACCCTTCTGCGTGTACAGCCCGGGAATGCTGTAGTCGCTGCCGAGGAACAGCGTGGCCTGGCTGCCCAGCTGCTGGCTCAGGCGGTATTCCGGCAGGCTGCGGGCCTGGTCGCGGAGCATGCGGTAGACCACGTTGGCCAGCGACTCGTTGCGCAGGATCTGCCGCGCCTCGGCCACCAGCGCATCGTTCAGCGGGTAGGCGCTGAACGGTTCGGCCAGCAGGCGCTGGAAGTGGCCGTTGAGGCCCTTCTGCGTCGGCTCGGCGCCGGCATAGCGCAGCGACCAGTCGGCGGCCAGCCAGTCCTGCAGGTACGCGGCTTCGCGGCGCTGTTCCAGATTGAGCATCAGGTAGGCGCGCAGGCTGCCGAGCAGCAGCTCGCGGTCGTCGCGGTTGGCGCGGATCTGACCTTCAAGCTGACGGGCGACGCGCGGCAGCAGCTCGCTTTCCAGCTGGCGGCGATAGGCCTGGTGTACGGTCGGGTCGACCTTCTCGCCCTGGTACAGACCGCCGCGTTCGAGCAGGGCGGCAGCGCTCGGCGCAGGGAACACCTGGGTCGCCGCGTAGCTGCTGTCGAGCAGTGGTAATACCTGCTCGGCCTCGTCCTTGGGATTGAGGCTCTCGCCTTCGCGGCCCAGTTGCTGGGCCAGTTCGCGCAGCTGTTCCAGGCGGCCGTGGTTGGCCGAATAGCTGTTGCCCCAGAGCAGGCCAAACAGCACCAGGCAGGCGGCGGCACCGGCGTAGAGGGCGCGCTGGCGCCAGTCGATGCGGCGTACTTCCTTGTCGTCCAGCCCGGCCAGATCGGCCTCGGGGAAGATCACTCGGCTGAGCAGTTGGTGGATGAAGCGCGCGCGGCCGCTGCGGTAGGTCGGCAGGGTGCTGCCGGCCAGGCCGAGGTTGCGGCCGATACTGGTGGTACTCGGGTCGAGCGCATCGCTGAGCTGCGGCGCGCTGGTCAGGTAGAAACCGCGCAGGTGGCTGGAGCGCTGGTAGCGGTTGCCGCTGAAGGCCAGTTCGACGAACAGGCACAGGCGCTCGCCGAGCTGGCCGAGCTGGTGCGGGAAGTCGAGGATGCGCCCACGGCGCTGGGTGTCGCGCTCCTGGTGCATGCGCAGAATCACCTGGCTGTTGAGACGGCGTAGCAGTTCCTCGAACTCCTGGCGGATCACCCCGGCGTCGGTGGCGTTCTGCTCCTTGCGCAGGCTGGCGCCGAGCACCTGGTCGCTTTCCTCGCGGCTCAGCTGGTCGAAGAACTCGTCGAAACCGAGGATCTTGTCGGCCTTGCTCAGCACCAGGTACACCGGCACTTCCACGCGCAGCTCGGCGTGGATCTCGTGCAGGCGCTGGCGCACCTGGCGGGCCAGGTTCTCCAGCTCCAGTTCGTTGTGGTACAGCAGGCTGTCCACCGGGATGTTCACCAGCACGCCGTTGAGCGGGCGCGCGCGGCGCTTGCGCAGCAGGTTGAGCAGGGTGTGCCAGGCGCGGCTGTCGACCGCCACGTCCGGCTGGTTGAGGTAACGCCCGGCGGTGTCGAGCAGCACGGCGTGGTCGGCGAAGTGCCAGTTGCAGTAGCGGGTGCCGCCGACGTCCTTGGTCAGGCGCTGGGCGTCGCCCTTGCTCAGCGGGAAGTCCAGGCCGGAGAAGTCCAGCAGGCTGGTCTTGCCGCTGCCCTGCGGGCCGATCAGCAGGTACCAGGGCAGTTCGTTGCGCCATTTGTCGCTGCGCCCGCGGTACAGGCTGGAGCTCTTCAGGGTGCGCAGGGCCTGCTTGAAGCGGCCGCGCAGTTCGACCTGCTCCTCGCTGATCAGGCCGTCGCGGCGCAGGCGCTCCTGGGCGTCGACGTCATCCGCTTCGGCCTTCTTGCGCAGGTTGGCGCGCCAGCTGATGAACACGATGAACAGGCCCCAGGAGAGGAACAGCAGGCTGATGCTGACCAGGCGGCTGGCCGCCGATTCCCAGAACTTGCTGTCGGCCACCGCCAGCAGCGGCCCGACGAACCACACCAGCAGGGCCAGGAACAGCACTAGGCACAGGCTCCAGACCCAGGTCTGGCGCAGGAAAGTGGCGGTTTTCTTGAGAAAATCCTTCATCTCAACTTATCCCTGAGTGGATTGTGCGGCGGCCGCCGGAGCGACCTCGACCGCCTGGTAGGGCTGCAGCACCGTGCTGCGCTGCTCGTGCAGCACCCAACTGAAACCGGCGTAGAGCAGGGCCAGGCCGGCGACCGTGGCCACCGCCACCAGCCAGCCCGGGACGATGCGCACCAGGCGCCGACGGCCGTCCTTGAGACCCTGCCAGTGCGGCGACAGCTCGCGCGGAATATCGCCGCGCAGCTGGCGGATCTGCCGGTACAGGCTGTCGCGGATCGCCTCCAGTTCGAGCATCCCGCGCGGCAGCACGCGGTACTTGCCCTCGAAGCCGAGCGACAGGCAGATGTACATCAGCTCGAGCATGGCCAGGTGCTTGACCGGGTTGCGCGACAGGTGTTCGAGCAGCTGGAAGAACTTCTCGCCGCCGAAGGTCTCGTTGTGAAAGCTCGACAGCAGGCTCATCTGCGACCAGGCGCTTTCGTTGCCCCAGGGCGTGGTCACCACCGCCTCGTCGACCACCGTGCACAGCACGTAACGGGCGGCCATCACCTGGCCGCCCTCGGCGCCTTCCTGCAGGGCGCGGTGCTCGAACAGCTTGATCGCCACGCTGAGGCGTTCGTTGAGCGCCTGGAAGTTCTCCGCGCTGGCGCTGTTCTTCAGCCGCACCACTTCCGAGAGCAGCAGCGCGCTGGCGGCCACCAGCGGGTTGAAGCTGATGTTGAAGACTTCCGCCGGGCGCATGCGCGCGGCATACACCATGCGTTCCTCGAGCTGCTCCATGGGCGGCGCGGCAAAGTCGGTTAGCGGGCTGCGCGCCGCGCCGGCAGTCTGGCGGTTGAGGACGACGGTCTTGTCCTGTGCTTCCTTGATCATGTTCAGCTCCTGATCGCCCAGAATTTCAGCTCAAGCCCGGAGAAGTCCCCGGACACGTGGAAGGCAAACCCGCCCGAGCTTTCCAGCTGCGCCAGCTCTTCCGAGCCGAGCTCCAGGGCGAAGTAGGTCTTGTCCGAGTGGAAGGGGATCTGCCGCGGCGCCACCGGCAGCGGTTTCACCTTGATCCCCGGCAGGTGCAGGTTGACCAGTTGGCGGATGCGCTCCACCGCGCCGATCTTCAGGTGCGCCGGCAGGCGCTTGCGCAGCTCCTCGGAGTCGCACTGGGCGCTGGCGGCGAGGATGAACTCGGCGCTGGTCAGCAGCTTGTGGTCCTGCAGCGGCGAGACCTGGATGCCGTACTGGCGTTGCTGCAGCGGCAGCTCGATGGCGTGCTGTTCGAGCACCATCGACAGCACCTGGCGCAGCGCGTCCATCAGCTTGCGGAAGCTGCCGCCCTGGTCGTTGTGCAGGTAGCGGCTGTCCAGGCGCGGGCGCTTGTGGTCACTGGCGAAGGTGGCCAGCTCGCCGAGCAGGCCGACCAGCTCGCGGTAGATGCGCTCCGGGTGCAGTTGCTCCAGCGACAGGTAGTGGCGCAGCTGCGGCTCGTAGCGGTTGACCAGCTGCAGCATAAGGAAGTCCCCCACTTCCGTGTTTCCCAGCTTGCCGGCCGCGCGCACCCGCTCGGCGAGGATGTCGCCGCGGTGGCCGAGCATGCTGATCACTTCCTTGAGGTAGGCCAGCAAGGTGTTCGACGCCTGCACATGGAGGAAGGTCGGGCTGAAATCAGGGTCGAGCACGACCACCCCGTCCGGGCTGGTATCGAGGATTTCCGCGACCTTGAGTTTGACGAAGGCCTGGTCGGTCTGCTGCTCGCCGAGCAGCAGGCGGAAGTCCGGACGGCCGCAGCTGACCTGGCTGGCGGCGCTGTCACCGGCATTCGAGTCGGTGACTTCCAGCTCCTGGGCGCGGTAGCGCGCGAGCACGTCCTGCTGCTCCGCGCGGCGGCTCTCGATGTGGTTGCCGGTGACCAGCGGCAGGGCCAGGTACACCGGGGTGGCCGAGGTGTTCGGCGGCACGTCGATGGCCAGCGGCTCACGCGCGGCATCGATCTCGAACAGGCTGCCGTCGGGCAGCACGCCGCCGGCCTGGCTCAGCACCAGCTTGCCCATGCCGAGGAACTGACGGTCGATCTCCAGGCTGAAGAAGCCCCAGGGGTAGACCTCCAGCAGGCGGGTACGGGCCTTGAGTTGGTGTTCGTAGTAACGGTCGCTTTGCTGGAAGTGCTGTGGGCGCAGGAGCATCCCTTCTTGCCAGACTACCTTGAGCATTTCCATGTGCTCAGTCCTCTTCCTGTGCGTCGCTCAGCGCCTGCAGGCCGCGCTTGTCCAGGCTCACACCGGCCTGGTTGATCTGGCCTTCCTGCAGCGACACGACGAAGCGCCAGCTGGCTTCCGGCAGATCGCGGTAGGCGGCCACCACGCCGACGTAGCGGCTGCCCGGCTGCACCGCGAGTTTCAGTTCGCGGGTTTCGCCGGGGCGCACTTCCAGCTCCTCGAAGCTGACCAGGTCGGGCATCAGCGATTCCTTCGGCCGCTGGTACAGGGAGAAGAAGTCGGCGTTGTTGAACGACGAGGGATTCTTCAGCTCCAGCAGGCGCACCACGATCGGCGAGGGGCGGCCGTGCAGGTCCGGGTTGAGGTCGTCGCTGGCGGCCAGGGTCAGGTCGAGCTTGGTCTTGTCCGAAAAGGGCGACAGGCTGCTGCAGCCGCTTAGGGCGACTAGTAGGGAGAACAGGCTGAGGCTGATAAGACGGCGCATTGCATTCATCCTTGCTTTCATTCTTGGAAGTCGGTGTTGAGCGTGGCGATCAGGCGCACCTGCTCTTCGTAGGTCTTGGCGAAGTCGCGGGCGAACAGGCGCTGGCTCCAGTCGTCGTCCTGCTCGAGCAGGCGGTACTGGCGCTGGTAGGCGCGCCAGCGGCTGCCGGCGGTGGCCAGCAGCGGCTTGCGCTCCTGCTCGAAGCGCAGGGTGAGCTGCTCCGGAGCGAACTGGTCAAACAGGCCCTTGACCGCCGCGCGGCTGGCGGCGAACAGCGCCACCTGGTGCGCCTGCAGATCGCGGTAGGCGCGGCCGACGGCCTGCTCGGCGGCCAGCTGGCTGGGCTTGTTGTTGCGCAACAGAGCCTGCAACGCCTCGCCGGCATCGGCGCTGTGCTTGAGCGGGTTGTTGCCGGCGCTTTGCACGGTGGTCAGGGCCAGGCGCAGTTCGTTCTTCAGCTCGCCACGGGTGCGCAGACTCTGCTGCAGGCCGCCGATGCTCTGCTTGAGCAGGCGCGCGGCATTCAGCGCCAGGGCTTCGCGGCCGGCCGCGTCGAGGTCGTCGAGTGGCACGCCGAGGGCCTCGCCGAAACGCTGCCAGAACGCCGCGCTGTGTGGCTCGCTGGCAACAGCCGGGCGCGGCTGCGCGGTCGGCTCGCTGACGCGTACGGCAATCGGCTCGGCCGCGACCGGCACTTCCACCGCCGCCTCCACCAGCTCCGGCAGCAGCAGGCTTTCCATGTCGATGCGCGCGTACTGGCTGCGCTCGAACTGTTCCTCCGGCTCCTGCACCAGGCCGGCGAATTCGTCCAGGCTGCTGTAGCCGCGCGGACGCTGTTCGAGGGCGGCGATCGGGTCGAGGTCGAGGAAGGCGTCATCGGGGATGATGCTGCCGGCCGCCTGGCGCTGGCCGATCTGCTCCTCGAACTGCGCCGGGTCCTGCAGCACGCGGGCGCGGATTTCCACTTCGCCCAGGCAGAACACGTCACCGTGGCCAATGCGCAGCGGCTCGCCACGGCGCAGGCTGGCGCCGCTGTCCTTGAGCTGGATGCCGTTGCTGCTGGTGTCGGTCAGGTAGAAGTGACCATCGCTGTAGCTGACCTGGGCATGCCGGCTGGAGATGATGCGTTTGCTGTCGGGGATCGACCAGTCGCACTCCTCGCTGCGGCCGATTACCCCACCGGCCTTCTTGAAGCTCTTGCTGGTCAGCATGCCCGGTGCAAATTGCTGGGCGCTGACGACGTCGAATACCAGTTCCATGGTGGTGTGCTCCTCGGCTTATCAGTTGTCGCGCGGCGCGGCGTGCGGGTCGCCCAGCGGGCGGTAGTCGTCATCGCTGGATTTGTAGTTGCCGGCACAGCCGCTCAGGCAGAGCAGGGCGGCGAGCAGGGTGGTGGTCAGCAGGCGGTGGGACATCTCGGGTTCTCCACAGGCGGTGATGGGGGAATGGGTCGGCATGGGCAGCGGCTCAGACATCGGCCGGGCTGATCTTCAGCCGGTCCATGCGGTACAGCAGGGTGCGCCGCGGCAGGCCCAGCTCGCGGGCGGCCTGGCTCTGGTTGCCGCGGTTCTTGCGCAGGCAGTCGAGCAGCAGGTTGCGTTCGACCCGCTCCAGGCGTTCGCGCAGGTTCATGCAGCCGTCGCCGGCCTGGCTGACGTCCTGGCGCAGGCTGAAATGCTCGGGCAGCAGTTCGCCGCCTTCGCACAGCAGCACGGCGCGCTCCACCAGGCCTTTCAGCTCGCGCACATTGCCGGGGAAGGCGTAGCCGGCCAGGTGGGTGAGGGTGGTTTCGGCCCAGCGGCACGGGTCGCGCTGCAGGAAGGCGCTGGCCTTGGCGGCGAAGTGGCGGGCCAGCTGGAGGATGTCTTCGTCGCGCTCGCGCAGCGGCGGCAGGGCGATGGGGAAGTGCGACAGGCGATAGAACAGGTCTTCGCGAAAGCGTCCGTCCTCGACCAGCGCGCGCAGGTCGCGGTGGGTGGCGGCGACGATGCGCACGTCGACCTTGTGCGTTTCAGTGCTGCCCAGCGGGCGCACCTCGCCTTCCTGCAGCACGCGCAGCAGCTTGGCCTGCAGGGCCAGCGGCATGTCGCCGATCTCGTCGAGGAACAGGGTGCCGCCGTCGGCTGCGTCGAACAGGCCCTTGCGGTCGCGCTCGGCGCCGGTGAAGGCGCCCTTGCGGTAGCCGAACAGCTCGCTCTCCAGCAGGTTCTCCGGCAGCGAGGCGCAGTTCTGCACGATGAACGCCTGGCTGCGGCGGAAACCACAGTCGTGGATGGCGCGGGCGACCAGTTCCTTGCCGGTACCGGTCTCGCCGGTGAGCAGCACGCTGACCGGGTTGTGCAGCACCTTGCCGAGCAACTGGTAGACCGCGCGCATCGCCGCGCTGCTGCCGATCAGGCCGTAGCCGCTGCTTGGCAGGCTGGTCGGCGCCGCACTGGGCACGCTGGTCAGCGGCGCGCGCAGGCGTTGCAGCAGCTGGTGCTGGGTCAGGGCGAAGGTGCCGAGGCTGGCCAGCGAGCCGGCGAAACCTTCCAGCTCGCGGGCACTGTGGCTGGCCAGCAGCAACAGGCCGCCGACGCGGCCCTGCTCGTCCTGCAGCGGCAGGCACAGCAGGCTGCGCCAGGCTTTGTCGCGGGTCGGCAGGAAGCTGGTTTCGTGCAGGTTGTGGTCGAGGTTGGCCAGGCTCAGGTGGCGGTTCTGGCACAGGCAGTACTGCAGCAGCTGCTCGCCGTCGTAGTCGCTGGGCAGGCTGGCGCTGTGCTCGGGGTGCGCCTGGCCATCCAGCCATTCGGCGGCCAGGGTCAGGCGGGTGTGGGTGCTGTCGAGCAGGTACAGCTGGCTCAGTTCGCAACCCGCGAGCTGCGCGGTGGCCTGCACCAGGCCGGCCGGCAGGTCGTCGGCCTTGGCCAGGCGCGACAGCTGGCCGAACTGCTCCAGCAGGGCCTCGGCATAGGGCAGCGGCTGGGCGATGCGCTGCAGCAGCTGGGGGGGCTCAGGCAGCTGGGGCGGCAGGCGTTCAGGCGAATTCACAGACCAGCGCTCCTTCACCGTCGAGGGTGGCGTGCACCTGCTGCAGGCTTTCGCCGGCGGCCATGGCATCCAGCAGGCGGTCGGCGATCTGCGGCAGCAGCTGTTGTTCCAGCAACTGGTCGATCAGCCGGGCGCCGCTGTCGTTGTGCTGGCAGCGGCGGGCCAGGTGTTCGAGCAGCGCCGGGTGGTGGCTAAAGCCGAGCTGGCGGCGCGCCAGGCGCTCGCCGAGGCGCGCCAGCTTGAGCGCGACCAGTTCCTCGAGCACGCTGCCGGCCACCGGGTAGTAGGGCACCACGCGCATGCGCGCGAGCAGCGCCGGCTTGAAGTGACGGCTCAGGGCCGGGCGGATGGCCTGTTCCAGTACTTCGGCAGCCGGACGCTGGTCATCGCTGCAGAGCTGGGCGATCTGCTCGCTGGCCAGGTTGCTGGTCATCAGGATCAGGCAGTTGCGGAAGTTGATCTCGCGCCCTTCGCCGTCGTTGGCCACGCCCTTGTCGAAGATCTGGTAGAAGACGTTCATCACGTCCGGGTCGGCCTTCTCCACCTCGTCGAGGAGGATCACCGAGTAGGGCTTCTGTCGTACCGCCTCGGTGAGCATGCCGCCCTCGCCGTAGCCGACGTAGCCGGGCGGCGCGCCGATCAGCCGCGACACCGTGTGCTTCTCTTGGAACTCGGACATGTTGATGGTGGTGAGGAAACGCTCACCGCCGTACAGCAGGTCGGCCAGGGCCAGGGCGGTCTCGGTCTTGCCGACGCCGCTGGGGCCGACCAGCAGGAACACGCCGACCGGCGCATCGTCCTTGTTCAGCCCGGCGGCGCTGGCGCGCATGGCGCGGTCGAGGGCCACCACCGCCTGCTCCTGGCCGCGCACGCGGGCGCGCAGATCGTTGGCGAAACCGGCCACCTTGGCGTTGTGTTCGCGGGCCAGCTGGCTCAGCGGCACGCCGGTCCAGTGGCTGATCACCTCGGCGACCAGGCGCGGGCAGACTTCATGGCTGACCAGGCGCTCGGCGCTTTGTGCGCTAGCCAGTTCGGCCTGCACCTCGCGCAGCTCGGCTTCCAGTTCGCCCAGATTCGGCAGGGGTTCGCCGCTGTCGGCGCTCGCTTCGACAGGTTGATCGAGGCGGGCAGCGGCGCACTGCTGGCGCAGCTGCAGCAGGCGTTCGGCCAGTTGGCGCTGGCTGTCCCAGCGGCTGCTCAGTTGCTGCAGTTGGTCAGCAGCCTCGAGCAGGCGGTTTTCCAGCTGCTCCAGGACTTCGCCGTCGACCTGCAGGCCGGCGTCCAGGTCGCGGCGCAGGGCTTCGCGCTGGCGCTGGCCTTCGGCGATCTCGCCGCGCAGGCGCTCCAGCGCTTCCGGGGCGGCGGCCAGGCTGATGCGTACGCGGGCGCAGGCGGTGTCGAGCACGTCGACCGCCTTGTCCGGCAGCTGGCGCCCGGCCAGGTAGCGCGCCGACAGTTCGGCGGCGGCCACCACCGCGTCGTCGCGCAGGTAGATGCCGTGGCTCTTCTCGTACACCGGGGCCAGGCCACGGAGGATGGTCACGGCTTCCTGGACCGTCGGCTCGTGCAGCTGCACCGGTTGGAAACGCCGGGCCAGGGCCGGGTCTTTCTCGAAGTACTTCTTGTATTCGCTCCAGGTGGTGGCGGCGATGGTGCGCAGCTCGCCACGCGCCAGGGCCGGCTTGAGCAGGTTGGCGGCGTCCGAGCCACCGGCCTGGCCGCCGGCGCCGATCAGGGTATGGGCCTCGTCGATAAACAGGATGATCGGCTTGGGCGAGGCTTTGACCTCATCGATCACCCCCTGCAGGCGCCGCTCGAACTCGCCTTTGACGCTGGCGCCGGCCTGCAGCAGGCCCATGTCCAGGCACAGCAGCTCGACGCCCTTGAGCACTTCCGGCACTTCGCCGCTGGCGATGCGCAGGGCCAGCCCTTCGACTATGGCGGTCTTGCCGACGCCGGCCTCGCCGACCACGATCGGGTTGTTTTTGCGGCGGCGGGCGAGGATGTCGATCATCTGGCGGATCGCCCCATCGCGGCACAGCACCGGGTCGAGCTTGCCGTCGCGGGCCTGCTGGGTGAAGTTGTGGGTGAAGCGTTGCAGGTTGGATTCACCCGGCGCGGCGGCTTTGCCGGCGCCTGTCTGCGGCTGCTGGCTGAGGGCGAATTCGCGTAGGCGTTCGGCATTCACCTTGGCCAACAACGGCTGGTAGTGGCTGCCGGCATAACGCATCGGGTTGCGCAGCAGGGCGAGGATCAGCGCGGCCTGTTCCACCTGGCTCTGGCCCAGTTCCAGGTTGGCCACCAGCAGGGCGTCCTGCAGCCACTGCACCAGCTCGGCGGAGAACACCGGGTTGCGCGAGGCGCTGTGTTCGCCGCGCGGTTGCAGGGCGCTGGCGAGGGCGCCGGCATCCACTTCGGCATCCTGCAGGGCGCGGGCCAGCAAGCCTTGCGGGCGTTCGAGCAGACCGAGCAGCAGGTCTTCCACCAGGATCTTGTTGCCACCGCGCTGCAGGCAGCGCTCGGCGGCGCCTTCGAGGTCGCGGCGGGTGTCGGCGTCCAGTGCCTGGACCAACTGTTGTAGGTCGACGTTGATCATTCTCTCTGTCCTTAGTGAGTCATGCTGCCGATGGTGACCACACCATCGGCCTGTTCGTGGCCCAGCCAGCTGGTCCAGCCGAGGTGGCAGGGGTTGCCGGCGCCGATGCGCAGCTCGCGGATTTCCTCGTGGCGCAGGGCCAGGCGGATGTCGTAGTCGAGCGGGTCGCGCAGGGTGAAGCGCACCAGCGCGCAGAGCGGCTGGTAGCCCGTGCCGATCGGCAGGAATTCATGGAAACGTGCCCAGCTGAGCTGGCGGATATGGATGCGGAACTTGCCGCCGCGGTCGCGCACCCGCTCGCCGAGCACCAGGCTTTCGCCCAGCTGGCTGTTGGCCAGGCCGAGGCGGTTGCGCTGCTCGCCGATGATCTGTACCTGGCGCTCGACGCACTGCTCGATGCGCAGGTCGGTGTGCTTGAAGTAGTAACGCAGCACCGACTCGACCAGTGCCGCCGAGTGGGCGCGCAGGCTGAGCAGGCCGAGGTAGGGCAGCAGGCGCTTCCAGTTGAGTTCCTCGGCGGCGCGGATCTGCTCGCCGCCGAGGCCGATCAGGGCGAACAGCTGGTTGGAGAACACATCGCTGGCGCCGCGCTGGAAGCGCGCGTAGTAGCGGTACTTCTGCCAGATCGGCAGGAGCAGGCGCTGCAGGCGGTTGTTGAACAGGTCGAGGAATTCGCGGGTCGGGTTGCCGTCCGGGTTGTCGCCCAGCGCCTGTTCGCCATAGAAGGCCGGCAGCGGCGAACCAGCGCCAAACAGGCTGACCAGGTTGATGCGCAGCTGCGCGCGCAGCTCGCCGTGCTCCTCGAAGAACTGCACGCGATCAACATCGCTGCCGGGGAAGCCCAGGCTGGGGTTGGCCTGGAATTCCAGGCGCTCGTACAGCTGCTCCTCATCCAGTTCGGGATGGGCAGTGCGCAAGCGGTCCAGCACCAGCAGCACACCTTGGAACAGGCTGTACTCGCGGATGCCGGAACTGAGCTTGCTCAGAGCAGGGGCTGCTGCCCCATGCGCGGCGTCCATCGGTACACCTCTCCTTGTGTGCTGTGTACGCGCAGCTCGTGGTACGAGTTGAGGCTGGCGTAGAGGGCGAAGAATTCATTGAGCACCGAGGCGAACAGGAACAAATCCCCTTCGCCCAGGTAACCGTCCGGGTTCATGTTCAGTTCGGTACGCACACCGCGCACCGGCAGGCCGCGATGCAGGCGGTCGACGTGCTGGTGGCTGATCGACTGCAGCCCGCCGAGCAGGCGCTTGCTGACCTTTTCCGCGTGCTGGTCGTAGTAGCGCGGCAGGTCGTAGGTCTCGAGGATCACCTTGAGCGCCTCGACGTTGGCCAGCGACAGGTAGTTCAGCGACATGTTGCTGATCAGCTTCCACAGGTAGTCGCGGTGCAGCGGCGGTGCGTAGCTCGGCGTTACCGCGCTGATGTTGCGGAAGGTTAGGAACTCCGGGGTGTCCTCGCTGGGCAGGCAGATATCGCCCAGGCCCAGCTGGCGCGGCAGGTTCTGGTTGGTGCAGGTCAGCTCGATGGACAGGGTTTCCTGCTGATCCTGCTGGCGCATGCCGAAGCTCAGCCAGGTCTCCAGTCCGTCGCCGAGCATGGATGGCTGCTGGCGCACGCTGTAGTGCGGACGGGCCTTGGGCACGTCGAAGCTGGCGTCGTGCTCGAAGGACTCGAACGGCACGTATTCCTCGTAGCCCATGCCGCCGGGCTTCCAGCCGGTCACCCGGTCCACCGAGAACACCGCGCAGTGGCGCGTCTCGAATTCGGCCGGCAGCAGCAGGTACTGGTCCTGCTTGCCGTCCAGGCGGATCGGGATGGCGTCGTGGGCGAACAGGTTGACCACCGGCGTGCAGTACAGGCGCACGTTGTCCAGGGTCGGGCGGATGCGCTGCAGGCCGGTCTTCTGGATATCGAAGCGCAGCTCCAGGCCGCGCGCCCGTTCCAGCAGCTCCGCCGGCTGGCGCTTGAGCAGTTCGAGGCCCTTGAGCTCGACGAACAGGAACTTGTCCTGGAAGGCGAAGTATTCCTGCAGGTGGCGGTAGCCGCGGAAGGTGTTCAGTGGGTAGGGCACCAGCGCTTCGTCTTCGGCGAAGCCCACCGCCTCGACCTTGTCGGCACCCAGGGCGAAGCCGGGCAGCGGCTGGTCGTAGGCATCCTTGAGCGGCTTGCCCTCGCCATCCAGCAACACCAGCTGGATGCCGCCGAGGTGGCGCAGCAGGCCGAGGTAGAGCAACTGGCTGATATAGCGCTCGCCAGCCAGGTGCAGGCGCAGTTTGCTCAGTTCGACTTCGCCGAGGTGGCCATCGGCGCTCATCCCCAGGCGCAGGCTGAGCAGTGCGCCGTCGCCCTTCACCGAATAGTCCAGGCCGTTCAGCGCCAGCGGCAGCACCTCGCAGGCGAAGGCGGTGCGGAAACGGCAGGTCACACCTTCGATGGCCTTGGCTTCCACCGGCGTATGCCGCGGTACCGCCAGGGCCGGGCCGGGGCGCTTGAGCGGGTCGAACTGCAGCATGCTGAAGGCCGGCAGCGGGCGCATGTAGTTCGGCCACAGCAGGTGCATCAGTGAATGGGTCAGCTCCGGCAGCTCGTCGTCGAGCTTCTGCCGCAGGCGCCCGGTGAGAAAGGCGAAACCCTCCAGCAGCCGCTCGACATCTGGGTCGCGCCCAGCCTGGCCGAGAAACGGCGCCAGCGCCGGGCTGCGCTCGGCAAAGCGCTTGCCCAGTTGGCGCAGGGCGGTGAGTTCGCTCTGGTAGTGGTGGTTGAAGGACATCAGTTGACGGTCTCCGTGGCTGATTCGAGGCAGCTCCAGAGGTCCCCTGCAGCCTCCTCTTCGGAGATGGCGACGTGCTCAGGCTGCAGCATCAGGCGCGGCAGTTTCACCGGCTCCGACGAGCACCAATACCGGCCCATCCAGCTGCAATGGCGGATGTGATAGCCGGGTGCGCTGACCGACAGCGTGGTCCCGCAAGGCGGCCCATCGGCCAGCAGGGCGAACAGGCGATAGTCGCGGTGTTCGGCAAAGGCGAAATGGCCCTCGGCATCGCTGACGGTGTCATAGGCCCAGGATTCGTCGCTGCCGATATCCAGCTCGACCTTGGCGCCCGCCACTGCCTGCCCTGTTGCGGCAGACAGCACGCGACCCTCGATGGCCGGGTTGCGGGTTACCGAGTGCGGGTAGGGCACGCAGGCGCTAAGACTTGATAGCACCATGAATAGATAGGCAGCTTTCATGGTCATGGACAAAGTTGATCTGAGGATATTTTCCAGATATCGACGGTGTTTCCGGGGTCACCAATCGTGGTTTCTTTCAGATGGCTGAGGAAGTTATTTTTATCGAGTACGATTTCCCGTTGATTGGCGGATAGTTGCAGTTGGTAAGTGTCGGGAAATCCATTTTCCAGTTCATCGCTGAAAGATATATAAGAAAGTATTTCGGTGGATTCGCCTGGTTGTAGCGTTTTAACAAGGTGCAGAGGCTTCTTGGCGTTTGAGTATTCGTTGACGTCAATATCAACTGAATATGAGCACGCATTGTGAAAATCCACGATATACACATACTTGCTTTGGGTTGTGCAGCCGGCCAGAAGCATGGCTCCGAAAATGCCTAATGTTTTAGTCATGGAACTGCACCCTAGTTAGCCAAAGCAGGCCTTTTACGTCCTGTTCGGAGATAGATGATCGATCCCAGAAGTCCAGCCAGGCGGATTCGCCACTCGGGGGTTCCGTGAAGTAATGCATTACATCCAACTCTCCGGTAGCTGGAATATAGTTATTGTCTTTTCTTCTCTGAGTGAGAACTGTGGAAGTATCCTTATGGCTCCATGAATAGTGGGGAATAAGGCCTCCATCACCATAGTCATTAAGAACTAGGTGGCCGAATTCATGAGCCGAGGTGTGCATAAATTCTTCGTCAGAGAAAATCGCTGGGTATCTGCGTACTGACCAATATCCAGAGTTATGGTGAATGACTCTGAAACCTCCCAGGCTGGTTGACCTGCCGCCATCCACGGTTAAGTTCTCGGTAAGCGGGAAATTCTTAGCACAAGGTTTTGCATTGATGTCGGCCTTTACCGTGAAGAGGTAAAGTCCCTTACTGCTATTGATACCGTTGGCGATACCCTGTGCTCGCGTAGCGTTGCGTGACCAGTAATACTCAATGCCTCTTTTAGCCTGAGTCTCTAATGCTGCATATGTCAGCGGTGTGAGATTGCTGTTTTGACCTTTGATACCGCCATCGGAAAAGCTCGGCCGTACAGTGACTTCGACCGTTTTGGCATTGCGATCGACCCGCGCATCGACCCAATCCACTTCCTCGCTTTCATTGGCCAGCGGCAGCTCGACGATCTGCTGCAGGCCGCCCTTGACCGCTGTCAGGCGCACCTTGAGCGCGGCGCTCTTCAGCACCTTGGTATCGAGGACACCGGTCAGGCTGTAACCGTCCCATTGCCACGTGTGTTCACCAGGGGGCAGCAGCTTGGCGGTATCGGCTTCGGCATAGAGCAAGGTGCTGCCGTCCAGCACTTCCAGGGTCAGGCTATCGGCGGGCTGTTCGCGGTTGCTGACCAGGAAATCGATGGTTTCCAGGTTCTTCGTGGTGCCGCTGTCCAGCTCGTCGTAGTCGGGGATTTCCAGTGGGGTCAGGACGCGGTTGCCGCCGGATTTCAGCTCCAGCCGATAATCCAGTGCTTCGCTCTTCTGTTCCGCTGCCTCGGCACTCGGAATCAGTGCGTCGACCACGGCGGCCACCGCACTGGCGACAAAGGACACCGGCTCCACCGGGCCGATGGTCGCGCCGCCGCCGCTGGTGCCGATAATCACCGTCCCCGATCCCGCCACCACCACATTGCCGTGGTTGCCCACGGTGCCGATGGTGGTCGCCGGTTTGCCGTTGATCAGCACGTTGGGGATCACATTGCCGACCAGCGCGCCGCCGCAGGCCGAGGCATCGCCCATGCGCGCGGCCGGTTTGCCATCGAACAGTACGTCGGGCGAGCCGGCGGCGATGGGGTTGCTGCCGTGGCCCGGAATCGGGCAGGCAGTGGGGTCGCCCAGGCGGGCGGCGGGTTTACCGGACATCCATGCTCTCCTATGAACAGGCCCTTACCTGACCTTCACTTGCCCGCTGCCATCCAGCTGCGCGGCAAAACTTACGGGGCGTTTGACGCCGTCGATCTCCAGCTGGCCTTCGATGGCGAAGGCCAGGCTCAGCGGATCGTGATCGCGTGGCAGTGACACCACGCGCACCTGGGTCAAACGCGGTTCGTACGCTTCGATGAAGCGTTCGATGGCGATACGCGCCTGTTGCAAGGCATCGTGCAGCGACAGGCGCATATCGTTGAGATCGGGCAACCCGTAGTCGGGCAGCGTTTGCACGCTGCCCGCCCGGGTGCTGAGCATCTTCGCCAGGTGGGCAGCCACCGAGGCCATGGCGGACACCTCATGGCTCCAGCCGGCGCGTTTGCCGGCTTCGCCACCCAGGCGCTCGAACAGGCTGCCGTAACTCATGGCGAGTTATTCCTTGTCCAGCTTGCCGACCAAGGACAGGGTGAAATCGGCACCCATGTACTTGAAGTGCGGACGCACGTTGAGGCTGACGCGGTACCAGCCCGGCTCACCATCGACGTCGCTGACGATCACTTGCGCGGCGCGCAGCGGGCGGCGGCTACGGACTTCCGAGCTGGGGTTTTCCTGGTCGGCGACGAACTGGCGGATCCACTTGTTCAGCTCCAGCTCCAGGTCGGTGCGCTCTTTCCACGCGCCGATCTGCTCGCGCTGCAGCACTTTCAGGTAGTGCGCCAGGCGGTTGACGATGAACAGGTAGGGCAGCTGGGTGCCGAGCTTGTAGTTCAGTTCGGCGGTCTTGCCTTCCTCGCTGATGCCGAAGAACTTCGGCTTCTGGGTGGAGTTGGCGGAGAAGAACGCGGCGTTGTCGCTGCCCTTGCGCATGGTCAGGGCGATAAAGCCTTCCTCGGCCAGCTCATACTCGCGGCGGTCGGAGACCAGCACTTCGGTGGGGATCTTGGTCTCGATCTCGCCCATGCTCTCGAAGTGGTGCAGCGGCAGGTCTTCCACCGCGCCACCGCTCTGCGGGCCGATGATGTTCGGGCACCAGCGGAACTTGGCGAAGCTGTCGGTCAGCTTGGAGGCGAAGGTGTAGGCGGTGTTGCCCCACAGGTAGTGCTCGTGGTCGCCGGCGACGTTTTCCTTGTAGACGAAGCTCTTCACCGGGTTCTCTTCCGGATCGTAGGGGTTGCGCAGCAGGAAGCGCGGCAGGGTCAGGCCGACGTAGCGGGCGTCTTCGCGCTCGCGGAAGCTTTGCCACTTGGCGAACTGCGGGCCCTCGAAGTGATCCTTGAGGTCCTTCAGGTTGGGCAGGCCGGTGAAACTCTCCAGGCCGAAAAACTTCGGGCCGGCAGCGGCGATAAACGGCGCGTGGGCCATGCAGGCCACCGAGGCGACGTGCTGCATGCACTTGATGTCCGGCGAGCTGGGGTCGAAGAAGTAGTTGGCGACGATAGCGCCGACCGGCTGGCCGCCGAACTGGCCGTACTCGGCGGTGTAGATGTGCTTGTACAGGCCGGACTGGGTGATTTCCGGGCTGTCCTCGAAGTCGTCCAGCAGGTCCTGCTTGGAGGCGTTGAGGATTTCCAGCTTGGTGTTTTCGCGGAAGTTGGTGCGATCGACCAGCAGCTTGAGGCCGCGCCAGGACGATTCCAGGGCCTGGAAGTCGGCGTGGTGGAGGATCTCGTCCATCTGCCGGCTGAGCTTGGCGTCGATCTCCGCGATCATGCGGTCGACCATGGCCTTCTTCACCGGCTCGTTCTGGTTGTGCGGCTTCAGCAGCTCTTCGATAAAGGCCGACACGCCACGCTTGGCGATGTCGTAGGCCTCGTCGTCCGGGGTCAGCCGGGTTTCCGCGATGATGCGGTCGAGAATGCCGGCTTCGGCGACATTCCGGGTGGTTTCCACTACTGCACTGGTGCTCATGCTCGGGCTTCCTTGTCGAGGGTTCAGGCGTCTTGCTGGGTCAGGCCCAGCTCGCCCAGTACGCGGTCACGCGAGTCGTCGTCGGCGAGCACGCTTTCGATCGCCTTGCGGAAGGCCGGGGCGTTGCCCAGCGGACCTTTCAGGGCGACCAGGGCGTCGCGCAGTTCCATCAGCTTCTTCAGCTCGGGAACCTGGTCGACCACGGCGGCGGGGTTGAAGTCTTTCATCGAGTTGATGCGCAGCTGCACCGGCAGTTCGTCGGCGCCCTGCTCATCCTGCAGGCGGTTGGCCACGCTGAAGGTCAGGTTGAGTTCCTGCTTGCCGAGCACTTCGTCGAAGTTGTTCTTGTCGATGCTGATCGGCTTGCGGTCTTCGATCTTGCGGTCGTCGGCGCGCTGGGTGAAATCACCGAGGACCATCAGTTTGAGTGGCAGTTCGATCTCTTCCTGGGCGCCGCCTGTGGCGGGCTTGAAGGTGACGTTGATGCGTTCCTTGGGGGCTACCGAGCCTTCTTTGGCCATGGCTGTTCTCCTTTACGTTTTCGGTATGTACGGGCCTTGCGGCCTTAATCCAGCACCACTTCGAGGTCGAGGTGGCACAGCCTGCGGTGGATCTCTTCCTTGCGTTCGCGGATCACGTGGCTCTGCGGCAGCAGCTCGTAGCAGCTGTGCAGCAGGCGCAGCACTTCCAGGGCGAGATCGGGTTCCCACTCGCCGAGGCCGGAGGCCTGCAGCGTCTGGTCGAGGGATTCGAGTTGGGTCTTGGCCAGTTCGTGCTTCTTCGCCGCGCTGCACAGGCGCGCCAGGCTCAGCTGCCAGAAGAAGCGGGCGCGGCCGCCCTGGGCCTGGGCCATGCCCTGTTTGAGCTGTTGCACGGCGGCTTTCAGGCCGTCCTTGCGCAGCTGCGGCAGCACCGCCTGCAGGGCGACTTCCCAGGCCGGCAGGCTGCCACCGTCGCTAGTCAAGGTGGGGGCGGGTTCGGTACTGGCCGTCTGCAGATGCGGCAGTACATGGGCGCCGATCCAGGCGCGGGTTTCGGCGTCAGCGAACGGCAGACCATCGTGGAAACACAGTTCTTCCAGGCCGGGCACGCGCTGCAGGAACAGCGCTAATTGGATCTCCACCTCGGCCATGGCCGGCTCGGCGCCCAGCTCCTGCAGGCACTCCCAGGCCAGGCGCTGGCCGTCGAGCCAGAACGGCGCGCGGGCGATGCTGGTTTCCAGCTCCAGCAGCAGGTCGGCGTACTGGCCGGCGGCGAAGCGTTCGCGGTAGCTGGCCAGCTTATCCACCGGCAGGCCACGCAGGGCGGTAACCTGCTCGGCATTGCGTTCCGGCAGGCTATCGATCGGCAGCCACAGCAGGGTGCGCGCCAGGCGCAGGGCGCGAATGTCGCTGGCCTTCTGCTTCAGCCACCAGCCGCACAGCGGTCGGGCGCCGTCCTGCAATGCGCGCAGGGATTTGTGCGCATCGCGTTCGTTGTCGATCGGCGTGCTGGCGCTGAACACCTGACTGGCGGCCTGCTTGACCTGGGCCAGGGCGGCGCCGACCACGCCCGGTTCGGCCTGGCCCTGAGTGGCGCGGTTGATCTGTTCGTCGATACGCCGGCACAGCGGCAGCAGCAGCGGGGCGTCTTCACCCAGGTGGGCGGAGAGGCAGCCTTCCAGTTTGCGCAGCAGCTCGGCGAGGGTGCGGAACAGCGGCAGTTGCGTGGCTACCGGAATGTCTTCGCCGAGGGCCTTTTCCAGGCGTGGAGTGAGCCAGGCGAAGGCGGCGGCACGGGTGCGTTCCTTGCGCGGGTGCAGCTCGTCCCAGTGCTGGCTGCAGAGCTGGTGCAGCAGGCCCAGACCGGCTTGTAGGCCACTGAGGTTTTCGCGCTGGTACAGGCTCCAGGTCAGCCAGCTGGCGACGCGCAGATCCTTGGACTGCTCACGCAGCAGCGCCTCGCTCTGCTCGCGGACTTTCTGCCAGTCGATGGCATCGGTCTGGTGCATGGCCGCGGCCTTTTCCAGCTCGCGTTCCAGCACTTCGTATTCTGGCGAATAACGAATATCCGCACCGGCAAAGTCCCCTTCTTTAATTGGGGTATTGGCCAGTTGCAGATAATGTTCGGCGAGCGAGCTGGAAACAGTCATTCCTTGACCTGTTAATTAGATACATAACTTCCATGTCTTCATCCAGATATTAAGGATGAATGCTTTGGACTTCCGATGTGCGCAACTTTTTGCGCACCTTGATGTGCAATAAGTTGCGCACAAGCCCTATGGGGTGGGCATCCTAGACCTGTGTCGGAGGGGGGGCAAGCGCGAAAAGTGTGACCTGTATGGCAACGGGGAAGATTGCATGGCTGTGTTTTGGTACGTTCGTTCTTGAATTATGGCGGTGCATTATTAGTTATTTGGCTGCATTAATAGCGATCGGATATATGCACCGTGATATGTAAGTAAATGCTTACCCGCTAATTAGTGGCGCATCACAGTTATTTGCGAAAAAGCACAACTTAGTGTGACCGCCAGCAACTTTTCGCCGATTGCCGACTTGCTGGCTATCATCGGCTCTTCACGGCGGACGGGGCGGCCGGACGGGTGTGGGGCGCGGCGCTTTCTAACCGGCAGCGGCACAGGGCCTGGCCTAAGCTGGCAAGGTTGCCTGAACCTTCGTCAAGGAGTCCCGCCATGCGTATTCAGTCGTTGTTGATTCTCTGTCTCGGCCTGCTGCCCGCCCTGGCTAGCGCCGAGCAGATCCGTCCGGGGTTGTGGGAGTTCACCGGCAACATGCAGAGCGATGGCCAGGCGATGCCGGACATGCAGGAGATGCTCGGCCAGCTGCAGAACCTGCCGCCCGAGCAGC
Source organism: Pseudomonas campi (assembly GCF_013200955.2). Classification (NCBI taxonomy): domain Bacteria; kingdom Pseudomonadati; phylum Pseudomonadota; class Gammaproteobacteria; order Pseudomonadales; family Pseudomonadaceae; genus Aquipseudomonas; species Aquipseudomonas campi. The sequence goes on from NZ_CP053697.2 coordinate 31,357, forward strand.
GCCAGATGATGGAGCAGATGATGGCCAAGCAGGGCGTCAAGCTGGGTGGGGCCGGCGTGCAACTGTGCCTCAGTGAGGCGCAGGCCAAGGCGCGCGACATTCCCCTGCAGGACCCCGAATCCGGCTGTACCCATGAGATCACCGAGCGTGGTGAGGATGTCTGGAAGTTCCGCTTCACTTGCCCGGATGGTCAGGGCGAAGGGGAAACCCGCTTCGAAGGTGACACGGCCTTCAGTACCCAGGTCAACGGCGTCTATGGCGGCCGGCAGAGCAGCATGCACAGCCAGGCGCGCTGGGTCAGTGCTGATTGTGGTGGGCTGCTGCCGCGCTGAGAGTCTGTTTACGATCTCCTGGCTGTCGGCCATCCGGCGTTAAAAGTGGCCTCAAAATGCTCATTTACAATTCGTAAACTGCGCTTTTTCGGCCACTTTTGCCTTGTCTGGCTCTAATCCAGAAGATCGTAAACAGCCTCTGCGTGGCGAGCTGTGGTGCAGTCGGCTGCGCACGGGCAGGCCTTGTGGGTAAGCTGCGCCGCTTGAATCCGCGGTTTTTCAGGGGAGTGTTGTATGCAGGGATTCGTGTGGGTGGCGCTGGCCGCGCTGGCGTTGCTGCTGGTGGCCGTCGTTTATGGCTACAACCGCCTGGTGTTCAATCGCGCGCGGGTGGCCGAGGCCTGGAGTGGCATCGATGTGCAGCTCAAGCGCCGCTCCAGTCTGATCCCCAACCTGGTCGGCTGCCTCAAGGTGTACATGGCCCATGAGCGCGACACCCTGGAGGAACTGGTGCTGCAGCGCGGCGCTGTGCAGGCCCACGAAGGCGATGACCCACCCGGCCGCAGCGCCGCTGAGAGCCAGCTGAGTGCGGGCCTGCTGCGGGTGTTCGCCTTGGCCGAGAACTACCCCGAGCTGAAGGCCGATGGCGGCTTCCTCGATCTGCAGCGCACCCTCAGCGAGCTCGAGGAGCAGATCCAGATGGCCCGCCGCTACTACAACGGCGCGGTGCGCGAGCTCAACGTGCTGGTCGAATCGGTGCCGAGCAACCTGCTGGCACAGCTGTTCGGCTTTCAGTGCGCTGCTTATTTCGCCCTGGACGATGCTCGCGACGCCCTTTCCCCGACACTGGAGTTCTGAAATGTCCGGATGGGTGAAATCTCTGCTGCTGTTGTGCTGCCTGCTGCCCGCCACGGGCTGGGCCGAGGAAGTCATCGAGGCCTACACCGTCGGCCTGCAGGTCGAGCGCGATGGCTACCTGCAGGTGGTCGAGCGCATCACCGTGCAGGCTGAGGGACAGCAGATCCGCCGCGGCATCTACCGCGACATTCCCACCCGCTACAGCCTGGGCAATGGTCTGGAGCGGCGCACGCCGATCCAGATGCTGGAAGTGACCCGCGATGGCCAGGGCGAACCTTTCCACAGCGAGGCGCTGGGTGCCGGCATCCGCTATTACCTGGGCTCGGCCGACCATGAGCTGGAGCCCGGGCGCTACACCTATCAACTGCGCTACCGCATCGACGCCCAGCTGCTGCACCGGGAGGGCGAAGACGAGCTGTACTGGAACGCCACCGGCAACGACTGGAGCTTTCCGATTCAGGCCGCGGCCGTGCAGGTGCAGTTGCCCGAGGGCGCGCGCATCGGCGATGTGATGGGCTACACCGGCTTTGTCGGCGACAGCGGCAGCGATTACCGCGAGGAGCGGCGTACGGGTAATCAACTGCTGCTGCGCACCACGCGCGTTCTGCAGCCCGGCGAAGGCTTTACCGTGGCGGTGGACTGGCAGGCCGGCCTGGTTGAGCGCCCGGGCATGGGCCAGCGTATCGCCCGGCTGATCGCCGACAACCTGGGTGTGTTCTTCGGTCTGCTGCTGTTGCTCGGCCTGTTCGCCTATTACCTGTGGTGTTGGTTCGACGTCGGCCGCGACCCGCGCAAGGGCCTGGTGATTCCGCTGTTCGCCGCGCCGGATGGGCTGGCGCCGGCCGTGCTTGGCTATCTGTGGAACCGAGGTTTTCGTGGTGGCTACAGCGCCGCCGAGGCCGTCAGCGTGAGCTTCACCGACCTGGCCATCCGCAAGCTGCTGACCCTGGAAGACAGCCCGCGGGGCGCCGCTTTTATCCTCGATTCGGGGCCGGCGCCGCGCGACAACCTGCAGACTCACGAGCAGGCGCTGCTCGACGAATTGTTCCCGGCAGACAAACCGAGCAAGCCCCTGCGCGTCGGCAGCAGCTATGAGCCGCGCCTGGCCAAGGCCATCGATGCGCACAGTGCGGCAATGGGCGAGCGGGGCAAGAACTGGCACAGCAACAACCGCGGCGCCTGGGGCTGGGGGGTGGCCTGGGCGCTGGTCGGCACCCTGGTCAGCGTGTTTGCCAGCGTCGACGGCGAAGAACAGCTGGGCCTGGCGATTTTCGGCCTGATGTTCGGCCTGTGTTTCGGCCTGTCCGGGGTGTTCATGCTGGTTGCCGGTATCCGCCTGTGGCGCGAAGGCACACCGGACAACGGTGGCGGGGTGCTGATCGGCGCCGGGGCGATCTTCATCATCCCCGGAGCCATCGGCCTGGCCGTGCTGTTCTACAACCTGGCGCCGATGGTCGTGGTGCTGCTGGTGCTGTTCTGGCTGCAGGTCATTCTCTTCCGTGGCTGGCTGGAAGCGCCATCGGTGGAAGGGCGGCGCCTGCTGGATGCGGCCGAGGGTTATCGCGAGTACCTACAGCTGGCCGAGAGCGAGACCCTGGCCCGCGCCGCCGAGGCTCCGGCCATGAGCATCGCCCTGTACGAGCAGCACCTGCCCTATGCCATGGCCCTGGGCGTGGAAGGGGCCTGGACCGCGCGCTTCACCGCGGCCCTGGATGCCGGGCTGATCGATCCCGCACTGCGCGAATACCAACCCGACTGGTACCGCAGCCGCAGCAGCTTCGCCAGGCCCAGCGCGCTGACCGGTGCCCTGCTCGGTGGCCTGAGCAGCGCCACCTCGAGCGCCGCCACGCCGCCGCCCAGCCCGTCTTCGTCGGGTAGCTCCTCGGGTGGCTCGTCCGGCGGCGGTTCTTCGGGGGGCGGTGGTGGAGGCGGGGGTGGCGGCGGCTGGTAGGCGCCGTCTCGAGCCAGGCTTGCTGCGTGACTGTGCTTAGCGACGGGTAGCCTTGAGTTTTTCCACCAGACGCTGGCTTTGCTCCAGCTGCTCGTCCTCGTTGAGCTGAGGGTTATCCAGTACGGCGTTCATCGCCTCGATCAGCTCGCCCTGTTGCTGCGCGCGCTCGGCCAGCTGCTGCAGTTGGGCCTCGCGGCGCCAGCTCCAGATGGCCCAGCCGACGACTGCCAACAGCAGCAGGGCCAAGGCTATTAGGGGCAGAGTGTTCATGCGGTGCTCCTGTGTGGGATTTCACTGTTGTGCTGCACGGTAGCAGGCTGGCGGAGCGTCGTCAGTGCATGTCCGTCCCGCGTTGCGCTGTGTACATTTTCCGCGCATGTCACCTGTAGCGAGAGCTTCGAGCGCTGAGCTGGCCGAGTGGCCGGATTAATGGCACCCATCAATAATTAGATGATGGCCGCGTATTCGCTACTTTTGCCTGCATATTAAGCTCTATTTGTCTTTTGTTGGTGAGCTGTCCAGCTGTTGCCTGGATGACGAACGTCCTCGTCCGCGGCAGTTCCACGTGAAACCCATTGTCCATGGCCAGACGCGGAAGTGTCTGCGCTACCAAGTTGGTTGAGCCGCTGCGGTGCTTCAGCTCATTTTGCTGAGAGGCAAATCGTAGCCACGTGGCGGCGGCTACGGCATCGCTATTGGGCGGTGTGTTGCTGAGCGTATTGGTTATGTTATAACAAAAATAGAAGCGCATTTGACACCACCCAGCCGTGCCCAGCCAAGACCAATGGCGAGCGAGGAATTCCCCATGAACAAGCGTCTACCCGTCACCGTGCTGTCCGGCTTTCTCGGTGCCGGCAAGAGCACCCTGCTCAACCATGTGCTGAAGAACCGCGACGGCCTGCGCGTGGCGCTGATCGTCAACGACATGAGCGAGATCAACATCGATGGCAGCGCGGTGCAGCGCGATGTCAGCCTCAATCGTGCCGAAGAGAAGCTGGTGGAGATGAGCAACGGCTGCATTTGCTGCACCCTGCGCGAGGATCTGCTCGAAGAGGTCGCCCGACTGGCTCGCGATGGCCGCTTCGACTACCTGCTGATCGAGTCCACCGGCATCAGCGAACCGCTGCCGGTGGCCGAGACCTTTACCTTCCGCGACGAGCAGGGCCAGAGCCTGGCCGACCTGGCGCGCCTGGATACGCTGGTGACGGTGGTCGACGGGGTCAATTTCCTGCGCGACTTGCATGCCGCCGAAAGCCTGGCCAGCCGTGGCGAAACCCTCGGTGAGGAAGACGAGCGCTCGATCACCGACCTGCTGATCGAACAGGTGGAGTTTGCCGACGTGATCTTGATCAGCAAGACCGATCTGATCTCCAGCGCAGAACGGGAGGAGCTGCTCGCCATCCTGCGTGGGTTGAATACCGAGGCCGAGATTTTGCCGATGGTCATGGGCCAGGCGCCGCTGGCGAAGATCCTCAACACCGGCCGCTTCGACTTCGACCGCGCCGCCCAGGCACCGGGCTGGCTCAAGCAGCTACGCGGCGAGCATGTGCCGGAAACCGAGGAATACGGCATCGCCTCCAGCGCCTATCAGGCGCGCCGGCCGTTCCATCCCGAGCGCTTCTTCGCCTTCCTCAATCGCGAGTGGGTCAATGGTCGCCTGCTGCGCTCCAAGGGCTTCTTCTGGCTGGCCAGCCAATACCAGGAAGCCGGCAGCTGGTCGCAGGCCGGCGGCCTGATGCGCCATGGCTATGCCGGGCGCTGGTGGCGCTTCGTGGCCAAGGCGCAGTGGCCGCAGGACGAAGAAGGGCTGCGCACGCTGATGGCCAAATGGGATGCCGCGGTCGGCGACTGCCGCCAGGAACTGGTGTTCATCGGCCAGAAGATCGACTTCGCCTTGCTGCGCTGTGAGCTGGATGACTGCCTGCTGACCGACGCCGAGATGGCCGCCGGTCCCGAGGCCTGGATGCGCCTACCTGATCCGTTCGGGCCCTGGGTGGTCGAGGCGGCGTAGTGCTTGGAGCCTGATGTGGCGCTCGTCTAGGAGTGGCCAGCTAACAAGACCTGGGTGTCTCAGCGCGCCATCCAAACGCCCTTGCTCTGCTGCTCGCAGGCCGGCTTGAGGTAGCGCGCGTCGGTTTCGATGCCGTAGTAGTGGATGTCCTGCTGATAGGGCGTGCCGCCGACCCGCGCGTTGCGGCACTCGCCGAAGGCGCCGTTGGGGCATTGTTCGACGAAGCTGACCTCGACCTTCTGCCCTTGCAGCTGCGGCGCGCAGAAGCCACCACGGAACAGGTTGGCCGGGATGCTGCGGTTCTGCTGGCAGATCTTCACAGCCACCTGGTTGCCCTGGCTGTGGATCACGCAGGCTTCGCCCCAGGCCTGGCTCGCCAGCCCCAGCAGCAATACGACAGCAATCGAACGCATCCCGTTTGTCCTTGTGTGCAAAGGGGCGACTTTAGCCTTTTCTGCGCGGCGGCAAAACCGCACCATAGGGCCATGCTGACGAATATCCCGACCCATCTGATCACTGGCCCACTGGGTGCCGGCAAGACCAGCCTGATCCGCCACCTGCTGACGCAGAAGCCGGCGGATGAGCGCTGGGCGGTGCTGATCAACGAGTTCGGCCAGATCGGCCTGGATGCCGCGCTGCTGACCACAGCGGCCGATGGCATCAGCCTAGCTGAGGTGGCCGGCGGCTGTCTGTGCTGCGTCAACGGTGCGCCGTTCCAGGTCGGCCTGGGTCGCCTGTTGCGTCAGGCGCGGCCGCATCGTTTGTTGATCGAGCCTTCGGGTCTGGGCCATCCCGCCGAGCTGATGCAGCAACTGCGCGAGTTGCCCTGGCGCGATGTGCTGGCCCTGCAGCCGCCGGTGATGGTGCTGGACGCCGCCGCGCTGGCCGCCGGTGAGCCGCTGCCGGCGGCGCAGCAGGATGCCCTGGGCAGCATGGGCCTGCTGCTGCTGAACAAGGCCGAAGCGCTGGGCGAAGCCGCCCGTGAGCAACTGCGTGGGCAGTTGCCTGCACTACCCATGCTCTGGACCAGTCAGGGGCAGCTGGATTTCAGCGCCTTGCCCGGTCATGCGAGCCGGGCGGGTCAGGCAGCTGAGGCTGTGGCTTTGCCCCAGGGTCAGGCGCCCGTCGCGGCGCTATGGCGTGATGCCGGCGAGCCGATCTGCCAGATCCAGCAACAGGCCGAGGGCTGGAGCATCGGCTGGCGCTGGCATCCGAGCCAGCGCTTCGAGCTGCTGCGTGTGCAGCAGTGGCTGGGCGGCCTGCCCTGGCGGCGGGCCAAGCTGGTGCTGCAGAGCAACGCCGGCTGGCTGTCCGCCAACGCCCTGCACGGCCAGGCGCTGCACTGGCAGAGCAGCGAGTGGCGCAAGGATTCGCGGCTGGAGCTGATCTTCAGCGAAGCGCAGAACGCCGCCGAGCTGCAGCGCGGCATGCGCGCCTGCCGGCTCAGCGACTGACGCTGGCCCCGCTCTCGGCCCTGGCCAGCGGCAACCTGGCGATGGCTTCGATGATCCGCGCGCCGTAGCGATTGACCAGCGACGGAATCGCCGAGCTTTGATAGTTGCGCAGCGACGGTTCGATATAGCGCCATTTGGAGTCGATTTCGCCGAGCAGGCGCTGGTATTCGTGGCTCTGTGGCGTGGCGGGTAGCAATGTCTTGAGCGCTCCGTCGAACTCCTCGGTCAGCTGGTCGATTGCTGGCAGATCACCACCCAGGCTGTTGGCGCCGACGTTGTAGGCGATGTAATGGGTGGTGATTTGCTGCAGCAGAAGTTCCAGATTGCGGCCGCGCTGCGTCAGGTCATCCGGGATGGGCAAGGGCGGCTGATCCAGTCTGTTGGCGAGGGCATCGCACTGCGTCATCAGCTGGCCATTGAGACGAATCAGCTCGGCGATTGCACTGCCATCCGGATCCTCCTGCTGTTGCAGCCGGCGATTCAGCTCGCCGAGCAGGTTGGCATAGCTGTGCCAGGGCTGGCGGATAGCGCTCACATCGCTGCTTTCGGCGAGCAGGGCCAGCTGCACGTCGGCCAGCGCCATGCGCCGTTCCAGCGAGCGGCTATGGGCCGGGTCGGCATCGATTCCATAGAGCAGGTAGAAGTCGCCAAGCGAGCCCAGCACGGCCAGGCGCAACTGGTGCAGGTGGGCGGGCGCGGCGTCTGTGCGGTTGGCGCTGGCGGGGTTACAGAACAGCGCCAGGCAGATGCTCAGGAGCAGGCTGAGGAGGGGTTGCGGCATACGGACTCCGGGGCGCGCCCGGTCGACGGCCGCGAACGGATCGAGCCGGGTGCAGGTGGGCAGATAAGGGGGAAGCGGGCAGCGCCGGGGCTGCCCGCAAGCAGCCGTCAGGGGTGGCCGTTGAACCAGGCGAGAATCTTGCCGGGCGAGCCAGCGAACCATTCATGACCGCCCAGGGGCTCGGTGTGACGCGCGGTTTCGATGCCGTGGTAGAGCAGGCGCTCGTAGTACAGATCCATGCTCCACCATGGCACCGCGATGTCGACGAAGCCATGCAGAAAGTAGGTCGGCGGATGGTCGGCCGGCAGCTCGTTGGGCACTACGCACAGCGGGCCGCCGCAGGTGGCGTAGGAGCCGGACTGGATGGCCAGGGCCTTGAACTTGCCGGGGAAGGACACCGCCATGCGGCTGGTGTTGTAGCCGCCGCTGGAAATCCCGGTGGCGTATTGGCGCTGCCTGTTCAGCGGGCCGAAATGGCCGCTGGCGATAGCGTCGAACACGTTGCCGAGGAAGTCGTAGTCGGTGCTGGTCTCATAGGCCTGGGCCAGGCCGGGGAGGTTGGTTTGCCAGAACAGATCGGCCGGGGCGCTGGGCGCGATCACCGCATAGCCGTTGTTCAGCAGGGTCTGCACCAGCTTGCCTTCGTAGAAACCACCGAACGGCTGGTTGCTGTAGTAGGTGAAGTTATCCAGCGGGAAGAACGAGCCCTGGTAGATCAGCACCGTCGGCCAGCCGCCGGCGGGTGGGGTGCCGAGGGGTGTCTGGTAGATCACCTTGCGCTGACCGACCAGGCCGGAGTCGATCCAGGTGGACTGGTAGCTGCAGCTGACCTTGGCCGGTAGCAGCAGGCTCTTCTTGCGTTCGCTGCAGCGCGAGTCGGCCGCAGCCGTGTCGTGTAGCAGGCTGGCCAGAAGCAGGACGAACAAGGGGGTAAAACGGCGAAAGCGGGCAGTGTGCATGGCAGTATTTCTCCGTTGTTATTATGTACCGCACTTTTAATAGAAACCGGAATTCCGATTCCGTCAAGTGGCTGAAGGCCACGGAGCGCGGGGCCTGTACGGATAACGGTTCAGTTTCTTCGGGGAAGTCGGCGAGCTAGAGCGCTCGCCAAAGAGATCGAGAAATCCGCCTGGAGAGGGCTGGCGACCAGCGGTTCAGGGATGCTGGTTGAACCAGTTGAGTATCTGTCCCGGACTGCTGGCGAACCAGGTATGGCCGCCGCTGGGTTCGCTATACAGCGCGGTTTTCAGGCCCTGGTAGAGCATACGGTCGTGGTACGGCTGCATGCTGGTCCAGGGCACGATCCAGTCCGCCTGGCCATGCACGAACAGGGTGGGCGGATGATCGGCCGGCAATGCCGGCACTTCGCAGCGCACCCCGACGCAGGTGGCATAGGACGCCGACTGGATGGCCAGCGCCTTGAACTTGCCAGGGAAGGAGATGGCCATGCGGCTGGTGTTGTAGCCACCGCTGGACATGCCACCGGCGTATTGGCGCTGCTTGTTCAGTGGGCCGAACTTGCCAGTGGCGATGGCCGTGAACAGGTTGTTGAAGAACAGGTAGTCGTTACTTTGCTGGTAGTTGCTGGCGTACTCGGGGGCATTGGTCTGCCAGGCATCTTTGGCCGTCAGGGCGTTGGGGGCGACGACCGCATAGCCGCTGTCCAACAAGGCCTTTACCAGCTTGCCCTGATAATAGGCGCCGTAGGGCATGTCGCTGCGGTAGCTGAAGCTGTTCACCGTGGCCAGGGAGCCGTGGTACAGCAGCGCCACCGGCCAACCACCTGCCGGTGCCTTGCCGGTCGGGATTTGATAGACCACCTTGCGCTTGCCGGCGCTGCCGGAATCGATCGAGAGAGTCTTGTAGCTGCAGATGAGGGTGGCCGGTTGGCTGAGGGTGTTATCGCTGCAGCGCGACTCGGCTAGGGCTGTCGTGCCGGCCAGCATCAGGGCGGCGGTGAGAAGAGGACGAGCGAGATAGGCAGTCGGCATACAGCTGCTCCTGCTTTCTGTGAGTGGCAAGGCAGTAGACGCCGGCTTTTGCGGAAATGCTCGTTTTATTGGCGCCATTTTTACGTCATGCGATGGCTGGCACAGCTAAGTGGCAAAGGCGGTGGCAAAAAAATAACGAGGTGGTCTTGCCAGAGTCCGGTGGCAGAGCTAAATTGATTCGGAACCGATGTTCCGATTCCGATAAAAACAACAGCTGGAGGTCATCGTGACTTACCAAGGAAAGGGTTTTGCACTTGCTGGTCTGGCATTGCTCGGCACGCTGCCCATAGGAGTGGCGCAGGCGTTTCAGGTGCGTTCGGGTGACTGGACCACGTCTCTCGATACCACGTTGTCCTACGGCGTCAGCTACCGCATGGAAGATCAGGACAACAAGCTGATCGCCCGCGCCAATGGCGGCAAGGGCAACAATGCCGGGCTGATCAACTCGGACGACGGCAACCTCAACTTCCGCAAGGGCGAACTGTTCTCCGAAGTGGTCAAGGCGGTGTCCGAGCTGGACCTGCGCTACCAAGATCGCTACGGCGTGTTCGTCCGCGGCCGCACCTTCTATGACTTCGAGCTGGAAGACGACCAGCGCCGCCATCGCGAGATCAGCAATGACGGCCTGGAAGAGGCCGGCTCCAGCGCCGATCTGCTCGATGCCTTCGTCTACGGCAGCTGGACGGTCAACGAGCGTGACCTCAATGCCCGTCTCGGCCGCCAGGTGATCAACTGGGGCGAGGGCCTGTACTACCAGAACGGCATCGGCGCCACCAACCCGGTGGACATCAATGCCCTGCGCGCGCCCGGTTCGGAAGTGAAGGAGGCCTACATGCCGACCTTCATGGTTTCCGGCTCCTTTGAACTGCGCGACAACCTCACACTGGAAGGCTACTGGCAGCCGGGCTGGGCCTGGGAAGCGTCGAAGATCGACCCCTGCGGTACCTACTATTCGACCCTCGATGTCCTCGGTGAAGGCTGCGACTACCTGTCCGCCTCGCCTCTGCAGGAGGCGGCAACCGGGCTGGTCGGCGAGCCACTGGCGTTCGATAACCCGGCAGCGGCCCAGGCCTATGCCGACAGCCTGCCGCCCGGCTTCGTCAACGATCTACTGCGTGGTTACCTGCCGAGCACCTTCATTCAGCGTGGCAAGGACATCGACGGCGACGATTCGGCGCAGTACGGCGCGGCCCTGCGCTGGTATGTGCCGGAGCTGAACGACACCGAGCTGGGTTTCTACTACCTGCGTTACAACATGCAGGTGCCGATGATCGGCTTGACGGTTGGTCAGCCGGTGACCCTGCCGGGCGCCGGCGTGCTGCCCGATGCCAGCAGCTCGCGCTACTACGCCGAGTACCTGGAGAAGCGTGACCTGTTCGGCATCAGCTTCAACACCTCGATTGGTGGTGACAGCATCTTCAATGGCCTGTCGCTGGCCGGTGAGCTGAGCTACCGGCCGGATACACCGATCGCCCTCGGTCTCAACGAATACCTGCCGGATGCCCTGCTCGGCAGCCTCAGTGGGTTGCCGGTGGGCAGCAAGCTGGATGGCTACCGCGAGAAGGACATGTACCAGGCCTCGCTGGTGGGTATCTACAACTTCAACGGGGTGCTTGGCTCCGACTCGGCAACCCTGTTCTCCGAGCTGGTCGCCAGCCGCGTGCAGGGGCTGGAGTCGGATGTCGACTACTACGAAGCCACCAGCAGCGCCTACGGCGGCCAGGTCAGTCTGCAGCTGACCTACACCAACGTGTTCAACCTGGTGAACCTGGTGCCCAACGTCAGCTACCAGTACAGCATCAACGGCGTCGCCCCCCAGCTCACCAACGGCCTGGATGAAGAGGCGCAGAGTTACTCGCTGGGTCTCGATGCGATCTACAAGGAGTCCTTCACTGTCGGCGCCAAGTACGTCGACTACAGCGGCGGCGGTCTATCGAACAAGCGTACCGACCGCGACTTCCTTAGCTTCAACGTCAAATACAGCTTCTGACCAAGGGACGAACCGACATGTACAAAACAGGATTTCTCCACACCGGTTTGCTGGCCGCCATGCTCCTGGCCGCTCCCCTGGTACAGGCACAAGTCAGCGCCGAACAGGCCGCGCGCCTGGGTCAGGACCTCACCCCGCTGGGCGCGGAAAAGGCCGGCAATGCCGCCGGCACCATTCCCGCCTGGGACGGTGGCCTGGCGCCGCGCAGCGATGCCTTCGACCCGGTGGCCGGCTACAAGGACCCGTTCGCCGCCGACCAGCCGCTGTTCAGCATCAGCCACGCCAATGTCGCGCAGTACCGGGCACAGCTCAGCCCCGGCCAGCTGGCGATGCTGGCGCGCTATCCGGACAGCTGGAAACTGCAGGTCTACCCGACCCGCCGCTCGGCCTCCTACCCGGACAAGGTGTATGCAGCGATCAAGGGCAATGCCACCAGCGCCAAGCTGATCGAGGGCGGCAACGGCATCGCCGACTTCAAGACCGCCACGCCTTTCCCGATTCCACAGTCGGCCCTGGAAGTGCTGTGGAACCACCTGGTGCGTTACCGTGGCGACAGCGTCAAACGCTACTACGCCCAGGCGGTGCCGCATGCCAGCGGCGACTACTTCATGACCCAGATCGAGGACCTGTTCCTGTTCAACCAGGATGCCGGCGACGCCAGCAAGGATAACGGCAACGTGCTGTTCTACTTCCGCCAGTCGGTGCTGGCGCCGGCGCGTCTGGCGGGTACCGAACTGCTGGTCCACGAGACCGTCGACCAGGTCAAGGAACCGCGTCTGGCCTGGCTCTACGCCGCTGGCCAGCGGCGTGTGCGGCGCACGCCGAACGTGGCTTACGACTCGCCCGGCACGGCTTCCGAAGGCATGCGCACCACCGACAACTTCGACATGTTCTCCGGCGCACCGGATCGCTACGACTGGAAGCTGGTGGGCAAGGAAGAGTTGTATGTGCCGTACAACAACTACCGCTTCGCCGCCAAGACCAACAAGTACAGCGACATCGTCAAGGCTGGCCACGTCAACCCTGACCTACTGCGCTACGAGCTGCACCGCGTCTGGCATGTGCGCGCCACGCTGAAGGCCGGCGAGCGCCACCAGTACAAGCAGCGCGACTTCTATTTCGACGAAGACAGCTACCAGATCCTGGTGGTCGACCACTACGACAACCGCGACAACCTCTGGCGCCTTGGCGAGTCCTACACCATCAATATGTATGACCAGCCGCTGATCTGGACCAAGGGCGATGCGGTATATGACTTGATCGGCGGCCGTTATGTCATTGGCATATTGTCCAATGAAGAGCCGGCGGATCAGTTCGATATTGCCCTTAAACCGACGGATTTCACCCCGGCACAATTACGCCGCGACAGTCGACGTTAGACGTGGGTAACTTCCAGATAATTGCAGATCAGCCGCGAAAGTTCCCCGGGAACAACTTCCCGGGGGGTCACGCCGAGGCTGCCGACCATGGTGAAGTAGTTCATCCCGGCGAGCAGCATGTGCGCGGCCAGGTCGGCGGCCTGTTCGGGATGCGGGTGGCCGATATCGCTGCGGCGCGCCAGGGCGATGTGGCAGAAGGTCTGGCCGATGTAGGCGTTGAGCTGGTGGAAGCGCTGGCGGAACTGCAGGTCGGCCGAACTACGACGGATCAGGGCGCGAAGCAGGCCTTCACTGCCGTCGAACAGGCGGATCATGCCTTGGATAAGGCCTTCGATCTGCGCCTCGAGGGACAGATCCTGGCTGCCGAGCTCGGCCACCAGGCTGTCAATGGCCAGCCGGTTTTGCTCGACGAAGCGGTCATGCACGGCGTACAGCAGCATGTCCTTGTCGCCGAGCAGACGGTAGAAGGTGCCCACCGAGGATTCGGCGAGTTGGGCGACCTGGGAAATACCGGTTTCCTCGAACTGATTGTTCGCCAGCAGTTCGGCGGCGACATTGAGAAAGCGCTCAAGGGCTTTCTTGCTACGTGCCTGGGTGGGGTTGGTAATGCTGTACATGATCCATTCTCGAACTGGCGCGGCACGATTCTAGGGGGTTTGCCGGGGCAAGGCAAATAGCCGGATTTATCCGCAACGACAATTAATTAGTTATCCGAGAGTGCAATTTTTTAATTATCCGGACTTCCCGGGTAACGAACTTTCTCGGCCATTTATTATTCAAGGGAAGTGCCTGGATATGGACTATATAAATTTGCCCAGTGGGCGTTTTGCCTATATCAGCGAGGGTCAGGGTGAGGCGGTGCTGCTGGTGCACGGGCTGGGTTCATCCCTGCTCGACTGGCAACCGCAGATTGAGCATCTGGCGCGTTATTGCCAGGTCTTTGCCCTCGATGTGCGGGGTCATGGCCAGAGCGAACCGCTGCGCGCACCGGTAAGCATGGCCGAGCTGGCCGCGGATATTGCCGACTTCATTCGCGCCAAGCAGATCCAGCCGTGCATCCTGGTCGGCATTTCTATGGGCGGCATGCTGACCTTCCAGCTGCTCGCCGACCAACCGCAGCTGGTGCGCGCCGCGGTAGTGATCAACAGCGCGCCAAGTTTCATCGTCGACTCCTGGCGCATCCGCCTGCAGGTCTGGTTGCGCCTGGGTCTGGTGCGCCTGTTCGGCCTGCCGGGGCTGGCGCGTATGCTGGCCGGCAAGCTGTTCCCCAAACCGGAGCAGCAGGCCCTGCGCGAACTGGTGACGCAGCGCATCGCCGGCAACGAGCAGACCTCCTATATGCATGCCATGCGGGCGATTCCCGGCTGGTCGAGTTTGCCGGCGGTGCAGGCGGTGGAGACACCCTTGCTGGTGGTGGCCGGCGATCGCGACTACACCCCGCTGGCCTACAAGCAGGCCTATGTGGCGCAGCTGCGCAACGCCCGCCTGGAGGTGATCGCCGATTCCGGGCATGCCACCCCGCTGGACCAGCCCGAGGCGCTGAATCGGCTATTGGATGGCTTTATTGCCGAGCATTCGGCGACTTTACCCGCCTGACGCGCTCAAGCGTGCTGGGTACACTAGCCGCAGACTTTCTCTGCGGCCTTCCCCATGCACTTGCTCCCCTGGTCCCACCCGAGTTCCGCCGGCTTCACCCTGACCGGCTGGCACAGCGCGCCTTCGGGCAAGCCCTTGCTGCACTTCCTGCATGGCAACGGATTTTGCGGGCGTACCTACGAGCCCATGTTGGCGCTGCTCGCCGAGCATTTCGACCTGTGGCTGTGCGATGTCCAGGGCCACGGTGAAACTGAGCACGGCGGCCGTTTCCATGGCTGGAACCGCAGCGCCGAGCTGGCTGTGGAGGCCTTCGAGGCCGGCCGCGGGATCTTCGGCGCGGTACCGCGCTTTGCCCTCGGGCATAGTTTCGGCGGCGTTCTTAGCAGCCTGATCCTGGCGCACCATCCACAGCTGTTCCAGCGAGCGGTGCTGCTCGACCCGGTGCTGTTCAGCCCGCCGATGATCGGCGTCATGGGCCTGTCCGAACTGCTCGGCCTGCACCGGCGCAATGTCATGGCGAAGAAGTCGGCGGCGCGGCGCAAGCACTGGCCGGATCGCGCCACGGCGTTCTCCCTGCTGCAGGGCCGCGGCATCTTCCGCGGCTGGGCCGACGAGGCCCTGCAGGCCTATGTCGAGCACGCGCTGAAGGATGTGGACGAGGGCGGCGTCGAGCTGAAATGCCGGCCCAGCCGCGAGGTGGATATCTTCAGCTCCTTCCCCAAGCGCCTGTGGCCATCGTTGGCCAAGGTGCATACGCCGACCCTGCTGCTGCATGGGGTCAAGAGCTATGCCTTCGTCGGCAAGTCGGCGCTGCGTCTGGCGGCGAGCAACCCGGCGGTGCGCGAGCAGCAGGTCGAGGGCGGGCATTGCTTCATGCAGGAGCAGCCGGCGCAGAGCGCGCAGCGGGTGCTCGACTTCCTCCTGCAGCGCAGCTGAGATGCCGGCCAACCGCGAGGCCGTCTGGCTGGCGCTGGCCGATCTGTGGCTGGATACCGAGACCGATGCCACGACGCTCGACGCCATCGTGCGCACCCTGCGTGACAGCGGCCTGGCGCTTGCCGAGCTGGAGCAGATCTTCTACTACGAAGTGGCGCCGGTGGTCTGGCGCAATGCCTGGAGCGTGGCCGGCGAGTGGAGCGGTTTCGACCCGCAGTGGCTGGCTGAGGAATGCCGGCGTAACCAGCAGCGCGGACGTTGGCACCGCGGCAAATGCCGGCTGCTGCGCCGGCCGATGACCTATGCCTGCCGCGAACTCTGGCAGCAGATATGCGCCCGGCTTGCGCCGCCCACCGGTGCGCTTTAGCGCGCCATCGCTGATTCAGGAGTGAGCATGAAACACCTCCTCTGCGCTCTGGCACTGCTGTTGAGCGCTTCCCTACAGGCCGTGGAGATGCAGGAGAACCCTGCGCTCAAGCCGCTGTTCGAGGCGGTACAGGTCCGCGGCACCTTCGTCCTGCACGATGTCGCCAACGGCACCTTCAGCGGCCACGACCGCCAGCGCGCGCAGATTCGCTTCGTGCCCGCGTCCACCTTCAAGATTGCCAACAGCCTGATTGGCCTGGCCAGCGGGGCGGTCGGCAGCGTCGACGAGATTTTCCCCTACGACGGCAAGCCGCGCTACCTCAAGACCTGGGAGCGCGACATGGGCCTGCGCGAGGCGATCAAGCTATCCAATGTGCCGGTCTACCAGGAGCTGGCGCGGCGCATTGGCCTGCCGCGCATGCAGGCGCAGGTGGCGGCGCTCGGCTACGGCAATGGCCAGGTCGGGGCGGTAGTGGATCGCTTCTGGCTGGACGGGCCGCTGGCCATCAGCGCCATCGAGCAGAGCCAGTTTCTCGCGCGCCTGGCCCAGGACCAGCTGCCCTTTGCCCCCGGCGTGCAGGCGCAGGTGCGGGAAATCAGCCTGCTGGAGCAGGGGCCGGGGTGGAAACTGTATGGCAAGACCGGTTGGGCCACGGCCGTCGAACCGGATGTTGGCTGGTGGGTGGGCTGGCTGGAGCAGGATGGTCGGCTGTACAGCTTCGCCCTGAATATGCCGATTGGCAGCGAGCAGGATCTTCCCCGGCGCATCGAGCTGGGCAAGGCCAGCCTGCGGGCCTTCGGGTTGCTGTAGAGATCAGTCGATGCGCCGCTGCTCGTCTGCCTTCGGGTGATTGCGGCGCCAGTCATCCAGCTGGATCACTTTGTCATCGAAGGCGGCCGGCGCCTGGAACGGATGGGCGTCCAGTTCGATGCGCCCGAGTTGCTGACCGAACATGCTGATGCTGCCACTCAGGCGCTGCTCGCCGGTAACGGTGAACTCGAAATCGTAGAGCCGGGCCAGGCGCCGATTGCCACGGGCATCGCGCAGCAGCGCCAGGCGGCGCAGGGCGACGTTGCCGTCGAGCAGCTCGATATCCAGCTTGGCGCAGTGGCGTTTGACCAGCTCCAGGGCACGCTCGCGAATACCGTGGCCGCGCCAGAACCAGGCGGCGATGGCGGCACACAACAGCAGCAGGGTCAGATCGGTCAGGCTCAGCATGACAACTCCAGCGGTAACCCGGGCAGCTTAACCGATCCTGTTGGTCGCGCTCAGCCCGGCTTGCGATAAGCGGTGTTGTTGGTTAGCGTCCGCGCAGTGCTTGGGGCGAGAGGCGGCGATGCGGGTGATCAAGGGTTTGGTTGGGCTGGCGCTGGTGCTGGGGTTCGCCGGTGGAGCCTTTCTCTGGCTGCGTGACGAGCCGTCCAGTGCCGAAGTGCAGCAATGGCTGCAGCAGGCACGCAGCAAGCCGGCACAGAGCGCCGCTTATGTCTTTCTGGCCGGTCTGGATGCACCGCTGCGGCACTCGCCGGCGGCTCTGGGCGCGGCGCGATTGCAGGCCTACGAACAGTGGTTGGCGAGCCAGGGCCCGGCGCAGGGCTTCCAGCCTGCGGCGCAAGCTACCCTGCTGCTGCCCGCTGGCGACGAGTTCTGTTCGATCGAGGCGCCCACCTGCTTTACCAGCCTGCTGCAACGCCAGGAGCGCTTGCCACAGGTGCTGGCCGAACACGCGGCATTGCTGAGCCGTTACCGCTATTTCCTGCACTTGCAGGACTACCGCACGCTTAGCTCGCCGGGGCTGAGTGAGCCGTTGCCGCCGCTGCTGTACCTGGCGCGCGCCCAGCAGTTGCTGAGTCTGCAGGCCCTGCAACTGGCTCTGGCTGGCGAGGGCAAGGCGGCGCTGGCCTTGCTTGAGGAGGACCAGGCGGGCATACGCCGCCAACTGGGCAAGGCCGATCAGCTGGTCATGAAGATGACTCTGGTAGCCATGCTCAACCGCAACCTGGAGTGGCTGGTGCGCCTGCATCGCGCAGGGATGGTGCCGCGACCCACCCCGGTGGTGAGGTTGAGGCCGGCCGAGCGTTCTCTGGGCCTGGCCATGCAGCGTGAATTCCTGCTGGGAGCGGTGATGCTGGAGAATCTGCGCGAGGAAGATATTCCCTCTCTGCTGGAAGAGGCTTCGCTGTGGCTCGACTACAAACCGCAGATGACTATCAATGCCAGCCTGATGCCCTATCGTCAGGTGATCCAGCTGTCCCGAACCGAACCCGCGGCCTTCGCTGCCCTGGTGCATAAAAAGCCGCAGCTGCCGGTGCCCAATACCGGCCTGCGCAACCGTGTCGGCAATATCCTGCTGGATATTGCCGGTGCCGACTTCGTCGAGTATGTCGGCCGGGTGCAGGACCTCGACAGCAAGATCAAGCTGGTCAACCTGAGTCTGCAACTGCCGTCTGGGTCAGTGACGGCGGCGCAGCTGGTGGCTCTGCCGCACCGGGGTAATCCGTATTACGCCAAGCAGCCGCCGCGCCTGGATAAGCAGGGGCGTATGTGTTTCGACGGGCCGCTGCCACAGAAGGATTCTGGGCGCTGCGTGCAGCTCTGAGTCTTGTGGGCGACCGGCTGGTTGGTTAGCGTGGCCGTCTTGTACCCCCCCTCTCGCGAAAAGGATTTCCATGCACTGCACGACCTGCTGCACGACTGTTCGGCTAATCAGCCAACGGATGTTCGAACTGTCGGCTAGCGACCTGTCGCAACGCTCGCGCCCTTTCAGCCTGGTTCAGGGGTGAGCAGTCGATGAGCACGATGAACAAATGGCTGATCTCCGTGATTGTCACGCTGGCCTTGCTGGGCAGCGGTGTGGCGTTCTGGCTGTATGACGAACCGCTGTTGCCCGAGGCGCAGCGCTGGCTGGAGCAGGTCGCTAAGGTCGAGGGGGACAGCGCCGCCTACTACCAGCTGTTCGGCCTGGACAGCCCGGCGGGTAGTGAGCCGCAGGCTGCCGGGCGCAGCCGGCTGGTGGCGCACCGTCAATGGCTGGCCAGCCACGGCCCAGCACAGGCCATGCCCGCCGTGGATGAGCCGGAACGTTTGGCCTTGCCCGGTGACGAGCTGTGCGCCCTGGCGAAGCTGGGTTGCCTGGCGCGGTTGCGTCAGGAACCGGCGACACTGGCCGCCCTGTTGAGTGATCACGACGAACTGCTGCAGCGTTACCAGCAGCTGCTGGCCCTGGAGGATTACCGCACCCTAAGTCTGCCGAGCCAGAGCGAGCCGCTGTTGGCCTACCCGTTTCTGGGCAAGGCTGCCCAGTTGCGCGGGGTCCAGGCCCTGTTGCTGGCCGAGCAGGGGAATGGTGCGGCGGCGCTGGCCTTGTTGCAGGGGGATATCCGTCAGCAACGTATCTGGTTGGCGCGCGCGGACAATCTGATCCTCAAGATAATGCTGATCGGGCTGCTGGAGCAGAACCTGGATGGCCTGGCCCTGCTTTACCGCGCCGGACTCATCCCCAAACCCGCCGCCGAAGCGGCGCTGAGTCGCGCGGAGCGGTCGTTGCACGACGCCATGCGTCGCGAATTTGCGCTGATTGCCACTTCCTTGCGCGGGCCGGCCCCGACAAAGAAGGTTCCCGCCTGGCGCCTGCGATTGGCCTTCAAGTCGCGTATGAGCATCAACGACACTCTGCCGAGCTACCTGCGCGTGGCCACGGACTCGCAGTTGGATGCCGCCGCCTTTGCCCAGCGCCAGACAGTCGTCAGCGATACCGCCATCAGCACCTGGCGCCGCTGGCGCAACCCGGTGGGGGCGATTCTGGTGAGTGTCGCCATGCCCGACTTCAATCGCTACCTGGCGCGGTTGCACGACCTGGATGCCAAGCTGTCATTGTTCAATGCCCTGGGCACAGCCGTGCCGGCGAGTGCCAACCCCTATTACCCACAGTCCCGGCCGTTCTGGGATGGCAAGCTGCAGGCCTATTGTTTCGACGGGCCGTTGCGCGATGAACAGCGGCGCCGCTGCCTGCCCTGGCTACCCCCGCCGGGCTGATCGCAGCTAAGCTTGCAGCTGCGCCGTTAGCGCGCGCTTTACTCACCCAGCCGGATGCGCCCTTTGCCTTCGACTCACCCGCTCAGTGCTACTCGCCTCGCCTTGCTGGCCATGTTCCTGCTGGTGTGCGGCCCGTTGCTGTCGCAGGTGCTGGTGCCGGCCGGGCAGGGGCCTGTGCCGGGCTGGATGCGCGAGCTGAGCTGCGCGGCCGAGGATGGCAGTTCGCATGCATCGGGCGGCCACGATGCGCTGTGGGCCAAGTGCGGTTACTGCACCCTGCTGTTCACTTCGCCGGCGCTGACCTCCAGCCTGCCGCCGGTGCTTGCCCGCGCCCCGCTGGCCGCCGTGCATGCGGTGCAGCATCAGGTCGCGGCGCCGCACGCCGCGCCACCCTTTCCCGCTGCCCACCCGCGCGCGCCGCCCGTGCTGTCGAGCTGATTCGCTTGTGTCCCGCCCGCGCGCCCTGCCTGTGCAAGGCCGCTGGCGCACCATGCCGTCGTCCTGTCCAGCGGGCGGCGGCGCCGAAGCTGTTCGATACGAGGCAACCGTCCTATGACTGTACGCACCCCATCTTTTTACAATCTGGCCTGGCGCTGGCACTTCTATGCCGGCCTGTTCGTCATCCCGTTCATGCTGATGCTGGCGCTGACCGGCATTGTCTATTTGTTCAAACCGCAGCTCGATCAGTTGATGTACCCCGAGCTGCTCAACGTACAGCCGGGCACTGTGGCGCTGTCTGCCGATGCCCAGTTGCAGCGTCTGCAGCAGGCCTACCCGCAGGCGCAGGTCAGCCAGTACCTGCCGGCGCCCGCCGCCGATCGCAGCGCGCAGTTCGTCGCCACGCTGGATGGGCGCAAGCTCAACCTGTTCGTCGACCCCTACAGCGGCGCCGTACTCGGCACCCAGGATGCCCAGGACAACCTGCAGGCCATCGCCCGCGCCCTGCACGGTGAGCTGCTGATCGGCACTGTCGGCGATCGCCTGATCGAGCTGGCCGCCGGCTGGGGCGTGGTGCTGGTGGTGTCCGGTCTGTACCTCTGGTGGCCACGCGGCCAGGGTGGCGCCGGTGTGCTGTGGCCGCGCCTGTCGGCCCGTGGGCGTCTGCTGTGGCGCGATCTGCATGCGGTGAGTGGCTTCTGGGGCAGCGCCCTGTTGCTGTTCATGCTGCTCACCGGGATGACCTGGACCGGCTTCTGGGGCGAGAAATTCGCCGGCGCCTGGAACCACTTCCCGGCGGCGATGTGGACCGACGTGCCGACCTCGACCGTGCAGGCACGCAGCCTCAACAGCGCGGCGGATCAGACCGTGGCCTGGGCGGTGGAGAACACTCCGCTGCCGGTTTCCACCAGCCATGCCGCGCACCATGGTGATGCTGGCGTGGCGCCAGCGGCCAGCGGACGCATCGCCCTGCAGCAGGTGGTCGACACGGCCAGCCGTCTGGGTGTGGCACCCGGCTACAGCGTGACCCTGCCGGCAGATGCAAGCGGCGTGTTCACCATCGCCCTGTTCGCCGACGACCCGCGGCATGACGCCACCCTGCATCTGGATCAGTACAGCGGCCAGGTGCTGGCCGATATCCGCTGGGCCGACTACGGTCTGGTGGCGCGTACGGTGGAGAGCGGGGCGAAGCTGCACGAAGGCAAGCTGTTCGGCCTGGCCAATCAGCTGGTCATGCTCGCCGTCTGCCTGCTGATCCTGCTGGGTTCGCTCAGCGGTTTGCTGATGTGGTGGAAGCGGCGTCCGCAGGGGCGTTTCGGTGTGCCGCCGCTGCGTCACGACCTGCCGCTGTGGAAAGGTGGGGTGGCGATCATGCTGCTGCTCGGCGTGCTGTTCCCGCTGGTGGGCGCTTCGCTGCTGCTGATCTGGGGGCTGGAGTGGCTGTGGTCGCTGCGCCGGCAGGCCGAGGTGGTGCCGGGTTGAGAGCGGGCTGCCCCGGCATTGCGCCGGGGCGCCACTAAGCGCTTGCGTAGGGTGTGTCGTGCCTCAGGTCTGCGTCAGGTCCCGGTGCGTGCGGCGAACCCTACGCGAGCGCGGTCGCTCTTAGCCTTCGGCGTTCAGCACCCGATAGCGCTGCTCAAGCTCTTCGCGGATGGCCCGGCGTTGCTGGGCCTGGGTGAAACGCCGCTGCTCGTCGCTGGTCGCCGGTTGCAAGACCGGTACCGGCTGTGACTGGCCGCGATCATCCACCGCGACCATGGTGAAGAAGCAGCTGTTGGTGTGGCGCACCGAGCGCTCGCGGATGTTCTCGGTGACCACCTTGATGCCGATCTCCATCGAGGTGCGCCCGGTGTAGTTGACCGCGGCGAGGAAGGTCACCAGTTCGCCGACGTGAATCGGTTCGCGGAAGATCACCTGGTCCACCGACAGGGTCACCACGTAGCTGCCGGCGTAGCGGCTGGCACAGGCATAGGCCACTTCGTCGAGGTACTTGAGCAGGGTGCCACCGTGGACATTGCCGGAAAAGTTGGCCATATCCGGGGTCATCAGGACTGTCATCGACAGTTTGTTGGTTCCAAGTTCCATGTGTTTCTCATTGGCAGATAAGGTATGTGCTGGCGCTTGCAGTCCTGCGGGTCTGCTTGTTGTTATAGGTGCTGCTGGTGATCTTCGCTTTGCCAGCGCGGCCTGGCATGCAAGTTTGTGGCCGCCGGGGCGGCTGTGTGTCGGGGTCGCTCGGCGCCGGCTAAGCTGGGCCTTGGCCCTGTCAGGAGGTTTCCCCCATGTTCAACCTGCGGCGTTATGTATTGCTGGTGCTGCTCCCTTTCGGCGCTCTGTGCACTGCGGCGGAGCAGACGTGCGACAGCGCCGCCCAATGCAACCAGGCCGGCAGCAGCGCCTACCAGGCGGGACGCTATGCCGAGGCCATCGAGGCATTCGAACGGCAACTGCGACGCTCCGAGGAAGGCGATACGGCACAGCAGGAGCTGGCGCTGAACAATCTGCTGCTGGCCAATCTCAAGGCCGGCGACCCCGGCATGGCTCGCGCCTGGCTGGAAGTGGCGCTGGACAATGGCCTGCAGGGGCCGGCGACGCGGCACAATTTGGGCAAGCTCGCCGCGGTTGTGGACTACCCGGCGCTGGCCGCGACGGTCGAGGGGCATTACCTGCGCTATGCCGGCCAGGGGGCGTGGAGCAGCCTGGATATCCAGCGCAAAGGTAATGGTTACCAGGTGTTCTTCAACCCCTTGCGGGCCGGTGCCCAGATCGAGGAATACGGCCCGGCGGCCATCGGCGAGCTGCACGGCAGCATCAGCGGTGCCGGCCCGCACTTCAGCCTGAATGAAGCCGGGCTGGCGACGGAGTGTGCGGTGGAACTGCTGTGGAATGGCGCCGACATGCGCGTGCTCGAGGCCTTTGGCGAGGAGTGCCAGGCCTATGGCGGCGCCGGTATCAGTGTCGCCGGGCGCTACTACAAGACCAGCAGCGTGGCGAAGTTCTAGCGGCTGACTGACTTGTCGGCCGACAGGCCGAGGTCAATGGCCAGCCCGTCACCGTTCTGGTCGGTCACCGCCACCACTACCAGCGGCTCCGCTGACCAGTGCCGCGGTTTGGCTCCCGAAAGAATCGTGCTTTGCGTAGGGGTGCGCCGCGTGTTCACCACAGGCCCCGCGTAGGGACCCCGGTGCGCACGGCGCACCCTCGGCTTACGCGTGGGTCAGATACCAGCGCCAATCCTGCTCGCCGACTTCGCCCATGAACTGGCGGAACTCGTTCCACTTGATGGCCAGGAACACCTTGAGGAACTCCTCGCCCAGTGCCTGCTGGGCCCAGCTGGAGTTCTCCAGGGCGCGCAGGGCGGTCAGCCAGTCGGTGGGCAGGGTTTCGCGGGCCTGTTCGTAGCCGTTGCCGATGATTTCTTCACCGGGATCGATCTGGTTCTGGATGCCGTGATGGATACCGGCGAGGATCGCCGCGGCGGCCAGGTAGGGATTGGCGTCGGCGCCGCAGATACGGTGCTCGACATGCCGGCTCTTGGTCGGGCCGCCCGGTACGCGGAATGACACGGTGCGGTTGTTCACCCCCCAGCTCTTGGCCAGCGGCGCGTAGCTGTTGGTCTGGAAACGGCGGAACGAGTTGGCGTTGGGGCAGAAGATCGCCAGGGCGTCATTCAGCGTGGCCATCATGCCGCCGATGGCGTGCTTGAGCAGCGGCGTGCCGTGCGGGTCCTCGGAAGCCATCAGGTTGTTGCCGTTTTCATCCGCCAAACTCACGTGCATGTGCAAGCCGCTGCCGGCCAGGTCGCCGAATGGCTTGGCCATGAAACAGGCCTGCAGCCCGTGCTTGTTGGCCACGCCCTTGACCAGGCGCTTGTAGCGCACGCCTTCGTCGATGGCCTGCAGCGCGTCGAAGCGGTGCTCCAGGGTCAGCTCGACCTGGCCCGGGGCGTATTCGGAAATCGCCGTGCGCACCGGCAGGCCCTGTACTTCGCAGGCGGCGTAGAGGTCGTCGAGAAACGGCTGCAGCTGCTCCAGCTCGTACACGCCGTACACCTGTGGCGCCTGTGGGCGCACGCCGTTGCTTTGCAGTGCGGGCTGCGGACGACCATTGGCATCACGCTGCTTGTCCAGCAGGTAAAACTCCAGCTCCACCGCCATCACCGGGTGGTAGCCGTCGGCCTTGAGCCGGTCGATGGCGCGCACTAGCACATGCCGCGGATCGGCCGGGGCGGCCGGCAGGCCCTGGGTCGGGTGCATGCTCACCTGCAACTGGCCGGTCGGCGTGGTGCGCCAGGGTTGCAGGGTCAGGCTGCCGGGCAGCGGGTAGGTCCAGCAGTCGGCGTCGGCGACTTCCCAGACCAGGCCGCTTTCTTCCACGTCCTCGCCCTGGATGGTCAGCGCCAGGATCGAGCTGGGCAGCGGCCGGCCGTTCTCGTAGATGGCCAGCAGCTCGTCGCGGTGCAGCAGCTTGCCGCGCGGGATGCCGTTGGCGTCGATCAGCATCAGCTCGATGCTGCGCACTTCCGGGTGGGCGGCGAGGAAGTCACGGGCTTCCTGGGGATTGGCGAATTGCATAGTGGCGGTCTCTGTAGGGTGGATGACGTTTTATCCATCCACCGTGGGAATCGGTTGTCGGTGCGGCCTGTTGGTGGATGAAAAGAGCGTCATCCACCCTACAAATCATTCGCGGGCGCCGGGGATGGCCAGTAGCTCGGTCAGGGCCTGGTCGAGCATGCCGATCAGCTTATCCACATCCTCCGCCGTGGTGCTCGGGCAGCACAGGGTCATGTTGTGGAACGGGGTGATCAGGATGCCGCGGTTGATCAGGTACAGGTGCAGGGCCATCTGCAGCTCGTCGTGGAAGGCCGCCTCGGCCTCGGCGCCGGTCTTCGGTGAGACCGGGCAGAACTGGAACTCGCTGCGCGCGCCCAGCTCGGTCACCGACCACTTCAGCTCGTGCTTGCCGATCAGCGTGCGGAAGCCATCGGCCAGGCGCTTGGCCAGCGGCAGCATGTGCGCGTAGGCGGCTGGGGTCATCACCTGTTCCAGGTTGGCGCGCATGCAGTGCATGGCCAGGGCGTTGGCCGACAGGGTGGTGCCCATGCCGCTATGACCATGGCCGTGGCTGCCTTCGCTGGCGCGTTTACGCGCAGTGGTCATGGCCTCGGCCATCGCCGCGCTGCAACCGAAGATGCCGCACGGCACACCGCCGGCAATCGGCTTGCCGACCACGAAGAAGTCCGGGTCGAGGTTCCACAGTTTGGTGCAGCCACCCATATCGGTGGAGATGGTGTGGGTCTCGTCGATGATCAGCAGTGCGCCGTATTTACGGGTCAGCTCGCGGCATTTCTGCATAAAGCCCGGCTCGGGCAGGACCATGCCGATATTGGTCATCGCCGGCTCGCACAGCAGGGCGCAGACGTCGCCCTTGGCCAGTGCGGCTTCCAGTGCCGCCACGTCGTTGAACGGGATCGAGCGGCTGTACTCGGTCAGGTCATAGGCCTGGCCGACCAGGCCGGAGCGCGGCACGGTTTCGCCGTCGATGCAGCGCACCATTACGTCGTCCACCGTGCCGTGGTAGCAGCCGTCGAACACCAGCAGGGTTTTGCGCTGGGTAATCGCGCGGGCCCAGCGCAGCACGTAGCGGTTCGAGTCCGTGGCGGTGGCGGTGACCTGCCAGAACGGCAGGCCGAAGCGCGCGGCCAGCAGCTCGCCGCAGACCACCGCGTCCTCGCCCGGCAGCATGGTGGTCAGGCCGTTGTTGCCTTGCTCGGCGATGGCCTTGGCGATCGGGTCCGGCGAGTGGCCAAACATGGTGCCGGTGTCGCCCAGGCAGAAGTCGATGTATTCGTGGCCATCGACGTCATAGAAGCGCGCGCCTTTGGCCCGCTCGACAAACAGCGGCACCGGGGTCGACCAGTCCGCCATCCAGTGCATCGGTACGCCACCGTACAGCGAGTTGCGCGCCCGCTCGGCCAGGGCCACGGATTTCGGATTGCGCGCGATAAAGCGCTCCCGCTCGCGGCCGGCGAAGGTTGCTACGGCGGATGGGCTGATACCACTGGCAGTCATGTTGAACACCTCGTTCGAATATCTGCACATGCTCATTTGTGATCACAAATAAGTCAATAGATGTCTTATTGTCGGTAATAAGGTAGATTTTTCCTTAATTTGTGATCACAGGTGACGGTTATCATGGAACAACAGCAGCAAGTGGCTTTGGTCAGCGGCGCCGGCAGCGACAGCGGAATCGGCATGGCCATCGCTCGGCGCCTTGGTCGCGCCGGCGTGCGCGTGCTGCTCACCGCCAGCAGCGCACGGGTCGAACAGCGTGCGGCCGAACTCTGCGCTGAAGGTATTCAAGCACGTGCCCGCGCCGCCGACCTGACCGATGAGCAGCAGGTGGCCGAGTTGGTTGCCTGGGCGCAGGCGCAGTGGGGGCAGATCGACATCCTGGTGAACAACGCCGGCATGGCCATGCAGGGCAGCCCCGAGCCGTTTGCCGAGCTGGCTGAGATGGATTTGGCCAACTGGAACCTGTCGCTCAATCGCAACCTGACCACTGCCTTTCTGCTCATCCGTGGCGTGTTGCCCGGTATGCGTGCACGCGGCTACGGGCGCATCGTCAATATCAGCTCGACCACCGGCACCCGTGGCAGCAACCCCGGCGAATCCGCCTACAGCGCGGCCAAGGCCGGCATGCTCGGCCTGTCCATGGGCCTGGCGCTGGAAGTGGCCAAGCAGGGCGTCACGGTCAACAGCGTGGCGCCGGGCTGGATCGCCACCGGTTCGAGCACCGAGGAGGAGCGGCATGCCGCCGCGTACACGCCGCTCGGCCGCGCCGGGCGCCCCGAGGAAGTCGCTGCCGCCGTGGCCTTTCTCGCCTCGCCGGAGGCCAGCTATATCACCGGAGAGGTCCTCGTCGTCGACGGGGGCAACTGCCTCATTGAAAACAAGGCTCCTTGATCCATTAGAATCCCCTGCGCCGCTCTGGGGCGGTCTTCTTCAGTCAAAGGAATCCTGCATGCGCAACTGCTCGCTGACCCTCGCCCAACTGCCCGCGCCACCGGCCAAGGGTGCATGACCATGGCCGACAATCTGCAGGAGCAGCTCTACCAGCGCATTCGTGAAGGCCTGCTGGCCGGGCGCTTCCAACCCGGCCAGCGGTTGAAAATCCGCGATCTGGCCGCCGAGTGGGGCACCAGCCCGATGCCGGTACGTGCCGCCCTGCAGCGCCTGGTGGCCGAGGGCGCGCTGGAGGGCGAGCCGCAGCGCTCGGTGCGCGTGCCGCCCATGACCCGCGAGCGCTACCAGAACATCTTCCAGGTGCGCCTGGGCCTCGAAGGCCTGGCCGTGGAGTTGGCCGCGCCGCGCCTGACCCCCGCCGACCTGACCCTGCTGCGCGATTGTGTGGCGCGCATGGACCAGGCCATCGAGCTGCGCCAGGTGCAGGCCTATCTGGATGCCAACAGCCAGTTCCACCTGCACCTCTACAGCGCCTGTGGCAACCCGGTGCTGCTGCGCAGCATCGAGTCGTTGTGGCTGCAGGTCGGTCCGTTCTTCAACCGCCTGTTCACCGGCGCCGATCTGTCGCTGCGGCTCAATGATTTCCACGAGGAGGCCTTCGCCGCCATCGAGGCCGGTGACGCCAAGGCGGCGCGCCAGTTCATGGAGCAGGACCTGCTCTACTTCGCCCGTTTCCTCCTCAACCTGCTCGAACTGGAGGGCGCTCAGGCCCGCAGCATCAGCCCTTGAGCCGCTCCTGGGGAGAGTTTGCCGGAAGGTAGCTTGGGTAATTCTGCGGATCGACAAGGGTGGCATTTCTTGTCTTACACTCAGTCAATCGATTCTCCGGCCCCAAGGATTGCCCGATGGCGGACTACAGCAACACGCGCTTC
Organism: Pseudomonas campi; assembly: GCF_013200955.2. Classification (NCBI taxonomy): domain Bacteria; kingdom Pseudomonadati; phylum Pseudomonadota; class Gammaproteobacteria; order Pseudomonadales; family Pseudomonadaceae; genus Aquipseudomonas; species Aquipseudomonas campi. The sequence continues at coordinate 59,313 of NZ_CP053697.2, forward strand.
CTGATCGTCGATGACTTCTCCGACTTCCGCAGCTCGGTCAAGGCCATGCTGCGCGATATCGGCGCCCGCGATGTCGACACCGGCGACCGGGGCGAAGAGACCCTGAGCCTGTGCCGGCAGAAGCGCTACGACATCATCCTGCACGACTACAACCTGGGCACTGGCAAGAATGGCCAGCAGGTGCTCGAGGAGCTGCTCGCCGACAAGCTGATCAGCCACCAGTGCATTTTCGTCATGGTCACCGCCGAGAGCAGCCAGGCCATGGTGCTCAGTGCGCTGGAGCACGAACCGGATGCCTACCTGACCAAGCCGTTCAACCGCGCCAGCCTGACCCAGCGTCTGGACAAGCTGGTGGAACGCAAGGCCGCGCTCAAACCGATCCTGCAGGCGCTCGACAAACAGGATCCGGCCGCCGTGCTGGCCGCCTGCGAGGCCCTGATCCGGGAGGACAAGCGTCTGGTGCCGCTGTGCCAGCGCTACCAGGCCGGTGCCCTGCGCGAGCTGAACCGGCATGCCGAACTGGAGAAGCTGTTGACCGGCATCTTGGCCGACCGCGCCTTGCCCTGGGCCTACCTGGCACTCGGCAGCCTGCTGCAGACCCGCAACGAGCTGGCGCGTGCCCAGGAGTTGTACGAGCAGGCGCTGAAGAACTTCCCCATGTTGCCGGGCCTGTATGACGGCCTGGCCGCGGTCCTTGCCGCTCGCGGCGAGAGCAAGCGCGCCCAGGACATCCTCGAGGACGCGGTGAAATTGTCGCCCCTGGCCATCCGCCGGCAGATGCAGCTGGGCAAGCTGGCGCTGGACAACGAAGACTTCGGCAGCGCTTCCAAGGCTTATCGCCAGGCCGTGGATCAGGGCCGCAACTCGCGTTTCAAGAGTCCGGAAAGCTACCTGGGCATGGCCCAGGCGCTGATCGCCGAATCCGGCGAGGACACCCTCGACAAGCGCGCCCAGGCCGATATCGCCCAGGCCATGGGTGAGCTGGACAAGCACTACGGCGACGACAAGGTGTTACAGGTGCGCGCTACCCTGATGCAGGCCAAGAGCCTGCAGAAATCCGGTGATCCGGTGCGTGCCGCCAAGCTCACCGAGGAAGCCGTGGCAGGCATGGCTGCGCTGCCACAGTTCTTCTCCGCCGATGCGGCGCTGCTGGTGGCCAGCCAGCTGCGCGAGCTGGGTCAGACGGCGGCCAGCAATGACCTGCTGAAAAGCTGCGTGGAAATATACGGCGATGACCCGGCGGTGATGCAGAACGTCGCCAAGCAGACCGATGACCCGCAGATCCTCGCCGGCGGCCAGGAAGCGGTCGACTTCAACCGCCAGGGCGTGCGCGCCTACCAGCTGGGCCGCTTCGGTGATGCCCTGGAGCTGTTTCGCCGGGGCCTGGCGCTGCAGCCGAAGAACATCAGTATCGCCCTCAACACCGCCCAGTCCTTGCTGCGCCTGGGGGGCGACAAAGCAGAGGCGGATCTGCTCGACGAGTGCCGGCGCTGCCTGGATGCGGTGAGCATGATTCCACCCAGCGACCCGCGCTACGAGCGCTACCAGCAACTGCGCCGGCGGGCCTTCGAACAATGAGCGACGTCCACGAAGGTCTGGACTTCTCCACGGTGATCGCCTCCACCGTGCACGACATGAAAAACTCCCTGGCCATGCTGGTTCAGGCCCATGGCCAGTGGCAGGCGCAGGTGCCGGCGGAGCTGGCCCACAACAGTGCACAGGGGGTGATCGAATACGAGTTCGCCCGCCTTAACGGCATGCTGGTGCAGCTGCTCGGCCTGTACAAACTGGGGGTCAACCAGCTGCCGCTGCGCCCGGCCTACCATGAGCTGGAAGACTTCATCGAAGCGCAGCTGGCGCGCTACCAGGAAGTGCTGGATAGCCGTCATATCGTCGCCCGTTGCGAGGTCGAGGACTTCCAGCTGCTGGGCTTCTTCGATCAGGAGCTGCTCGGCTCGGTGGTGGCCAACATCATCACCAACTCCATTCGCTATGCGCGCAGCGCGCTGCTGGTGCGCGCCTGGCAGGAGCCGGGGCACCTGGTGCTGTCGATCTGCGACGACGGCCAGGGCTACCCGCCGGCCATGCTCGCCGGACAATCCAACTACGTCCTCAGCCTCAACCACAGCACCGGCAGCACCGGCCTCGGCCTGTACTTCGCCGGGCGCATCGCCGAACTGCACGAGCGCAATGGCGTGCGCGGACATATCCAGATCAGCAACGGCGGCCCGCTGGGTGGCGGCGAGTTTCGTATTTATCTGCCCTGATGCAGATGGCCGGCGATGGCAGCGCTATCGGGTCAGTTAGCTTCTTTTGCTGCCTCTATCCCGAATCAATATAAGGCTGTTTCTGGCCTTCCTCGCGCTATGTACTAGCGTGCCTCTTGTGCTTTGCGTCCCTGTTCGCCGGCCTGGCCCAGTGGACCACTGCGCAGCATGGAGGCGTCCGGCAGTAGCCCGTGCTCGTACAACAAGAACAAGACGAGGACATGTCCGATGAAGCCATCCTTGCTGGCCTGTTGCAGCTTTGCCCTGTGGTTTGCCCTGGTCACCCCGGCTCACGCCGAGCTGGGCGACTACAGTTTCTGGAAGACCCTGCTCAACCTGACCCTGCCGCCAGCGGCGGACAACAAGGTCACCGCCGAGCAGAGCGTCGGCCCCTACCCGCTGCTGAACAACCCCGGCGGCTTCAATGCCGGCTTCAAACCCAACCTCTACTACGCCTGGCAGACCGTGCAAATGGCGCCGCAAACCGGCGCGGTGTGCGGCAACGGCTCGCCCTACAAGTTCTTCGTTAACCGCGTACCCAATACCAGCAATACCATCATCTATCTGGAGGGTGGCGGCGCCTGCTGGGACTACGCCAGCTGCACCGGGCAGACCGGTATCCGCGGGGCGCGCAATCCCGACGGCATCCCCGACGACTACATGAGCCTGCTCAACCCCGGCGCCAGCCTGGTCAGCCCGCTGGTCGTGCGCCTGCACCCCTGGACGCGGACCAAGCCGCAGAACTGGAACATGATCTACGTGCCCTACTGCACCGGCGACATCTACTCCGGTGACAAGGTGGCGGTGTACGAAGACCCACAGAACCAGAAGCCGCCGCTGGTCTGGCATCACAACGGCCTGCGTAACACCCGTGCGGTGGTGGCCTGGCTGAAGAACAACCTGCAGCGTCCCGCGCAGTTGCTCACCACCGGCTGCAGCGCGGGTGGCGCTGGCAGCCTGACCAACTACGTGGGCATTCGCCAGGACATGGCGCCGACCCGCGGTTTCCTGCTCAACGACTCCGGTCCGGTATTCAGCGCCCCGTTGGGTAGCGACAGCGCGCAGTACCCCTCGCGCCTGCTGCAGGATCATATTCGCGTGGCCTGGGGTTTGAACGACGGCCCTGTGCCCTATCTGCAGAGCCGCCTGCCGGGGCTCAATGCCAGCGACCTGGGCAGCCTGTATCCGGCGTTGGCGAGCAACCTGCCGGGCGACCGCATGGGCCACACCCACTTCTGGAAGGACCTCAACTACTCGTCCTATTCCTATGAGCGCTTCTACCCGGACATCATCAATGCGCCGGACGCTGCCACCAAGGAAGCGCTGATCCATGCCAAGTGGGATGTGGACACCGGCCGCCTGCGCGACCAGCTGGCCAACCTGGACAACTTCGGCGGCTACTTCCCGCAGTTCCGCGCGGTCAACGAGAGCCACTGCACCAGCATCATCGAGTTCGCCAACTCGGACATTCAGGAGCAGAACCTGGAGCTCGACCACTTCGTCAACAACCTGCTCGATGGCAGCGGCGCGGTGCTCTCGGCCTCGGAGAGCAGCGACGCCGCCGACCGGGCCAAGCCGTTTAATCTGCTGTACTACATCCTCGACCAGCTGCTCTGAGAGCCGGCCCACGATCTGCTGCGCGTCGGCCAAAGGGCGTTGGAGGCGACCTCGGCCGTCTCCGCCACCCTCTGTCTCTAGCTCGCGAGATCGTGAGCAGGCTCTAGGCTCTACTGATACGCCTGCTCCCGCGCCTCCTGCAGGCGCTGGCGCAGGTACTGGTCGCGACTCAGACCGTCGGGAATACTGTCCAGCGCGAGCACCTCGTCGACGATGCGCTTCTCCTCGGACTTGTACTGACTGAAGCGGGCATCGGGCACTTTGGCCCGTGCCTCACGCGCCTGGCTTAGCATCTGGTAGCGCGCCAGCAGTTGTTCGGCGTGGGCCTTCTGCGTTTCCTCGTCGCCGCCTTGCACCTGGGCCAGCCCCAACTGCAGCAGCAGGGCTTCGCTCAGCGCCAGCTCGGCGGCCGCTTCACGCTGGTCGATTTGCCTGGCCAGCGCCTCGGCCTGGCGTCGCCGCTGCTCGGCGCTGAGCGCCGCGGCCTCCTGCATGAAACGGCGGTAGTCGGCCATGAACTGCAGGCGCGCCTGGTAGGTCTGCACGGCGGGGGTGTTCAGCAGCGCTTGTGCCGCGCGCGGGTCGACGGCCGCGCCGCTGGCCTCGCCCGGCGCTGGCACTGTTGCCGGCGCACCCGCCGGCGATGCCGCGCTGACGGCTGCCGTATTGCGGTCGGTGCTGGCAAAACCGAGCCACACAGCGCCAGTGACGATGAGGATTGCCAGACCGGCCAGTGTCAGCCGGGAAGTGATGTTGGCCATGGCCGCGAGCCCCTGAGTGCAACGCTTGCCAGTTAAGCCCATGCACCCGGCAGATGCCAGATGGCACTCGACGGGCGCGCAACCCGCCCTCTAGCTTGTGCTATCGCCTCAGCTTTCCAGCCAGACGTCGCGCACCCAGTGCCACACCGAGTCCCAGCTTTCGTCGGTCAGTTCGCCTTCGTCGCCGTCCCACAGCCAGACGGTGCCTTCCACGTCCACCGCGTAGTAGTCGCGGCCGTCCTGGCACAGCGGCACCAAGTCACGCGGCAGGCCGAGGTCCCAGGCCACCGAGGCGACTTCGGGCAGGTAGGTGTGCGACTGCGGGTCGGAGGCGGTCACCGGCTCCAGGCGGCCGTAGACCACGTCGCTGACCTTGAGCAGGTATTCGCGCAGCTCGAAGGGCAGGTGGATCAGAATCTGTTCCTGGATTTCCACCAGGACTTCCTCTTCCGGCAGCTCCAGCGGGACCGGAACCGGCTCGTTGAGTTCACGCAGCTGTTCGATGACTTCTTCCACGGGGCTTCTCCAGGCAGTGCGGCGGTCGGCTAGAGGGTAGCCGACCGGACGCGCGTTTTACCCTGTTGCAGCGCTGAGCGGAAGTAGCCCGGATGCAATCCGGGGATGGCGGGGGCTTCCCGGATTGCATCCGGGCTACGCAGGTCGGAGCGTGCAGGGTTGCCACCCTCTCCCCCGGCCCCTCTCCCATAAATGGGAGAGGGGAGGAAGCGGCATCTACCCGGGGGAGGGTGTCGGGCGGTTTACATCAGCCGTTTGCCATCTTCGCGGCTGATCACCACGGTGGCGGAGCGTGGGCGGCGGCCGGGGCCGTCGGGCCAGGTGCTGAGCAGGTTGTCCGCCGTCGAGCCTTCGCCGGGGTGCTGGATGTTGACGAACAGGGTGCGGAAGTCCGGCGTGGCGCTGATGCCGGTGACTTCGGCGCCGATCGGGCCGACCAGGAAGCGTTTGATCTCGCCCGTGCGCGGGTCGGCCACCAGCATCTGGTTGTTGCCGAACGGGCCGCTGGCCAGTTGGCTGCCGCTCATGTCGGTCTGGATCCACAGGCGGCCGTCCGGGTCGAACCACAGGCCGTCCGGGCTGGCCAGGATGTTGCGCTCATCCAGTGCCGCGCCACTCGGGCCCTGGCTGTCGCCCTGCGGGCCGGCGAGCAGGAAGATGTCCCAGTTGAAGCCCTTGCCGGCGTGGTCGCGGCGGTTTTCGCGCCAGCGAATGATGTGCCCGTAGGGGTTGGCCGCGCGCGGGTTGGCGGGGTCGGCGCTGGTGCGCGAGCTGTTGTTGGTGAGGGTGAAGTACACCTCGCCGTTGTCCGGATTGACCGCGCCCCATTCCGGACGGTCCATCTTGGTGGCGCCGACGATATCGGCGGCCAGGCGGGTATTGATCAGCACTTCGCCCTGGTCGGCGAAGCTCACCCCGGCGGCCGTGCAGGCGGCCTGGAAGGCCGCATCATTGAGGTCCAGGGCCAGCCAGTTGCCGCTGCCGTCGGCATTGAAGCGCGCCACGTACAGAGTGCCTTCGTCGAGCAGGCGACCCGGCTTGCGCAGCCAGGGCAGGTATTTGCCGCGGCTGACGTATTTGTAGATGTATTCGTTCTGCGAGTCGTCGCCGGAGTAGCACACCAGCGGCTTGCCGGCCTGCACCGGGGCGAAGATCAGGCCTTCGTGGGCGAAGCGGCCGAGGGCGCTGTGCTTGACCGGCTGCGAGTCGGGGTCGAAGGGGTCGATCTCGACGATCCAGCCGAAGTGGTTGGGTTCGTTGCGGTAGTCGCCTTCGGCGCTGGCAGCCTTGCGGGTGGCGTCGAAGCGCTGGAATTCGTCGCCGGGCAGGGTGTCCCAACCGAAGCGGCTGGTGGTGCGCAGGCCGTAGCGCTTCAGTTCGCGCGGCAGGTCGGCATCGCGGGTGGCGAAGTAGCCGGCCCAGTTCTCTTCGCAGGTCAGGTAGGTGCCCCAGGGCGTGTAGCCGTTGGCGCAGTTGTTCTGCGTGCCGCGGCTGGCGGTGCCGTCCGGGCTGTGCAGGGTCTTGAGCAGGGCGTGGCCGCGCGCCGGGCCGGCCATCTGCATCGGCGTGGCGGCCGTGATGCGGCGGTTGAGGTAGCCGGGCACCACTTGCCATTCACCACCCTGGCCACGGCGCACTTCGATGATGGTGACGCCGTGGGCGTTGATCTCCTTGCGCACTTCCTCGGCGCTGGTGCGCAGGCCATTGACCGTGGTCGGGCCGTTGGGATGCAGCAGCGGGGCGTCGACGTATTCGTTGTTGAACACCAGCAGGCCGTGGTTGGAGCGTTTGCCGGCACCGCGCTGGGCGTCGGCCGGGAAGAAGTGCATGCCGTCGTGGTGCATGCCGACCTGTTCAGCCTGATCTTGGGCGCTGTTGCTGGCGTCTTCGAGGAAGGCCGGGAAGCGCCCGCTGATCGGCGTGCCCCAGGGCACGAACACGCTGGCGCGATAGCCGGCGGGTACGGTGATGGCGTCGGCGCGGCCGATAGCGACGGCGTCGAAGGGCAGGCGGTTGCGCTTCTTCAATGCCACGCTTTTGCCCGCCTGTTCGGCCGCTTCCACCGCTTGCGGCAGCACGCCGAGAAAGCCCAGGGCGCCGACCGCGCTGGCACCGGCGATGATCTGCCGCCGCCGCTGGTCGATCAGCTCGTTCAGGTGCGGGTTGTGGGAGTGGTTGCTGGGGAGCTCATCGCCATTGCCAAACAGCACGTTGTTCTGATCATCACGGTTCACGGTGCGTTTCCTTCTGCAGAGGGTTCGACGGAACCATGACGCTATCGAGGGAAGGCGACGGGAGCGTGACGCTTGTATGGCGAGTTGGTGGCGTGTGCGCGGGTTAACCTTTTGCCGGAGGGCTCGGGCGGCACCCTACGGGCTCGATGCTGGTGCGCGGGCATAAAAAAACCCGGGCCTGGCCCGGGTTTCTCATAGTGCTGTGGATCAGCCGTTCTGGCGGATACCGGCGACCAGCCAGGGCTGGTTTTCGCCGTTGGCCCGCTCCATGCGCCAGCTTTCGCTGAACGCTTCGCCCTGGTCGAAGCGCGAGGTCTTGGCCGTGCCACGGAAGGTCAGGGTGGCGACGGTCTTGTCGGCCAGTTCGTCGATACCGTCGAGCTGGGCGTCGAGGTCGTCGATGTAGGTGGACTGGAAGCCATCACCCAGGCTGGCGCGCTCTTCCGTGAGGAAGCTGAGCATCTGCGGGGTGACGAATTCGCCGATCTTGTCCATCTCGCCGGCGTCCCAGTGTTGCTGCAGGGACAGGAAGTGCTCACGGCCGGCGGCGATGAAGCGCTGCTCGTCGAACCAGGCCGGCGCATTGATCACCGGGCGGGCTGCTGCGCTGCCACCGAACACCGGCGCCTGCTGCGGCATCTGCCGCTGCATGCCACCAGCCATGGCCGGCTGCGCCTGGGCCCGACGGCGCGAGGCGATCAGGCGGAAGATGACGAAGGCGACCAGGCCGAGCAGGAGGATGTCGAGGAACTGGATGCCTTCGAAGCCGTCGCCCATGAACATCGAGGCGAGCAGGCCACCGGCGGCGATCCCGGCCAGCGGGCCGAGCCAGCGCGAAGCACCGCTGGCGGCGGGTGCGGCACGCCCGGCAGTGGCGGCAGCGCCGGTGGCGCCCGCAGGTGCGGCGGCTGGCGCATCGGCCTGGCGGGTCTGGTGGGTCGGCGCGGAGCCGAAGGACTTGCCGCTACCCATGCGCTTGGCACTGGCGTCGAGGCTGAGAGTCAGGCCCAGGCACAGAGCCAGGGCGATGCTGAGAAAGCGCTGCATGAAGGTATCCCGGTTAATGAGGTGGTACGCGCGCCATCCTGCCCAGTCCGGCGGGCAAAGGCCAGCCCAGTGTGTTTCCGGATTTATGTACAACTGTGTCTGTTCGCGCCGCCGGCCGTGCGGTACATCTGTGCTTTGCGCGTATAGAACCTGTTTACGATCTTCTGAATTAGAGCCAGACAAGGCAAAAACGACCGAGGAAGCGCAGTTTACGAGCTGTAAATGAGCATTCCGAGGCCGTTTTTAACGCGGCATGGCCGCGAGTCAGGAGATCGTAAACAGGTTCTTAGAACGAGGTGTCTGCATGTATATCCCCAAAGCGTTTGCCGTCAGCGAGCTGGCCGAATTGCACGGTTTGATCGAGCACAGTGGCGTGGCCACGCTGGTCTGCCAGGGCGAGCAGGGCCTGCAGGCCAGCCATCTGCCGCTGCTGCTGGTGCCCGGCGAAGGCGAGTTCGGCACCCTGTACGGTCACTTTGCCCGGGCCAACCCGCAATGGCGTGCCCTGGCTGACGGGGCCGAGGTGCTGGTGGTGTTCCAAGGCGCCGAGGCCTATGTCAGCCCGAGCTTCTACCCGGCCAAGGCCGAGCACGGCAAGGTGGTGCCGACCTGGAACTACCAGGCGGTGCATGCCCATGGCCGCGCCGCGGTGTTCGACGAGCGCGAGCGCTTGCTGGCGCTGGTCAGCGCGCTGAGCGACAAGCACGAGCAGCGCCGCGCACGGCCGTGGGCGGTGAGCGATGCGCCGGCCGACTATATCGACAGCATGCTGCGCGCCATCGTCGGCTTCGCCCTGCCGATCAGCCGCATCGAGGGCAGCTTCAAGCTCAGCCAGAACAAGAGCGCCGCCGACTTCGCCGGGGTGCGCGACGGCTTGGCCGCGTCGGCGCACGAGGGCGAGCGACAGCTGGCGGCGCGTATGGCGCAGCTGCCTTAGAGCTTGTCTCGGCTCTCGGAAGCGCCCCTCGCCCACTTGTGGGAATGGGGCTTTGGCTCACTCACCCTCTCCCCAGCCCTCGGCTTTGGCTTCCTGCGTCGCTCTACCTCCTGCGTCCATGCAGTCGTCTCCCGTGCACGGGAGAGGGAGCCAAAGCGGTCCGTGCCTGCTCTACACGCTGTGTGGCAATCTGCAAAAAATCCTGAACGGGTTCTCAGGGCTGTCGTAACAGCCAGCGCAAGGCCGGGCGGCGCAACTGGCGACGCAGCAGGGCGCGCACTTCGGCCTCGCCCTCCGCGGGGTGGCGCAGCCAGTGCACGAAGGTGCGCAGGTAGACGGCAGTCAGCAGGCTTTCTTCGGCGATACGAGAGAGGTGCAGGTTCTGCCGCAGCGCGGCCTCACGCCACCACTGCACGGTGCGGCTGATGCGCAGCAGGCCGCCGAGCTGCAGGTGCAGATGCCCTGGCTCGAGCTTGTACAGCAGCATCTGCCCGGTCACCGCGCGGTGCGTGGCGAGGCTGGCCAGCCAGGCTATCAGCAGTTCCTCCAGGCGTTTTTCCGCGCTCAGACCGGGCAGGTCGGCAGCTTTGGCGCGAGTCAGCAGGGCCTGGTCGGCGCGATCGAACCAGGCTTCGACCAGGTCGTCCTTCTGTTGGTAGTGGCGGGCGATAGCGGCCAGGTCGCTGTCCAGCTCGGCGGCGACCTCATGCAGGTGCAGGCGCTCCCAGCCGCAGCGGTCGGCCAAGTGCAGGGCGCAGTCGAGAATCTTGTCGGCGGATGGATCGCTACGGGGCATGGCTTCACCTCCGCTCAGCAGTATGGTGGCTGAGCAGGGGGAGAGCGGGGGAGGCGACGGGTGGGGCGCCACAGCGGGCGCTGCCACCCAGGCAGCTAGGGCCTGGGTGGGCTTTGCTTAGAGCCTGTTCACGATCTTTTGGACTAGGGCCAGACAAGGCAAAAACAGGCGAGGAAGCGGAGTTTACGAGCTGTAAATGAGCATTCCGAGCCTGTTTTTAACGCGGTATGGCCGACGGACAAGAGATCGTGGACAGGTTCTTAGAAGTGGTAGGCGGCGCCCAGGCGCAGGCTCTGCTCGGTCAGGCGCTGCTTGTATTCTTCGCTCCACATGTCGACGTCGATGCCCTCTTGCGTACCGAAATCCGCGTAGCGGTATTCGAGGCGTGCAGAGAAGGCATCGTTCAGCAGGTATTCGGCACCAGCACCGACGGTCCAGCCAGCCTGGCCATTGGTTTGGGATTCACTGCGGCCGAGGAACTGGTTGTCCTCCCACTCGCGCTCGACACTGGCATAGGCATAGCCCGCCGTGGCGAACAGCAAGAGGTCCGGGGTGGGCAGGTAGCCGAGGCGGCCGCGCAGGGAACCGGAGGACTTGATCTCGCTGGTGTTGCGATAGTTGGTGTCGGTGACGCCATTGAACTCTTGATAGTCGGAGTCGGCGCCATCGATGCGGCCTTCGTAATCCGCTTCCACACCGACCAGCCAGTTGTGCTGCAGGGGCCAGTTGTAGCCGCCCAGCACGCCGATTTGCGCGCCCATGGGGTTGGTTTCCTGGGTCCAGCCGGTTTTCTGGTTATTGAACTGGCTGTAGCTGGTGCCTTCATCTTCGGCCCAGGCATAACCGCTATAGAGGCCTACGTAGCCGCCTTCGAAACCGGCAGCCAGGGTGGGTAACGGGGCCAGCAGGGTGGCCAGGAGCAGAGCGCGTTTCATCGATGTAATCCTTGTTCTTATAGGTGTGTGGATGTGTTTGAGCCTGGGTCTAGAGCGCTTCCAGCTTGGCGTAGCCGAGCATCAGCCACTTGCTGCCTTCGGCCTCGAAGTTGACCTGCACCCGCGCCTGGGCGCCGCTGCCTTCGAAATTGAGAATCACCCCATCGCCGAACAGCGCGTGGCGCACGTGCTGGCCGAGGCGGAAGCCGGTGTCCGGCACCTCGGCGTTGGCGAACATGCTCATGCTGTTGGTGGCGCTGCTGCTGGAACTGCCGCTGCCGTAGGGACGGCTGACGCTGTTGGACAGGCGCACTTCCTGGATCAGCGCTGGCGGAATCTCGCGGACGAAGCGCGACACCTTGTTGTAGGTCTCGCTGCCGTACAGACGGCGGGTCTCGGCGTAGGTCAGCACCAGGTGCTGCATGGCGCGGGTCACGCCGACATAGGCCAGGCGGCGCTCTTCCTCGAGACGGCCAGGCTCCTCCAGGCTCATCTTGTGCGGGAACAGGCCTTCCTCCATGCCGACCAGGAAGACCATGGGGAATTCCAGGCCCTTGGCGCTGTGCAGGGTCATCAGCTGGATGCTTTCTTCGTGCTCGTCGGCCTGGGTGTCGCCGGCCTCAAGCGAGGCGTGGGTGAGGAAGGCCGCCAGCGGGGTCATCTCCTCTTCCTCGTTGTTCTCGAAGTTGCGTGCGGCGCTGACCAGTTCCTCGAGGTTTTCCACCCGCGCCTGGGCTTTCTCGCCTTTCTCGGCCTTGTGCCAGGCGATCAGCCCGCTCTGCTCGATGACCGTCTGCGCCATCAGGTGCAGCGGCATATCCAGCACTTTCGCGGCCAAATTCTCGATCAGCTCGACGAAGGCGGCCAGGGCACCGGCGGCGCGACCGGGCAGGGCCTTGTTGGCGATCAGCTGCTGCATCGCCGCCCACATCGACAAGTCGCTGTGGCGCGCGTGCTCGCGGATCGCCTCGATGGTCTTCTCGCCGACGCCACGGGTCGGCACGTTGATCACCCGCTCCAGCGCGGCGTCGTTGTGCCGGCCGTCAAGCAGGCGCAGGTAGGCCACCGCGTTCTTGATCTCGGCGCGCTCGAAGAAGCGCTGGCCGCCGTAGATGCGGTAGGGAATCTTCTCGCGCAGCAGGGCTTCTTCGAGCACCCGTGACTGGGCGTTGGAGCGGTAGAGGATGGCGATTTCGCTGCGCGACAGGCCGGTCTTCAGCGCCCGCTCGATGCTTTCCACCACGTAGCGCGCTTCGTCGTGTTCGTTGAAGGCGGCATACAGGCACAGCGGCTCGCCGTCGTCGCCGTCGGTCCACAGCTCCTTGCCCAGGCGGCCGTTGTTGTTGGCGATCAGGGCGTTGGCGGCCTTGAGGATGCCGGCGGTGGAGCGGTAGTTCTGCTCCAGGCGGATCATCTGCGCGTCGGCAAAGTCGCTGCTGTACTGCTGGATGTTCTCGATCTTGGCGCCGCGCCAGCCGTAGATCGACTGGTCATCGTCGCCCACCACCATCAAGCTCTCGCCGCCCTTGGCGAGGAAGCGCAGCCAGGCGTACTGCACGGCGTTGGTGTCCTGGAACTCGTCGACCAGGATGTGCTTGAAGCGCTGCTGGTAATGCGCCAGCAGGCCCGGGTTATCCCGCCACAGGTCGAGGGCGCGCAGCAGCAGCTCGGCGAAGTCGATCACCCCGGTGCGCGCGCAGGCCGCTTCGTAGGCCTCGTAGATCTTCAGCATGGTGGCGAGGAACAGATCGCCGCCGGCCTGGATGTTCTTCGGCCGCAGGCCTTCGTCCTTCTGCCCGTTGATGAACCACTGGGCCTGCTTGGCCGGCCAGCGTTGTTCATCCAGGCCCAGCTCGCGGATCACCCGCTTGACCAGGCGCTGCTGGTCGTCGGAATCGAGGATCTGGAAATTCTCGGCCAGCCCGGCTTCCTGCCAGTGCGCACGCAGGATGCGGTGCGCCAGGCCGTGGAAGGTGCCGACCCACATGCCGTTGGGGTTGAGCCCCAGCATCTGCTCGATGCGCTGGCGCATCTCGGCCGCGGCCTTGTTGGTGAAGGTCACCGACAGGATGCTGTAGGGCGAGGCGTTGACGATCTGGATCAGCCAGGCGATGCGGTGCACCAGCACGCGGGTCTTGCCCGAGCCGGCGCCGGCCAGCACCAGCTGGCGACCGAGCGGGGCGGCCACGGCCTGGCACTGCGCATCGTTGAGGGAAGCGAGAAGAAGTTCTGGGTCGAAACGGGCGGGATCATTTTGCATCGCGGCATTCTACGGGCCGGGGTGGGGGGCGGCAAACCGTGACCGCCGAGAGGGCAATAGTCAGTGAACAACTGTCCGCCATTGATCGATGCGGGCTGTTAAAAAGCCACTATCAGGCTTGGGCAGGCGCTCTAGCTCGGGTATGCTCGGGAAAAGTCGGGCACACCATTACAAGAAAATCGCCTATGACCACCCCGGTAACACCCACGGCGGCGCCTGTGTCGCCGCTTGATTCGCGCGCCATTCGTCAGCAGTTCGCCACCGAGATAGCGGTCGAGCGAACCCGCCTGCTCTATCAAGGTTCCCAGGTTCCCACCCTGTTCATGCTGCTCAACGGCCTGGCGTGTGCCGCGTTGCTGTGGGGCGGGGAGCAGAGCCTGCTGCTCGGTGGCTGGCTGATCTGGCTGGTGCTGCTGGCGGTAATGCGGCTGATCCAGATGGCGGCCTTCAACGCGGCCCTGCCGTCGCGCCAGGCCAGCCCGCAGTGGCGGTGCATGTTTCTGCTGGGGGCCGGGCTGTCCGGGCTGACTCTGGCTTTTGCGGCGGTGTATCTGGTGCCGCCCGATCGCTTCATGCTGCAGGCGCTGGTCTATGGCCTGATCGCCGCCGCTATCTTGTCTGCCAGCGTGGCCTATGCGGTCAGCCGCGCAGCTTTTCTGGTATTTGCCCTGCCGTGCCTGGTGCCGCCCATCATTTCTCTGTTGCTCAGTGACAGCAGCCGCCAGCAAGGCTGGGGCATGCTCGGCCTGATCCTACTGCTGAGCCTCGGCGTGGTGGCCTGGCAGGTCAATCGCCTGGTCCTGCGCAGCCTGCTGCAGCGCTTCCAGAACCAGGTGCTGATCAGCGGCCTGGAACATGCGCGGGAAAGCGCCGAAGGGCTGAACCAGGAACTGGCGCGCGAGGTGGAACAGCGCCGCCGCGCCGAGCGCGAGCTGCGCAAGGCCCACGACGAGCTGGAAATCCGCGTGGCCCAGCGCACCCTGGAGCTGGACGATGCCAGCCATGCCCTGGGCAAGAGCGAAGCGCGCCTGGGCCTGGCCCTGGAGGCCAGCGAACTGGGCCTGTGGGACTGGAACCTGCAGACCGACGAGGTGCACCACAGTCACCTGGAAAGCATCTTCGGCATCAGTCAGGATGAGGTGAAAGGCGTGCTCAGCCACCTCAAACCGCGCCTGCACCCGGACGACCTGCCGTTGCTGCGCCGGGCCCTGGTCGAACACCTCAAGGGCCGCACCGACGGCTATACCGTTGAATACCGCGTGCGCCATGCCGATGGTCGCTGGCGCTGGGTCGAGGACCGCGGCCGTGCGGTGGAGCGCGATGCGCAGGGCCAGGTGCTGCGCATGCTCGGCACCCGCCGCGACATCACCGGGCGCAAGCAGCGCGAAGAACAGCAGCGCCTGGCGGCCACGGTATTCGAGGCGGCCAGCGAGGGCATCGTGATTCTCGATGCCGACTACCTGCTGCTGTCGGTCAACGAAGCCTTCAGCCAGGTCACCGGCTACCGCAAGGAAGAAGTGCTCGGGCGCAGCGTGGCGACCCTGATCAGCAGCCGCGAGACCCGCCGCCACTACCACCTGATCCGCCAGGACCTGGAGCAGCATGGCAGCTGGCGCGGCGAGCTGGTGGAGACGCGCAAGAACGGCGAGCTGTACCCGCAGTGGCTGCAGCTCAATGTGGTGCGCGATGCGCGCGGCCAGGTCAGCCATATCGTCGGTTTCTTCTCCGACCTGTCGTCGCGCCGGCAGACCGAGGAGCGCCTGCGCTACCTGTCGCACTACGACGAGCTGACCGGGCTGGCCAACCGCACGCTGTTCCGCGAGCGCCTGCACGAGGCGGGCGAAGCCTCGCGGCAGCATGGCCGCGGCCTGGCCCTGCTGCATATCGACCTGGACCGCTTCAAGCTGCTCAACGACAGCCTCGGCCATGAAGTCGCCGACCAGTTGCTGCGGCAGATGGCGCGGCGCCTGACCCAGGCGGCGTCGGAGGCCAACACCATTGCGCGGCTGTCCGGCGACGAATTCGCCATTCTCCTCGACGACTACGGCAGCCTCTCGGCCCTGGCGCGCACCGCCAGCCGCCTGCTCGGCAAGCTGCGCACGCCGATGGATGTCGGCGGTCACGAACTGGTGATCAGTGCCTCCATCGGCATCAGCCTGCTGCCGGACAACGCGCGGGAAATCTCCGCGCTGATCAGCCAGGCCAACATGGCCATGCAGCACGCCAAACACCTGGGCGGCAACACCTTCCAGTTCTACACCGACAACCTGCAGGCCTGCACCCTGGAGCGTCTGCAGCTGGAGAACCAGCTGCGCAAGGGCATCCAGGAAGGCCAGCTGGAAGTGTTCTACCAGCCCAAGCTGTGCCTGGCCGACGACAGCCTGAATGCCGCCGAAGCCCTGGTGCGCTGGCGCCACCCGGAGCTGGGCCTGGTGCCGCCGGGGGACTTCATCCCGCTGGCCGAGGAAACCGGGCTGATCGCCCCGCTCGGCGAGTTCGTCCTGCGTCAGGCCTGCCGCCAGGCCCGTGAATGGCAGGCGCAGGGGCTGGTCGAGCTGCGCGTGTCGGTCAACCTGTCGGTGCACCAGCTGCGCCAGGGCAACCTGGTCAACCTGGTGCGCCAGGTGCTCGACGAGACCGACCTGGCGGCCCATATGCTGGAGCTGGAACTGACCGAGAGCCACCTGCTGGACAACGTCGAGAACGTCATCACCACCTTCCAGCAGCTGCGCGACCTGGGCGTCAAACTGGCGATCGATGACTTCGGCACCGGCTATTCCTCGCTCAGCTACCTCAAGCGCTTCCCGGTGGACTACGTGAAGATCGACCAGACCTTCATCCGCGACCTGTCGGTGGGCGGTGAGGATGCGGCGATCACCCGCGCGATCATCGCCATGGCCCACAGCCTGGACCTGAAAGTGGTGGCCGAAGGGGTGGAAACCCAGGCGCAGATGGACTTCCTCAAGGCCCAGCGCTGCGACGAGCTGCAGGGCTTCCTGATCAGCCCGCCGCTGCCGGCCGAGCAGTTCGCCGAGCTGCTGCGCAGCCATGCCGAGATGGGCTGATTAGTCGAGGTAACGCATCAACAGGGCATAACGCGGATCGATATCTGCCGGCAGCTCTAGATAAAGGGTATGGCCGTCGCCGGGCGCCACGCGGGTGGCCTCGCCAGTGCCTGTGTACAGCGCCTGCAGGGTGAAGCTGTGGTTGCCGCGCGGCGTCATCAGCTGCAGGCGATCACCGACGCTGAAGCGGTTCTTCACCTTGACCTCGACCCGCTCACCGCGGCGCTCGCCGGTCAGCTCGCCAACGAACTGCTGGCGCTCGGAGAACGAGTTGCCGCGCTGGTAGTTCTGGTACTCGTCATGCACGTGGCGGCGCAGAAAACCCTCGGTGTAGCCGCGGTTGGCCAGCGACTCCAGATCATCCATCAGGGCGCGCTCGAACGGTCGCCCGGCCAGCGCGTCGTCGATCGCTTGGCGGTACACCTGGGCGGTGCGCGCCACATAGTAGTGGCTCTTGGTGCGGCCCTCGATCTTCAGCGAATGCACACCCAGCTGCACCAGGCGCTCGACGTGCTGCACGGCGCGCAGGTCCTTGGAGTTCATGATGTAGGTGCCGTGCTCGTCCTCGAAGGCCTCCATCAGCTCGCCGGGGCGGCTGCTGTCTTCGAGCAGGAACAGCCGTTCGGTACTCGTGCCTTCCCCCAGGGTTGGCGCGGCGGGGCTGCACTGGCGCACGATCTCGCCGAGCTCGTTCTGCTCGCCCTCGTGGGCCTGGTACTGCCAGCGGCAGGCATTGGTGCAGCTGCCCTGGTTGGGGTCGCGCTTGTTGATGTAGCCGGACAACAGGCAGCGCCCGGAATAGGCCATGCACAGCGCGCCGTGGACGAACACCTCCAGCTGCATGCCGGGCACCTGCTGACGGATCTCGCCGATCTCCTCCAGCGACAGCTCGCGCGAGAGGATCACCCGGCTCAGCCCCTGGCGGCGCCAGAACTCCACACTGGCCCAGTTCACCGCATTGGCCTGCACCGACAGGTGGATCGGCATCTGCGGGAAGTGCTCGCGCACCAGCATGATCAGCCCCGGATCGGACATGATCAGCGCATCCGGCCCCATCGCCACCACCGGCTCCAGGTCCTTGAGGAAGGTCTTCAGCTTGGCGTTATGCGGCGCAATATTGACCACCACATAGAACTGCTTGCCCTGGGTATGGGCCTCATTGATGCCGATGGCCAGGTTGGCGTGGTCGAACTCGTTGTTGCGCACGCGCAGGCTGTAGCGCGGCTGGCCGGCATACACCGCATCGGCGCCATAGGCGAAGGCATAACGCATGGCCTTGAGGGTGCCGGCGGGGCAGAGCAGTTCGGGTTTGGCAAAGGTGGGCATGGCGGTAATCGGCGGCTGTTCAAACGGCCGTCGATTCTAGGGAGGAGTGAGGCGCTGGGTATTGATGTGGGTCTATGAGTGGCGGCGTATCAGCCGTTACGAGGCGGTTCAAGCGCACCACGGCCAGTCCTAGGTGTTCGGTGATCCGCCTGCTTTGCGCGGTTTGGCACAGGCCTCAGGAGCGGCTTTCTCCAGTATCAGCTCCACCTGGTGATTGTGTGCGCGGCCTTCGGCGGTCTGGTTGCTGGCCAGCGGCAGGGTGTCCGCATGGCCCAGGGTGCTGAGGCGCTTGCTGGAGATGCCGTTGGCTTCCAGATAGCGCACTACGCTACCGGTCCGGGCACTGGAGAGTCCCCAGTTGGAGGGATAGAGCAGGCGGCGAATGGGCCGGTTGTCGGTGTGCCCGGCGATGGTGATGCGGTGCGCGCCGCTGTGCCGCACGGGCAACAGTTGGTGCAGCACGGCCATGGAATAAAGCCCCCGCCGACCTAGGCCGGCGGGGGATAAGAGCGTTACTGAGCTGTCATTTCGATGGCACCCAAGTCGCACACCGCCACGCCGTCGCCGTTGCCATCCTGGGGTCGGGCCACGCCGCGCTGATCGCGGCCGACGCAATCGCCGATGGCGGCATCCACTGCGGGGCTGCCGGGAAGCAAAGCGTTGGTGAAGTTATAGTCGCTGTGATTGGGCGCGACGCGTGATAGCACCTCGGTGAAGGTTTTTTCGAAGGGGACATACAGGTCGGCGCTGCAGTTGCTGGGCTCGTCGTTGCGCAGCAGGCCGATGGCCTGGTAGCTGAAACTGTCGCCCAGATTGGCGCAATTGGTCACCTCATGGCTGCTGCCCGGCCAGCTGTCGTAGTTGCCAACAATCAGGCTGTTGCGTATCAGCAACTCGCTCCAGTTCAACAGTACTTGTCTGGGTATACCACGCTCAGCGCCTGTCTTCGGCTCGTTCTGGCTGATTGTGACGTGGCTGAGGGTGAGCTTGGAATGTCGGGAGGGGTCACGGGCGACGCCGTTGCTCAATACGCCACCCGCGTTGTGGGTCAGGGTGCTGTTGCTCAGCGTCAGGGCGCCGCCGTCGTTGACCAGCACGGCGTCGGCGTGCTGCCAGTCGGGTAAGTATAAAGAACTGTTACCGGTAAAGGCGCAGCGCTCGAATGTGGCATTGCTCAGGTTGTACAGGGCACCGCCGGCGATGCCTCCGTTTTTGTAGAACTGGGTGTCGCTCACGCGAAGCTTGCCCCGGTTGTAGAGGGCGCCGCCAAGGGCGCGTTGCTTGGCGTTGTCGGCGCGCGCGCGGTTGGAGTAGAACAACGAGGACAGCACCGTCAGCGTGCCATAGTTGGCGATCGCCCCTCCGTTCGCGCGGCTAAGCGGGTACATGCGCTTTTGGTAGGTAACGTTGCCTATTAGCTGGACTTCGCGCACCAGCAATTGCCCGCGGTTTTTCACCGCGCCACCCTCGAAGGGCGTGAAGCCGGCCTCGAGGGTGAGGTGCTCCAGCGTCAGGTTTCCCCCGGGCAGCACCTCTATCAGTCGGTCGGCGTTGCTCGGGTAGGCGAGGCCCTCGCCATACCAGATGATGCGGCTGAGGCTGGTGGGCGAGCCGCTGATGTACAGCTCGCCGGACACGTCCAGGTCGCCGCGCTGATTGTCCTGGTCATCTTCGATGGTGCTCTCATCGCTGTCGAAGGCGGATGGGATGCCGAGGGTGAAGTTACCGGTCGGCAGTTGGATAGTGCTAGGGCCGGGGGTCTGGTTGGCCACCGTGACCGCGTCGCGTAACGAACAATGGCTGTTGCATTGGCCGTCATGGACGTCGCGGGTGGTGGTAACGACCAGCTGGGCGGCGTGAGTGCCAAAGGCTGCCAGCAGTAATGTGCCGAGTAACAGGGGGCGTATGGGCATGGTGCGACTCCTTGCGTGTGAGTGGCTTCCTTTCGTGGCGGATCGCGGCAACAGCACTGGGTTGGTCGTATCCGTTCGCAGATCGAGTCGTTTCTACGGCGTCAGTTCACGCCGTTGGCAGCGGACAAGGGCAATGCGCCCAACAGGGCTTTAGGCAGGGGTAACGTGCGCATGGTATGGCTCCTTCCAATGGACCGGATATTTCCGGACTCCTTCGGGGCGGACAGCGCAGATCCCGCGATTTGGGTTTGCCGCCCTAGCTAGGCGGGTAGATCACAAAAGCGCAACCACTTGCGCCTTGTGCACGGGCGGCCGTTTCCAGGCAAACCATCCGAAGCGCGCAGAGGTGGAGACGAGGTGCGCCGGAAAGGTTCCGTGACGTTAGTCGGCTTGGCTCGACGGCACAGATTGAAACGACCAACGGTCTATCCCCGTCCTTTCTAGCCCTAGCTTGAGCTGCCCGCTGGCGGATTGGCAGAACAAAGGGCCAGTGCAGTCAGGGGCGGCGGCGGGAGGAGACCCGGGTTGGCCTGCGCGGCTTATGGAGTTATCCCGTTTGGTCCGTGAGAGCGGTGCCCAGGGCTACTCGGGTGTGCTCTGTGGGGGCGGCTCCAGCTCAAAAGTGAACTCGTTGGTTGCTTTTGCCAGTAGCAGGGTGGTGACACCGACGGCTGTGGCAATGGCGGAGGTCATAAGCTGGGTATCGCCGCGGATGACCCCCAGCCACTTCAGCGCAATGGCCATCACCGCTGTGACGGCGCTGAGAGTAATCACCAGCATAAATACCATGCCGGTGCTGCCGAGCCGCTCGAAGCGCTTTAGCTGCTCCTCGCAGGCCAGGATCATGGGGCCATCGCACTTCACGCAGTGGATTGGAGTTTTGCCGAGCACTTGCTGCAGCCGAAACGTGTCGAGCGAACTGGTGTGCTGGCAATAAGGGCAGGTGGCCCGAGTGGAGGTGCGGGTTTTATCTTCACTCATATCGATTCATCCGTGAGGTTTATGGGGCCGCGTCGCAGGAATCAGACGGCGGCCGCTAATGAGCGGTGTAGCACAAGGCGTCTATTTCCCATAGCAAGTTCTGGCCCTCGATTATTTTCGCCAGGCCGGGCTGCTCATGCACATTTCTATGTGAGAGTACTGATGCCACTGGTTGCTGCACTCGACGTAGTAGGGGTGTGATGTGTTTTCCAACACCCGCGCTCTTGCCTCGCGGTCAGTTGCTATGCACTCGAGAATTTCTTTGTAGCTCTGATTGTTAAAAGTCGTACATGCCGACTGCACCTCATCCATTGGGCTGAATAGGCCATTATTTTGCTTATCGTCTAGGCAATTCAAAGTGGCCCAGTAATTACCATGTTTTATTTTCGAGAAGGAACAGTTTTCAAAGGCTGGGTGGTCGATCAGTAGCGGCATGCGTTGATAGGCATCATGGTTCAGTTGAAAGCAGGCTGATCGCTCGCTCGAGTTTGCCGGGCCCCTAGGGCCATTGCAGAAGTCGTACGCCATAATGGCGCCGTAGAAAAAGAACGCCGCATAAGTTAATAGGCCAACTAAGAGGGTAAGTTTTATGAGTTGCTTGGCTTTTTGTGTGTTCACTTTCATTTGATTTGTTCTGGCCTGTGGCGGGTCCTGTCACACTTTATTCTAGGCTGGCGCAGTTGAAAAATGGTGGCCTGCGCCCTATGAACTGTAGTCCTGAAAGCTAATCACATGTAAGTGCTGTTAATAATGTCCTGCGCTTGCTCAATGACTTCCTCCACCGTCAAATCGTCTGTTTGCAGCAAGGCTGTAATATTTTTGTTTTGCAGAATATTGACGCCCGGCTTTTCAATCTGTGCGCGACGAGCAATCACGATATAGCTCGTGACCTGGCTGCGTCGTTGAATGTAGGGCTGTTCAATGGCGGTGAGCATGGCTTGTTTGACAAAGCTGTAGCGCTGCTCTGAAGTCATGCCGTTAAAAATGTCCGGATAATCCATTTGAATGACTGCCGAGTAACGACCTACATCTTCTTCGCGCGCTTCGGCGTACATTGCCTCTTTACTGGTTACCGTCGAGCTGAGCTCGGTATAGTGTTCTTCACCCTCAGCTAATTGCTCAGGGGTCATTCGTGCCCTGAGAGCATCCACTTGGTCAGTGGCGATGATTTTGCTCCAGGCGTAGCTGGCGGCCAGGTCATTCTGGCTTTCATAGTGATCGACCAATATTGTCTGGGACTCTGGATAACCATGGAGTGCCGAGCGCTCTAGCCAGAGCAGTGCCAGATCTTTATCTTGTGGGACACCCTTTGTGCCATAGAGATAGGTCTGGTATATGCCATATTCTGCACACCAATCATTTCGGGCTGCGGAGTAGGCTAAGTAATTGAAGGAATCCCTGTTTCTTTCCTGCGTTGATTTACTTTCAGCTTGCTCGCTAATAATGGACAGGTAGCAGAATGCTCTGTTGTGATTGGGTGCGGCCATGATCAAACAGCTTTCGGCCGGCGCATAATCGCCGTTCTCGAATAATCTCAATCCTATACCGTACAGGATGTCGCTATCCATTTGGTTGTTACAGTGCTCGTTGCTAGACGTGGCGGGTAGCACCTGTTGCAGGGTTAGCTTGGGCAAGCTATCGCTTATGCTGTCTTCGTTGTATGCAGTGAATGTATAAATTCCAGCAAGCAAGGCAAGCAGTGTTAGAAGGGCGGCGCCAGTGCGTTTCAATTGATATTCCATTATCGGTGGTTGGGTCGTTCCACGGCACAAGCAGCAGACCGTATTTTCTTCGGACTGGTTCAGCTGAAGAGCCGTAGTTTATCCACTACTGCCTGGATTGCCAAATACGCCACTCTTCGATTTCGCTTCTGACTATGTCGTTTTGCCAAACGTATTTGCGACAGGGTAATCATTTTTTAAAAATACGTGTGGGCTGGTTGGCTTAGGAGCAAAAGGGACAAAGCCATGTCTGCGCGTAGTGTCGCGAGGAGGGGTGACCCCGTTTGTAAGGAAACTAAGATGCTCCATTGCCTTGCTGGTGGTTGGTTCGATAAGGGGGCGGCGAGCGCTCATGGGTGGAACAATGGGGGATTATTCTGCGACCTCATTTTCTGGTCTATTAGATAAACCGACATTTTTCGTGTTGCTCTTCGCTTCATCTAAACGTGTGACTATTACAGTTCAAGAAAATGAATATTGAATGTATTCCTCGGTCATCTTCATGCTCCTCAAGTTTAGTCATTGAGCGGGGAGCAAAGAATTATCTAAGAAAGTGGGCAAATTTATTTTTCAGCTGAGCACGGCGTTTCCCTGCTCTGGCGGGTCGATGGCACTGATGTTTTAGCCGCGATGAATATTGTCGGAGTCTGCTCCAGTGGCACGAACAGATCGGCATAGCTGTCGGCGGTAGTGGTGACTAACAATGTGGTGGTGTGGGTGGTGACGGCGCCAGAGAGCAGCGAAGCGCCGACCCGCGTACGGGGCAGGAATCGGGGAAACATATGCGGCTCCTTGCGGTTGTCCAAGTTCCATTCCTTGGCGGACCAATGTGCTTCCCGCTGGCGGACAAACCTTCGGCATGCCCGCCCACGTTGTGAGCGCTCTAACCGCCGTTGGCAGTCATAAAGCGCAGCACTTTGACTGCTCCCTCCGGGCTGAAGTCGGGGTAAAAAAGGAATTGGCACGCTGAAAAGTCGGGCGGTATGCAGGGGGGCAAATGCGCGCCGCGGCGCAAAACCTGTAGCAGAAGAATTAGGCGCGAGCATTGTTTTCAGGGCCTGTTTTGGCCCTGTAGCACCTTCATTAATGCGGCAGCTGTTGATGTGGATTTCGCCAGCACCGGCGAGCGCGGCGCGCTGTGAAGGGGCTGTTAAATCTGCCCCATTTCTTGCCCCCGTTGAGACTACACTGCGATAGCGAAAATAAAAAAAGTGCCGCCGACTGGCCGCTAACGGAGACATCATTCCGTGCCATTGAACCGGGCGTTTAACATCCTGGTCGCAGTTTTAGTTGCGTGTCTGAGTCTTAAGGCACTGGCGCAACCAGAGCCGATTGAGGTAACTGCAGCGTCAAGCATCCAGGCCCACTTCGAGTTCTGGGAGGACGCTACAGGCGAAGCCTTGATTGATCAGGTGGTTGCCCTGCCTGATGAGCGCTGGTCCCTGGTGCCCACTGGCAGTGCCTCCTTCGGCCTTACCCCGTCGGCCTACTGGCTACGCTTTACCATCAGCAATCAGACGCCGCTCAACCTGAACCTAATTGCCGAACTGGGCTATTCCCAGTTGGACGATGTGGCTTTCTACGCCTACGCGGGGGGCGCTCTAGTAAAAGAGCTGAAGACTGGCGACAGCCGGCCTTTTTATCCACGCGACGTGGATCATCCGAGCATGTCGCTCGGCGTGTCCCTGGCGCCCGAAGAGATGAAGACTGTCTTTGTGCGGGTCGCGACGGGCGGCTCCATGATCGTGCCGCTGCGTATCTGGCGCGAACAGGCGTTTTTTGAAGCCGCCGCCGATGAGCTGAAACTGCATTTTTTCTACTACGGTTGCATCTTCGTCATCATCCTCATCAATCTCGCCGTGTACCTGAGCCTGCGCGAGAAGCTGTATCTCTACTACGCCCTTGCCCTATTCGGCTATCTGTTGTTTTTCGCCTCGATCAAGGGCTTCAGTTTCCAGCACCTCTATCCCTATGCACCGCAACTGCATGCCAAGGCGCTGCTTGTGTCGATACCAGGCCTGGCGCTGTTTTCGCTGCTTTTCTGCCGGGAATTTCTCAACACCAGATTGCACAGCCCACGGCTGGACAAAGTGCTGATCGGGATGATGGTGTTCGAGTTGCTGTTTCTCTTGTCGGCGCCTCTCATGGACTACCACACGGGTGTCCAGGTGGCATCGTTTTCCGCGCTGTTCTTTTTTTCGCTGCTGCTGGTCGCCGGCCCCGTCGTCTGGAAGCAAGGTGTTCGGGCAGGGGGGTTTTTTACCCTGGCCTGGACGCCTTTGACGATCGGCGTACTGGCAACGGCCGGCAGGGCGCTGGGGATCTTTCCTGAGCACTTCTTTACCGCGCACGCCATGCAGATCGGTTCCGGGCTCGAAGCCTTTATCCTGACCCTGGCTCTGGCGGATCGACTGTATCGCGAGCGGGAAGACAAGATTACCGCTCATGCCACCGCCCTGCAGGAGGCTCAGGCGCGCAATATCGCGCAGAACCTGCTCACCGAAGCGTTAGCGCACGACCCGGTGAGCGGGCTGCCCAATCGCAACCGCTTTGAGTGGATGGTGGATCAGCAACTGAAACAGGCCCCGAACGGCCGCTACATGGTGGGCTTGGCCCGGATCACCCGCCTGGATGAAATCAATCGCACGCTTGGCCTGGCCAGGAGTGAATGGATAATGAAACAAGTGGCGAAAAAAATGGTAGAGCTGGCCGCCGGTCTACCCTTCATTCAAGCCGTCAGGGACGATCACGGCCGGGAAGAGCGGGTCTATCGTATTTCGGGAGACTGCTTCTGTTTGCTGGTTGACGTGGATAAAGCGGCGAACGATTTCTCGGCCCTCAATACCGTGTTAAGGCAGTTGGCCGAGCCGATATGGCTGGATCATCTGGCGATTGAACTGCACCCTCGTTTCGGCGCTGCCAGTTACCCAGAGCACGGCAAATCGGCTGCCGAGCTGATCCGTAATGCCCATGTCGGGATGGAAATCACGCCCCGGGACGGCAACGAAACCGGCATCTATTCCCCCAAATACGATATCTACAACGAGAGTCGCCTGACCTTGATCGCGGATCTGCGCAAGGCCTTGCTGCAGAACCAACTCATGCTTTATTACCAGCCCAAACAGGATCTCCTGGCCGGGCATATCGTTGGCGTGGAGGCTTTGATTCGTTGGCACCATGAGGAACGCGGATGGGTGAGTCCGGCAGATTTCATTCCCCTGGCGGAAGAAACGGGCGTCATCACCCAACTGACCAAATGGGTCATTGGACAGGCCATGAAAGATTTGGCGGACTTACACACCGACAACCCGGAGTTGACGCTTGCCATCAACATTTCTGCACGGGACTTGGAGTCTGCCGAGCTTAAGGGCGTCTTGGAGTTGGAGCTTCAGAAACATGGCCTACAGGCCCGCTCGGTAACCCTCGAAATCACCGAAACGGCAGCCATGCTCGACCCCGCCCGCAGCCTGCAGGCGCTGAATGTCTTGGCCGAACAGGGCTATCAGATCTCTATCGATGATTTTGGTAGCGGCTACTCCTCGTTGTCCTATCTCAAGCAACTGCCAGCGTCCGAGTTAAAGCTGGATCGTTCCCTTATCCACGATATCTGCACGAATGAAAGTGCCGACGTGATTGTGTCTACCGCCATCCAGATGGCGCGCAGCCTCGGTTACCGGGTAGTGGGCGAAGGCATTGAGACCGCCGAAACAGCCAGCCACTTGCAGGCAAAGGGCTGCGACTTGCTGCAGGGTTTTTGGTTGTGCAAGCCCACGCCAATTACTGGGCTCAAACCGTGGTTGCAGAACTTCAAGGCAGAAGGGCGCGCGGCTCGGTCCCTGCCCCTATGAGTCAGGACGGGACAGCGGTCTGGTCGTCGCTGCGATAGGCGCAGGGCTGTAGAGCAACACTCGAGTTTGACATGACATATGGAATTTCCTTTTCCATTGAGTGCTTTAGCAAGGTTAGGCCCAGTCAGAAAATGGGTGTCTCCTATTCCCTATTTCGTGTCCCCTATTTCCGCTAGTCGGCATCGGTGGTTTCCGGCAGCAAGAGGGCCCTATGAACTTTTGGCCGCTGCACCTTGTACCTCGGCAAATATCTCGATAATCGGGGGTGGTTCAATCCGTCCCCTTTTTGACTTTTTCAAAATCCATACGCGGGTAGAAAATAGGATGGAGGTGGATTGGATTTTTTCCAGGCTTTAGCAAACGCCATAGCCTGTTTGATCTGATTAGAAGGCATAAGTGAGCTAAGTTCGTTTAGCTTGTTGCGCGAGTATTCTGGCGCTACTCCGCCGCCTTTGAGCTCGGAGAGAATATGGAATAGAGCATAGCTTCGTATGTAGTCTTTCTCGAAATCGAAAGACTCCGGTAGATGCGCGGAGTGTGCTGCATAAGAATATATGGCATCAATATAGCCGCGTTCAGCTGAGCGAATAATCCACTGCCGCACACCTGCATAGTCTTCTCTTTTTGAGAGATAGCTGATGTACAAGAGCATGCTAGGTGGGTAGCCTCCTTCTGAAGAGGATTTGAGTAATTGCTCAATGGTTTCCTCACGCTTCCCTGGGATTAAAAACCATCCATCGCCGTCCCTGTAAAATCCAGCCAATAGATACTGGGCATAATGGTCACCTAGCTCGGCAGACTTTTCTAGCCAGCTTAACCCCTGATCCGCTAGATATAACGCAATCATGGCGCTGGTGTCGCCGCGCTCCGCTCGCTGCCGGCCTTGCTCTAGTGCTCTTTCTCTCCATTCAGTGTCATCACGCACGCAATCAGTGAAAAGACTGCATAGGTCTTGAGTACTGCTGAGGCGTAACATGGCAAAGAGATTGCCTTGGTTCGCTGCAGCTTCGTACCATTGTGCGGCCTCGGCTGTCATATACATGGCGTTAAGGCGTAATGTTTCGCCTAGATAGTATTGGGCATCCACATCTCCCGCTTTAGCCGCGACTCGTAATGGTTCAATTGCCGAAATGCCCATGTGTTGATTGTAAAGCATTAATCCATAATCGCGAGACTGTTCTTGTTCCGGTGTTAAGTCTGCGAGAGCGTGGTTGCTTAGCAATAGGCAGCTCAGCAAGAGTTGCTTGGTGAGGTTTCTAATCAAGCTTAGGTCCTCGATATTTGACTCTGGGTATTGGGGCGATACTTACTGATCCCGGTGCTACAAAAGTTTGATATGAATAGTCGTATTCACAGTGGCTATTTAGTCTGGCTCCGAGAAACTCTAAATGCTGCCGATAGCGGGCGCGCATTTCATTGTTTATTGTAATGTCTGGCATGACTTTTTTTTCCATAAATCGATTCAGCTCATAGCGGCCTATACAATAGGCCTTGCCGGCCTCAGTTGAGCGAGCCCCTTCGCGATTCATGCATATCAGGGCTTCCTCGAAGGCCTGACTAGCATTTGCCTTGCCGCGAATCCACCCTAGGCAGCGTTCGATCGCTTCCTGTTGCAATAAGCTAACTTGGTCCCAGCTAAGGCTTTTGCTTTGCCCTTCAGGCGTAAACGATTTGGGGGGGCTTATCAACGTCAGTAACAGCGGGCCCAATGCATCCGGTGTCAAATTGCATACCCATTGGCGAAGTACTTCTGGCTGTTCATGGCGCATCAGGGTGTAAGCGATCTGCCCGCCGCGCCCGCCGCTGGTCAGCGACTGATAAAGCCCTTTGAGCAGCCCATAGCCGCGAATGGTATTGGTCAGGTAGAGCATGGCCACATCCATGCCCAGGGCGCCGAACAGGCTGAGCTGGCGAATCAGGTGCATGGCGTCGCCCTCTACCCACTCCAGATCGCGGTAGCCGTTGGCGGCGCGTTCGCGGTGCAGCAGGTCCAGCAGGGCGATGACGCTTTCGTAGCCAATTTCCAGCGAGGCGGCGCCCTTGGCGCCGGCGCCCCAGACCAGGCTGGCTTCCAGCGTGAGAATGAAGCGCCCGTTCTTGGCGGACAGATTGAACTTGCCCTTGCCCTGTAAGCCTACCGCCACGGCGGCTTGCAGATCCAGTTTGGCCAAGGTGCGCCAGCCCTGCGGGTTGGCTCGCCCCGGCACGGGCGGCGGCGGCAGTACGCTGGGGGGCGGGCACCACTGCAACTCGCCGCTGAGTTTGCAGCCGGCCTGGGCGCCGACGAAAAGGTCGAACTTGGCCAGCTCCGCGCTGCCTTTAGCAGTATCGACACCAGACAGGCTGCTGTAGCCGGTCTGTTGGTCCAGCGACAGCTCGCGCGCGAGCACCAGGCTGGCGCCGGCAAAGCCCCAGGCCTTGGCCACCAGGCTGGCGGACAGTTTGCCGAACTCGAAGGTGCGTAGGCTGCCTTCATGGGCCTGGTAATCCAGACGTATGGGCTGTGCTGTTTCGCGTATCGGCAGTTGCAGGTCGAAGAGGGTGACTTCCCCACGCCAGGCGGCCACTTCGATGTTGGTTTCGACGGAGGCCAGCTGCGGCCCGCCGTTCCATTGCGGGCCTTCCAGCGTGGCCGACTGGTGCAGCTTGGCGCCTTCCGGCAGCAGGCAGCGGAGCATCTGTGCCTGAGGGCTGTTGTCGAACAGCATCAGGCTGCGCAGCTGGCGGTCCTCGAAAATCATGGCTTGCAGCGTCTTGCCCCAGCGCTGCTTGATGCTGCCGTCCTGCAGACTCTTGACCCGAATGCCTTGGGCATCGAGGGCTTCAAAGAAGGGCTTCGGCTGGAACAGTCCGGCTTCGTCGAACCAGGGACCTTTCTCATCCAGCGACATGGCGCCTTCCAGGGCGAGCCAGTCGCTGAATGCAGCGTCGGTATCGGCCTGTTTGGCGATGGGTTTGGGCAGCGCTTTCAGGTCTGTCAGTGCTTCGTTGAGCAAGCCAGCGCCCTGCCTGGTCAGATCCTTCAGGCTGAGGTGGGTCAGCGCGTTGGACACCGAAGAGAGGCTGAACTCGCGTAGCGGAATATTGGTCTTGGCCAGGCGCTCGAGCGGCTTGGGCTGATAGCACTCCGGCTCCCAGAGCAACATGCGCGGGGGTAAGAGGCTCCGAACACGGAGTTCCGCCTTGTTGCGTATCTCGTCGGCCTCGTCATTGAGTTTGTACCACTGTGCTTGCAGGTCACTGAACAGCATACCTGGCGGGGCCGCATTCTCGGCGGTGGCGGATGTCCACTCGTGGTAGCGATCTTCGATCTTGGTTTCGAGCGACGCACGTTTTTGGAGGTGTTTGATGTAGGCCTGAAAGTCCTCTGTTCCCTGGTATTGATCATCCGGGCTGAGGGCGAACTCTGCGACGGCAATGCCGCATTCGGCAAGCTCGACGATGGCGTTGATGTAGGGGGCCATCAGGCCTTCGAGTTCGAGGATGTTCCGGCGTACGCCGAGCAGTGTCCTGGAGTCCACTTCGCCACGCTGGATCAGGGTCTGATGCAGGGTCTTGTAGTCGCGCAGGTGTTCCCAGGCCGTGGCTACCTTGCGGTTGCCCGGGTCGAACATCTCGAAGCCGTGGGCGAGTGCCTTGTTGCGCTCGCTGATGTAATGATCGACCGCATCGCGGGCCTGCAAAGCCCGAGGTGTATAGAAAGTCCCGTTTTCACGGATATAGCCCAGCTCCTCGGCCCTGCGATAGGCGATGGTCTCCAGCTCTGCAATGCGCTGCTCAAGCTCTGCGCTGCGCTGTTTGCTATGGAACAGTTCGCGCTCCTTGCGGGCTGCGGTATCGAAGTCCCCTTTGCTGCGTGCCTCTTTCCAGGCCTCGCGAGCTTTCTTCTGGGCTTCTCTTTCCTGCGTTATCGCCTCTTTGGCTTCCAGGTAACGGCGGCGTTGGCCAACCGCATCGTCGCTGGCATCGAGGAATGACTCGGGGCCTGGCGTGAGGAAGTAATCGAGCAGGCCTGCATCGGCGATGCTGCTCATGCGCTCGGCTCTGTCGGCCTTGATGGCGACTTTCTCGCGCAGGGTTGTGGAGGCCTCGTCGAGTTTTTCTTTCAGGCGCTTGGGTATGAGCCAGAAGCGACGTTGCCCCGTGACGTACAGGATGTCGTCATAGAGAGGGCTGCACATGGGCTTCTGGTCCGACCAGAAGTCCTCGCCATCTATAAAGGGCGAGTCGGGCTCGGCGGGCAGCGCTACCGGTGCTAGTGCTTCCTTGCTTTGGGGGGCTGACGTTCCTGTCATCTCATGCTTCCAGAATTTGCACTTTCTTGTAGGGGGGTATGTTGGCGCGTAGCAACTCCATGACTTCGCTACTCTCGTTCCAACGGGCGTTGCCGAGCATTGGTAGTAGGCGCTGCAAATGTCGACCTTCCTCGATGCCGTGTTTGGTGAGCAACTGCAGGTTATCGATCACCAAGGGCAGCGCCGTATCGGAGATTGGCGAGCCTTGCGTTTGGCTGTTGATCCAGTACCACCACCTAGTGAGTTTGAAGGCTTCCAATGTTTCGCTGGTTACTGTTGGCGTTTGGGCTGCGGCACCCGGAGTCTCGTCGGGGGCAGGCCAGACGCGCCAGGAGCCTGCTGCAGAAGTTGCAGGCGGCGTGTAGACCCGCGACCATGGACCATAGAGTGCTGCATCCGGCCAGGTCAGGGCCCATGCGACCCAAAAGGCGGGGTCGTAGTAACGAGCCAAGCTGAAGCCTCGCTCAGGGTCGGCCACTTTGAGTAAATGGCGGGCTTGTTGCAGAGCCGCATCTGTATTCATTGTCTCCAGTGCTATGCCGCTGCGTTTGTCACTGCATATTCTGGCTGCGAGACTGGCAGCTTCGCTGCGCGCGTAGGTGACAATCCATATCGGGCCATGGTCTTGCAGGGATGAGAACTCGGTTCCCTGGAGGAGCAGGTCTATCTTAGGTATTTCACTGAGGCTATAGAGTTTTTCCAGGACATCGGGCTGCCGAATCTGATCGATCAAGAAGCACAACGGTTGACCAGTTGTCCCCCCCACTCCCTCAACGCCAACCGCAGGCTGCTGAAGCATTTTTCTCAGCCATTCATGCATGGGCATACCTCCCTGGTACACGCGCCATTGGCTTGTTTGCCGCACAGTTTTGCCAGAGGTTCACCGGCACGGCTAACACGCTTGAATAGGTTCGGGAGGGCTGGCTGAGCAATCATGCCGGCCTTATCCGAGTCCGCTGCCCAGGGGATTATTGGCTTCAGGATATTGATACCCGAACCGCTCCCCGGGCTGCCTCCCGAGTTGATCTTCACCGTCGCGCCGCTGAGGGTGATGCCGCTGGCGTCGAGTTTGACGAAGCTGCCGCCGGCCTTGAAGGTGAGTTCGGCGCCGGCTTCGAGCACGACTTTCAGGCCGCTGGACAGGTGGATTTCGTTGCCGGCTTCGACGAACTGGCCGGTGCCGATCTTCACGTGCTGGTTGTTGGCCACTGTGAGGTGGTCGTTGGCGCGGATTTCCACCTTGCGGTCGGCGTGGGTGGTGCGGTGTTCCTCGGCTTTCAGGTCGGTGTAGCTGTTGGCTTCGACTGTGTCGTGGCGCTCGTGGCCGATGCGGATCTTCTGGTCGTTTTCGACGTTTTCGTCCCAGTCTTTCTGCGCGTGCAGGTAGATCTGTTCCTGGCCTTTGCGGTCTTCGATGCGCAGTTCGTTGTAGCCGCCGCCACCGGGTGAGCTGAGGGTTTTGAATACCGTGCGGGTCTTGTTCGCCGGCAGGTCGTAGGGCACCACGTGCTCGGCGTGGTACAGGCAGCCGGTGAGCAGCGGCTGGTCGGGGTCGCCTTCGAGGAAGGTGATCAGCACTTCCATGCCGACCCGCGGGATGGCGATGCCGCCGTAGCGGTCACCGGCCCAGCTGCTGGAGACGCGCAGCCAGCAACTGGTCTTGTCGTCGGCCTGGCCTTCGCGGTCCCAGTGGAACTGCACCTTTACCCGGCCGTACTGATCGCAGTGGATTTCCTCACCCTTGGGGCCGGTGACCACGGCGCTCTGGCTGCCGAGGATGCGTGGTTTGGGGTGGTTCAGCGGCGGGCGATAGGGGATGTCCCAAGGGGTGGCGCTGAAGCGGTTGCGGTAGCCCTGGTGGAAGGATTCGGCGTTGCTGGATAGACCCTCTCCCCCGTCCCCTCTGCCATGAATGGGGGAGGGGGGAAGGCCGGCGGAGAAGTCGGTGACGGATTCTTCCAGCACTTGCGGCTGTTTGCCTTCGTGGTGGATTTCGTTGAGCAGCCACAGCTGGTTCCAGTCGGCGCGCGGGTGGGCGGTCAGTTCGAGGAAGTGGCCGCTGAGTAGCAGGGGCTGATCACTCTGGCCTTCGGCCAGTTGGTAGTCGGCGCGGTGGCGTTCCAGGGCGCGCTGGGACAGGTGTTTGCCGCGGCTGCGGTCGGTGAAGCGGCCGGGGTAGTCGTAGTCTTCCAGGTCCGGTTTGGCATCGCCGTCTGGGCTTTTCGATAAAGCATGTGCCGCCTCCAGTTGCAGGCGCGGCTTCTCGAAGTCGTAGTCGCGGCGGGTGACGCGGCTGGTGCGAGTGGCCAGGCGCAGGCCGAAGCGTTTGATCACCGGGTCATCGGCGACCAGGCCGGAGTCTTGCTGGTAGGCCACCGGGGCCAGGCGCGGGAAGGCGGTCTGGTCATCGGCGAAGACCAGCACATGGCCGTCCGGGCTGTGCTGGAAGTGGTAGTGGATACCTTCTTCCTCGCACAGGCGCTGGATGAAGTGCAGGTCGCTCTCGTCGTACTGCACGCAGTAGTCGCGCTTGGGGTAGCTGGCGCCGAGCTGGAACTGGTAGGCGCCCTGCACGATGCCGTGCTCTTCCAGGATGCTGGCGATGATCTCGGCCACGCTGAGCTGCTGGAAGATGCGCTGGTTGCTGCGGTGCGCCAGGTAGGCCAGCTGCGGGCGCAGGACCAGCTGGTAGCGGGTCAGGCGCTTGCCGGATTCGCCACGGCCGGCCTGATGGATGTAGGCGTGGATGCCATTGCCCTGGCTGGACAAGGCGAGAAAGGCGCGCTGGTGCAGCAGGCCTTGGAGATCGAGGTCAGGCTGTTCGCTGACCAATTCCAGGGTGAAGACGAAGGGCTGGCTGAGGGCCTCGAAGCCCTTGAATTCGAGCACTTGCAGGTCGTGCGCGACGCCGTCGATGCTCAGGCTGAAATGGGTCTGATTGGCTGGGGCGAACATCCGTTGTTCCTTCTGCCGAAATGGCATCGGCCAGGAGACCTGGCCGATGCGGGTAGTGCGGTCTGCGTTCCTGCAGGCCTGTGCATTGTCCGGGATGCGTCACGGGCGTGCCGTGACGCGGGGGGCAAAAATGCCCCTTTCCCAACCCTCTCCCATAAATGGGAGAGGGGCACTGCCTTAGGCGGAGATCGGCGAACGCCAGTCGTCCGAGCCGGAAGTGCCGGACACTTCATGGGTCCAGACGATCTTGCGGTAGGTGAAGTAGACGTCTTCCAGGTGGGTGAAGTGGGCCATGCCCGGATCCTGGCAGTTCGGCATGCGCGACTGCACGTCGACGATCACCGCGTCTTCCAGTTCGATGGTGTAGTAGTGCTCCTGGGTGCCGGTGGCGGAGGTGCGGTACCACTCGATGCGGCACTTGTTCAGGCGCTCGCCGGAGGTCAGCGAGTTGAAGATCAGCGGCGAGGATTTGTCGAACACCTTGGTGATCATCAGCGGCTTGTGTACGCGCTGGCCGGTCGGTTGGCCGGACTGCGGGTCACGCGGGATGATGACCTGGTGGTTGAAGGCCTGTACCAGCACCTGGTCTTCATGACCTTCCTGGAAAATGTTGCCGACCGAATCCTCGGTGAAGGTGCCAGCGGTGATCAGACCTTGTTTGGTGCCTTCGAGGGTCATATACGCGGGTGTTGGCATGAGTGCTCTCCTTGCCTGGGTCATGGACCTTGTCTGGTCCGGGAGCCAAAGAGCGATCAAGAGCTGTGCCAGTATTTAAATTGTGTTTAAAAACAATTAGTTAAATAATTTTAAGCGGGGCGTGAAAGGCGCTGTGCCAAACACCGCACAAAAAGCTGCGCAACAGTTTGCGCAGGTCTGTGCAGAAAGCGGCGCAGCGGGCGCAGGGCCAGGCGTGGCAGGCGCTCTAGCGCAGTGAGCGGGTGTTGGCTGCGCGGCGCCTGTGCAGAAAGTGGCGCAGTCAGTCCTGCCAGGAGCGCCCTTGCAGTTCCAGCAGGCTCTGCGCCTGTTCCGGGCCGTCGGTGCCGGCCGGGTAGGGGCGTGGATTCTGGTAGTACTCCAGCCAGCCCTTGAGGATCGGGTCGACCCAGGCCCAGGCCGCCTCGACTTCGTCGCGGCGCATGAACAGCGTCGAGTCGCCTTCGATCACGTCCAGCAGCAGGCGCTCGTAGGCGTCCCAGCGGCGTTTCTGCGGGAATACCTGGGCCAGGTTGAGATCCAGCTCCATGGGCGTCAGGCGCATGCCCTTGCCGGGGTTCTTGCCCATCAATTGCAGGCTGATGCGCTCCTCCGGTTGCAGGCGGATGACCAGGCGATTGGCCTGGCTGACCTCGAACAGGCGGTGCGGCACCGGCTTGAACTGGATGACGATTTCCGAACTCTTCTTGGCCATGCGCTTGCCGGTGCGCAGGTAGAACGGCACGCCGGCCCAGCGCCAGTTGTCGACCTCGACCTGCAGGGCGACGAAGGTCTCGGTATCGCTGTCGTTGTCGACCTGTTTTTCGAAGTAGTACGCCGGCACTTCCTGTCCGCCGATCTTGCCGGCGGCATAGGTGCCGCGCACGGTCTTGTCCTGCACGTCGAGGCCGCTGATGGGTTTCAACGCTTCGAGGATCTTCACCTTTTCGTTACGCACCGCTTCGGCGTCGAAGCGCACCGGCGCTTCCATGGCCACCAGGCAGAGCAGCTGCAGCAGGTGGTTCTGCACCATGTCACGCATGGCGCCGGCGTGGTCGTAGTAGGCGCCGCGATTCTCTACACCGAGGGTTTCGTTGACGCTGATCTGCACGTGGTCGATGTGCCCGGCGCGCCAGATCGGCTCGAACAGGGCATTGGCGAAGCGCAGCGCCATCAGGTTCTGCACGGTCTCCTTGCCCAGATAGTGGTCGATGCGAAACACCTGCGCCTCGCTGAACACCGCACCGATCGCCGCGTTGATCTCCTGGGCCGACTCCAGCGAATGGCCGATCGGTTTTTCCAGAACGATCCGCGTGTTGTCGCCGGCCAGACGGGCGATCGCCAGGTTCTCGGCAATCGCCTCGAACAGATTGGGCGCGGTGGCCAGGTAATAGATGCGTCCGCGCTGGCAGCTGCCGGCATCGAGGAACTTGGCCAGGCGGCCGAATTCGGCACTCTGCGAGGCATCCATGGCGAAGTAGTCGAGGCGCGCGGCGAAGCTGGCCCAGGTGTCATTGTCGAAGGCGGTGCGCGCCACCTGGGCGCGGCAGCGGCGCTCGGCCAGGGCCTGGTAGGCGCTGCGGGTGAGCACATTGCGCGCCACCGCCAGGATGCGCATGTCGGGGGCTAGGCGGCCGTCGCGGTGCAGGTGGTAGAGCGCCGGCAGCAGCTTGTGCAGGGCCAGGTCGCCAGTGCCGCCAAAAACCAGCATGTCGCAGGGGGTGTTCAACAGGATGACTCCGGGTTTGCCTGTGCGGTACAACCGTTCATGTAGTATAACTACAAGGCCACTACAGCCTGATCATAACCGAGTCCCGCCCGTGAATCTGTTGCAGCACATCGCCCAGTCCCGCCATCTGCTTCGCAAGTCCGAACTCAAGGTTGCCGACTACGTCCTGCAGGACCCCTCGGCGGTGATGCACAGCTCCATGGCCGACCTGGCCCACGAGGTCGGCATCAGCGAGCCAACCATCGTACGCTTCTGCCGCGCCATCGGTTGCACGGGCTTCCAGGACCTCAAGCTGCGCCTGGCGCAGAGCCTGGCGGCGGGCGCCAGCTTCGGCCAGTTCGCGATCCAGGAAGACGACTCGGTCACCGAGTTCAGCCTGAAGATTTTCGACACCACCCTGCATACCCTGATGGAAGTGCGCGAGCGCCTCGACACTCAGGCCCTGCAGAAGGCGATCAACGCCATCGCCAACGCCAAGCGCATCGAGTTCTACGGTTTCGGCGCTTCCGGCGCCGTGGCGGCGGATGCCCAGCACAAGTTCTTCCGCCTGCTGCTGACCGCCGCGGCCTATTCGGACCCGCACATGCAGGCGATGAGCGCGGTGACGCTCAAGCCTACCGATGTGGCCATCTGCATTTCCCAGTCCGGGCGCTCCAAGGATCTGCTGATCACCGCCAACCTGGTGCGCGAGTCCGGCGCCACGTTGATCACTCTGTGCCCCGGGCAGACGCCGCTGGCCGACCTGGCCGACGTCAACCTGGCCATCGACGTGCAGGAAGACACCGAGATCTACACCCCGCTGACCTCACGCATCGCCCACCTGGTGGTGATCGACGTGCTGGCCATGGGCGTGGCGATGGCCCGCGGCCCGGACCTGGTCAACCACCTGAAAAGCGTCAAGCGCAGCTTGCGCAGCCTGCGTCTGTCACCCAAGTCGGTGCGTGCCGCCGAGGATTGAGGCGCACTTGGTGGAAAACGCTGCGCGGTTTTCCACCCTACGTGGGCTTCGAGCTTTTGTAGGGTGGATAACGCCTTGCTTATCCATCACCGGCAACGTCTGATGTCCCAGGCTTCACCCGATCTTCACCATCCTGTCGGCAAACCGTCATGGCTCCCCCGCATGCTGATGCTCCCCGCATCCGCACTGGAGTCGTGCCATGTCCCGCCATCACGCTGACCAGCAACATTCCGCCAGCCGTACTCGCCGCCAGCAGGAAGACCTGCGCCGCATGCAGTTCCGCCGGGCGATCGAGGATTATTCGGAGCAGCGCCGCCTCAGTCAGGAAGTCGCCGATTTTCCCGAGCTGATCGCCGCCAACTACCTGACTACGCTGCAGTCGGCGCAGCCGCGAAGCGCTCGCCCAGAGCGCTGATCTGCAGGCGCTCGACGCGGATAAAGTCGAGAAACGCCTGGGCCACCGGTGACAGGCGTTTGCCGCGGTTGTGCACCACGCACCAGCTGCGCAGCAGCGGCAGCTCCTCGACCGGCAGTTCGCGCAACAGGCCGGCGGCCAGCTCCAGGCGCACCGCGTGGCGCGGCAGCAGGGCCAGGCCGAGGCCAGCGATCACCGCTTCCACCTGGGATTCGCTAGAGCCGATCTCGATGAGCTGGGCGAAATGCGCGCGCTTCTGGTGGCAGTATTCCTCGCAGGCCTTGCGCGTGCCCGAGCCTGGCTCGCGCACCAGCAGGGGAAAGTCGCTGAGATCGCTAAGGCGCAGGCGCTCCACTGAACACAGGGGGTGCGTCGGCGGCGCCACGGCGACGATCGGGTTGTTGAAGAAGGGAAAGAAATCCAGCGCCAGCTCGCTCGGCACCTGCGACATGATCAGCAGGTCGTCGCGGCTCGCCGACAGGCGTTTGACCGCCATGGCATGGTTGACCACCACCAGCTGCAGGCTGACTTCCGGGTGCTGGGCGCGGAAGGCGGCGAACAGGTGCGGCACCAGGTACTTGGCGCTGGACTCGACCGCCAGGTTGAGCTGGCCCTGCAGCGAGCCCTGCAGGTCGGAAAGTTGCATGTCGAGGCTCTCCAGGCGGCCGAAGACATCTTCGCTGGCTTTCAGTAGCACCTCGGCGGCCGGAGTCAGGTAGAGCTTCTTGGCCACGTAGTCGAACAGCGGCTGGTCGATCAGCTCTTCCAACTGGCGAATCTGCAGGCTCACGGCCGGCTGGGTGAGGGCCATTTCCTCGGCGGCACGGCTGTAGGAACGGCTTTCGCAGACTGCCCGGAAAATCTGCAGTTGCCGAAATGTCATGCGCATCAGCGACTTACGCATTGCTGTGGCTCGTCAGAAAGGTGGGCTGGCTCAACTATAAGTCTTTACTAATGGCTAACCCAACAAATATTGATTTTGGTTAATCACCGTGCCGGCGTAGGGTAAAGCCAAGACCGCTACCAGGCGTACGGTCACCCGTCGACCGCCGCGTGCGGTCGTTTGTTCACGTGATCGAGGAACCAGGCTCGTGATCAAGAAAATCCTCATTGCCAACCGTGGCGAGATTGCCGTCCGTATCGTGCGCGCTTGCGCCGAGATGGGCATCCGCTCGGTGGCGGTCTACGCCGAAGCGGACCGCATGGCGCTGCACGTCAAGCGCGCCGACGAGGCCCACAGCATCGGTGACGACCCGCTGGCCGGCTACCTCAACCCGCGCAAGCTGGTGAACCTGGCGGTGGAGACCGGCTGCGATGCCCTGCACCCTGGCTACGGCTTCCTCTCGGAAAACGCCGAGCTGGCCGATATCTGCGCCGAGCGCGGGATCAAGTTCATCGGTCCGTCGGCGGAAGTGATCCGCCGCATGGGCGACAAGACCGAGGCGCGGCGCAGCATGATCGCCGCTGGCGTGCCCTGCACGCCCGGCACCGAGGGCAACGTGGCGGATATCGCCGAAGCCCTGCGCGAAGGCGACCGCATCGGCTACCCGGTGATGCTCAAGGCCACCAACGGCGGTGGCGGTCGCGGCATCCGTCGCTGCAACAGCCGCGAGGAGTTGGAGCAGGCCTACCCGCGGGTGATCTCCGAGGCGACCAAGGCCTTCGGTCGCGCCGAGGTGTTCCTCGAGAAATGCATCGTCAACCCCAAGCACATCGAGGCGCAGATCCTTGCCGACAGCTTCGGCAACACCGTGCATTTGTACGAGCGCGACTGCTCGATCCAACGGCGCAACCAGAAGCTGATCGAGATCGCCCCCAGCCCGCAGCTGACCCCCGAACAGCGCGCCTATATCGGCGACCTGGCCGTGCGTGCGGCCAAGGCGGTGGGCTACGAGAACGCCGGCACCGTGGAGTTCCTGCTCGCCGAGGGCGAGGTGTACTTCATGGAGATGAACACTCGGGTGCAGGTGGAGCACACCATCACCGAAGAAATCACCGGCATCGACGTGGTCCGCGAGCAGATCCGCATCGCCTCGGGCATGGAGCTGTCGGTCAAGCAGGAAGACATCCAGTACCGCGGCTTCGCCCTGCAGTTCCGCATCAACGCCGAGGACCCGAAGAACAACTTCCTGCCCTCGTTCGGCAAGATCACCCGCTACTACGCCCCCGGCGGCCCCGGCGTGCGCACCGACACGGCGATCTACACCGGCTACACCATTCCGCCCTACTACGACTCCATGTGCCTCAAGCTGATCGTCTGGGCCCTGACCTGGGAAGAGGCGATGGACCGCGGCCTGCGTGCGCTGGACGACATGCGCCTGCAAGGGGTGAAGACCACCGCCGCCTACTACCAGGAAATCCTGCGCAACCCCGAGTTTCGCAGCGGCCAGTTCAACACCAGCTTCGTCGAAGCCCACCCGGAACTGACCAACTATTCGATCAAGCGCAAACCGGACGAGCTGGCCCTGGCCATCGCTGCCGCCATCGCCGCCCACGCCGGCCTGTGAGGAATTGAGAAATGGCTAAAAAAATCACCGTTACCGACACCATCCTGCGCGACGCCCACCAGTCGATCATCGCCACGCGCATGCGCACCGAAGACATGCTTCCCATCTGCGACAAGCTCGACAAGGTCGGCTACTGGTCGCTGGAAGTCTGGGGCGGCGCCACCTTCGACGCCTGCGTGCGCTTCCTCAAGGAAGATCCGTGGGAGCGTCTGCGCAAGCTCAAGGCCGCGCTGCCCAACACCCGCCTGCAGATGCTCCTGCGCGGG
Source organism: Pseudomonas campi (assembly GCF_013200955.2). Classification (NCBI taxonomy): domain Bacteria; kingdom Pseudomonadati; phylum Pseudomonadota; class Gammaproteobacteria; order Pseudomonadales; family Pseudomonadaceae; genus Aquipseudomonas; species Aquipseudomonas campi. The sequence goes on from NZ_CP053697.2 coordinate 99,355, forward strand.
CAGAACCTGCTCGGCTACCGCCACTACAGTGACGACGTGGTGCGCGCCTTCGTGGCCAAGGCGGCGGTCAATGGCATCGACGTGTTCCGCATCTTCGACGCGATGAACGACGTGCGTAACCTGCGCGTGTCCATCGAAGCGGTGAAAGCCGCCGGCAAGCACGCCCAGGGCACCATCAGCTACACCACCAGCCCGGTGCACACGGTCGCGGCCTTCGTGAAACAGGCCAAAGACATGCAGGCCATGGGCATCGACTCCATCGCCATCAAGGACATGGCCGGGCTGCTCACGCCGTTCGCCACCGCCGAGCTGGTCAAGGCGCTGAAGGCCGAGATCGACCTGCCGGTGTTCATCCATAGCCACGACACCGCCGGCATGGGCTCGATGTGCCAGCTCAAGGCCATCGAGGCTGGTGCCGACCATATCGACACCGCCATCTCCAGCTTCGCCTGGGGCACCAGCCATCCGGGCACCGAGTCGATGGTCGCCGCCCTGCGCGGCAGCGAGTTCGACACCGGCCTTGACCTGCCGCTGATTCAGGAAATCGGCATGTACTTCCACGCCGTACGCAAGAAGTACCACCAGTTCGAGAGCGAGTTCACCGCCGTCGACACCCGCGTGCAGGTCAACCAGGTGCCGGGCGGCATGATGTCCAACCTGGCCAACCAGCTGAAAGAGCAGGGCGCGCTGAATCGCATCAACGAAGTGTTTGCGGAAATCCCGCGGGTGCGCGAAGACCTCGGCTTCCCGCCGTTGGTGACGCCGACCTCGCAGATCGTTGGCACCCAGGCGGTGTTCAACGTGCTGGCCGGCGAGCGCTACAAGACCATCACCAACGAGGTGAAGCTGTACCTGCAAGGTCGCTACGGCCTGGCGCCGGGCAAGATCAACGAGCAGCTGCGCAAGCAGGCGATCGGCAGTGAGGACGTTATCGATGTGCGCCCCGCCGACCTGATCCCGCCGGAGCTGGCCAAGCTGCGCGCCGAAGTCGGCGCCCTGGCCAAGTCCGAGGAAGACGTGCTGACCTACGCCATGTTCCCCGACATCGGCCGCAAGTTCCTCGAGGAGCGCGCCGCCGGCACACTGACTCCCGAAGTGCTCCTGCCGATTCCGGAAGCTGGCGGCGTGGCGGCGGTGGGCGGTGAGGGCGTGCCGACCGAGTTCATCATCGACGTGCACGGCGAGAGCTACCGCGTCGACATCACCGGCGTTGGCGTGAAGGGCGACGGCAAGCGCCACTTCTACCTGTCCATCGACGGCATGCCGGAAGAAGTGGTGTTTGAGCCGCTCAACGACTTCGTCGGCGGTGGCGGCAGCAAGCGCAAGCAGGCCAGCGCGCCGGGCGATGTGTCCACCACCATGCCGGGCAATATCGTCGAGGTGCTGGTGAAAGAGGGCGACCAGGTGAAAGCCGGCCAGGCCGTACTGATTACCGAGGCGATGAAGATGGAAACCGAGGTGCAGGCGCCGATCGCCGGTACGGTGAAAACTATCCACGTGGCCAAGGGTGATCGAGTGACCCCTGGTGAAGTGCTGGTGGAGATCGAGGCCTGATCGGCCAAGAGCCGGTCTACGACCTCTTGATCGTCGGCCATGCTGCGTTGAAATTGGGCTCGGGCTGCTCATTTACAGCTCGTAAACTCCGCGCCCTCGCCCAATTTCGCCTTGCCTGGCTCTAGCTCAAAAGATCGTAAACCGGCTCTAACGAGCAAGTCCCCTGTGGGGAGCCGCAAGGCTCCCCTTTTTTATGCGCGGGTGCTGAGTAGGGCGGGTGCAACCCGCGACACGGGCAATGCGGGTTTCACCCGCCCTACTCAGCACCCAGCACCTAGCGCGCAGATCGCAGGTACAAAAAAGGGAAGCACTCGGCTTCCCTTTTGCGCGGTGACGCGTTCGACTCAGCGCCAGAACGGCTTACTGATCTCGGCGTGGCGCTGATAGAGGCTGATGCCGGCGTCGGCCAGCAGGCGCTCGTCCAGGCGGGCCAGTTGATGGCGACTGATGATGCGGCGCTTCCACAGCAGCAGGGTGGCGATGATCTGCAGCGGCAGGTGGCCACGTACGTTCGAGGAACTGTCTTGAAAGAGCGAGTCGGAACCGAGGGTACGTTCCATGGTGGAGCTTCCTTCCGCTTGTGGCGGGGTGAGAGAGTGTTCTGCTTGGGGTTAATTATCCTGACTGACTGGTCGATTTTGTAGGCACAGCTGGGGTGAATTGTCGGGCTATTAATTAGCCGGCTAGCTAACTGTTCTGGTTTTATTTGCCCAACTGTACGGGTCACCAGGTGAAAGTCCCGCGCTTGTCTGAGCAGCGTGATTTTTACCGGTGACTGGTGGCGTCTGCAGCAGATTCGTGGCGATACAGTTCTGCAGCCGATTGTGTTTGTGGCGATCTGTTTTTGTCGAAAAGCTGCCTGTGTCTGTCGCCCTTTCGGCGGCGCCGGCGGGCCTGTGCGGCGTAAAGTAGGCTGACCCGATCCGCCCTGCGCCGCGGCAGGGATGCACAAGGAAACCCGCATGACCGACCAGACACAACAATTCGCCAGCGACAACTATTCCGGCATCTGCCCGGAAGCCTGGGCCGCCATGGCCGAGGCCAACCAGGGCCACCAGCGTGCCTACGGCGAGGATCAGTGGACGGCGCGCGCCGCCGACCACTTCCGCCAACTGTTCGAGACCGATTGCGAAGTGTTCTTCGCCTTCAACGGCACGGCCGCCAACTCCCTGGCGCTGTCCAGCCTGTGCCAGAGCTACCACAGCGTGATCTGCTCGGAGACCGCCCACGTCGAGACCGACGAGTGCGGCGCCCCGGAGTTTTTCTCCAACGGCTCCAAGCTGCTCACCGCGCGCACCGAGCAGGGCAAGCTGACTCCCGAATCGATCCGCGAAGTGGCGCTCAAGCGTCAGGACATCCACTACCCGAAACCGCGGGTAGTGACCCTGACTCAGGCCACCGAGGTCGGCACCGTTTACAGCCCCGATGAAGTAAGGGCGATCAGCCAGGTGTGCAAGGAGCTCGGGCTCAACCTGCATATGGACGGTGCGCGTTTCTCCAACGCCTGTGCCTTCCTCGGCTGCAGCCCGGCCGAGCTGACCTGGCAGGCCGGCGTCGACGTGCTGTGCTTCGGCGGCACCAAGAACGGTATGGCGGTCGGCGAAGCCATCCTGTTCTTCAACAAGGCCCTGGCTGAAGACTTCGATTACCGCTGCAAGCAGGCCGGCCAGCTGGCCTCGAAGATGCGCTTCCTCTCCGCCCCCTGGGTCGGCCTGCTGCAGGACGACGCCTGGTTGCGCTACGCCCACCACGCCAACCGCTGCGCACGCCTGCTCGCCGAACTGGTAGCGGATGTGCCGGGCGTCAGCCTGATGTTCCCGGTGCAGGCCAACGGCGTGTTCCTGCAACTCAGCGAGCCGGCCATCGAACGCCTGCGCGCGTGGGGCTGGCGCTTCTACACCTTCATCGGCGCCGGTGGCGCGCGTTTCATGTGTTCCTGGGATACCGAGGAAACGCGGGTGCGTGAGTTGGCGGCGGATATTCGCAAGGCCATGGCCTGAGCATCGCGGCTTACTGCTGCTCGTCCGGCTGGGTTGGCGGCGCAGTTTCTGTTGCCGGGTCTTCCTGCTTTTCCTCGCACATGCCGTTGGCGCCCTGCTTGCCGGTGTAGGACACCGTTGGCGTGCCACTGGCAGTGAGGCTGACGGAGACGGTCATGCCTTCGCCCTTGGCCTCGAAGTACTGCTCACTGAACTTGTGCAGGGTGGCCTGCTGGTCGTTGATATACACCGGGCCACCGGCCTCGGCGCGCACGCTGACATCGGTCGGGCAGGTGACGTTGAACGCGGGCAGGTTGGCAGCACTGGCCGCCGTGCTGGCGGCGAGCAGGGTGGCAGCGATCAGCTGGTTTCTCATCGGATGGCTCCTGGCGTGGCAGTCGGCAATGGACGCCAGAGCCATGGCCGGCCGGCGGCGTTCCTGACTGTTCACCTAAGCAGCCGCTCTCGGGCTTGTCCAACGACTGCCAAGCTTGCCGATGAGCTGCAGGTCGAAATGCAGAACCGGCCCTGAGGCCGGTTCTATTTCAACTGTTGAGGCGCGGCTCAGTTACCCGTCTTGATCTTGCTCCACGCCCGGGTGCGCACGCGCTCGATCTTCTGCGGCAGCGGTTGCAGCACGTAGAGGGTCTTCTGCGCCTCGGCGGTTGGGGTCAGGTTGGGGTTGTCGCGGATCTCGGCGCCGACCAGTGGCGTGGCGGCCAGGTTGGGGTTGGGGTAGCCGAGGAAGTCGCTGATCGGTGCCACCACTTTCGGGTCGAGCAGGTTGTTGAGGAATTCATGGGCCTCGGCGACGTTCTTCGCGCTTTTCGGGATGGCGAAGGAGTCGTACCACAGCGGCGCGCCTTCCTTGGGCAGGCGCCAGTCGACCACCACGCCGTTGCCGGCTTCCTTGGCGCGGTTGGCGAACTGGTAGAAGCTGCCCGAGTAGCCGATGGCCACGCAGATGTCGCCGTTGGCGATGTCGGTCATGTACTTGGCCGAGTGGAAGTAGGCGACGTAGGGGCGGATCTTCAGCATCAGCTCGGCGGCCTTGTCGTAGTCGCCAGGCTGCGCGCTGTTCGGGTCCAGGCCGAGGTGGTGCAGGGCAATCGGCAGGATGTCGCCGGGCGAGTCGAGCATGGCCACGCCGCATTGCTTGAGCTTGCTGATGTTCTCTTCCTTGAAGATCAGATCCCAGCTGTCCACCGGGGCATTTTCGCCGAGCACGGCCTTGACCTTGGCCGGGTTGAAGCCGATCAGCACGGTGCCGTACATGTAGGGCACGGCGTACTGGTTGCCGGGGTCGTTGGCGGTCATCAGCTCAAGCAGGCCGGGGTCGAGGTTCTGCCAGTTGGGCAGCTTGCTCTTGTCCAGCTTCTGGAACACGCCGGCCTTGATCTGGGTGTCGAGGAAGGTGTTGGTCGGCACCACCAGGTCATAGCCGGAGTTGCCGGTGAGCAGCTTGGCTTCCAGCGATTCGTTGGTGTCGAACACGTCCCAGGTCAGCTGGATGCCGGTCTTCTGCTGAAATTCCTTGGGTACCGACGGCAGCATGTAGTCGGCCCAGTTGTACACGCGCAGCTCGCGCTGTTCTGCCGCTTGCGCCTGTCCCGCGCCGGTCAGCAGGGCGCTGCCGCAGAGGGTGATGCCGAACAGCTGTTGGAGTTTGTTCATTTTGTTCTCCTCATTGATGGCGCCTCAGGCGCCCTGGAAACCTTCGAGTACGTTGACCGCGTTGATGCCGATTTCCGCCACCGCGTAACCGCCCTCCATGACGAACAGGGTCGGCTTGCCGAGTTGGGCGATGCGCTGGCCCATGCGCAGGTAATCCGGGCTGTCGAGCTTGAAGCGCGAGATCGGGTCGTCCTTGTAGGTGTCGACGCCGAGGGACACCAACACAACGTCCGGCGCGTAGGCGGCGATGCGCTGGCAGGCGCTGTCCAGGGCCGCGCCCCAGACATCCCAGGCGCTACCGGCGGCCAGCGGCAGGTTGAGGTTGTAGCCCACGCCGGCGCCTGCGCCGGTCTCATCGGCATAGCCGAGAAAGTGCGGGTACTCGAAGCTCGGGCTGCCGTGGATATTGGCGACGAACACGTCGGCGCGCTCATAGAAGATCGACTGGGTGCCGTTGCCGTGGTGGTAGTCGACATCGAGGATGGCCACCCGCGCGGCGCCCTGGTCGAAAAAGGCCTGGGCGGCGATGGCCACGTTGTTCAGGTAGCAGTAACCGCCCATCACATCGCTGCTGGCGTGGTGGCCCGGCGGACGGCACAGGGCAAAGGCACTGCGCGCGCCGGCGGCGACTTCGCGCTGGGCGGTCAGGGCGACCTGGGCGGAGCTGTACACAGCCTGCCAGGTGCCGGCGGTGATCGGCGCGAAGCAGTCGAAGCTGTGGAAGCCGTACTGGCCGTAGAGGTCGTCCGGGCGCTTGGCGCGCATATGCCGGGCCGGGAACACGCCGGGCAGGAAGTCGGCGCTGTTGCCCTGGGCAGCCCAGCCGGCCCAGGCCTTTTGCAGGAACACCAGGTAATCGGCGCTGTGGATACGGGCGATTGGTGCCAGGCCGAATTCCTGCGGTGCGCGGATCTCGCCGAGCTGCTGCGCTTGCACACGGGCCAGCACATGGTCGGCGCGCGCCGGCATCTCGAAGCAGGGCTGGAGCTCGCCGCCGACCATCTCGCCCTGGGCGTGGTGCAGGCGGTGGTCGTCGCTGTAGATGGTCAGCATCTTGTGGTTCTCCTCATACTTGCTGGGCGCATTGTTGGCGCCGTGGCCGAGTCGGGAGAACGATAACCCCGGCCAACAAAGGGATAATTCCGGCCATTGTGGCGGGGAGCATGGCCACCAGGGGTTGGCCACGGCCAGCCCGGCACTGTGATTGCGCGTGGTCGGCGGGCGTCTATTTCGGCACCCGTACAGGCAAGAGGTCGAGCATGCAGGCGTTGTTGAACGAGATTCTGGATCAGGTCCGGCCGCTGCTCGGCCAGGGCCAGGTCGCCGACTATATTCCGGCGCTGGCCGAGGTGCCGGCCAACCAGCTGGGCATCGCCGTGTACGGCGTCGATGGCAGCCTGTTTACCGCCGGTGACGCCAGCACGGCGTTCTCCATCCAGAGCATTTCCAAGGTGTTCAGCCTGGTCCAGGCGATCCAGCATTCCGGCGAGGACATCTGGCAGCGCCTTGGCCACGAGCCTTCCGGCCAGCCGTTCAATTCGCTGGTGCAGCTGGAGTTCGAGCGCGGCCGGCCACGCAACCCGTTCATCAATGCCGGCGCTTTGGTGATCTGCGATATCAACGAGTCACGCTTCGCCGCCCCGGCGCTGTCGATGCGCGACTTCGCCCGGCGCCTGTCCGGCAACCTGCATGTGGTGGCGGACATGAAGGTGGCCGAGTCGGAATACCAGCACCGTGCGCGCAACGCTGCTGCGGCTTACCTGATGCAGGCCTTCGGCAATTTCCACAACGATGTCGAGACGGTGCTGCGCAGCTATTTCCACCACTGCGCGCTGGCGATGAACTGCGTCGACCTGGCGCGCGCCTGCGGCTTCCTGGCCAACCAGGGGCTGTGCACGCACAGCGGTGAACAGCTGCTGACGCCGCGGCAGACCCAGCAGGTCAACGCGATCATGGCCACCAGCGGCTTGTACGACGAGGCCGGCAACTTCGCCTACCGCGTCGGCCTGCCGGGCAAGAGCGGGGTCGGTGGCGGCATCGTCGCGGTGGTGCCGGGACGCTTCAGCGTGTGCGTGTGGTCACCGGAGCTGAACCCGGCCGGCAACTCGCTGGCCGGCATGGCGGCGCTGGAATTGCTCAGCGAACGGATCGGAGGGTCGGTGTTTTCACCGCTGAATCGGTGAATCGCTGAGTGCGACCTCTCTCGCGTTTGGGAGAGGGATCCCGAGAGAGGGTCAGGCAACGCCCCTCTCCCTAGCCCTCGGCTTGGGCTTCCTGCGTCGCTCTACCTCCTGCATCCATGCAGTCGTCTCCCATAAATGGGAGAGGGGACTGATCGCGGCAGGCCTGATGCCCTGTGCTTACTCGGCCAGCTCGCCGCACAGGTCGAGGGCGAACAGGCGCTCCACCTCGGCCTGTGGCAGGCCCGTACCGAGCAGGCTGAACAGCTTGCCCAGCGCCGCCTCGCGGCTCATGCCGCCGCCGCTGACCAGGCCGGTCTGCGCCAGGGCGCTGCCGGCGGCGTACACGCCGAACTCGACATGGCCTTGGGCGCACTGGCTGATCGCCGCCAGCACCACGCCGCGTGCATGGGCCTCGCGCAACGCGGCGAGAATCTCGGGGTTGTCCGACGGCCCGGTGCCACTGCCATAGCATTCCAGCAGCAGCGCCTCGGCACCGCTGGCCAGCACCGCACGCAGTTGCGCCGCGCTCAGACCGGGGAACAGCGGCTGCACGGCCAGCGCCACCGCGCGGCGCGGCTGGCGGTAGTGCAGGGCGCTCGGTAGTGCGTCGACGGCCTGGCCGTGGCGCGGCCGGCGGGTGTCCTGGAAGGCGTCGAAGGCCTCGCTTTTCAGCTTGCTGGCGCGTGCGCCGTGCAGCAGCTGGCCGTGGAAATACAGGTGCACGCCAGGCGCTACACCTTCGGCGAGCAGGGCCAGGGCGCCGAACAGGTTGGGCCAGGCATCGCTGCCGGGCACACCGGCGGGTTGCATCGAGCCGGTCAGCACCACCGGCACGTCGAGGCCGAGCAGCAGAAAGCTAAGAGCCGCCGCGCTGTAGGCCAGGGTGTCGGTGCCGTGCAGCAGCAGCACGGCATCGCAGCCGTCCTCGTCCACCGCGTGGACGATGGCATCGCGCATGGCCAGCCAGTTGGCCTGGGTCATGTTGGCGCTGTCCAGCGGCGGCAGCAGCTCGGCGAACTGCCAGGCCGGTGCCGGGCGCTCGGGGTGGGCGGCCTGTTCGGCGCGCAGGCGTGCTTCGAAGCCCGAGGCCGGGGCCAGCCCGGCGGCGCTCATCTGCATGCCGATGGTGCCGCCGGTATACAACACCAGCAGCTTTTGGGTCGGATTCATGGAGTCAACCAAACAAGTGACGGTATTGGATAAAGCCGGAGCGGCTGGCGATCCGGTCGTAGAGCAGGCGCGCCTGGGCGTTGTCTTCCTGGGTCAGCCAGTGCACGCGGCTGGCGCCGGCGGCCTGGGCGGCGGCATAGACATGCTCGATCAGCGCGCGGCCATGGCCACCGCCGCGCACGCCTTCGGCGACGAACAGGTCCTGCAGGTAGCAGTAGTCGCCGACCGTCCAGCAGGAGCGGTGGAAGATCCAGTGCACCAGGCCGATGGCCACGCCGTCCTGCCAGGCCAGCGCGGCGTGCATCGGCTCGCTGGCGTCGAGGAAGCGCTGCCAGGTCACGGCGCTGACTTCAGCCGGGATGTCGCTGTGGTAGAAGCGCTGATAGCCCTGCCACAGCGGCAGCCAGGCGGCGTGATCGGCGGCGGTGACGGGGCGAATTTCCAGGGACATCGGCGGCTCCTTGCGCGGGTTTTCGCTCGAGTGTAACGGCGAAACGGCGGCGATTGGGCAAGAAAAAGGGGGCCTAAGCCCCCTCATCCTTGAGTGCCCTGACTCAGCGCTGGTGCACGGCGTGAGCCAGCTCGGCACGGGCGTTGGCGCTTTCGCCCTGGGTCGGGGTCGGCCAGGCAGCCGGATCCAGGTCGAGGTCGGCATAGTCCTGCGGATTCAGTACTGGCGACTGCACGCCCGCCTTGATCTGCCGGTCGTAGTCGCGCATCAGGCGCAGGCCGGTCTTGAACAGCAGGGTCACGGCGGCCAGGTTGACCAGCGCCAGCAGGCCCATGGTCACGTCAGCGAAGGCGAACACGGTGGACAGGTCCTGCATCGAGCCCCACAGCACCAGGACGATCACCAGCACGCGGTAGACGATCAGCAGCGCAGGCTTCTCGCTGAAGAAACTCAGCGCGTTCTCGCCCAGGTAGTAGTTGTACACCAGGGTGGTGAAGACGAAGAGCAGCAGGGCGGTGCTGACGAACACGCGGCCCCACTCGCCGACTTCGGCGGCCAGGGCGGTCTGGGTCAGAACTACGCCGGCCAGGTTGCTGCCCGGCTCGTAGACGCCCGAGAGCAGGATGATCAGCGCGGTGCTGGTGCAGATCAGCAGGGTGTCGATGAACACGCTGAGCGACTGCACGATGCCCTGGGCGGCCGGGTGCTTGACCGCGGCCACGGCGGCGACGTTTGGCGCACTGCCCAGACCCGCTTCGTTGGAGAACAGGCCGCGCTTGACGCCCATGATGATGGCCGCGCCGATACCGCCGGCGAAGGCCGGCTCCAGGCCGAAGGCGCTCTTGACGATCAGGGTCAGTACAGCCGGCACTTCAGTGATATTCATGCCGATCACCACCAGCGCCATGGCGATGTAGGAGAAGGCCATGATCGGTACCAGCACGTCGGCGGTGCTGGCGATGCGCTTGATGCCGCCGAAGATGATCAGACCGATCACCGCCACCAGGGCCAGACCGCTGACATAGGTCGGCAGGCCGAAAGTGTCGTGCAGCGAAGTGGCCACGGTGTAGGACTGCACGGCGTTGAAGCCGAAGCCGAAGGTCACCAGCAGCAGGATCGAGAAGATCACCGCCAGCCAGCGCTGACCCAGGCCGTGCAGGATGTAGAAGGCCGGGCCGCCACGGTAGGTGCCATCCGGCTCGCTGCGCTTGTACAGCTGGGCCAGGGAGCATTCGAAGTAGCTGGTGGCCATGCCGAGCAGGGCGACCAGCCACATCCAGAAGATCGCACCGGGGCCGCCGAGCATGATGGCGACCGCCACACCGGCGATGTTGCCGGCGCCGACGCGGCCGGCCACGGAAAGCATCAGCGCCTGGAACGAGCTGAGCTGGCCCGGTTTGCGCTGGAAGGCTTCGGCGAAGATGCTGAACATGCTGCCGAAGTAACGGAACTGGACGAAACGCGAGGCGATGGTGAAGTACAGGCCGAGGCCGACCAGGGCGACGATGAGGACCTTGCTCCAGAGCAGGTCGTTAAGAAGATCGAGCATGATGAGGGTGTCTCTCTTGTTGTTCTGGATGGGCGAGGCCGCGCCACCGTGCGGCCCCCGAATGGTTGGCCAGGGGCGGCGTTGAGACAATTTCGCAGGTCGCGGCGAGTTGATGCGAGTTGATGCTAGAATCGCGTCACTCGCACCATCAGGAACCGCATCATGGCGGAGCATTTCGGCGACAACCTCAAGCTGCTGTGCAGCCACTACCGCTCGATTGCCGAGGTTTGCCGCAAGCTGGCGATCAATCGCGCCCAGTTCAACAAATACCTCAATGGCCAGAGCCGCCCGACGCCCTACAACCTCAAGCGCATCTGCGACTTTTTCGGGGTCGAGGAATACGAGCTGGGCCAGCCACCGGAGCAGTTCGCCCGCCTGATCGGTGCTCGTGGCACCACGCCAGGCAAGGTCAGCGAAGGCGATCCGCTGCTGGAGCTGCTGCAGCCGCTGCGCGACAACGCCGGCAACCTCAGTCGCTACTGCGGCTACTACTTCGAATACTCCAACTGCATGTCGGTGCCGGGGTTCATCCTGCTGTCGCTGGTGCACCTGCGCGAGGAGCGCGGCACCTTCCTGTTCGAGCGTCAGGAACGCCAGGAGCGCACGCGGGCCGGCGAGGCCGAGGACTGGGTGCGCTGCCGTTACCTGGGCGCAGCCTTCGCCCTGCAGGATCGGCTGTTCCTGCTGGACTACGAGTCGCTGACCGTCAACGAGATGAGCCAGACCATCCTCATCCCCAGCTTCAAGAGCCGCATCACCCGCCTCAACGGCCTGAAGACCGGCGTCTCCAGCGCCGACGGGCGCAACCCGGCCTGCACCCGGGTGGTCTGGGAATTTCTCGGGCCGGAGATCAACCGGGTCAACGCCTACCGGCAGATCATGCTGTACCGCCCGGACGACCCGCGTATCGATGCCGATATCCGCCAGCGCCTGACGGTGGAACCGCTGAAGAACGGCCTGTTCGAGATCGAGTAGGCTCGGCGAATCTATTGCAGCGGCCGAGGTCGAACGGCGACCCAAGTCCGCCATGATCATCACGGAGCGATACCACGTGCGCCACCTTCTCGCAGCCAGGACGCCGCGGGCGATCCTGCGGCTCAGCGCTACTTTGTTGGTCGGTCTGACCCTGGCCGGTTGCGGCAGTCTGTCGGGCAAGGGCTACCTGTTCACCGAGAACAGCCAGCCACTGCAGCTGACGGATGACGTGGTGCTCAAACAGGGGCACATGCGTCTGCAGTTTGCCCCGGACCCCTGGCTGGTCGGTCGGCTCAAGCTGCATGACGCCACGTCCGGTTTCAGCGCCTGGGTAACGGCGGGTGACTATGCCGGCAACTCGTTCTTCATCGACAGCACGGACAGTGGCCTGGCCTACGACATCCAGGCCCGCTGGCGCGAAGTGCAGGCGGAGACCAGTGAGCGCAATGCTCATGAGAGTTGTAGCACTGCCGGTTTCTGCAGCAAGAGCGTGCAGCGTCTGGATTGTGGCCGCAGGAGTTATCGGCAAGGGACGGAGCGTTACGAGGAGCACGAGGACGACGACAACTGCGAGGAGGAGTCCGCCGTCGTGCGCGATCACTTCCCCGATTGCCCCGGCTTTCGCCAGTCGCGCAAGCGCTACCAGGTGTTCAAGCTGATGGTCACCCTCGACTTCCTCGAACCCTATGCGCAGAAGGAGCCGGTCGCGGTATTCGACGGCGAATCGCAGTACCGCGAGCGTCTGCTGGGAACCCTTGAAGAAGGCGAGTGCCTGGTGCAATGAGTGGGTGCGCCGCGTGTAGCCCGGATGCAATCCGGGACCTGGAGCTGCCTGTTTTTCCCGGATTGCATCCGGGCTACGGCTACAGGTTTGCTGAGTGCTTTCGCCAGACAAAAAAAGGGATGGCCGAAGCCATCCCTGAAGGCAAGAGGCGAGGGGGCCTCTCGGTCGATGTTTGCAGCGAATACTCAGGCTTTGAGCGGCACCAGGCGCGGGGCGATCATGTTTTCCGGACGCAGGATGTCGGCCAGGGTGGCGTCGTCCAGCAGCTTCTCCTCGCGCACCAGTTCCAGCACGCCACGGCCGGTGTCCAGCGCCACCTTGGCGATGCGCGTGGCGTTCTCGTAGCCGATGTAGGGGTTGAGTGCGGTGACCAGGCCGATGGAGTTTTCCATCAGCGCGCGGCAATGCGCTTCGTTGGCGGTGATGCCGTCGATGCACAGCTCGCGCAACATATCCATGGAGCGGGTCAGCAGGCGGATCGAGTCGAGGATCTTGTAGGCGATCAGCGGCTCCATCACGTTCAGCTGCAGCTGGCCACCTTCGGCGGCGATGGTCAGGGCCAGGTCGTTGCCGATCACTTCGAAGGCCACCTGGTTGACCGCTTCCGGAATCACCGGATTGACCTTACCCGGCATGATCGAGCTGCCCGGCTGACGCGCCGGCAGGTTGATCTCGTTGATCCCGGTGCGCGGGCCGCTGGAGAGCAGGCGCAGGTCGTTGCAGATCTTCGACAGCTTGACCGCGGTGCGCTTGAGCATGCCGGAGAACAGCACGAAGGCGCCCATGTCCGAGGTGGCTTCGATCAGGTCGGCGGCCGGCTTGACCGGGTGGCCGCTGATGATCGCCAGGCGCTCGACGGCCAGGTGCTGGTAGGCCGGGTCGGCGTTGATCCCGGTGCCGATCGCCGTGCCGCCCAGGTTGACCTCGGTGAGCAGGGCCGGGGCGAGCATCTTCAGGTGCTGCAGGTCTTCGCCGAGGGTCACGGCGAAGGCGCGGAACTCCTGGCCGAGGGTCATCGGCACGGCGTCCTGCAGCTGGGTGCGGCCCATCTTGAGGATGTGGCCGAACTCCAGGCCCTTGGCGGCGAACGACTGGATCAGCTTGTCCAGCGCGGTGAGCAGGAAGTCATGGCCAAGCAGTAGGCCGACGCGGATGGCGGTGGGGTAGGCGTCGTTGGTCGACTGCGCCATGTTCACGTCGTTGTTCGGGTGCAGGTACTGGTACTCGCCCTTCTCGTGGCCCATGGCTTCCAGGGCGATGTTGGCGATCACCTCGTTGGCGTTCATGTTGGTCGAGGTGCCGGCGCCGCCCTGGATCATGTCGACCACGAACTGCTCGTGGAACTCGCCCTGGATGATGCGCGCACAGGCTGTGCTGATCGCGGTGTGCTTGGCGGCGGACAGGTGGCCCAGCTCGCGGTTGGCGTCGGCGGCGGCCTGCTTGACCATGGCCAGGGCGACTACCAGTTTCGGGTAGTGCGACAGCGGTACACCGGAAAGACGAAAATTCTGCACAGCACGCAGGGTCTGGATGCCGTAATAGGCCTCGGCCGGGACTTCCAGTTTGCCGAGCAGGTCTTTTTCGACGCGGGTGGATGCAGCAGCGGACATGATGAGATTTATCTCTGGTAGATACGGCGAGTGCCGCGATGCCCAATAGACTAGGCCTGAGTCCGTTTGTCGGCTAATGCTGTTAAACGCTATGGTATGCATAATCGGCATAATGTCGCGGTGACCCAGGGTGGATGTCGCGCGTGCATAATTTCAAACGACTGCCTGGGTTAAAAATGCGCTGATCGTTCCCACGCTCCGCGTGGGAATGCAGCCTCAGGCGCTCCGCGCCTGAGTGACGCTCCCACGCAGAGCGTGGGAGCTATCGAAACATTTCCCGGATTGCAGCCGGGCTACGGAGATTCGATGAACCTGGAAACCAAGTGGCTGGAAGACTTCGTCACCCTGGCGGCCACCCGCAGCTTTTCCCAGGCGGCGGAGAAGCGCTTCGTCACCCAGCCGGCTTTCAGCCGTCGTATCCGCAGCCTGGAGGCGGCGCTGGGGCTGACCCTGGTCAACCGTTCGCGTACGCCGGTGGAGCTGACCGAGTCCGGCCAGCTGTTCCTGGTCACGGCGCGCAGCATGGTCGAGCAACTCGGCGAGGTGGTGCGCCACCTGCACAACGTCGAGGGCCAGCAGGGCGAAGTGCTGCAGATTGCCGCGGCGCATTCGCTGACCTTGGGCTTCTTTCCGGAATGGATCGCTCGCCTGCGCCGCGAGGGTCTGCCGCTGAACACCCGGCTGGTGGCGAGCAACGTCGGCGAGGCGATTCACGCCCTGCGCGAAGGCGCCTGCGACCTGATCCTCGCTTACTACGATCCGGACGCCGCGCTGCAGCTGGCGCCGGAAATCTTCCCCTCGTTGCACCTGGGCGCCACCTCGATGTTGCCGGTGTGCGCGGTGGACGAGGCCGGCGCGCCGCTGTTCGACCTCGACAGCGGGCAGAGCGTGCCGCTGCTGGCCTACAGCGCCGGTGCCTTCCTCGGTCGCTCGGTCAACCTGCTGCTGCGCCAGCGCGCCCTGCGCTCCAGCACGGTGTACGAAACAGCGATGGCCGACAGCCTGAAGAGCATGGCCATGCAGGGCCTGGGCGTGGCCTGGGTGCCGCGCCTGTCGGTGACCGCCGAACTGGCCCGCGGCGAGCTGACCATCTGTGGCGGCGAGCACTGGCAGGTGCCGCTGGAGATTCGCCTGTACCGCTGCGAGCTGTCACGCAAGGCGGCGGTGCGTCTGCTTTGGCGCAAGCTGGCAGGCGGCCTGGGCGCGGGTTAGGCAAAGACGCTGACGGTCTGGCGACTGATCAGCGCTGCGTTCCCGTGCTTGTTCCACACTGTGGCGTCTATGTGGCTGTAACCGTTGGCCGCGTGTTGGATGTCGGCCAGGTACTGCCACCAGTCGCCGGCCGCGCAGTCGTCCGAAGCGTCGGCGAAGCTGACGGTCCAGCTCAGCGAGCTACCGGCCGCCGGAGCCTTGAGCAGGCTGAACACCGCCGGTGGCCAGGCGTCCAGTAGGCACAGTAGTTCGGCCACGCTGGTGGCTTGCGCGCCGGGGTCGCGCAAGCGGATCCAGCCGCCCATGCGTGTCTCCTGGCCGCCCATGAAGGGCATCTTGCCGACCGCGTAGCGATAGTCGAAGTGCTGGGTGAAGTCCGGCGTCAGGCCGGCGATGAAGGGGAAGGGCGACACCGTCTCGGGGGCCCGGAACGCCGGTGCGGGCAGCGCACCCACGCTCACCGCCGAACTGCGATCGCCGCCGAAGCTCGCCAGCATCACGGCACACACTTGATCTTGCTGCACCGCCGTAGCCTGGATCTGGGTTGCCGCTTTGCCCTCGCGCAGCACCTCGATTTGTACGTCCAGAATGCCAGGGGCCACGGGCGCGACGAAGGACAACATGAGTGAGCGCACCGCTCGCCCGGCGGCGACCTGTGGTTGGATCTTGTCGAACAGGCAGGCGGCCAGCAGCCCGCCGAAGGTGGCGCGGCCCTGGCCCCAGTGTTGCGGAATCTGTATCTGGGTGGGTGATGCATCACAGGCGGCGCGCAGCATTTCTTCGAAGGCCATGATTGATCCTCTGGTCCTGGGGGTTGTGAAGGGGCTCAGGCGTGGCTGGCCAGATGCGTGTCGAGGAAGGCGGTCACCCGCTGGGCATAGTCCTGCGGCTGCGCCGCGTAGGCCAGGGTGTGCTTGGCGCCCGGCACCTGCCAGAACTCGGTATGGGTGGCGCGGGCGAGCGCCTGGTGCAGTTGCTGGCCATCGCGCACGGGGGTGTAGGGGTCATCTTCGCCGTAGATCATCAGCACGGGCGGCTGTCCCACCAGATGGGCTGCTGCATGGAGCGGGCGCAGGCGGCGTTCTCCCGCGGGATACAACAGCGTGCTCAGTTGGATGCCGAGTCGGGGAATGGGATAGCGGCGCCAGAAGTGCAGCAGTGTCGGAAAGGCCGCTTCGAGGATTGCCACCTTGAACGGGTGTCCCGGCTGGGCCAGGGCACACAGGCTCATGGCCGCGCCCATGGAAGCACCGGCCACCGCCACCGGCAGGTCCGGGTAGCGGGCCTGCAGCGCCTGGCCGGCGGCCAGCACATCCAGGGGGTAGTCCATGGTTGTGGAGCTGCTCTCGCCGAAGCCGTTGAGGTCGAACAGCATCACGTGATAGCCGGCTTCGCGCAGCATTTCGGCGTGGCCCTGCTTCAGCCAGAAGCCCTTGGCCACCGTGCCCATGGGGTGGGCCAGCAGGATCGCGCCCTTGGCCTCGGGTGCATGGCTGTTGGCCAGAAGGGCCGACAGGCGCGCGCCGGAGCTGCTGTCGATGGTCAGGCGTTGCCAGGGCTGCGGATCGATCTGCTCGGGCCAGCGCCAGGGGCGCATGAAACGGCCGAAGAAGGGTTTTTTGAATAGCCGATAGGCTGTATTTTTCATCGCCGCGTTTCCTTTGCTCACCGGGGCATCATCCCCATGCGGTGCATGCTAGGTGGCGCGGGGCGGCGCCAACATGGGTGAAATTGACGGAAAGCGTGCGAGATTCGCGTGGGACGAGGGAGTGTGAGATGAGAGTGACCGTTTTGATGGCTGAGCGCTGCTCGGCTACCAGTGTTTCTGCGGCCATGGAGTTCCTCGAGTGCGCCAATGTGCTGCAGCGGCTTGCCACCGGCGCCGAGCCCTTCGAGGTGCAGAGCGCGTCCATCGACGGCGGGCCCGTCAGCTGCACGGGAGGCCTGCGCCTGACCCCGCAGAAGGCCCTAGCCGAGATTGAGGAGACCGACCTGATCATAGTGCCGGGCTTCATGTTCAACATCCTCACGGTATTGCCAGAGCTGGAGCCGGTATACGCCTGGCTGCGTCACCACCACGGGCGCAACAGCTACATCGCCAGCATGTGCACCGGCACCTTCGTCACCGCCCAGGCCGGCCTGCTGGAGGGCAAGCGCGCCACCACCCACTGGATCTTCAGCGAGCAGTTCGCCCGGCGTTTCCCCCGGGTGCGGCTGCAGGCCGAGCGCACTGTGACCGATGACGGCCTGCTGCTCTGCTCGGCTGGCTCGACCACCGGCAGCGACCTGCTGCTGCACATCATCCGCCGCTTCGCCTCGCCCCAGCTGGCGGCCGAATGCTCGAAGAAGCTGCTGGTCGACAGTGCCGAGCGCCTGCAGACCCCCTACATGAGCGACCACTTCAACAAGAGCCATCAGGATCGCGACATCCTCAAGGTGCAGGTCTGGCTGGAGAAACACCTGGCCCAGCCCATCGACCTGGAGCAGGTGGCCGAGCGCTTCGCCCTCAGCCAGCGCAACCTGATCCGCCGTTTCAAGGAGGCCACCGGCCTGACGCCAGGGCAGTATCTGCAGAACCTGCGCATCGACCGGGCCAAGCACCTGCTGGAGGGGGGGCAGGAGAACTTCGACCGCATCACCGAGCAGGTTGGCTACGAGGACGGCAGCTCCTTCCGCCGCCTGTTCAAGCAGCGGGTGGGCATCTCGCCGGGGGCCTACAGAAGCCGCTTCAACAGCCAGCGCCAAGCAGGCGCTGCTCCAGGGCCTGGCGCCTGGCCAACTGGCGGCGCAGGGCGCTGACTTCGTGGGCCTGCCCCCTGGCTGCAATCAGCGTGCTTCGGGGAGCGAGGCGGTGCTGACCAGGGGACAGAAACTCAACTGATAACAAACCTCGAAGGCGGCGCGCGGCCTGAGGCTTTCATCATGCACAGTGAGCGGAGTGCTGCCCGGTGGCGCACTGGCGCAGCCGCAGAGCGTGGCAAGCAGAAGAGCAAAGGCGCGGCGCATATTGAAATCCTTTTCAATCTGGCGGAGTAGGGCGGCGGATTGTAGGCAAAACGGAAAAACGCGGTGTGGCGGAGTTCTCGGTTTGCCGCGTGTCGGCATCCGCTGCTCATCCAGGGGGGGCGGGCTCGGTGAAACTACCCCCAGGCATCAGCGATGTTCGGGTATCGAGTCAGGTAATCGGTTAGATGCACGTTCGTGCCTTGGCTCCTACAGTTAAGTGATTCCCTCCAACCTCCCTGCGAGGTGCCGCCATGTCCGTTAGCAAGTTACATGTGCTGGTCCTGCTGCTGGCCTTGCTGGCGGTGCGGGGTGCGCAGGCCGAGGCGTTCATGGTCTACGGCACCCACGATGGCTACCCCAAGTACTACGAAGAAGCGGGCCAGGCCAAAGGCATCGTGGTCGACATCAGCAAGCTCTGCCTGGATGAAATGCAGGTGCCCTACCAGATCAAACTGATGCCCTGGGCGCGCGCCTACACCCTGGCCGAGCGCGGCGGCGGCGGGGTCATCGGCTTGTCGATGAGTGAGGAGCGGCTGCTGCTCTTCGATTTCTCCGAGCCGATCTTTACCGAGCACATCGTGCTGATCGTGAAGAAGGGCCGGGAGTTCACCTACGAGAAGATTGCCGACCTGCAGGGCAAGCTGGTCGGCGTGTCCATCGGCACCAGTTATGGCACCGCCTTTGACGAGGCGGTGGCCAACGGCAGCCTGACCATCGTTGGCTTCAACGACAGCCGCAGTGGCCTGGCCATGCTCCAGCGCGAGCGCATCGATGCCATCCTGATGGGCTCCAGCGTGGATATCGGCAAACTCGTCGAGGGCAGCCCGGACTTGCAGGGCGATACCTTTGCCGCCTTGCCCGTGCCGTTCAAGTCCGACAGCAAGCACATGGGCATTGCCAAGGAACTGAAGATGGGCTGGTTTCTGCAGCAGTTCAATCAGTGCCTCAGGCGCGGGCATGACGCGGGTGCCTTTGATTCGATCATCTACGAGTACAGCAACTGATTGGCTGTTCGCGTGACGCGGAAACGCCGCGGTGTGGGCACCATCAAATCGGTAGGAGCGAGCTCTGCTCGCGAAGCTTTCGTGGGGCCTGGTTCGCGAGCAGAGCTCGCTCCTACAAAAAATCCGCAAACTTCCAGGCAACTCTGAGCGCCCCATCAGGAGGGTGAGTGGAGTCGCTGTGTAGAGGGTTGAGCCGCAGGGATGCGGCGAAAGGCGTAAAGGGCCAGGGATGGCCCTTGTACGCCGACCCTCGGAGCAGTGATGGAACGAACGCACCCCGGCGCAGCCGGGGCCGGATGCAAGGGGCATAGCGTTTTTGCTTACTTTTTCCGTGCCTGGAAAAAGTGAGCCGCCCTGGAGGGCGGAACAAGAAGTCCCATCGAAACTCGGCAATCGGCTTGAGTCAGTGGCTTCAGGCAGGATTCTTATGGGGCGGTACTGGCTGCGTCCTTGATATCTGTGGCCTGCACTATGGGATACGGACTCAGCGCTTTCCTCGGCTGAAGCTACAGGTTGCGCCCTTCACGGCGCGTCACTTTTTCTTGCTTGCCCAAGAAAAAGTAACCAAAAAGAAGGGCACCCCGACATCCGGCCCTGCGCTTCGCTCCGGGTACCTTCCCTCCATCGCCGCTCCAGGGGCCCGCCGCGAAGGGCCATCCCTGGCCCATCGCGGCTTTCGCGGCATCCATGCCGCTCAACCCCTTACACGGCGATTGCGCTCAGCCTACTGACGGGGATTTGGCTCCGAGTGGCTTGATGGTTTTATAAGGATGGCCTGAAATGCCGAGCATCGAAAAATGCGGGCCAGTATGAAATGGACTGCAGTACGACGTGCTTGTAAGCGGGCTTTTGGGGTTTATTTAAAACCCTTTAATTAATATGAAGTCTATAAATGAATTGCCAGCCTTTTCTACTACGAATCGTGCGCTTTTGAATGCGTACTCTTCTCCCGGCGTATAGTTCAAAGTTACGTCTTGGGTGAAGTCGGGTCGCGAATATCCGCCCCTTGTATACTCTCTGTAAATAAAACGAATTTTCCCGTCCGAAACTCCGGAATATATTAAGGCTTGCGTTAGTGGCTTGTGAGCTTCATTGGTTGAATCTTTTTCGATTTTTTCGATGTTTAAATGTACTGGTTTTGATAGTGGGGCGGAATAATAAAGTCCTTCGGCGTTTTTTGGGCTCCAATGCCAGTAAATCTTTGTAGCTATCTCTGGTGTCTCAATTGGTGCAATCAATCCCCCGTAGGCAGGTGTGTCATTGTTTGAGACAAAGCTCCGCGGATATGTGTAGTGCTGGCCTTCGGATGAGTATCCTTCAGATGAGAGATGTGCGGGAGGAAGATTAAAGCTTATAGTCTTGAGTTTATGCTTTATTTTGGCGTTGGCGGCCGACTGCATTGTTGCTGTATTAAATTCAAGCGTGCCAGGTGTGATGAAATATTGTTCGTTCGTAAACATGTCTTCGCCGAGAGCCGCTTTTAATCTTTTAACTCCTGCAGGTGTAGTAATTGTCTTTCCAGTCACAAGCTTGCCTTGGTCTGGCGTCATTGTAACTGTCTTGATATCGCTTGCGCACCCGGGGATTAGCATTGCAAGTAGTAGTGCCGTTATGCTCTGGGCCGATTTTTCTTTGAAGTTATTCATATGACTTCCTTGCAGTGCTTTCTTGATAAATGGATCGTTGTCGCTGAACCAGTTCCTCATCAGATGAACATGCAGCTTTGCTATTGAGCAAAAAGGGCAGTTTTATTTTTTTGATAGATAACTGTGCAGTCCTGACCGGAAGACATAGTGAAAGATCGCCGTGTACAGGCAGTCTGCCCCAGCCCGCTTTGGCGCCTCAAGTGTCCCAAGCACTTTGCTCTCTATCATCCTGCAAGCACTGCTCTACCTCTACTGACAAACGGTCACCCCAGGGGCGCGACACCCGTTGCTTTCCGGTATACTGCGCCGCCTCCAGGCCCCATGCGGCCTGGCCCGCACATAACAAGCCACGCCCGATGCGTGGCTTGTTGGTTTTTGTCGCGCCGACAGGCGCCCGAGTCAGAGGCAAAACGATGAGCGCACTGGTTGGCGTGATCATGGGCTCCAAGTCCGATTGGAGCACCCTCAGTCACACCGCAGAGATGCTGGACAAGCTGGGCATTCCCTATGAAGTGCAGGTGGTTTCCGCCCACCGTACGCCGGACCTGCTCTTCCAGTACGCCGAACAGGCCGACAGCCGTGGTATCCAGGTGATCATCGCCGGTGCCGGTGGCGCGGCGCACCTGCCGGGCATGTGTGCGGCCAAGACCCACCTGCCGGTTCTCGGTGTGCCGGTGCAATCGGCCGTGCTGTCGGGTGTCGATTCGCTGCTGTCGATCGTGCAGATGCCGGCCGGCATTCCGGTCGCCACCCTGGCCATCGGCAAGGCCGGGGCGATCAACGCCGCACTGCTGGCGGCGAGCATCCTCGGTCACCAGCACCCGCAGTTCCATGCGGCGCTGAAGCAGTTCCGTACCGAACAAACCGAAGCCGTGCTGGAAAACCCGGATCCGCGTTCCTGATAGGAGCTCAGAAGCTATGAAGATCGGTGTCATTGGTGGCGGCCAGCTGGGCCGTATGCTGGCTCTGGCGGGCACCCCGCTGGGGATGAGTTTCGCGTTTCTCGACCCGGCGCCGGACGCCTGCTCCCAGGCCCTGGGTGAGCACCTGCGTGGCGATTACAACGACCACGAGCATCTGCGCCGTCTGGCCGATGACGTCGACCTGGTGACCTTCGAGTTCGAAAGCGTGCCGGCCGAGACCGTGGCCTTCCTCTCCCAGTTCGTGCCGGTGTACCCGAGCGCCGAAGCGCTGCGCATCGCCCGCGACCGCTGGTTCGAGAAGTCGATGTTCAAGGACCTCGGCATCCCCACCCCGGATTTCGCCGATATCCAGTCGCAGGCTGATCTTGACGCCGCCGTGGCCGCCATCGGCCTGCCGGCGGTGCTGAAGACCCGCACCCTGGGCTACGACGGCAAGGGCCAGAAGGTCCTGCGCCAGGCGCAAGACGTGGTCGGCGCCTTCGCCGAGCTGGGTAGCGTGCCGTGCCTCCTCGAAGGCTTCGTGCCGTTCACTGGCGAAGTGTCGCTGGTGGCCGTGCGTGGTCGCGACGGTGAGACGCGCTTCTACCCGCTGGTGCACAACCGTCACGACAGCGGCGTGCTGGCGCTGTCCATCGCCAGCACCGATCACCCGCTGCAGGGCCTGGCCGAGGACTATGTCGGTCGCGTGCTCAAGCAGCTGGATTACGTCGGCGTGCTGGCCTTCGAGTTCTTCGAAGTCGACGGCGGCCTCAAGGCCAACGAGATCGCCCCGCGCGTGCACAATTCCGGGCACTGGACCATCGAAGGCGCCGAGTGCAGCCAGTTCGAGAACCATCTGCGCGCCGTCACCGGCCTGCCGCTGGGCTCCACGGCCAAGGTTGGCGAAAGCGCCATGCTCAACTTCCTCGGCAGCGTGCCGGCGGTCGAGAAGGTCGCGGCGATTGCCGATTGCCACCTGCACCACTACGGCAAGGCCTTCAAGGTCGGGCGCAAGGTCGGTCACGCCACCCTGCGCAGCAAGGATATGGCGACCCTCAAGGCGCGCATTGCCGAAGTCGAAGCGCTGATCAACGCCTGAGAACCTGTTTACGATCTGCTGCGCGTCGGCCATGCGTCGTTAAAAACAGGCTCGGAATGCTCATTTACCACTTGTAAACTGCGCTTCCTCGCCTGTTTTTGCCTAGCCTGGCTCTAGCTCGCGAGATCGTAAACAGGTTCTGAGCCCGCTGGGGCGGAGGAAACTTCGCCACCTCAGCGCCGTCTACCGCTTACCGTCATACCGGGAGCTGTCATGCGCCGAATCCTGCTTGCCCTGCTGCTCGTGCCGTTACTGGCGCACGCCGAACCACGGGAAACCGACTGGCTGGAACTGATGCCGCGTGAGGATCAGCTGGCCCTCGAAGCCATGCCGGAAATCAGCCATGAGACGCCGGAGTCGGCTGGTACTTTCGGTCAGCAGGGCGGCCTCAAGCAGCAGAAGAGTGATCTGCCGGCGGTGATGTATTCGAGCAAGACCGTGGCCCATCTGAATGGCAAGACGGTACGCCTGGGCGGCTACCCGGTGCCCCTGGAAAGTGACGCCGAGGGCCGCAGCACGCTGTTCTTCCTGGTGCCGTACCCTGGCGCCTGTATCCATGTGCCGCCGCCACCGCCGAACCAGATCGTGCTGGTGCGCTATCCCCAGGGCATCCTGCTCGAAGACATCTACGCCCCGCTGTGGGTCGAGGGGCCGCTGCAGGTCGAGACGGTCAGCAATGACCTGGCCGATGCGGCCTATGCCCTCAAGGCCAGTTCGGTGCGGGTGGTGGAAGAGGCTGATCTGTAAGGGCTAGTTTGCGATCTTGGAAACTCCCCTCTCCCACTTGTGGGAGAGGGGCAGGGGGAGAGGGTATTGGCCAGCACGCCCTCTCCCCAGCCCTCGGCTTCCTGCGTCGCTCTACCTCCTGCATCCCTGCAGTCGTCTCCCGTGAACGGGAGAGGGGGCAAAAGCGATCCGCACCGGCTTCTACACGTCGCTAACGTACTGAAAAAAGATCGTAAACGCTCTTAGAGTGCCTCGCTGCTCAGGCTCAGGCACAGACTGTGGCTGGCGCCCGGGGCCAGCGTCACGCAGTCGTCCCAGATATTCGCGGTTTCGATGCAGAGCATGCGCTGCCAGGCGTCTTCGGCGAACTGCGAGAGGCGTTTGGCCTTGTCGATCCATGGATTCCACAGCACGGCCGAGCGTGAGCCCTGGGCATCCAGGTGGATGCGCCGTTGCCAGCCCGGATCGATGATGCTCAGGCGCGTCGGCGTGTCCAGGTAGATGCGGTCGGTCTCGCCGGCGAAGTCCAGCGCGCCCTGCTGTCGCCGCTCCTGCCAGTCCTCCAGGGTTTCGATATAGCGGCAGCCATCCAGCCCCTGCACGCTGACATCACGGATATCGCTGACGGCGAAGTAAGTGTGCAGGGCCTGGCTCAACACCAGCGGCTGAGTGCCCAGGTTGCTGCTGCGCAGTTCCAGGTGCAACTGCTGATCCAGGCGGATATTCAGCTGCAGCTCTGCCGCATGCGGCCAGTCCGGCAGCGGATGCTTGCGGCTGTCGAAGGCGAATTGCAGGGTCACGGCGCCGTCGTGCTGGTCGATGCCCAGCAGCTGCCAGTCGAGGCCGCGCACGTTGCCATGGGCCGGCGCGCTGGCCGGGTTGCTGTGCATGGCCTGCACCGCCGGCGGGTTGCGCGTCAGGCCGCCGAACCAGGGCCAGCACACCGGCGCGCCGCCACGTACCGACTGGCCGCGCTGATAGCGGGCCTGCTCGCTGAGCCAGATGATCGGCGCCTGCGTGCCGTGCTGGTAATGCAGGATCTGCGCGCCTTGCTGGGCGACCAGCAGGGTGCCGTCGCCGACTTGCACGCGCCAGCACACCAGTTCATCCAGTTCGATGCGTTCGACGGAGGGGGAGGGAGTGTTCATCGGGGCATCCGCACGCTAAAAACAGAGATGTACCGCAGACCCCGGTGAAAGGCCAGTGCCGGGGAACGGCTCGTGGGGTGGCTCGCGGTTGATCGCCGGCTGTAGGGCGCGCCGTGCGCACCAGGGCGCTACACAGACCTGGCGGTGCGCACGGTGCACTCTACGAGAGGCCGCCGGGCCTCGGCGTCGGCGCCGTTTGGGCGCCGCGCCGCAGGTTGTGCGCGGCTTAGCCGCGACGTGGCGGCACCGAGCGGGTGCGGCCGCTGCCATCGATGGCGACGAAGACGAACACCGCCTCGGTGACCTTGCGCCACTCGCTGGACAGCGGGTCGTCGCTCCACACCTCGACCAGCATCTGGATCGAGCTGCGGCCGACTTCCAGGGCCTGGGTATAGAAGGACAGCTGCGCGCCGACCGGGACCGGAACCAGGAAGGCCATGCGGTCGATGGCCACGGTGGCCACCCGGCCGCCAGCGACCTTGCTGGCCATGGCGGTGCCGGCCAGGTCCATCTGCGACACCAGCCAGCCGCCGAAGATATCGCCGAAACCGTTGGTTTCGCGCGGGAGAGCGGTCAGCTGCAGGGCCAGATCGCCTTGCGGTATGGGATCTTCCTGTTCGAGCTCGATCATGGTGGTGGGGCCCCGGTGCCGTTTTTCTTATGTTTGGAGTGGTGTGGGAGGTTCTGCCAAGACTTTGCCGACGGCCAAGCCTTGGCACAATCCCCCGTGGCCCAGCGGGCCGAGCGCGCAGTATATCGGGCGGCGCGTCAGGCGACGACCGCCCAGTTCTGCATTTGTCGGCTGGCCCGGCTGCCGGCCCGCGGTGCAATTTGCTATCGTGCGGCGGCTGCCATCAGCGCCAGCCATCCCTACTCCTATAAAAGAAGCTGTCGACCATGTCTTCCGTGCCCTCCAGCGCTGCGCCCGCGGCGCGCCCGTTGAACCGTAGTGATTACAAGACCCTGTCGCTGTCCGCCCTCGGCGGCGCGCTGGAGTTCTACGACTTCATCATCTTCGTGTTCTTCACGGCGGTGCTCAGCAAGCTGTTCTTCCCCGCCGACATGCCCGAGTGGCTGCGCCAGCTGCAGACCTTCGGCATTTTCGCCGCCGGTTACCTGGCGCGACCGCTGGGCGGCATCGTCCTGGCGCACTTCGGCGACCTGCTCGGACGCAAGCGCATGTTCACCCTGAGCATCTTCCTGATGGCCGTGCCGACCCTGCTCATGGGCCTGCTGCCGACCTATGCGCAAATCGGCATCTGGGCGCCGCTGGCGCTGCTGGCGCTGCGCGTGGTGCAGGGCGCGGCGATTGGCGGCGAAGTGCCGGGGGCCTGGGTGTTCGTCGCCGAACACGTGCCGCCGCGGCATATCGGCTTCGCCTGCAGCACCCTGACCGCGGGGCTGACCGTGGGCATCCTGCTCGGTTCGCTGACCGCCAGCCTGATCAACCGGGTGTTCACGCCAGAGGAACTGGCGGCCTATGCCTGGCGCATCCCGTTCCTGGTCGGCGGCCTGTTCGGCCTGATTGCCATGTACCTGCGCCGCTGGCTGCATGAGACCCCGGTGTTCGCCGAAATGCAGCTGCGCCAGACCCTGGCCGCCGAGCTGCCGCTGAAGACCGTGGTGCGCGAGCATCGCCCGGCGGTGATCTTGTGCATGCTGCTGACCTGGGTGCTGTCGGCCGGCATAGTCGTGGTAATCCTGATGACCCCGACCCTGCTGCAGACCCTGCATGGCTTCAAGCCGGCCGAGGCGCTGCAGGCCAACAGCCTGGCCATCGTCTGCCTGAGCATCGGCTGCGTACTGGCCGGCTGGCTGGCGGATCGCATCGGCGCCGGGCGGGTGTTCGTCGGCGGCGGCCTGTTGCTGCTGCTCAGCTCCTGGACCTTTTACAACAGCCTGGCCAGCCATCCCGAACTGCTGCTGCCGCTGTATGCCCTGGCCGGTCTGTGCGTGGGCATGATCGGCGCCATTCCGCTGGTGATGGTCAGCGCCTTCCCGGCGCTGGTGCGCTTCTCCGGGCTGTCGTTCTCCTACAACCTGGCCTACGCCATCTTCGGCGGGCTGACGCCGATCCTGGTCAGCCTGCTGCTGAAGTGGAGCCCGCTGGGCCCGGCCTACTATGTCGGCGCCCTGTGCCTGCTGTTTATCCTGATCGGCGGCTGGCTGTGGCAGCGCCAGCCACAGGCGGTCGCCGGCTGAGGTCTCGGCCCGTGTAGGGGGCGCCAGCCGCGTAGCCCGGATTGCATCCGGGCTACGTCTTAAACGCTGCTGACGATCTTCCGCGCCCTACAAAGCGGATGTACCAGTGATCGAAAAGGCCTGCTTGCAGGCCTTTTCAGTTTTTTCCGCGCTTTAATCTAATTGTCACAATCCCTTCATAGAGTGTTCATGCGGCCTGCAGATACTTGGCCCCGTTCAAACCAACACTAGTTTTCCAGGAGCAAGGCATGAAACTGAAGCGTTTGATGGCGGCCATGACTTTCGTCGCCGCTGGCGTAACCACTGCCACTGCGGTTGCCGCTGTTGATCCGGCTCTGCCGAGCTACACCAAGACTTCCGGCGTATCGGGCAACCTGTCCAGCGTCGGTTCCGACTCCCTGGCCAACCTGATGACCCTGTGGGCCGAAGAGTTCAAAAAGGAATACCCGAACGTCAATATCCAGATCCAGGCCGCCGGTTCTTCCACTGCGCCGCCCGCTCTGACTGAAGGCACCGCCAGCATGGGCCCGATGAGCCGTGCGATGAAGGATGCCGAGATCCAGGCGTTCGAAGAGAAATACGGCTACAAGCCGACTGCCGTACCGGTAGCCATCGACGCCCTGGCGGTGTTCGTGCACAAGGACAACCCGATCAAGTCCCTGGATATGGCTCAGGTTGACGCGATCTTCTCCAGCACCCGCCTGTGCGGTGGCGCCAGCGATATCAAAACCTGGGGTGACCTGGGCATGACCGGCGAGTGGGCGGCCAAGCCGATCCAGCTGTTCGGTCGCAACTCGGTATCCGGCACCTACGGCTACTTCAAGGAAGAAGCCCTGTGCAAAGGCGACTACAAGGCTAACGTCAACGAGCAGCCGGGTTCGGCTTCCGTGGTGCAGTCGATCTCCAGCACCATCAACGCCATCGGTTACTCGGGCATCGGCTACAAGACTTCCAGCGTGAAGACCGTGCCGCTGTCGAAGAAAGGCGGCGAAGCTTTTGACGCCAACGAAGAAAACGCCCTGGCTGGCAAGTTCCCGCTGGCTCGCTTCTTCTACGTTTACGTGAACAAGGCGCCGAACAAGCCGCTGAGCCCGCTGGACGCAGAGTTCGTCAAGCTGGTGCTGTCCAAGCAAGGTCAGGAAGTTGTGGTCAAAGACGGCTACATTCCGCTGCCGAGCAAAGTGGTCGAGAAGACCATGAAGGAACTGGGTCTGTAAGGATCGCCTGACTGGCAAGGACGCCTATAAGTAAGTCGCATGCCCGCCTTCGTTTACGACAGGCGGGTTTTGCTTTGTCAAAGCGCTGTAACTTTTCTGTCATATAGAGTCGCTAGAGTTAGCGCCTCGTATAGCGACAGAACTCCAGATGGCGCGCTCATGGCTGCGCAGAGACGCTCTTACCTATGAATGACTTGGCTAGTGAAACCATGACCGCCACCTCCAAATCCCTCGGCCTGGACTTCAACACCCCGGCCTTGCAGCGCAAGCGGCGTATCCGCGCGCTGAAAGACCGTTTTGCGCGCTGGGCGGTATCCGTCGGCGGCATGGCGGTGCTCGGTGCCATCACCCTGATCTTCTTCTACCTGGCCTACGTGGTGCTGCCAATGTTCCAGGGCGCCAGCGTGGATAGCCGCAAGCCGGTGCAGGTCGCCTGGCTCAAGGAAGCCGCCGCGCCGCTGCTGCTGACCCTGGAAGAACAGAACCAGATGGCCATGCGTCTGGACCAGAACGGCCAGGTGCAGTTCTTCGATGCGAAGAAGATGCAGCCGCTGAGCAGCGTGCAGCTGCCGCTGCCGGCCGATGTGCAGATTGCCTCGGTTGGTCAGGACCAGCCAGGCAGCAACCGCGTGGCCCTGGGCCTGTCCAACGGCCAGGTGCTGGTGTTCCAGCATGTCTACAAGATTACCTACCCCAACGATGTGAAGACCATCGCGCCGAGCATCGAGTATCCGTTTGGCGAGGCGCCCATCACGCTCGATAGCCAGGGCCGCGTGCTCGATCATGTCGGTCTCAGCCTGAACAGCGGCACCCTGATGCTGGCAGGCTCCACCGGCACCGAGCTGCACGTGCTGAGCCTGGGGCGCGAAGAAAACATGATGACCGGCGAGGTGACCCTCAGCGAAGAGCGCATCGCCCTGCCGCAGATCGCCGAGCCGATCAAGGCGCTGATCATCGACCCGCGTCACCTGTGGCTGTACGTGGTCAACGGTCGCGCCACCGCCGATGTCTTCGACATGCGCAGCAAGAGCCTGAATGGCCGCTACAAGCTGTTGGCCGACGCGCAGTTGGAGGTCAGCAACGCCACCTCGCTGCTCGGCGGTATCTCGCTGATGATCGGCGACAGCAGCGGCGGTATCGCCCAGTGGTTCATGGTGCGCGAGGACGATGGCAAGGCGGTGCTGAAGTCGATCCGCAGCTTCCAGCTGGCCGACAGCCCGATCATCCAGATTCTCCCGGAAGAGCGCCGCAAGGGCTTCTATGCCCTGGATGCCAAGGGCAACCTGGGCATCTTCCACAGCACCGCGCACCGCACCCTGCTGGTCGAGCCGGTCGCCGAGGGCCAGGCCCTGGCCGCCCTGTCGCCGCGCGCCAACCGCGTGCTGGTGGAGAGCAATGGTCAACTGCAACGCCTGATCATCGACAACCCGCACCCGGAAATTTCCTGGAGCTCGCTGTGGGGCAAGGTCTGGTATGAGAACTACGACGCGCCGGGCTATGTCTGGCAGTCGACCTCGGCCAGCACCGACAACGAACCCAAGCTGAGCCTCGCGCCGCTGGCCTTCGGTACCCTGAAAGCGGCGTTCTACGCCATGCTCCTGGCCGCCCCGCTGGCCATCGCCGCCGCGCTCTACACCGCCTATTTCATGGCCCCGGCGCTGCGCCGCAAGGTCAAGCCGGTGATCGAGCTGATGGAAGCGCTGCCAACGGTGATTCTCGGCTTCTTTGCCGGCCTGTTCCTCGCGCCGTATGTGGAAGGCCACCTGCCGGGCATCTTCAGCCTGCTGATCTTCACCCCCATCGGCATCCTGCTGGCCGCCTACCTGTGGAGCCGCCTGCCGGAGTCGATTCGCCTGAGCGTGCCGGATGGCTGGGAGTCGGCGCTGCTGATTCCGGTGATCCTGCTGGTGGGCTATGTCTCGCTGGCGATGAGCGGGCATGTGGAAAACTGGCTGTTCGACGGCAATATGCGCGGCTGGCTGAGCAATGATCTGGGCATCCCGTTCGATCAGCGCAACGCCCTGGTGGTCGGTCTGGCCATGGGTTTCGCGGTGATCCCGAACATCTACTCGATCGCCGAAGACGCCGTGTTCAGCGTGCCCAAGAGCCTGACCTTCGGCTCCCTGGCCCTCGGTGCCACGCCGTGGCAGACCCTGACTCGGGTGGTGATCCTCACCGCCAGCCCAGGCATCTTCTCGGCAGTGATGATCGGCATGGGCCGCGCCGTCGGCGAGACCATGATCGTGCTGATGGCCACCGGCAACACCGCGATCATGGACATGAACCTGTTCGAAGGCCTGCGCACCCTGGCCGCCAACGTGGCGGTGGAAATGCCCGAGTCGGAAGTCGGTGGTACCCACTACCGCGTGCTGTTCCTCTCGGCGCTGGTGCTGCTCGGCTTCACCTTTGTCATGAACACCCTGGCAGAGCTGGTGCGCCAGCGTCTGCGCGTCAAGTACGCCTCGCTCTAAGGCTTGGGAAGGTATATGTCCGTGAAACAGAACAACCTGAAATCCTGGTTCAAGAGCGGTACGCCCTGGGTCTGGATGAATGCCGGCGCGGTATCGATCGCGGTGATCATGACCCTGGGCCTGATGATGGTGATCGCCGTGCGCGGCCTCGGCCACTTCTGGCCGGCGGATATCGTCGAGGCCGATTACCAGGTACCGGGCGAGTCGGTACGGGTGATGGCCGGTGAAATCACCCAGATCGAGGAAGTGCCGCGCGCGCGCCTGGCCGCTTCCGGCCTGCCGGTGACCGCCGAGGGCGGCGAGTTCATGACCCGCGAGCTGTTCAAGGTGGGTAACCGCGAAGTGTTCGGCGCGGACTTCACCTGGGTGGTCGGCGAGTGGCTGAGCAACCCGCGTACCCCGGAAAACCTCACCGCCTTCGAGCGTCGCGAGTGGGGCAACTTCTACGGCTACCTGATCAACGTCAAGGAAAACGGCCAGTTGGTGGCCGAAGGTGACGCCAGCTGGTCGGCGCTGCAGGAGCGCATCGAGCGTGTCGAGCAGCTGCACCAGCAACTGGTACGCCTGGAGAAGAAGGACATCGGACGGATCAACGCCGGCCTCGAGCGCATCCGCCTGCAGACCCGCAAGCTGGAGCTGCAAGGCGAGCTGGACGCGGTCGCCCAGGCCGAGCTGGATGCCGAGCGCGCGCAGTGGGATGCCGAGTACAAGGTGCTGGAAACCGAGCTGATCGCGCTGAACCAGGCGTTCAACCGCGACAGCGTCACGGTCAAGACCGTCGACGGGCGCGAAGTGACCCTGAGCCTGGGCAAGGTGGTGCGGGCTTTCCAGCCCAACGCCATGGGCCTGGGCGACAAGCTCGGCTTCTACTTCGCCAAGCTGTGGGAGTTCGTCAGCGACGACCCGCGTGAGGCCAACACCGAAGGCGGCATCTTCCCGGCGATCTTCGGCACCGTGATGATGACCCTGATCATGGCGGTGATCGTCACCCCGTTCGGCGTGATCGCGGCCATCTACCTGCGTGAATACGCCAAGCAGGGCCCGCTGACCCGGGTGATCCGCATCGCCGTGAACAACCTGGCCGGCGTTCCGGCGATCGTCTACGGCGTGTTCGGCCTGGGCTTCTTCGTCTACGTGCTGGGCGGCTCGCTGGACCGCATGTTCTTCCCCGAGTCCGCCCCGGCGCCGACCTTCGGCACCCCGGGCCTGCTGTGGGCCTCGCTGACCCTGGCGATCCTGACCCTGCCGGTGGTGATCGTCGCCACCGAAGAAGGCCTGGCGCGGATTCCGCGGGCCGTGCGTGAAGGCTCCCTGGCCCTCGGTGCGACCAAGGTGGAAACCCTCTGGCGCGTGGTGCTGCCGATGGCCAGCCCGGCGATGATGACCGGCCTGATCCTCGCCGTGGCCCGCGCCGCTGGCGAAGTGGCGCCGCTGATGCTGGTCGGCGTGGTCAAGCTGGCGCCTTCGCTGCCGCTGGATGGCAACTACCCGTATCTGCACCTTGATCAGAAGATCATGCACCTGGGCTTCCACATCTACGACGTCGGCTTCCAGAGCCCCAACGTCGAGGCCGCGCGGCCGCTGGTGTACGCCACCGCGCTGCTGCTGGTGTTGGTCATCGTGGTGCTGAACATGGCGGCGGTCTATATCCGCAACCACCTGCGCGAGAAGTACAAGGCGCTGGACCACTAATCAGTACGCCGTGGCCAGTCGGCCGCGGCGCATCAACGAATTTGTTAGCGTAGGGAGCATCCCATGCAGCACGAAGCACATAGCCACGGTATCGACATCTCGGCCCTGGGCCGCGACAAGCAAAGCCTCAACATGGCGGCGGAAACCGTGGCCATCGAAGTACCGGGGCTGAACCTGTACTACGGCGAGAAGCAGGCCTTGTTCGACGTGAAGTTGACTATCCCCAAGCAGCGCGTCACCGCCTTCATCGGCCCGTCCGGTTGCGGCAAGTCGACCCTGTTGCGCACCTTCAACCGCATGAATGATCTGGTTGACGGCTGCCGCGTAGAAGGCGAAATCAACCTCGACGGCAAGAACATCTACCGCAAGGGCGAAGACGTCGCCGAGCTGCGTCGCCGCGTCGGCATGGTGTTCCAGAAGCCCAACCCGTTCCCCAAGAGCATCTACGAGAACGTGGTGTACGGCCTGCGCATCCAGGGCATCAACCAGAAGCGTGTGCTCGATGAAGCCGTGGAATGGGCACTGAAAAGCGCCGCGCTGTGGGACGAGGTCAAGGACCGTCTGCACGACTCGGCCCTCGGCCTGTCCGGCGGCCAGCAGCAGCGTTTGGTGATCGCCCGTACCGTGGCGGTGCAGCCGGAAGTGCTGCTGCTCGACGAACCCTGCTCGGCACTGGATCCGATCTCCACCCTCAAGGTCGAAGAGCTGATCTACGAGCTGAAGAGCAAGTACACCATCGTCATCGTTACCCACAACATGCAGCAGGCGGCGCGCGTCTCCGACTACACCGCGTTCATGTACATGGGCAAACTGATCGAATTCGGTGACACCGATACCCTGTTCACCAACCCGGCGAAGAAGCAGACCGAAGATTACATCACCGGTCGCTACGGCTAGCCCGCCGGCTATGGCAAATCGCGCTGCACTTCGTCGGCGGCGCTTGCCGTACTAGTTGTACTGTCTGCGCGTCGCCTCCTCGCTCAGCACGATTTTCCAAAGGCCGGCACGTTTCGCTAAGACCTTCACTCAGTTTCGCAAGGGCTCGACCATGATCAACAAAGACAGCCTCACCCATCACATCTCCCAGCAGTTCAACGCCGAGCTGGAGGAAGTGCGCAGCCACCTCCTGGCGATGGGCGGCCTGGTCGAGAAGCAGGTCAACGACGCAGTCACCGCGCTGATCGACGCCGACTCGGGCCTGGCCCAGCAGGTGCGCGAGATCGATGACCAGATCAACCAGATGGAGCGCAACATCGACGAGGAATGCCTGCGCATCCTTGCCCGCCGTCAGCCGGCCGCTTCCGACCTGCGCCTGATCATCAGCATCTCCAAGTCGGTGATCGACCTCGAACGCATCGGCGACGAGTCGGCGAAGATCGCCAAGCGCGCCATCCTGCTGTGCGAGGAAGGCGAAGCGCCGCGTGGCTACGTCGAGGTACGCCATATCGGTGACCAGGTGCGCAAGATGGTGCAAGAGGCGCTGGACGCCTTCGCCCGCTTCGACGCCGACCTGGCCCTGTCGGTGGCGCAGTACGACAAGACCATCGACCGCGAGTACAAGACTGCCCTGCGTGAACTGGTCACCTACATGATGGAAGACCCGCGCTCGATCACCCGCGTGCTCAACGTGATCTGGGTGTTGCGCTCGCTGGAACGCATCGGCGACCACGCGCGCAACATCGCCGAACTGGTGATCTACCTGGTGCGCGGTACCGACGTACGGCACATGGGCCTGGCGCGCATGCAGGAAGAAGTGCAGGGCACCGGCAAGGCCAAAGAATAAGCGCAGCGCAGGGCCGGTCGTCACTCGGGAAATCCCTGAGTGATCGCGGTTGGCCTTGGGCCATCATCCGCAGCTATGCTTGTCAGCATTGTCGCAGGAGTGGCCGATGAGCAAAGTCAGTGTGCTGGTGGTGGACGACGCAACCTTTATCCGTGACCTGGTGAAAAAGGGCCTGCGCGACCATTTCCCCGGTATCCAGATCGAAGAAGCGATCAACGGGCGCAAGGCCCAGCAGATGCTGAGCCGGCAGCCGGTCGACCTGATCCTCTGCGACTGGGAAATGCCCGAGCTGTCGGGCCTCGAACTGCTCACCTGGTGCCGCGAGCAGGACAGCCTGAAGATCGTGCCCTTCATCATGGTCACCAGCCGGGGCGACAAGGAAAACGTCGTGCAGGCGATCCAGGCCGGCGTCTCCGACTTCATCGGCAAGCCGTTTTCCAACGAACAACTGATCACCAAGGTGAAGAAGGCCCTGCACCGTGCCGGCAAGCTGCAGGCGCTGATGTCCAGTGCGCCGCCGAAGATGCTCAGCACAGGCAGCTTCGCCAATGACTCGCTGGCCGCCCTGACCGGTGGCAACGCAGCAGTGGTCAAGCCGGCGGCCAAGGCCGCCGCGCCGGTTGCCGCAGCAGGCTTCGCCAAGCCAGCCGCTGCTGCCAAGCCAGCTGCCGCCAGCGCATCAGGCGGCCGTGGCCAGGGGCAGCTGCGTCTGCCTGGGGGCAACATGGACTGCGTGATCAAGGCCCTGAGCCTCAAGGAAGCGCTGCTGGTGGTGCGGCGCGGCGAGGTTTTGCCGCAGGTGCTGGAAAGTGCCGTGCTCGATCTGGAGCAGGGCGAGGCTGCAGAAACCGCCCGTCTCAACGGCTACCTGCACGCGGTCGCGGCGCTGGAGCCTACGCCTGCCAGCGAATGGCTGCAGGTCACCTTCAAGTTTGTCGACCGTGATCCCCAGAAGCTCGACTACCTGTCGCGCCTGATCGCCCGTGGCAGCGCGCAGAAGCACTTCAGCCCGGGCGCGTAGCCCCGTAGCCCGGATGCAATCCGGGAAGACTCTCACGCCGCTTGCCCCGGATTACATCCGGGCTACGGCGCGCCGCGACCGACGGCGGTGAGCCCGGTCACAGCGCGACCCTTCGCGGCTCGCACGTGCTGGCCGGCGCTGCTAGTCTTGCTAACCCCGGATAACCAATAACCACTCGATCCGTGACAGTCATGCTAGGGCGTTCATTTCTCTTCTGCGCAGCGTTGCTGGCCGCTACCCCGGCCAGCGCACTGACCATCTATAAGTACGTCGATGCCAACGGCGTGGTCACCTATAGCGACAAGGCGGTGGCCGGTGCTCAGGTGTTCGTGTTCCGCGATCGCATGATCGAGCGCCTGGACAACCTGGTGAAGCTGGAAACCAAGAAGCACGATGCCGGCGAAACCCTGCTGATCCGCAATGACCTCTACGCCCCGGTAGAGATCGAGCTGAGCCTGAACAAGGTGGTCAATGCCACGGGCGCACCGGAACAGCCGATCCGCTGGGTGCTGCCGCCGCGCAGCAAGATCCGCCTGGCCACCCTGGCGCCACTCGACGCCGCTAAACCCATGAGCTACAAGCCGCGCCTGCGCTATGCCATGGGCGACCCGCGTTTGCAGCCGCTGCTCTATCGCTACCCGCTGCCCTGGCGTGGCGGGCCGTTCAAGCTGACCCAGGGCGCCAACGGCAAGTACAGCCACTTCACGCCGCGCGGGCGCTATGCCCTGGATATCGCCATGCCGCAAGGCACGCCGATCGTCGCCGCGCGTGGTGGGGTGGTGGTGAAAACCGAGAACCAGCAGAGCGGGCGCGGCAACAACCCGTCCGGCAACTTCGTGCGCATCCTGCATGACGACGGCACCATGGGCGTCTATCTGCACCTGCTGCGAGGTTCGGTAAGCGTGCAGGAAGGCCAGCGGGTCGAAACCGGCAGCCACCTGGCGAACTCCGGCAACACCGGCAACAGCACCGGCCCGCACCTGCACTTCGTGGTGCAGCGCAATGTCGGTCTGGCCCTGGAATCGATTCCGTTCAACTTTGCCCAGCCGGTCGACAGCCTGCCCAACTTCGCCGTCGGCGGCGAATAGCGCTGCTCCTCGTTCCTGTCAGGCCGGCTGACCTGTTTGCTGTCAGGCGAGGGTAATCCCCCTGCACTCGCCTGTGTCCATCCGGGGGCATAAGGAAAGCAGGCTATGAACTGGTATCTCGACGTTCTGAAGAAATACGCGGTGTTCGATGGCAGGGCCCGGCGCAAGGAATACTGGTTCTTTGTCTTGTTCAACTTGATCGCCAGCGTGGTGCTGTCGATCATCGATGGGGTAATTGGCACGTTCAGTGCCGAGTCGGGCATCGGTCTGTTGAGCGGCGTGTATTCGCTGGCTGTGCTACTGCCAGCCATCGGCGTGTCCATCCGCCGCCTGCATGACACCAATCGCAGTGGCTGGTGGCTGCTGATCGGCCTGATCCCGCTGGTCGGCGCCATCGTGCTGATCGTGTTCATGGTGCAGGACAGCACTGCCGGCGATAACCAGTACGGCGCCAATCCCAAACAGGACGCGGTGTAGATCGCATCCTGGCGGCTGCAGCGGCGGTGTTGTGTCGCCGCTGCAGCACCTGGTTTTCAGAATCTGTTCACGAACTTTTGAGCTAAAGCCAGGCAAGGCGCAACGACCAGCCCGAGCCCAATTGACCAGCCTGCGGCTGTTACTGCGTTGCAACGCAGCATGGCCGACGATCAAGAGATCGTAGACCGGTTCTCAGTCCAGCTTGAGCACCTTGGCCAGCACGATCTTCGGCCCCTTCATCTTCTTGACGATGATGCGCAGGCCCTCGGCCTCCAGCACGTCTTCCTCTTCCGGCACGCGGTTGAGGTTCTCGTAGACCAGCCCAGCGAGGGTTTCCGCCTCGATATGATCGAGGTCGATGCCGAGCAGGCGCTCGATCTTGAACAGCGGAGTGTCGCCGCGCACCAGCAGCTTGCCCGGCTGGTAGGCGAGGATGCCACGCTCGGCCTTGTGGTGTTCGTACTGAATATCGCCGACCACGGCCTCCTCGACCAGGAAGAAGTGCGCGCCGCCCTGACGGAACTCTCCAGCGGGTTCAGCAACTCGATGAGCTTGAGCTTGGACGGCAGCATTTCCAGCAATGACAGCTGCTGCAGCAGGTCCTTGATGTGCAGCAGGCCGATGAAGTGGCCGGTTTCCTC
Source organism: Pseudomonas campi (assembly GCF_013200955.2). Taxonomy (NCBI): domain Bacteria; kingdom Pseudomonadati; phylum Pseudomonadota; class Gammaproteobacteria; order Pseudomonadales; family Pseudomonadaceae; genus Aquipseudomonas; species Aquipseudomonas campi. The sequence goes on from NZ_CP053697.2 coordinate 136,619, forward strand.
GTCGTACAGCGGCCCGCACCTGCACTTCGTGGTGCAGCGCAATGTCGGTCTGGCCCTGGAATCGATTCCGTTCAACTTTGCCCAGCCGGTCGACAGCCTGCCAACTTCGCCGTCGGCGGCGAGTGAGCAACGCCAGGCTGCCGGTTGTCGATTGGGGTGAGCAGGCTTTAGGCGCAGTCTTATCGACCCCGTCATGATGGGTGCGTCCTGCACCCAGCGTCCGGGTATTGCCCCATCTGTCAGCTCACTCAGCCGACGATAGCGCTGCCCGGCTCATTGAGCGGGCAGCGGCTCGTGCCGCCCTGGCCTTACTGCAACTTGCGCAGGATGAAGTTGCTCAGGCTTTCCTGGGTGGTGACGATGTTCAGCGCCGGCACGATGAACCCGCCCTTCAGTCCGACTGCCTTGGCCTTATCACGCAGGGCGCGGGCATGGTAGGGGTGGTGGAAGAGGATGCCGGTGCTGGTCGGTTTACTGACCGGCACGCCGTCGGTGCTCACCCAGATCTCCGGGTCGCCGGCGTCCATCATGTTCAGGAAATCCACATCCTGGCGGTAGGCCACGGTGCTGGAGCGGTACAGATCGGCCATGGTGCGGACGCCGTAGAAGTTGGGCCCGATGCTGCCCATATCCTCCACCGACCAGTTGTACTGGGCGAACACCTGCTCCCAGCCGACGACGTCCATGGTGGACTGAGTCTGGCTGGCCACCGCGCCGCGAACGCGGGTGGACTGCCGTTCCACCGGGTCGGTGCTGTTGAGGTTGGCCATGTCATCGTGGAAGGCCAGCCACAGCGCGGTGCTGGCGCCGGCGGAGCTGCCGAGCAGTACCACGCGCTGCGGATCGATGTTGTAGCGTGCATCGTACTTCAGGTACTGCAGCGCGCGCTTGGCGCCGTTCAACGACTTGATCAGGCCCACCGTCTCGCCGCTCTTGCTGATCAGCGGATAGTTGATGGTGGCGAATGCGGCGCCTTTGGCCAGCAGGGTCTTGATCAGCTTCTGGTTACTACTGCTGTAGGCGTCTTCCTTGGCGCCGGAGGTGAAACCGCCGCCGTGAATGAAGATCGTCAGCGGGGTGCGCGTCTTGCTGCTGTAGGCGCTCTTGGGCATAAAGATGTCCAAGCGGTGACGTGCATCGGGACCATAGGCGGCGTTCTTCACGAAGTAGGCGTTGTTGCCATCCAGGCTGAAGGGCGGGGTGCTGGGTTGCAGGCTGCTGCTGGACGTGCTCGACACGCTGGGCGCTTCCGCGGGTGGCGGGCTGCTCGGAGCGTCCCGGTTCAGGCGTTCCTCCAGCAGCTCGCGCAGGCCCTGGGTGGTGGCGGAGGCGGCAGAGGCCGAAGGGGTGACGAGTGTTGCGCCGAGTAGCGTGAGCAGTGCGGCACAGGTGGCGCGGCGAAGGCGCTGCGAAGGGTGAAGAACAGTGTGGGTCATGACGGTCTCGGTACTCTGAGAACCGCTCAATCGAGGTACATCTCTTCCACGAGTTGCGACTGCATCCAGGCTGGTACTTCGAAGCGGCTGGGCTGAAGGAAAGTCCGGAGGGGCCGGACGGGGCGCAGTGTGGGTGCGCTGGGGGGGGAAGGGAAGGACGCAAGTCGCATATTTTTCGCGTCAAAATTCAGATGTTTCGCAACTTTTAGCCGCTAAAATGCCATTAATGGCGCATTGCCTGCAGAGCCGCAGCAGCGGCGGCGTCGACTTATGCCAAATGGTTATTTATATTTTGGCGGCATAAATTTGACGAAACCGGAATTCCGTATCCGGTTTGCCTGCTTTTTGTACAGGCAGTTAACGGACAGGCGGTAGTCAATCTGCGGCCATACCCCTGAGCGGCGGCATGCTCGGTTCGCCGAGCCGCCGCCGATTGACCTCGCGCCGTGGCGGCGCTCAGTCCAGTTTCAGCACTTTGGCCAGGACGATCTTCGGTCCCTTCATCTTCTTGACGATGATGCGCAGGCCTTCGGTGTCCAGCACTTCTTCCTCTTCCGGCACGCGGTTGAGGCTCTCGTAGACCAGCCCGGCCAGGGTCTCGGCCTCGATATGGTCGAGATCGAGACCGAGCAGGCGCTCGATCTTGAACAGCGGGGTGTCGCCGCGCACCAGCAGCTTGCCCGGCTGGTAAGCGAGGATGCCGCGCTCGGCCTTGTGGTGTTCGTCCTGGATATCGCCGACCAAGGCTTCCAGCACGTCTTCCATGGTCAGGAAACCGATCACCTTGCCATCGGCCTCCTCGACCAGGGCGAAATGCGCACCACCCTGGCGGAACTGCTCCAGCAGGCTGGACAGCGGCATGTGCTTGGTCACCCGCTCCAGCGGGTGCAGCAACTCGGTGAGCTTGAACTTGGACGGCAGCATTTCCAGCAACGACAGCTGCAGCAGCAGGTCCTTGATGTGCAGCAGGCCGATGAAGTGGCCGGCTTCCTCGTCGTACACCGGGAAGCGGCTGTACTTGTGCCGGCGGAACAGGCTGAACACTTCGTCCAGCTTGGCGTCGCTGTTGAGGTAGACCAGATCCTCGCGCGAGTTGGCCCAGTCGACCACTTCCAGCTCACCCATTTCCACGGCCGAGGCCAGCACGCGCATGTCCTGGTCGCTGGGGTCGCTGGCACGGCTGGAGTGGAGGATCAGTTTGAGCTCGTCGCGGCTGTAGTGATGCTCGTGGTGCGGTCCCGGCTCGCCCTGGCCGGCGAAACGCAGGATGGCGTTGGCGCTGGCGTTGAGCAGGAAGATCGCCGGGTACATGGCCCAGTAGAACAGGTACAGCGGTACGGCCGTCCACAGCGACAGCAGTTCCGGCTTGCGGATGGCCCAGGACTTGGGGGCCAGCTCGCCGACCACGATATGCAGGTAGGAGATGATGAAGAAGGCAATGAAGAAGGCGATGCCGTGCAGCAGCTTCGGTGAGTCGATGCCGACGTAGGCCAGCAGCGGTTCGAGCAGGTGGGCGAAGGCCGGTTCGCCGACCCAGCCGAGGCCCAGCGAGGCCAGGGTGATGCCCAGCTGGCAGGCCGACAGGTAGGCGTCGAGCTGGTTGTGCACGGTGCGCAGGATGTGCCCGCGCCAGCCGTTTTGCTCGGCCAGGGCTTCGACCTTGGTCGAGCGCAGCTTGACCATGGCGAACTCGGCGGCGACGAAGAAGCCGTTGAGCAGAACGAGAAAGAGGGCGAACAGGATAAAGCCGAAATCGGCGAAATAGCTGGTGGCGGTGTAACTAGAGGAAGGGTCCATGGGGGCTTTGGTTGGCGAATGACCGCTAAAGGGTGGCGGCTGACGCCGATGATTGCAAGTCGGCCGCCGGTCGGGGGTCAGCTGCGGCGAATCACCTGCTGCGCCGGGAAGTGACAGGTGAAGGTGCTGCCCTTGCCGGGCACGCTGGCGATGTCCAGGCGCGCGCGATGGCGCAGCAGCACGTGCTTGACGATGGCCAGGCCGATACCGGTGCCGCCGGTGTTGCTGGCACGGCTGGAGTCGACCCGGTAGAAGCGCTCGGTCAGGCGGGGCAGGTGCTTGGCCTCGATGCCGGGGCCGTTGTCGGCCACGCTGAAATGCCCGCCCTGTTCATCGCCCCACCAGCGGATGCGGATCTCGCCTTCGGCCGGGGTGTATTTCACCGCGTTGAACACTAGGTTGGAGAGTGCGCTGCGCAGTTCCGCCTCGCTGCCCTTGAGCTTGAGGTGGGCGTCGGCCTCCAGGCTGATCCGGTGATGCTTGGCTGCGGAGAGCGCCTGGGCGTCGTTCTTGATGCTCAGCAGCAGCAGGTCGACGGCTATCGGCTGGTTGTCCGAGGGGTAGTCGGTGGCTTCCAGCTTCGCTAACAAAAGCAGGTCATTCAGCAGGTTCTGCATGCGTGCGCCTTGCTGCTGCATCTGCTGCAGGGCGCGCAGCCAGCGCGGATTGACCTCCTCGACGTTGTCCAGCAGGGTCTCCAGGTAGCCGGCGATCACCGTCAGCGGGGTGCGCAGCTCGTGGGAGACGTTGGCGACGAAGTCCTTGCGCATCTGTTCCAGCTGATAAAGACGGGTGACGTCGCGCACCAGCATCAGGTGCTCGCGGTTGCCGTACTGGGTGATCTGCAGCTGCAGGCGCAGGCGATCGTTGATCGGCGAAGGCAGCTCCAGGGCCTCCTGGAAATTGCCCTGCTCGAAGTATTCCTTGAAGCGCGGGTGGCGCAGCAGGTTGCTGATCGACTGGCCGCTGTCCTGCGGGGTCTTCAGGCCCAACAGGGTTTCCGCGGCGCGGTTCCACCACTCCAGGTTGCCGTCGCTGTCGAGCATGATCACCGCGTCGCGCAGGGCGGAGGTGGATTCCTGCACGCGGTCGATCACCGCCTGCAGGCGGCCGCGCACGCGCTGGTCGCGGCGTTGCAGGTGATAGATGTTGTCGAACACTTCGCCCCACAGGCCATAGCCTTCGGGCGGTGCTTCGTCCGGCTGGCGATGGCGCAGCCAGTGGTGCAGACGCAGCAGCTGCTTGACGTGCCAGGCCAGGTAGGCACCGAGGCCGAGCACCAGGGCCCAGGCATACTCGCCGCTGATCAGCCCGAGCAGGGCACAGCAGACCACTAGCAACAACAGGTGGCGCACTACGGCACCACGCCAGTTCTGGTTCACCTAGCGCATCCTTTCAAAATCGGCGGCACAGCGGAGCGATAGGCTCAGCTCTTGGTGGAGAAACGATAACCGGTGCCGCGTACCGTTTGAACGAGATTCTCGTAGGCCTCGCCCAGCGCCTTGCGCAGGCGGCGGATGTGCACGTCGACGGTACGTTCTTCCACATAGACGTTGCCGCCCCAGACCTGGTCGAGCAGCTGGCCACGAGTGTAGGCGCGCTCCTGGTGGGTCATGAAGAATTGCAGCAGACGGTATTCGGTGGGGCCCATCTCGGCCGGCTTGCCGTCGATGGTGACGCGGTGGCTGATCGGGTCGAGCAGCAGGCCGCCGACTTCGATCGGCGACTCGCCGTCGTTCGGCGCGGCGCGGCGCAGCACGGCCTTGAGCCGGGCCACCAGCTCGCGCGGCGAGAACGGCTTGGTGATGTAGTCGTCGGCGCCGACTTCCAGGCCCTGGATCTTGTTGTCCTCTTCGCCCTTGGCGGTGAGCATGATGATCGGGATGTCGTCGGTCAGCTCGTCGCGCTTGAGTCGGCGCGCCAGTTCGATGCCGCTGGTGCCCGGCAGCATCCAGTCGAGCAGGATCAGGTCGGGCTTGCGGTCAACGATCAGGGCGTGCGCCTGCTGGGTGTTTTCCGCCTCCATGCAGTCGTAGCCAGCCATTTCCAGCGCCACTGCGATCATCTCGCGGATCGGCGCTTCGTCGTCAACGATCAGGATGTTCTTGCCAACCATGGGGTCCTGCCTCGGTTTATCTGTCTTGCGCCGCATTAGATAACGGAATTATTGCAGCGATGTGACAGCCATGAGTCCCAGGCTAGCGCAATGCGTAATCCAGCACGATGCCCAGCAGGATAGCCAGTCCGGCCCAGTGGTTGTGCAGGAAGGCGGCGAAGCAGGCCTGCGGCGCGCGTGCACGGGTGCTCCAGAACTCCCAGGCGAAGCAGGCGGCGGCGCCGAACAGGCCGAACAGGAACCAGATGCCCAGGCTGAAGCGCGCCCCGGCCATGGCCAGGCACAGCAGGGCCAGACCCTGCAGGGTGAGGATGATCACCCGGTCGGCCTCGCCGAACAGGATGGCGGTGGATTTGACGCCGATCTTCAGGTCGTCGTCGCGGTCGGTCATCGCGTAGTAGGTGTCGTAGGCCACCGTCCACAGCAGGTTGGCCAGGTACAGCAGCCAGGCATGGGCGGGCGGCAGTTCTCCGGTGACCGCGCTGAAGGCCATCGGCATGCCCCAGGAGAAGGCCGCGCCGAGCACCACTTGCGGGTAGAAGGTGTAGCGCTTCATGAACGGGTAGCAGGCGGCCAGGGCCAGGCCGCCGAACGAGAGGAGGATGGTGGTCAGGTTGGTGAACAGCACCAGGATGAAGCTCAAGGCCACCAGCACGGCGAACAGGGTCAGCGCTTCGCGCACGCTGATCTTGCCGCTGGCTAGCGGGCGCGCCTGGGTGCGGGCGACGTGGCCGTCGAAGTGGCGGTCGGCATAGTCGTTGATCACGCAGCCGGCGGCGCGCATCAGCAGCACGCCGACCACGAAGATGAACAGCAGCTTGAAGTCCGGCAGCCCTTTGCTCGCCACCCACAGGGCCCACAGGGTCGGCCACAGCAGCAGGTAGATGCCGATCGGCTTGTCCAGGCGCATCAGTTGGATGAAGTCCCAGGCGCGTGGGTGCAGGCGGTTCAGCGATTGCAGCAGGGTGGTGTACATCGACGGCTCTCCGGGCGAAGTGGGCCGATTATACGGGCAGGGCGCCAGCTGGTAGGAGCGAGCTCTGCTCGCGAACCGGACGCAGCGCAAAATTCGCGAGCAGAGCTCGCTCCTACCGATTGCTGGCGTGTGACCAGAACGCCGGCAGGAACACTTCGGCGACCAGCACGCCGAGGCCGTCGCGCCAGAAGCACGAGCGCCGCCCCCACAGGCGTTCCTCGCGCACGCTTTCCGGTAGCCAGGCCTGCGGATAGCGACAGACCTGCAACTCGCCGCGGGCAAAGGCGCGGTCGCTGAACAGCAGCTCGCCGAGGGAGCGGCTGCCCAGTTTGCCGAGATCGAAGCCCGAGCCTTCCAGGGCACTGCGCGCGGCCACGCTGCGGGCGAACACCCAAGGCTGCTCGGCGCCGCGCAGGAATACTTCGCGCACCCAGCCCTGGCTGCCGCTAGGCACCTGCAGGGCGGCACATTCGTCGTTGCGCAGCACCTGCCAGCCCTGTTGCAGCGGCAGTACACTGAACTGCTGCTGACTGAGTTGGCTGAGGCGACGGGTCAGCGAGCCCTGGTCGAACAACCAGTCGCGCTGCAGCGGCGCTGGCGCGGGGTGCAACTGGGCGTTATTGAGCCAGCGAGGCGGGTGGGCAAGCGAGGCTGGGGGCACGGCAACGGCTTCGGCAAGGAGGAAAGGCCGCGAGCTTAGCATGAGCCCGCCACGGCGTAGACCGTCGGCGGGGGCTTGCGCCGCGGCGCGCGGGCCAGTACAAAGCCTGCTGTTTTTTTGATCAGGTGACCTGTTAGAACCTGTTTACGATTTTCTGGACTAGAGCCAGACAAGGCGCAACGACCAACGGGAGTAACAGCCGCAGGCTGGCCCGAAGGGTGAGCGCTAGCGAATCAAACAGCCGAGGAAGCGCAGTTTACGAGTTGTAAATGAGCATGACTCGTTGCACTCGCCCTTCGGGTCGCGCTAAAGCGCGTTAGCCGCAAGCGGCTTGCCGAGGCTGTTTTTAACGCCGTATGGCCGACGGCCAGGAGATCGTAAACAGGTTCTTAGAGCCAGGCCCTGAAGCCCGAGCGATGAGGTGTATTGATGAAGAAGTGGCAATGTGTGGTCTGTGGCCTGGTCTATGACGAGAGCCTGGGTTGGCCGGACGATGACATCGCCCCCGGTACGCGCTGGGAAGATGTGCCCGCCGACTGGTTGTGCCCGGATTGCGGCGTGGGCAAGGCTGACTTCGAGATGATCGAAATCGGCTGATTGATCGCTCCCTACAGGGATGAAGCGGCGACCTCAGGGTCGCCGTTTGCGTTTCTGCAGTGCGGGCTGTGGCGGTACATGCGTACCGGATCGACGTAACGAAACTGGGAATTCGTCGGCCTTTTGGCGTAAATGCAGGCTGTTCTGACAAAAACGCCTTGCTATTGGTAGCCTAAAACGCCGGCCAGTACTGGCGCGGTGCCGGATGGCGTGCCATTCTCCCTCGGTCTGCCGCAGCGCAGAGCTGTTGCGGCGCCTTAGGCGCTGTTCCGGACGGACAGCACGGACACAAAAACAACAAACCGTCAAAGAGGCATCTATGCGTAAACCCGAACTCGCCGCGGCTATTGCCGAAAAGGCTGACCTGACCAAAGACCAGGCCAATCGTGTACTCAACGCCGTTCTCGAAGAGATCACCGGCGCGCTGAACCGCAAGGACAGCGTGACTCTGGTTGGCTTCGGCACCTTCCTGCAGCGCCATCGTGGCGCGCGTACCGGGAAAAACCCGCAAACCGGCCAGCCGGTGAAGATCAAGGCCAGCAACACCGTGGCTTTCAAGCCGGGCAAGTCGCTGAAAGACGCCGTCAACTAAGCACCCTGCAGCCGGGGTCGCCAGACCCCGGATTGCTTTGCCCCCTCCTGCAGTGCGGGATGTAGTCCGCCACGCAAATCGCTACAATGCGCCGCCGATTCCACCCCACTCGAGGCTGCGCCATGAAATTCCGCTTTCTTCTCTGGATGCTGGGCCGTTTGATGGCCAAGGCCAGCCGCACCAATCCTGAATTCCAGCAGCAGTTGGCCGGCAAGGAGCTGGTGTTCCAGCTGCACACCCTGGACGGCAAGGTTTCCCGTCAGTTCATCATCAAGAATCAGCGCGTCAGCAGCCGTGCCGGCAAGGCCGGTGAGCCGGCATTCGCCATCGGCTTCAAGGATGCCGCCTTCGGCTTCGCCACCATGCAGGCGAAGAACAAGCAGCTGGCCTTCATGCAGGGTATCCAGAACAAGGACATCCAGATCCAGGGCAACCCGGCGCTGGTGATCTGGTTCCAGGGCTTGTTCAAGTACATCATGCCGAAGAAGAAGAAAAACGACGTCAAGAAAGCCGCCTGAGTCCGGGCGGTTCTCGACGACTGATTACGGAAGTTGTGGCCATGCGTCTGCTGTCTCTGTTTGCCCTGCTGTTGACCCTGGGCTTGCCTGCGCAAGCCGCTCCGCTCGATCCGACGCTCAAGCGCGCACTTGAATTGGCCGGCGTGCAGCTGCTCTGCGAGCAGACTCCCGCACTGCTGCAGCGTGGTATGTCTGCAGCGCAGCAGAAGCAGCTGGCCAAGGCCTTTGCCGCCGAGCCGCTGTGCGCCGATCTGGCCAAGCGGGTGGCCGCCGAGTTGCCCAAGGCGCAGTTGAGCGAGGCCGTGGCGCTGCTCGACAGTCCGCTGGCCAAGCACTTCACCGAGGCCGAGCGGGCCGTGGGAGCCGATGGTGGCCTGCCCGCCTATCGCACGCAACTGGCGCAGCGCCCTCCACGCGGCGAGCGTCTGCAGTTGGTGCAGCGCCTCGACAAGGCCGCCCACACCACCGAGCTGGCCACCCTGCTGCGCTATGAAGTGGGCAAGACCCAGGCCCTGCTGAGCCTGCGTGGGCGTGGCGAGACGATCGACGAGAAGACCTTGGGCGAGCAGACCGCGGCGCAAATCGCGCCGATTCGTGCCTCCAGCGCCAGCGGTGTCGAGGCTTTCATGCTCTACGCCTATCGCCAGTCGCCCAGCGCGCAGCTGGCCGAATATGCGGCGCTGTACGAACAGCCGGCGGTGCGTGCGGTGCTGGAAGCCAGCGCTCGCCAACTGCCCAAGGTGTTTGCCGCGCGGCGGGCGCTGCTCAAATAATCCGCTAGACGCAGTAATGAAAAAGGGGCCAGCAGGCCCCTTTTTCGTGGTCGGGCAACTCAGTGCGGGTGGTTGAACTGGGCGGCCAGTTCGCGCAGTGCCACTTCGGCCTGCAGCACCTTGTTCAGTGCATCCTCGGCCTTGTCGCGGCTGATGCCGAGGCGCTCGAACAGTGCAGTCGGGATCTCGCTCTGCGGACCGCTGCCGATGCCGCGGTTACGCAGCAGGCTGACGGCCAGGCAGACCAGGTTCGGGTAGGCGCTGTGCGGGCCGTCGTAGTCCGGGTCGTGCTGGAAGCGCAGGGCGGTGGCCAGTTCTTCTGGCATGTCCCAGAAGCGCATCAGCCAGGCGCCGATCTGCTCGCGACTGATACCCAGCAGGTGCTGCTCGATGTAGCCGGCCGGCAGGTGCGGGTTGACCTCCAGATGCCGGCAGATCAGCGAGAAATGCGGCGGGAATACGTGCGCCAGGACCAGGTAGCCGAAGTTGTGCAGCAGCCCGGCGAGGTAGGTCAGGCCGGCTTCCGGGCGCTGCGCACGCGGCATGGCGCGGGTCAGGCCTTCGATCACGGCGGCGCTGTAGATCGCCTGCTGCCAGTAGGGTGTGGTCTGCTGTGGGTGATCCTTGGGCAGGGACAGGGTCTTGCCCAGGGCCAGGCCGAGAGCCAGGTTGATCACCAGATCGAAGCCCAGCACGCGGACGATGGCGTCTTCCACCGAGCGGATCTTGCCGGGTGCGGCGTAGTAGGGCGAGGCGGCCCAGCTGACCACCTGGGCGGCCAGGGCCGGGTCGGTCTCGACCACGCCGGTGATGTCGTCCACCGTGGCGTCGGGGTCGACGCGCAGCTTGATGATCTTCTGCGCGGTTTCCGGCAGCGGCGGAATCTCGATGGTCTCTTCCAGGCGCTGCTGGATGCGTCGGGCGGTGAAAGCCTGCACCGCCTGGGTGATTTCCGCGCGGTCGTCGTCGGGGCGATCGAGGTTGAGCTTGATACTCGCCACCGGCTCGCCGAAGCGGGCGGCGCTGGCCTTGGCCAGGAGGATGTTCTTGTACGAGTCGCTGGCGATCTCCAGCAGCACTCCGGGCGTCCCGGACTCGATCAGCAGGCTATCGACGCGCAGCAGGCGCTCGTCATACAGGCACGGCGAGCTGGTCAGCGGCGGCAGGCCGGGCAGCAGGCCTAGGCTGTGCTTGGCCAGCATGCGTTCCAGGCGTTCGGGTTTGACCGCGGCCAGTTTGCGCCCGGTCAGTTCGGCCAGGCGGTTGAGGTCGAGCAGTTGATCCTGGGGGAACAGCACCAGCAGGGCGCCGACCGCGTCGTCGAGCAGCGCCGCTTGCACCCGGCGTTCGGCTGGCAGGGCGGCGTGTTCGTGGCGCACCGTGCAGGTAACGCCGAGTTTTTCCAGAAGCTGAAGAATCACCGCCGGCGGGCGCGGCGCAGAGTCGGGGGCGAGAGCAACTTCGGTCATGGTCTACATCCGGCTAGGGAACTACTGGCAAGGAGTATAACCAGCCACCTGCATACAAGGCGCTGCCGCCTGACAGGTGACCAGTGGTGCGCTGTCGACTGGCTCACACTTGGCCATATTGCTGGCCATGCCGCAGCCAGCGTTCGAGCAGTGGGCTGACGTGCTGCGGCCAGTCCTGCAGCAGGCTCTGCGCCGCGTCGCGCACGGCCGGCAGCAGGTCGGCGTCGCGCATCAGGTCGGCCACCTTGAACTGCAGCAGGCCGGTCTGGCGGGTGCCAAGCATCTCGCCGGGGCCTCTGAGCTCCAGATCTTTTTCGGCAATCACGAAGCCGTCGCAGGTCTCGCGCATGATCGCCAGGCGCTCGCGGCCCATCTGCGACAGCGGTGCGTGATAGAGCAGCACGCAATGGCTGGCGGCGCTGCCGCGGCCGACCCGGCCGCGCAGCTGATGCAGCTGGGCCAGGCCGAGGCGCTCGGGGTTCTCGATGATCATCAGGCTGGCGTTGGGCACGTCGACGCCGACCTCGATCACCGTAGTCGCTACCAGCAGCTGCAGGCGGCCCTGTTTGAAGTCGTCCATCACCGCGGCCTTCTCGGCCGGTTTCATGCGCCCGTGGATCAGCCCTACGCGCAGCTCGCCCAGGGCACTGGACAGCTCCTCGAAGCTGGTCTCGGCGGCCTGGCAGGTGAGTTCCTCGGATTCCTCGATCAGCGTGCACACCCAGTAGGCCTGGCGCCCCTCGCGGCAGGCGGCGCGCACCCGCTCGACCACTTCGATGCGGCGGCTGTCGGCGATCACCAGGGTGTTTACCGGGGTACGGCCGGGCGGCAGCTCGTCGAGGATCGAGGTGTCGAGGTCGGCGTAGGCGCTCATCGCCAGGGTCCGCGGGATCGGCGTGGCGGTCATGATCAGCTGGTGCGGGCACAGGCGGCCGTCGATACCTTTCTGTCGCAGCGCCAGGCGCTGCTGCACGCCGAAGCGGTGCTGCTCGTCGATGATCGCCAGGGCCAGGCGCTGGAACTGCACTTCGTCCTGGAACAGTGCATGGGTACCGACCACCATCGGCGTACCGCTGGCGATCTGCTCCAGCGCGGCGGCGCGTGCCTTGCCCTTGAGCTTGCCAGCCAGCCAGGCGACGTCGATGCCCAGCGGCGCCAGCCAGCGCGAGAAATTGATGAAGTGTTGCTCGGCAAGGATCTCGGTGGGCGCCATCAGCGCCACCTGGTAGCCGGCTTCTAGCGCCTGCAGGGCGGCCAGGGCGGCGACCACCGTCTTGCCGGCGCCGACGTCGCCCTGCACCAGGCGCAGCATGGGTTCGTCCTGCGACAGGTCGTAGGCGATCTCCGCGCCGACCCGCTGCTGGGCGCCTGTAGGGGCGAAGCCGAGGTTCTGCAGAAACAGCTGCGGCAGGCGCTTGGCCACTGGCAGGCGCGGTGCCTGCTGGGCGCGCACCTGTTCACGCAGGCGCTGCAGCGACAGTTGATGGGTGAGCAGTTCCTCGAATGCCAGGCGGTGCTGGGCCCAGTGGCGGCCCTCGGCCAGCTCTTCCAGGTCGGCGTCCGGCGGCGGTCGGTGCAGGTAGCGGATCGCTTCGTCCAGCGGGGTGAGGCGGTAGTCGCGGGCCAGTTCGGCCGGCAACCAGTCCGGCAGGCTGTGCGGGCCGAGGCGGGCCAGGGCCAGCTGGCTGAGGCTGCGCAGGCGCTGCTGGGTGAGGCCTTCGGTAGTCGGGTAGATGGGCGTCAGGGTCTGCTCGACCGGTGCCACTTCATCGGCGCCGAGGGCGCGGTATTCCGGGTGGTAGATTTCCAGGCCGGAGGCACCGGGGCGCGCCTCGCCGTAGCAGCGCACGTGGGTGCCGCGCTTGAGGCCGTCCTTCTGCGCCTGGCTGAAATGGTAGAAGCGCAGGCTGAGGGTGCCGCTGCCGTCCTGCAGGCGCACCAGCAGACTACGTCTTTTACCCATGACAATATCGGCGCCGGCCACCACACCTTCGATCACCGCGTCCTGGCCGGGGCGCAGGGCGCCGATCGGCACCACGCGGGTACGGTCCTGGTAGCGCAGGGGCAGGTGGAACAGCACGTCCTGCAGGGTTTCCAGGCCGACCTTGGCGAGTTTTTCTGCCAGCGCCGCGCCCACTCCCTTGAGTGCGGTGACCGGGACCTGAGCCAGCTCGGTCATGCCGGCTGCGCTTCACCTTGCGGGCGAGCGGCCACCGAGCACAGGCGGATCGAGTCGGCGAGGATCTCGATGGCCTTCGGCCGCGGGAAGCTGGCGCGCCAGGCGATGGCCACCGTGCGGTAGGGCACTGGCGGGGTCAGCGGGCGCACTTCGATCACGCCGGGAGCGTAGTGGTGGCTGTCCACCGCGGTGAACGGCAGGATCGAAATACCCAGGCCCGAGGCGACCATGTGACGGATGGTTTCCAGCGAGCTGGACTCGATGGTGGTGTGCTTGTTCTCGTCGGTTTTGCGCGTGGCCGGGCAGGCCTCCAGGACCTGGTCGCGGAAGCAGTGGCCTTCGCCGAGCAGGAGCAGGCTCTTGTCATTCAGCAGGCTGGCGTCGATATGCTTCTTGGCGGTCCAGGGATGGCCGGCCGGCATCAGCACGTAGAACGGCTCGTCGTACAGCGGCTTAGTCAGTACATCGGCTTCCTGGAACGGCAGGGCGATGATGATCGCGTCCAGTTCGCCGGTGCGCAGCTTGTCGCGCAGGATGTGGGTGAAGTTCTCTTCGATATACAGCGGCATGTCCGGGGCGACCCGGTGCAGCTGCGGGATCAGGTGCGGGAACAGGTACGGGCCGATGGTATAGATGGCGCCGATCTTCAGCGGCGCGGTCAGCTGGTTCTTACCGGCCTGAGCCAGCTCGCGAATGCCCTGGGCCTGCTCCAGTACCTTCTGCGCCTGGGTGACGATGCCTTCACCGACCGGGGTCAGGCGCACTGCGCTCTTGCTGCGCTCGAAGATCAGCACGCCGAGCTCGTCCTCGAGTTTCTTCACCCCTACCGACAGGGTCGGCTGGCTGACATGGCAACGCTCGGCGGCCCGCCCGAAGTGTTGCTCCTGGGCGAGGGTGACGATGTAGCGCAGTTCGGTAAGGGTCATAGTCTGAGTCCATTGATATGCGCCCAAGCATAGCCGCTGTATTCAATGGAACCAACTGCTCCTATCGCAGGAGCAGTCCGTAGGGTGGATGACGCTTTTCTCATCCACCACGGCGCCGCGCGGTGGATCGATGGAGCGTGATCCACCCTACAGGAGAGCCCAACAGATGCTTAGCGGCGGTCGAGCGAATAGACGAAGGGCGCGACGATCTCCAGCTGGCCGTTCTGCAGCATTTCCGCGGGCGGTGCGGGCAGCGGCTGGGCGCGGCGGATCATCTCCAGGGTGGCGCGATCCAGCGAGGCGCTGCCGGAGCGGCCGGCGAGGGCGTAGGAGAGCACCTTGCCCTTGCCGTCGAGCACGAAGCGCAGGCGCACCGTGCCTTCGAAGCCGCGGCGGCGGGCGTCTTCCGGGTAGCGCTTGTAGCGGCTCAGGTGGCTGAGCAGTTTGCTCTGCCAACTGATCTCGGCCTTGCTGGGTGCGCTCACGGCGGCCTGTTGCGGCGCAGCCGGCTTGGCATCGGCCGCGGCAATCGGTGCCGGTGGGGTTTCCTGTGGCGGGTTGTCTGCGGGCTTGGCCTGCGGCTTGGGCGCGACCGGCTGAGGCGGACGTGGCTTGGGCTTGGGTTTGGGCGGTGCGATGGCCAGCTTGGGCTTCGGCGCTTCGACCAGCTTGGGTTGCGGTTCAGGCTCCTCCGGCTGGATCTCCGGCGGCGGTGGCGGGGCCGGTTTGGGCGCGGCGGCCAGCGGTTCCAGTTCGATCAGCATGGCCGCCGGTGGCAGCTCCAGCGGTATGGCCGCCGGGCGCCAGTACAGGGCCCAGATGAACAGGCCGGCATGCAAGGCGAGCACGATGATCAGGCTGACGCTCCACAGCGGCAGCTTGCGAACGCTGTTGCTCATTGGCCGCCGACCGTTTCCAGGCCGACCAGGCCGATCTTCAGGTAGCCGGCGCCGCGCAGGTTATCCATCACGCCCATCAGATCGCCGTAGTCCACGCCTTTGTCGCCACGCACGAAGATGGTCTTGTCCTTGTCGGCCTGGGTCAGCTTGTCCAGGGTCGCGCCGAGCAACGCCGGGTCGACCTGCTCGTTGTCGAGGAACAGGCTGTTGTCTGCCTTGATGCTCAGGTAGATCGGCTTGTCCGGGCGTGGCGCCGGTTTGGCGCTGGAGGCCGGCAGGTCGATTTTCACATCGACGGTGGCTAGCGGCGCGGCGACCATGAAGATGATCAGCAGCACCAGCATCACGTCGATAAAGGGGGTGACGTTGATCTCGTGGTTTTCCTGGAGATCGTCGCCACCTTCGTTCAGATGCAGACCCATGGCCTCAGACCGCCTTGACCATGTGGGCTGGGGCGCTGCGCTCGCTGGCGGCGGGCAGGTCCAGATCGCGGCTGACCAGCAGCAGCACCTGGGCCGAGGCATCGGCGACCTGGGCCTTGTAGCTGGCGATGGAGCGGGCGAAGACGTTGTAGATGATCACCGCAGGAATCGCCGCGACCAGGCCCAGGGCGGTGGCCAGCAGGGCTTCGGCGATGCCCGGGGCAACCACGGCGAGGTTGGTGGTCTGCGATTTGGCGATGCCGATGAAGCTGTTCATGATGCCCCAGACGGTGCCGAACAGGCCGACGAAGGGTGCGGTGGAACCGATGGTGGCGAGCACGCCGGTGCCTTTGCTCATCTCGCGGCCGCAGGCGGCGACCAGGCGTTCGAGGCGGAAGCTGACACGCTCCTTGATGCCGTCCTTCTCCTTGCTGCCGGCGGAGAGCTTCAGCTCCTCGCGGGCATCGTCGATCAGCAGGGCGCTGAAGCTGTGCTTGGCGCGGGCCTGCTCGGCGGCCTGGTTGAGGTTGCGTGCGCCCTTGAGGTCGAGCAGCTCGCGCTGCAGGCGGCGGCGCGCGGTGACCAGCTCGATGCTCTTGGCCACCCACACGGTCCAGGTCAGGATCGAGGCGAGGATCAGGCCGATCATCACGCTTTTCACCACGATATCGGCGTTCTGGTACATGCCCCAGGGCGACAGGTCGTGGACCAGGCCTTCTTCTTCGGCGGCGGCCAGGGCCTGGCCAAGCGCGTCCAGCTCCTGCAGGGTGCTGACCAGTTTCTGCGCGTCTTCAGTGGCGATGCCGTTCTCTACCATAAACTGCTGTTGCACCGCGCCGATCTGCTCGGGGGTGGCTTGCTCGCCGAGGGCGGCGAGCTTCTCGCGCAGGGCCGTCAGGCGCACATCTTCGGTGGCTGCCGGTGTGCTGGTGACGGCCTGCGCGCTGGCCGCGCTGTTTACCGGCGCCGGCTCCTCGGCAAAACCGAGGGTTGGCAGCAGGCTGAACAACAGTGCCAGGCACAGGCGCAGTGCGTGTGCGACGGTTGGCTGAGCGGAGTGGGCGAATGAGTTCATGCTGGCCGGACCTGAAGAGGGAAAGAGCGTTAACGGCCACCGACGGGCTGGGTGCGGTGGAGAAAAACTGTCGGCATTATTGCAAATAATTCTTGTTAGCAAAAGAGCAATTCGCATTTACATCTCCAGCGCTTGGCCGGCGAGGGCTCTGCCGCTAGGCTGGGCGTCCTCTTCGACGGAGTTGCGCCATGCCTGCCCATCCTTCCTTGCTGATCGCCGGTTGCGGCGATGTCGGTGGCCGTCTGGCACAACGACTGATTATGGCCGGCTGGACGGTGTATGGCTTGCGCCGCGATATCACGCAGCTGCCGGCGGCCACCCGGCCGGTCGCCGCTGATCTGCAGCTGGCCGCCTGCCCGGCGACCTGGCCCCAGGGCGCCCTGGACTATCTGGTGTATTGCGCCACACCCAGCCAGCACGACGAGGCGGGCTACCGCGCGGCCTATGTCGAGGGCCTGCGTCATGTGCTGGGCTGGCTGGCCGAGCATGGCCAACGCCCCAAGCGCCTGTTGTTCGTCTCCAGCAGCGGGGTGTATGGCCAGCAGGACGGCGAGTGGATTGACGAGGATTCACCGGCCGAGGCGCAAAGTTATTCCGCGCGGATCATGCGCGAGGCCGAGCAGCTGGCGTTAGCCAGCGGCCTGCCGGCGACCACGTTGCGTCTGACCGGCATTTACGGTCCGGGGCGCAACTGGCTGCTCAAACAGGCGCGCGAGGGTTATCGGGTGGTCAGCGAGCCGCCGCTGTATGGCAACCGCATCCACGCCGACGATGCGGCCGGGCTGCTGGCCTTCCTGTTACAGGCGGATGCCGGCGGCGTGGCGCTTGCGGAGTGCTACATCGGCGTCGACGACGAACCGGCGCCGCTGCATGAAGTGGTCGGCTGGTTGCGCGCGCAGCTGGGCGTCACCCACTGGTCCGAGCAGAGCACGGTGCGCCGTTCCGGCAGCAAGCGTTGCAGCAATGCGCGGGCGCGGGCGTTGGGTTGGGTGCCGCAGTACCCCAGCTATCGCGAAGGTTATGCGGCGTTGCTCAGGGACGAGTGAGGCGTAGCCCGGATGCAATCCGGGAGGGTGTGCCCGGTTGAGGTCCGCTCCCGGATTGCATCCGGGCTACGGAAGCGGCTGTTCAGTCGCGCTCCAGCAACCAGACCTGCTGCCCAGGGTGATACTCCGGCACTTCATCCACCTGGGCGCGGTTGACGGCTTCGAGGATGCGCAGCTGTTCGCCGTCGCGCTGGAACAGCCATGGGCTGCCCTGCTCGCCGAGTTGCAGCCACAGGCTGTCGTGCTCGCCGCTCATCGATGCGCAATCGCCGGCCAGGCACAGGGCATAACGCTCGGCACCGGGCAGGCCTTCGATGCGGCCGTCCGGGTGGAACAGCACCAGGCCGTCTTTGCCTAAGCCTTCGCGGATCTTCCAGGTGCCGCCCAGGTAGGCCTGGTACAGCGCGGCCTCGAAGCTGCTGCCGAGTGGCGCACCGGCTACGGCGGCGTTCTGCGGCTTGCTGAAGCGCTGCTCCGGACCATTGCTGTTGGCCTGCTGCACCAGTTGCTGGTCGTCCAGGCTGAGCAGCTCGTGGTAGTCGCCCTGGTAGTCGACCCGCCACTGTCCCGGTTCCAGCGCTACCAGCTGGCCTTCGCCCAGCTCGAAACCATTGCTGTAGGTGGCCATGCCGCGCTGGCTGTCGACCTGCCATTCCAGGTTCGGCCCGTAGGCCAGCAGCGCTTCGCGCAGCGGGCCGCCTTCGCGGGCGGCATCGATCAACGGCTGGTTGATCCAGATACCGTCAGGGCTGGCGGCCTGGCCGGCACAGCCGGTTAACAGGCTGAAGCAGCAGGTGAGGGCAAGCAGGCGACGCATGGCGGGATTCCTTCGCACGGCGGGATCAGTCGATGACCAGGATGCCGTCCATTTCCACCAGCGCGCCGCGCGGCAGGGCGGCCACGCCGATGGCGGCACGGGCCGGGTAAGGCTGCTGGAAGTAGCGGCCCATGACTTCGTTGACCTTGGCGAAGTGGCTGAGGTCGGTGAGGAAGATGTTCAGCTTGACCACGTCCTGGAACGAGCCGCCGGCGGCTTCGATCACCGCTTTGAGGTTCTCGAACACCTGCACGGTCTGCTCCTCGAAACCCTGCACCAGCTCCATGGTCTGCGGGTCCAGCGGAATCTGCCCGGACAGGTACACGGTATTGCCGGCCTTGATCGCCTGGGAGTAGGTGCCGATGGCCGCCGGGGCCTTGTCGCTGCTGATGACGCTCTTGCTCATGCTGAGCTCCTTGTTATTGAGAGGGTGGTGCGGCCGGTCTGGCGCCGCACGAAAGGGGGTCAGGCGCGCATGCGGGTGATGCGGATCACTCCGGTCAGGGCGCGCAGTTTCTTGATCACGCGGGCCAGGTGCACGCGGTCGTGCACGCTGACCACCAGCTGGATCACGCTGATGCGGCCATCGCGCTCGTCCATGCTGATCTTCTCGATATTGCCGTCGGCGGCGTTGACGCTGCTGGCCAGCAGGGCGATCAGGCCGCGCTGGTGCTCCAGCTCGACACGCAGTTCGACGTTGAATTCGCCGGTGACATCCTTGGCCCAGTTGAGCTGGATGCATTTCTCCGGGTTGTGGCGGATCTCGCTGATGTTCTTGCAGCTGTCCAGGTGCACCACCATGCCCTTGCCGGCCGACAGGTAGCCGACGATCGGGTCGCCGGGGATCGGCGTGCAGCACTTGGCGTAGCTCAGCACCAGGCCTTCGGTGCCGCGGATGGCCAGCGGGCCTTCGGCGCTCGGCAACTGATCGTTGCCTTCGCTGAGCAGGCGGCGGGCCACCACGTAGGCCATGCGGTTGCCCAGGCCGATGTCTTCCAGCAGGTCTTCGATGATTTCCAGGCGGTATTCGCCGAGCACCGCCTGTACCCGCTCGGCCGGTACCTTTTCCAGGTGGCTGGCAAAGCTGGTGAGCACCTTGTTCAGCAGGCGCTCGCCGAGGTTGATCGACTCCGAACGGCGCTGCAGCTTGAGGGCATGACGGATGTGCGTGCGGGCCTTGCCGGTGACCACGAAGTTGAGCCAGGCCGGGTTTGGTCGGGCACCGGGCGCGGTGACGATCTCCACCGTCGAGCCGCTTTCCAGGGCCTGCGACAGCGGCGCCAGGCGGCGGTTGATGCGGCAGGCGATGCAGCTGTTGCCGACGTCGGTGTGCACCGCGTAGGCGAAGTCGACCGCGGTGGAGCCTTTTGGCAGCTCCATGATGCGGCCCTTGGGCGTGAACACGTAGACCTCGTCCGGGAACAGGTCGATCTTCACGCTCTCGATAAATTCCAGCGAGTTGCCGGCGCGCTGCTGCAGTTCGAGGATGCCCTTGACCCACTGGCGGGCGCGGGCGTGGCTGCCCTTGGGCTGCTCGTCCTCGCTGGATTTGTACAGCCAGTGGGCGGCGATGCCGTTGTTGGCCAGCTCTTCCATCTCGCGGGTGCGGATCTGGATCTCGATCGGTACGCCGTGCATGCCGAACAGCGTGGTGTGCAGCGACTGGTAGCCGTTGGCCTTGGGGATCGCGATGTAGTCCTTGAAGCGGCCGGGCAGGGGTTTGTACAGGTTGTGCACGGCGCCGAGCACGCGGTAGCAGGTGTCGACCTTGTCGACGATGATGCGGAAGGCGTAGACGTCCATGATCTCGTTGAACGCCCGGCGCTTGCCACGCATCTTCTGGTAGATGCTGTAGAGGTGCTTCTCGCGGCCGATCACCACGCCCTGCATGCCTTCGCGTTCGAGGCAGTGGGTGATCGATTCCTCGATCTTGTTGACGATTTCCTTGCGGTTGCCGCGGGCGCGCTTGACCGCGGTGCGGATGCGCTCGGAGCGCATCGGGTGCATTGCCTTGAAGCCGAGGTCCTCGAATTCCACGCGCATGCTGTGCATGCCCAGGCGGTTGGCGATGGGTGCGTAGATTTCCAGGGTTTCCTTGGCGATGCGCCGGCGTTTCTCGCCGGACAGCACTTCCAGGGTGCGCATGTTGTGCAGGCGGTCGGCCAGCTTGACCAGGATCACGCGGATGTCGCGGGCCATGGCCATGGCCATCTTCTGGAAGTTCTCGGCCTGGGCCTCGGCCTTGGTCTCGAAGTTCATCTGGGTCAGTTTGCTGACCCCGTCGACCAGCTCGGAAACGGTCTCGCCGAACTGCGCGGTGAGCGCTTCCTTGGCGATGCCGGTGTCCTCGATCACGTCGTGCAGCATCGCGGCCATCAGGCTCTGATGGTCCATGTGCATGTCGGCGAGGATATTGGCGACGGCGAGCGGGTGGGTGACGTAGGCCTCGCCGCTGCGGCGGCGCTGACCGTCATGGGCCTGCTCGGCGTAGAAATAGGCGCGGCGGACCAGGTTGACCTGGTCCGGGCCGAGGTAGGTCGAAAGGCGTTCGGCGAGTGAGTCTATGCTCGGCAAGGTGGCACCCCCTGCCGCATGGGCTGACTGCGAGTCGCGCGACTTCGACCTGGCATAGGCTTACAGAGGCTCGTTGGCCTCGTCCTCGAGGGCAGCGAAGAAGGGTTCTTCTTCGACCAGGTCGTCCTGGGCGATCACGTCGTAGTCGACCAGGCCGGCGGCGATTTCGCGCAGGGCCACTACGGTCGGCTTGTCGTTTTCCCAAGCCACTTTCGGCTCTTTGCCGCCGGTGGCCAGCTGACGCGAGCGCTTGGTGGCGAGCATGACCAGCTCGAAGCGGTTATCAACGTTGTCCAGGCAATCTTCGACGGTGACGCGGGCCATGGTGTTCCTCGTAGCAAATAAAGAGCTGGGCCCGGATGGGCGAGCGGACTGAATAGTCTAAAAAATCACCAGCGTTAAGGGAAGCACTGATTTCCCACTCAGACCAGCAGTTCGCTGAGCAGGCCGGCGTGGCGCTGCTGCTGGACCTGCTGGAGCAACTGATTGGCGCGGAAGATCGCCTTCAGGTCGGTCAGCGCGTGGGCGAAGTCGTCGTTGATCAGGATGTAGTCGTATTCGACATAGTGGCTCATCTCGCTGACCGCCTCATGCATGCGCCGCTCGATGATCTCGCCGCTGTCCTGGCCGCGGTTGGTCAGGCGATGGCGCAGGGCCTCCTGGGTTGGCGGCAGGATGAAGATGGATTTCGACTGCGGCATCAGCCGGCGCACCTGCTGGGCGCCCTGCCAGTCGATCTCGAGAATCAGGTCGTAGCCATCGGCGAGGGTCTGCTCGACCCACTTCTGCGAGGTGCCGTAGAGGTTGTCGAAGACCTGGGCGTGCTCGAGGAAGTCGCTGTGCTCGAGCATGGCGGTGAACTGTTCGCGGCTGACGAAGTGGTAGTTGACCCCGTCCACCTCGCCCGGGCGCATGGCACGGGTGGTGTGCGAGACAGAGACGCGGATCTGCGCCTCGCTGTCGACCAGTGCCTTGACCAGGCTGGTCTTGCCGGCGCCGGAGGGCGCGGAAATGATGTAGAGGGTGCCGGTGGTGACGGTCATGGAAGCATCCTGAAAAGCGTTTATGCGAAGCCTAGGCGACTTATTCGATGTTCTGTACCTGTTCGCGCATCTGCTCGATCAGGACTTTCAAGTTCACTGCAGCCTGGGTGCTGCGCGGGTCGAAGGCCTTGGAACCGAGGGTGTTGGCCTCGCGGTTGAGTTCCTGCATGAGGAAGTCCAGGCGCCGACCGGCGGCGCCGCCGGCCTTGAGCACGCGGCGCACTTCGCTGACGTGGGTGGTCAGGCGATCCAGTTCTTCGGCCACGTCGCTCTTCTGCGCCAGCAGCACCAGCTCCTGCTCCAGGCGCTGCGGGTCCAGCTCGGCCTGCATCTCGGCAAAGCGCGTTTCGATTTTCTGCCGCTGGTTGGCCAGCATCTGTGGCACCAGCTCGCGCAGGGCGACGACTTCGCCGCTCATGGCGTCCAGGCGCTCGTTGAGCAGTTTGGCCAGCTCGGCGCCTTCGCGGCCGCGGCCGTTCTTCAGCTCGGCCAGGGCCTGGTTGAACAGGTCCAGAGCGGCGGCATTCAGTGCTTGCGGGTCGGCCGCATCGGCCACCAACACGCCGGGCCAGGCCAGCACTTCCAGGGGGTTGAGCGGTGCCGGCTGTTTGATCAGGGCGGCCACTTCCTCGGCGGCGCTGATCAGTTGCTGGGCGCGCTGGCTGTCGACCTGCAGGCGCTTGCCGGTATTTTCCTCGGCGAAGCGCAGGGTGCATTCCACCTTGCCACGCGACAGGCCCTGGCGCAGGGCGTCACGCACCGCGCCTTCGAGGTCGCGGAAGGCATCCGGCAGGCGCAGGTGCGGTTCCAGGTAGCGGTGATTGACCGAGCGCAGTTCCCAGCTCAGGGTGCCGTGGGCGCCGGCCCCTTCGACGCGGGCGAAGGCGGTCATGCTGTGCACCATGGGAATACCTCTAGGATCGGGAACAAGGGCGCGGGATTGTAACGCAGTGCGACCGCCGGCCCAATCGGGCGTGTCGCATGGCCGGTGGCGGCCCTATAATGCCGGCAGATCCCCGCTCCTTATCAGGTATTAGCAGATGAAACGTCCCAGTGGCCGTGCCCCTTCCCAGTTGCGCAACGTACGCATCACCCGCAACTACACCAAGCATGCCGAGGGCTCGGTACTGGTCGAGTTCGGCGACACCAAGGTCATCTGCACCGCCAGCGTCGAATCCGGCGTGCCGCGCTTCCTCAAGGGTCAGGGTCAGGGCTGGTTGACTGCCGAATACGGCATGCTGCCGCGCGCCACTGGCGATCGCAATCAGCGCGAGGCCAGCCGTGGCAAGCAGGGCGGGCGTACCCTGGAAATCCAGCGCCTGATCGGCCGCTCGCTGCGCGCCGCGCTGGACATGAGCAAGCTGGGCGAGAACACCATCTATATCGACTGCGATGTGATCCAGGCCGACGGCGGTACCCGTACCGCTTCCATCACCGGTGCCATGGTCGCCCTGGTCGATGCGTTGAAGCTGCTGAAGAAGCGCGGCGCGCTGAAGGGCGAGCCGCTCAAGCAGATGATCGCCGCAGTTTCCGTGGGTATCTACCAGGGGGAGCCGGTGCTCGACCTGGACTACCTGGAAGACTCCGCCGCCGAAACCGACCTCAACGTGGTGATGACCAGCGCAGGTGGCTTCATCGAAGTGCAGGGCACCGCCGAAGGCGCGCCCTTCCAGCCGGAAGAGCTGAATGCCATGCTGGCCCTGGCCCAACAGGGCATGCGCGAGCTGTTCGAGTTGCAGCAGGCGGCACTGGCCGACTGATTCCTTCCCCCACGGAGAGCGATATGGACGAGCAGAACCTCACCCCGATACCGAGCCAGGAAGTTCGCCAATGGGCGATGTTCTGCCATCTGGCGGCTCTCGCCGGCCTGGTGTTCCCATTCGGCAATCTGCTGGGGCCGCTGATCGTCTGGCAGCTCAAGCGTGAGCTGGATCCGTTCATCGACGAGCAGGGCAAGGAGGCGCTGAACTTCCAGATCACGGTCTCCATTGCCATGCTGGTGTGCATGCTGCTGATGGTGGTGGTGATCGGCTTCCTGCTGCTGCCGCTGATCTGTCTGGCGGCGTTGGTGCTGGCCATCATCGGCGGGATCAAGGCCAACGAAGGCAAGGCTTACCGCTATCCGCTGTGCTGGCGCCTGGTCAAATAGACTGGTGTGCTGTGCCGGCTCCGCTCGGGGCCGGTTGTTTCATTCCCCCCTCTGTTAAGTAAGGAAACCTGACGTGGCTGGAGCCAACCTGTTAACCCTGCTCGATGATATTGCCAGCGTGCTGGACGATGTGTCGGTGATGACCAAGGTGGCGGTGAAGAAGACCGCCGGCGTGCTTGGCGATGACCTGGCACTGAATGCCCAGCAGGTCACCGGGGTCAAGGCCGACCGCGAGTTGCCGGTGGTCTGGGCGGTGGCCAAGGGCTCGCTGATCAACAAGCTGATCCTGGTGCCCGCGGCCCTGCTGATCAGTGCTTTCGCGCCCTGGGCGGTGACGCCGCTGTTGATGCTCGGTGGTGCTTTCCTGTGCTTCGAGGGTTTCGAGAAGCTGGCGCACAAGTTCCTGCACAGTCAGGCGGAAGACGCCAGTCACCACGCCGAGCATGTGCAGGCCCTGGCCGACCCGGCGGTGGATATGCAGGCCTTCGAGAAGGACAAGATCAAGGGCGCGGTGCGTACCGACTTCATTCTCTCGGCGGAAATCATTGCCATCACTCTGGGGGTGGTGGCCAGCCAGCCCTTCGTGCAGCAGGTCACGGTGCTGTCCGGTATCGCCCTGCTGATGACCGTGGGTGTCTATGGCCTGGTCGCCGGTATCGTCAAGCTGGACGATGCCGGGTTGTACCTCAGTCAGCGCGCCAGTGCGGCGCTGCAGGCCTGCGGTCGCGGCATCCTGTGGCTGGCGCCGTGGCTAATGAAGCTGTTGTCGGTGGTGGGCACAGCGGCCATGTTCATGGTCGGCGGCGGCATCCTTACCCATGGCATTCCCGGTGCCCATGAGCTGATTCATCACTGGGTCGAGGCGGTTGCGGGGATTGCGGCTATCGGTGGGGTATTGGCCGTGCTCACGCCCACCCTGATCGATGCGCTGTTCGGTGTGGTGGTGGGTGCCCTGGTGCTGGGTGTGGTCACTGTGACCGGCAAGGCCTGGGGCGCGCTGCGTGGCGGTGCTACCGGCTAGGGCGTGGAGCTGGCTGCTTAGACGCTAAGCAGCCAGTCGTAATCGACGATCAGCGGCGCGTGCTGAGAGAAGCGCGGTTGGCGCGGCAGCTTGGCGTTGCGCACGGAGCGGCGCATGCCCGGAGTCAGCAGCTGGTAGTCGAAGCGCCAGCCGAGGTTGAGCATGTCCGCCTGTTCGCTGTCCGGCCACCAGCTGTACTGCTCGCCTTCGCGGCTGACTTCGCGCAGCGCATCGACATAGCCCATGGTGCCGATCACTTCATCCAGCCAGGCCCGTTCCGGGGCGAGGAAGCCGGGCACCTGCTGGCAATCGCGCCAGTTCTTCACGTCGAGTTTCTGGTGGGCGACATACAGCGAGCCGCAGTAAATGTACTCGCGGCGCTTGCGGCGTTGCTTGTCCAGGTAGCTGGTGAAGTCGTCGATAAACTTGAACTTCTGGTTGAGACTCTCGTCGCCACCCTGGCCGGACGGCAGCAGTACGGTGGCGATGCTGACCTTGTCGAAATCCGCCTGCAGGTAGCGCCCGTAGCGATCCGCCATCTCGAAACCGAGACCGTGGATAACCGCTTTCGGTTGCAGACGTGAATACAGTGCCACGCCGCCCTGCTCGGGAATTTCACCATCGGCGGCGTAGAGAAAGTAACCATCCAGCTGGAAAGCCGGATCGTCCAGTTCGACGGAGGAGGCGCGGGTATCCTGCAGGCAGATCACGTCGGCATTCTGGGCTTGCAGCCAGCTGAGCAAACCGCGCTCGACCGCCCCCTGAATGCCATTCACGTTGACACTGATGATCCGCATAAATAGCCCCCAAAAACACCTGCGTGTATGATACCTGAGCTCATTCCTAATTAGCCAAATTCATAGCTATAACCGTGTCGTTCGGGGCTTTTCATGCAGGCGTACCAGCGCGAGTTCATCCGTTTTGCCATCGAACGCGGCGTGCTGCGTTTCGGTGAGTTCACCCTCAAATCCGGGCGTACCAGTCCTTACTTCTTCAATGCCGGCCTGTTCAGCAGTGGCCTGGCGCTGGCCAAGCTGGGACGCTTCTATGCCTCGGCGCTGGTCGACAGCGGCATCGACTTCGATGTGCTGTTCGGTCCTGCCTACAAGGGCATCCCGCTGGCGGCCGCGACTGCAGTAGCCTTGGCCGAGCAGCATGATCGCGACCTGCCCTGGTGCTTCAATCGCAAGGAAGCCAAGGATCACGGCGAGGGCGGCACCCTGGTCGGCGCACCGCTCAGTGGGCGGGTAATGATTGTCGACGATGTGATCACGGCCGGTACGGCGATCCGCGAAGTGATGCAGATTATCCAGGCCCAGGGCGCTCAGGCCGCTGGCGTGCTGATTGCGCTGAACCGCCAGGAACGTGGCCAGGGCGAGCTGTCGGCAATCCAGGAAGTCGAGCGCGATTACGGCATGCCGGTGGTCAGCATTGTCTCGCTGGAGCAGGTGCTCGACTATCTGGCGGGTGATGCTGAACTGAAGAAGCACCTGCCCGCCGTAGAGGCCTATCGCGCGCAATACGGAATTTAGCCTCAAAACAACTACAACAAGGGTCTGTCATGCTCAAACCCGCGGTGCTGTGCTGGACGTTGTGCTGGGCTCTTTGGTCGTCGCTGGTTGCGGCCACGGAAATGTATCGCTACGTCGACGAGCGTGGCGTGACCGTGATCGATCGCCTCGGCGTGCCGCCCGAGCATGTGGCCAGGGGTTATGAGGTGCTCAACGAGCAGGGGCGGGTGATCAAGGTCGTGCCGCCGGCTCCGAGTGCCGAAGAGCGCCAGCGTCTGGCGGAGGAGAAGGCCAAGGCGTCCTCCGATGCGCAGTTACTGCGCATCTACTCCGAAGTCGGCGACGTCGATCGCGCCCGTGATCGCAAGTTGGCCGAGCTGGACGGCGCGATCAGTGTGGCGCAGAGCAACCTGCAATCCCTGCGTACCCAGCAGGGCAGCCTGCAGGCCAAAGCAGCCGAATTCGAACGAGCTGGTCGTCAGGTTCCCGAGCATCTGCTGGTGCAGATCGAGAACCTGAAGATCGAGCAGGCCGGTGTGGAGAAGGACATTAGTCGCTACCGGGAAACCCGGCTCAGCGAAGAGGCGGCGTTTGCCGCCGACCGCGCGCGTCTGCTGGAGCTGCGCGGGCGCTGAAGGGGTAGGCAGCCGGCAGGTGCCGGCCGCGCTACAGCCTCTTAGCGGTGGTGCTTGCGGTTGCTGATCAGGGTGCCGACGCCGCTGTCGGTGAAAATTTCCAACAGTACCGCGTTAGGCACCCGGCCATCGATGATGTGTGCGCTGGTCACGCCGCCTTGCACGGCTTCCAGGGCGCAGCGGATCTTCGGCAGCATGCCGCCGTAGATGGTGCCGTCGGCGATCAGGCTGTCCACCTGTTCAGTGGTCAGACCGGTCAGCACCTCACCCTGCTTGTCCAGCAGGCCGGCGATGTTGGTCAGCAGCATCAGTTTCTCGGCTTTCAGCGCTTCAGCCACCTTGCCGGCGACCAGGTCGGCGTTGATGTTGTACGACTCGCCGTCGGCGCCGACGCCAATCGGCGCGATCACCGGGATGAAATCGCCCTTCACCAGCATGTTGAGCAGGTCAGTGTTGACCCCGACCACTTCGCCGACATGGCCGATGTCGATGATCTCCGGCTGGGTCATTTCCGGCGTTTTGCGGGTGACCTGCAGCTTCTTGGCGCGGATCAGCTCGGCGTCCTTGCCGGTCAGGCCGATGGCACTGCCGCCATGACGGTTGATCAGGTTGACGATGCTCTTGTTGACCTGGCCGCCGAGGACCATTTCCACCACGTCCATGGTGGCGGTGTCGGTAACGCGCATGCCGTCGATGAAGTGGCTCTCGATCGACAGGCGCTT
Organism: Pseudomonas campi; assembly: GCF_013200955.2. Taxonomy (NCBI): domain Bacteria; kingdom Pseudomonadati; phylum Pseudomonadota; class Gammaproteobacteria; order Pseudomonadales; family Pseudomonadaceae; genus Aquipseudomonas; species Aquipseudomonas campi. Next base: position 164,573 of record NZ_CP053697.2, read on the forward strand.
GAGCAGGTCGCCGATCTGCGGGCCGCCGCCGTGGACGACCACCGGATTGATACCCACCGCCTTCATCAGCACGATGTCACGGGCGAAGCCTTCCTTGAGTTCTTCGCTTTCCATGGCGTTGCCGCCGTACTTGATCACCAGCGTCTTGCCGACGAAGCGACGGATATAGGGCAGCGCTTCGGACAGGACCTTGGCGACGTTGGTGGCGGCATCACGTTCGAGGGTCATTGCAGACGGGGCTCCGGGGTAGATCAGAAAGGCAGGTTGAGTTCAGGGGCGACGGTGTAGAGCTGGGCGCGGAACACTTCCTTGATCCGTTCCAGTTCTTCCTGGGTTTCCGCTTCGAAGCGCAAGACCAGCACCGGCGTGGTGTTGGAGGCGCGTACCAGGCCCCAGCCCTTCTGGTAATCGACGCGCACGCCGTCCAGGGTGGTCAGGTTGGCATCGCCCCACACGCCATCGCGCTGCAGGCGATCGATCAGGCGGAACTTGTTTTCGTCGGTGACGGTGATGTTGATCTCCGGGGTGGAGATATCCGCCGGGAAGGCTGCAAACACCTGTTCCGAATTGCGTTTTTCCTGGCTGAGGATTTCCAGCAGGCGCGCGGCACTGTAGATGCCGTCGTCGAAGCCGAACCAGCGCTCCTTGAAGAAAATGTGCCCGCTCATCTCGCCGGCCAGCAGGGCGCCGGTTTCCTTCATCTTCTTCTTGATCAGCGAGTGGCCGGTCTTCCACATCACCGGGCGACCGCCGTAGCCGCTGATCAGCGCGCCCAGGCGACGGGTGCATTTGACGTCATAGATGATGTCGGCGCCGGGGTTGCGCGACACCACGTCCTTGGAGAACAGCATCATCAGACGGTCCGGGAAGACCATGTTGCCGGCGTTAGTCACCACGCCGACGCGGTCGCCGTCGCCGTCGAAGGCCAGGCCCAGGTCGGCGCCTTCGGCTTTGACCCGGGCGATCAGGTCGACCAGGTTTTCCGGCTTGCCCGGATCCGGGTGGTGGTTGGGGAAGTTGCCGTCGACCTCGCAGAACAGCGGGATCACGGTGCAGCCCAGCGCTTCGATCAGCTGGGGGGCGATGACCCCGGCCACGCCGTTACCGCAGTCGACCACCACCTTCATCGGCTTGGCCAGGGCGATATCGTCGCGGATCTGCCTGAAGTAGCGATCGAGGATATCGAGCTGCTCGATGGTGCCTACGCCGCTGGCCAGATCGTTGCTGTCGATACGGGTTTTCAGCGCCTGGATCTGCTCGTTGGCCTGGGTGTCGCCGGCGATGACGATCTTGAAGCCGTTGTAGTCCGGCGGGTTGTGGCTGCCGGTGAGCATGACCCCGGACTTGCCTTCCAGCACGTTAGTGGCGAAATACAGCACCGGCGTTGGCACCATGCCGATATCGGTGACCTGGCAGCCGCAGTCGAGCAGACCCTGGATCAATTGTTGGACCAGCTCTGGGCCCGACAGGCGGCCGTCACGGCCCACGGCGACGCAGGGCTCGCCCTTGGCCAGGCTTTCCGAGCCGATGGCGCGACCGATCCAGTAGGCGGCTTCGCTGGTCAGGGTGTCGCCGACCACGCCACGGATGTCGTAGGCGCGGAAGATGCTGGCGGGCAGTTTCGGTGGGGTTTGTCGGGCGCTTGCCACAGGTGTTTGCTCCAGTCCCAGGAGATCCTGGTCTTCGTCGAGAATGTCGATATCGAGAATATCGGTGTCTTGAAACAGCGGGTCGGCCAGTGCTGCGGGCTTGCTCGCCGTCTCTGCTTTGGCGGTGCTGGCACCGCCGGCCTCCGCAGAGGCGCTTTCCTGCTTGCGGCGCGGCATGCGCGCCAGGGTCTGGGCCAGGCTGTCGAGGGCCGGCAGGCTGAGGCTGAAGGCCTTGACCGACTTGCCGCTGGAGAGTTCCTGGATCATCTGGCCCAGTTGTCGTACGTCACTGCGCAGACGGCCATGCAGCTGGTTCTGCACCAAAAACAAACCGAGCAGCGCGCCACCCGCCGCCAGCAGCAGGGCGAGGCCGAGCAGCACGGGCGACAGCGCGGGTGCCTGCAGATTGGACCCAGGCGTGAAGCTGAGTTTCCAGTTCGGGTTGCCGGTATCGAACAGCTTGGCGACACCTGCCCCAGGCTCGCCACGCTCGCTGAGGATCTGCTCGGCAGTGCTGCCGAATTGCTGGCTCAGCTGCACCTGGCCAATTCCGGCGGGCACGGCGGGTAGGGTGTTGAGCAGGCGCTCGAGGTCGACCACCAGCAACAATGTGCCCGGCGATCGGCCGCCATCGCTGCCAGCCATTGCCGCCGCGCTATACACCAGCCAGCGTTCGCCGACTTTATAGGCTTCCGGCGCAGGGGCCTGGCCACTTTCCAGGCGACGCAGCAGGTCGAGGGCGGCGAAGTTCATCGGCCCGCTGCGACCGACATCCAGCGAGGCACGGCCTGTGGCGTTGAGGTGAACGTCGACCACCCCCTGCCAGTGCTGCTGGCTGCGTTCGGCGGCGCCAATGATGCTTTTGTCGGCACTTTGCAGGGCGACCAGCAGGGCCGGGTTGGCGGCGGCAGCCTGGGTATCGGCTTGCAGTTGTTGCAGCGCCTGCTGCACGGCGCTGGCCTGGTTGTTACCCCAGGCGTCAATCAGTTGCTGCTGTTGCAGCTGATCACGACTAGTCAGGCTGAACCACAGCAGCAGACTGCCGACCAGCAATCCCGCCAGGGCGGCAATCGCGCCTGGCAGCAGGGCTTTGTGCTCATTGCCGCGCGGGGCGGCGGTGGCGATAACCTCGACGCTGACCGGAACGGCGCTGTCGTTGTCCTTGGCGGTGCGCTTGAAGAGTTTCACCAAACGTCTCCTGGGCAATTCATCCTGGAATTAATCGGTTCAGTGGCTGCCGGAATGGCCGAAGCCGCCGGCGCCGCGCTGGCTTTCATCAAACTGTTCGACCAGTTCGAAGTGTGCCTGTACGACGGGAACCAGCATCAGCTGTGCAATTCGCTCGCCAACGGCGATGGTGAACGGCGTCTGCCCGCGGTTCCAGCAGGACACCATCAGTTCGCCCTGGTAGTCGGAGTCGATCAGACCGACCAGGTTGCCGAGCACGATGCCGTGCTTATGGCCGAGGCCCGAGCGCGGCAGGATCAACGCGGCCAGCCCTGGGTCGCCGATGTAGATCGACAGGCCGGTGGGGATCAGCAGGGTCTGCCCGGGTTCCAATACGCAGTCCTGCTTGAGCATCGCGCGCAGGTCGAGGCCCGCCGAGCCGGGGGTGGCGTACTGCGGCAGGGGAAAGTCACTGCCCAGGCGCGGGTCGAGAATCTTGGCTTGCAAAGCGTGCATGTCAGGCCCTGTGAACGGTCGGAAGTGGGTCAGGCGCGGTTGAGGCGCTCGGCGATGAAGGCTACCAGCTGACGGGCGATCTTGCCTTTGCTGGTCTGGGCAAAACTGCTGGCCTGCAACTCGCGGTCGATGATGGTGATGGCGTTTTCCTCGCTGTTGAAGCCGATGCTGGGGTTGGCCACGTCATTGGCGACAATCAGGTCGAGGTTCTTGTCCTTCAGCTTGCGCGCCGCGTAGCCGAGCAGGTTCTCGGTCTCGGCGGCAAAGCCCACGCTGAACGGGCGATCGGCACGGCCGGTAAGGGTGGCGAGGACATCCGGGTTGCGCACCAGTTGCAGGAGCAGGCCATCGCCGGTGGTGGGGTCCTTCTTCAACTTGTGCTGGGCAACCACTTCCGGGCGGTAGTCGGCGACGGCGGCGGAGGCGATCAACACGTCGCAGGGCATGGCGGCTTCACAGGCGGCGAGCATGTCGCGGGCGCTGACCACGTCGATGCGGTCGACCCGGTCCGGGGTGGGCAGGTGCACCGGGCCGGTGATCAGGGTCACCTTGGCGCCGGCTTCCACCGCGGCTTCGGCCAGGGCGAAGCCCATCCTGCCGGAGCTGTGGTTGGTGATGTAACGCACCGGATCGATGTTTTCCTGGGTCGGCCCGGCGGTGATCAGCACGTGCTTGCCGCTCAGGCTCTGGCGCTGGAAGCAGTCGGCGGCGCGCTGTGCCAGCTCTTCCGCTTCGAGCATACGGCCTAGGCCGACATCGCCGCAGGCCTGGCTGCCGGCAGCCGGGCCGAACAGGCGCAGGCCGCGGCTTTCCAGCAGCTGCGCATTGGCCTGGGTGGCTGGGTCGCGCCACATGGCCTGGTTCATCGCCGGGGCCAGGGCGACCGGGGCATCGGTGGCCAGTACCAGGGTGGTCAGCAGGTCGTCGGCTACGCCCTGGGCCAGGCGCGCCATCAGGTCGGCGGTGGCCGGAGCGATCAGTACCAGGTCGGCCCACTTGGCCAGCTCGATATGACCCATGGCCGCCTCGGCTTCCGGGTCGAGCAGGTCGAGATGCACCGGATGGCCGGACAGGGCCTGCAGGGTCAGCGGGGTGATGAATTCGCGGCCGCCGCGGGTCATCACCACGCGCACTTCGGCGCCCTGGTCGCGCAGGCGGCGTACCAGCTCGGCACTCTTGTAGGCGGCAATGCCGCCACCAACGCCCAGGACGATGCGTTTCCGATACAGCCGCTGCATAGGCCTGCCTTAATAATGTGGTGTGGATAGCAACGCGAAGGAGGCGCCTCCCCAGGCCGACCAACGCGCCAAAAAGCCGGGCTAAGATAGCACAGGGCCCGCGCCGGAACAGCGGGCCGCCAGACAGGGAGATGTCATGAGTATTCGCGATTGGCCCGCGGCGGAGCGCCCGCGGGAGAAGCTTCTGGAGATGGGCGCGGGCGCCCTGAGCGACGCCGAGCTGCTGGCGATTTTTCTGCGCACCGGGGTGGCCGGGCAGAGTGCGGTAGACCTGGCTCGCCACCTGCTGGGCGATTTCGGCAGTTTGCGCGCGTTGCTCGAAGCCGATCTACCGTCTTTCAGCCAGCGCCTGGGTCTGGGGCCGGCCAAGTTCGCCCAGTTGCAGGCGGTGCTGGAGATGGGCCGGCGCCATCTGGCCGAGCGGCTCAAGCGCGATTCCGCCCTGGAAAGCCCGCAGGCGGTGCGCGATTACCTCAAGGCGCGCCTGCGCCATGAGCCCCATGAAGTGTTCGGTTGCCTGTTCCTCGATGCCAAGCACCGGGTCATCGAGTTCGAGGCCCTGTTCCACGGCAGTATCGATGGCGCCAGCGTCTACCCGCGACAGGTGGTCAAGCGCGCCCTGGCGCACAACGCCGCAGCGGCGATTCTGGTGCACAACCACCCGTCGGGGGTGGCCGAGCCCAGCCAGGCCGATCGCGTGCTGACCGAGCGCCTCAAGGAGGCGCTGGCGCTGATCGAGGTGCGGGTGCTCGACCACTTCATCGTCGGTGACGGTGAGCCGCTGTCTATGGCTGAATTTGGCTGGGTGTAGGGTGGATGTCGCTTTTCACATCCACCGTCATACGCATTGCCGGTTCAGGGCTGCAGTTGCACTTTTGAGAAGTCCTGGCGGCCAAATGGATTGACCTGATAACCCTGAACATTGCTGCGCAACAGGGCGAAGGCGGTCGGATGGGCCAGCGGCAGCCACAGGGCCTGCTGCTGGATAGTCGCCTGGGCCTGCTGGTACAGGCCGCTGCGCGCCGCTTGCTCGGCGCTGAGCTTGCCGTCGGCGATCAGCTTGTCCAGTTGCGGGTCGCAGAAACGCGCGAAGTTCAGCCCGGACTGCAGCGAGGCGCAGGAAAACTGCGGGGTGAGGAAGTTGTCCGGGTCGCCATTGTCGCCGGCCCAGCCCATGAACAGCAGATCATGCTCGCCGGCCTTGGCGCGCTTGATCAGCTCACCCCATTCGATCACACGGATCTCGGCGCGGATGCCGACCTTGGCCAGGTCGGCCTGCAGCAGCTGCGCGCCGAGACTGGGGTTGGGGTTGAGCAGGCTGCCCGATGGACGGGTCCAGATCGTCGTACTGAAACCGTCCGCCAGTCCGGCCTCGGCCAGCAGTGCCTTGGCTTTGGCCGGATCGTGTGGGTAGCCGGGCAGGTCCTTGGCGTAGCTCCAGGTGGTCGGTGGGTAGGGGCCGCTGGCGGCTGTGGCGCTGCCCTCGAACACCGCCTGCAGGTAGCTGGCCCTGTCGAAGGCCAGGTTGATCGCCTGGCGCACCTGTGGCTTGTCCAGCGGCGGATGCTGGCTGTTAAGGGCGACGAAGGCGGTCATGAAGGCCGGCGTCTCGCTGATCCGCAGTGTCGGAGCCTGGCGCGCCGCCTGCACATCTAGCGGCTTGGGCGACAGGGCGATCTGGCATTCGTTGCGGCGCAGCTTCTGCAGGCGCACGTTGGCGTCCGGGGTGATGGCGAAGATCAGGCCGTCCACCGCAGGCTTGCCGGCAAAGTAGTCGGGGTTGGCCGTGTAGCGGATGGCCGCGTCCTTCTGGAAGCGCTTGAGGATGAACGGGCCGGTGCCGACCGGGGCGCTGTTGAGCTTCTCCGGGGTGCCGGCCTGCAGCAGTTGCGCGGCGTATTCGGCCGAATAGATGGAGGCGAAGCCCATGCTCAGGGTGGCGAGGAAAGTGGCATCCGGGCGATTGAGGATGAAGCGCACCTGTTGTGCGTTCACGGGCTCGATGCGCTTGATCAGCGCCGGCAGCTGCATCGACTGGGCGTGCGGATAGCCGCCGGGTGCGCTCTTGTGCCAGGGGTGGGCGGGGTCGAGCATGCGCTGGAAGCTGAACAGCACGTCTTCGGCGTTCAGCTCGCGGCTCGGGCTGAACCACTCGGTGCGCTGGAATTTCACCCCGGGGCGTAGCTGGAAGTCCCACACCAGGCCGTCGTCCGATACCGACCAGCTTTGCGCCAGGCTCGGCTGCAGCTGGCCGCTGGCGGCATCGAACTCGACCAGGCGGTTCATCAGCACGTCGGCCGAGGCGTTGGTGGTGGTCAGGGCGTTGTACTGCACCACGTCGAAACCATCCGGGCTGGCCTCGGTGCACACACTGAGCATGGCGCCCTGGCTCAGCAGCGGGGCGAACAGCAGGGGCAGGGCGGCAAGGCGCATGGGACTCTCCAGGGTGGCGACAGGCGGCAAGGGTCTAACCCTAGACCAAGGCGCGGGGCGGGACAATCGGTTGCTTGCGACGAGTGGTCGCCCGGCCGGCGCCGTCGCAACCCGGCAAAGTAGAGGGTTTGCGCCTTTGCGGCGCAGTTAACAAGGTACGGTTCGCCTTGCGACTGCTGGGGTGTTCTGGTATAAAGCAGCGCTCTTTTCTAGGGGCCCGCCTCCTGCGCAAGCAGACAAGCGCGGTAAGACCCCCCGAGAAACGTGGCGCTGAGCGCCAAATGACTATTAAGTTCAAGCGGCCAACCCATGCCGGGTTGGGCATGTGGTTTTAGAGGGCTGAGGCATGTCGAGAGTCTGTCAAGTTACTGGTAAGGGTCCAGTAACCGGGAACAAGGTTTCCCACGCAAACAACAAAACCCGTCGTCGTTTCCTGCCGAACCTGCAGCATCACCGCTTCTGGGTCGAGTCCGAAAAGCGTTTCGTGCGTCTGCGCGTTTCTGCCAAAGGCATGCGTATCATCGACAAGCGCGGCATTGACGTAATTCTGTCCGAGCTGCGCGCTCGCGGCGAAAAGGTTTAAGGAGCAAATCATGCGTGAACTGATCCGTTTGGTGTCCAGCGCCGGTACCGGCCACTTCTACACCACCGACAAGAACAAGCGCACCACCCCGGATAAGATCGAAATGAAAAAATTCGATCCGACCATCCGTAAGCACGTGATGTACAAGGAAGCCAAGATCAAGTAATTGATCCGGCTCCCGCGAAAAGAACCCGCCTTAATCGGCGGGTTTTTTTTGCCCGGAGAAAACTCGACACGAAAAAAAGCCCGCAGGACGCGGGCTGGAGGATAAACCTAGGTGTGCTGGTGAAGGGGCTCTCAGAATCTGTTTAGGGTCTTTTGAGCTAGAGCCAGGTAAGGCGCAACGACCAGCGGGAGTAACAGCCGCAGGCTGGCCCGAAGGGTAAGCGCCAGCGAATCAATTGGGCGAGGACGCGGAGTTTACGAGGTGTAAATGAGCAGTACTCGTTTCCCTCGCCCTTCGGGTCGCGCTAAAGCGCGTTAGCCGCAGGCGGCTTTCCGAGCCCGATTGACCAGCCTGCGGCTGTTACTGCGTTGCAACGCAGCATGGCCGACGATCAAGAGATCCTAAGCAGGTTCTCAGGCCTTCTGCTCGAACATCACATAGACCTTGCGGCACGGTTCCAGCACTTCCCAGGTGCCGGAGAAGCCGGCCGGGATGACGAAGCGGTCGCCGGCGCGTACGGTCTTGGCGGTGCCATGCTGGTCTCGCAGCACCGAGACGCCCTGGAGGATCTCGCAGTATTCGTGTTCGGTGTAGTTGACCGTCCAGTGGCCTATCGCGCCTTCCCAGATGCCGGCATGGAACTGGCTGCAGGGGCTGCTGTAATGATTGCGCACGCTCTGCTCGGGGTCGCCCTTGAGAATCTTCTCGGCGGCGGGGCGGTAGTGCTCGGGCGCCGTGGTGGCGCTGGCGAAGTCGATGATCTGCTCGGTGTTCACGGGCGTGTCCATGTGTTGTGGGTTGTGGAATGAGCGATTGATCGCAGTCTATGTTTGATAAAACGAACATTGCAAGGCGCCTGGCGCCGTTCTGTCAAAAATATTGAAAAGGTACAGGGCTCTGGTTTAGTGTTACGGGCACGAAGGCCGGCAATCGGCCTGGCAGAATAATTGACAGTGCGTGTTGTCGATTTGCGACACGCTTCCACCGAGGATGCACCCCATGACTACCCTGACTCGTGCCGACTGGGAACAGCGCGCCAAGAGCCTGCAGATCGAAGGCCGTGCCTTCATCCACGGCGAGTACACCGAAGCTGTCTCCGCTGCCACCTTCGAGTGCATCAGCCCGGTCGACGGCCGCCTGCTCGGCCTGATCGCCAGCTGTGACGTCGCCGACGCCGAGTTGGCGGTCAAGGATGCGCGCGCCACCTTCGAGTCCGGTGTGTGGTCGCGTATGGCGCCGGTCAAGCGCAAGGAGATCATGATCCGCTTCGCTGACCTGATCGATGCCCACGCCGAAGAGCTGGCCCTGCTGGAAACCCTGGACATGGGCAAGCCGATCAGCGACGCGCTGAGCATCGACGTGCCGGCCGCCTCGCGCGCCATCCGCTGGAGCGGTGAAGCAATCGACAAGATCTACGACGAAGTGGCCGCCACCCCGCACAACGAGCTGGGCCTGGTCACCCGTGAGCCGATCGGCGTGGTCGCCGCCATCGTGCCGTGGAACTTCCCGCTGCTGATGACCTGCTGGAAGCTCGGCCCGGCGCTGTCCACCGGCAACTCGGTGGTGCTCAAGCCGTCCGAGAAATCGCCGCTGACCGGCATCCGCATCGCCCAGCTGGCCATCGAGGCCGGTATTCCGGCCGGTGTGTTCAACGTTCTGCCGGGCTTCGGCCATACCGTGGGCAAGGCCCTGGCCCTGCATATGGACGTCGACACCCTGGTGTTCACCGGTTCGACCAAGATCGCCAAGCAGCTGATGGTCTACGCCGGCGAATCGAACATGAAGCGCGTCTGGCTGGAAGCCGGCGGCAAGAGCCCGAACATCGTCTTCGCCGACGCCCCGGACCTGCAGGCCGCCGCCGAGGGTGCTGCTGGCGCCATCGCCTTCAACCAGGGTGAAGTCTGCACCGCCGGCTCGCGCCTGCTGGTGGAAAACTCGATCAAGGACAAGTTCGTGCCCATGGTGGTCGAGGCGATCAAGGCCTGGAAGCCGGGCAACCCGCTGGACCCGGCGACCAACGTCGGCGCCCTGGTCGATACCACCCAGCTGAACAACGTGCTGAGCTACATCCAGGCCGGCCATGACGACGGCGCCAAGCTGGTCGCCGGCGGTCAGCGCGTGCTGCAAGAGACCGGTGGCACCTATGTGCAGCCGACCATCTTCGACGGCGTGAACAACGCCATGCGCATCGCCAAGGAAGAGATCTTCGGCCCGGTACTGGCGGTGATCGGTTTCGACAGCACCGAAGAAGCCGTGGCCATCGCCAACGACAGCATCTACGGCCTGGCTGCCGGCGTGTGGACCAGCAACCTGTCCAAGGCGCATCTGGTGGCCAAAGCGCTGCGTGCCGGTAGCGTGTGGATCAACCAGTACGACATGGGCGACATGACGGCGCCGTTCGGCGGCTTCAAGCAGTCCGGCAACGGCCGCGACAAGTCGCTGCACGCCTTCGACAAGTACACCGAGCTGAAGTCCACCTGGATCAAGCTGTAAGCACGCAGGACGATCTCCTGGTCGTCGGCCATACGGCGTTGCGTCCTCGCTTTTAATGCTCACGTACTGCAGTACGCTGCGCTTAAAAGCTGCGGGGCGCCTTGTCTGGCCTTAGCCCAGAAGATCTTTTCCGGCGCGGAATCCGGTCGAGGTAAGGCTGGATAGTATTGCGATAAAGGTCCGCCCTTCGGGGCCGGCTCTGACGAGCCACACCTGCGGCCGGGTTTCCTAGGAAGCCCGGCCGTTTTGCATTTCGGCACGGCCAGAAAAAGGAAGGAATTGGCTATGCGTTGGGGTACCTATTTCGCCGTCAGCTCGGCGGTGATCATTGTCGGTCTGGCCCTGGGCGTGACCCTGCCACTGGTCTCGTTGCGCCTGGAGAGCTGGGGCTACGGGCCGTTTGCCATCGGCGTGATGGCGGGCATGCCGGCCATCGGCGTACTGCTCGGCGCGCGCCTGACCGGGCGCCTGGCCGGCTGGCTGGGTACGCCGCGCACCCTGCAACTGTGCCTGCTGGCCAGTGCGGTGTCGGTCGGTCTGCTGGCGCTGCTGCCCAGTTATCCGCTGTGGCTGCTGTTGCGTTTGCTGATCGGCGTTTCCCTGACCGTGGTCTTCGTCCTCGGCGAGAGCTGGATCAACCAGCTGGTCGAAGAGCGTCTGCGTGGGCGTCTAGTGGCGCTGTATGGCACCGGCTTCGCCCTCAGCCAACTGTCCGGGCCGCTGCTGCTGACCCTGATCGGCAGTGAGGGCGATCTAGGCTTCTGGCTGTCCGCCGGGTTGCTGGTGGCCGGTTGCAGTGTGCTGTTCGGCCACAGCGGTGCGCCCAGGGTGGACGCGCACAGCGCCGCCGGGCGCGGGCTGCTGGTGTTCTGCCGCAAGCTGCCGGCGATTGCCTGGGCGGTGGTGCTGTTTGCCGCCTTCGAGGCCATGGTGCTGACCCTGCTGCCGGTGTACCTGCTGCGCGAAGGCTTCGATCAGCAAACCGCGCTGCTGATGGCCAGCGTGGTAGTGGTCGGCGATGCCCTGCTGCAGTTGCCGATCGGCCTGCTCGCCGACCGGGTGCCGCGCGAGCTGCTGTTCCGCATCTGTGGTGTGGTGTTGCTGCTGTCCAGCCTGGCTATCCCACCCTTGCTGCACACGCCGTTGATCTGGCCGTTGCTGGTGCTGTTCGGGGCTTCTGCCGGCGGCCTCTACACCCTGTCGCTGATCCTGGTCGGGCAGTTCTACCGCGATGATGCGCTGGTCCGCGCCAATGCCCATATTGCCCTGCTCTGGGGCGTCGGCTGCCTACTCGGGCCGTTGTCCACCGGTGCCGCCAGCCAGTGGCTGAGTGGCCATGCGCTGCCTATGCTGATGGCGGCCGGTGCCGCGTTGTTCGTCTACCTGGCCTGGCAGCGGGCGGCGTTCCAGGCGCCGCTGGCGAGTCCTGGCGCGGGAGACTAGGTTTCCGCCCAGCCCCATCTGGGAGGTCATCATGTTGCGCAGAGTCCTCGCGTCGCTTCTGCTGCTGGCGGCATTCGCCGCTGGCGCTGCCGATCTTCCCGGCAGCGCCGACCATCCGGCTATCCCGCGCTATGAGGGCGCGGAAATCTATGCCTATCAGACCCAGGCCTTCACCGATTGGCGCTTTCTCAAGGCGCCCGCCACGGTGTACGGCGGCTTGCAGAAGAACCTCGCTGCCAGCGAAGTGCTGGAGGGCAAGCTGACGCGCCTGACCTATCGTGCGCCGCCCGAACGCACGCCGCTGGAGATCTTCCGCAACTTCCAGCAGGCCTTGGCCGATGCCGGTTTCGAGACGCTGTTCGCCTGTGAGCGCGAGGCTTGCGGCGGGCGTAATTTCAACCACGCGATCACCCTGGATATGCACTTTCGCGAGTACTACCAGGATCAGCGCTATCTGTATGTTCGCCTCAAGCGGCCAGAGGGCGATCTGTATGCCTCTGTCTACGTGCTGCTCAACCAGTCCGGCGGCGGGCCGAACAAGGGTCGCAGCCTGATCCAGCTCGATGTGCTGGAACTCAAGGCCATGGAGCAGCGCATGGTGGTGGTCGAGGCTGGCGAGCTGCAGAAGGGCCTCGATCAGCAGGGACGGGTGGCGCTGTACGGCCTGTATTTCGACACCGACCAGGCCGACATGCGCGCCGACTCGGCGCCGCAGCTCACGGAGATTGCCCGGTTGCTGCAGGCCAGCGCGCAGCTGCAGGTGCTGGTGGTCGGCCACAGCGACGCCCAGGGCGCGCTCGACTACAACCGCGAGCTGTCGCAGCGGCGTGCCCAGTCCATCGTCCAGGCGCTGGTGGCGCAGCATGGCATTGCCCGCGAGCGCCTGACCGCGGTCGGGGTCGGCATGGCGGCGCCGGTGGCGAGCAATCGTGACGAGGCGGGCCGGGCGCTCAATCGCAGGGTGGAGCTGGTGGATCGCGCCCAGTAGTCAGCCCTGTTCGGCCTGCAGCTCGGCGATGCTCTCGCCGACCCGGCGCACGGCCTGTTCGATGCCGGCGGCCTGGGGTGTGGCGAAGTTCATGCGCAGGCAATTGCGGTACTTGCCGGCGGCGGAAAAGATGCTGCCGGGGGCGATCTGCACCTTGTGCGGCAGCAGCTGGCGGTTTAGCCGCTGGCTGTCGAAACCCGCCTCCAGCTCGACCCAGAGCATGAAGCCGCCCTGTGGCTGGCTGGCCCGCGTGCCTGGCGGGAAGTACTGGCTGACCCAGTCGGTCATCAGCTCACGACCCCGTGCGTACTGGCTGCGCATGCGCCGCAGATGCGGCTCGTAGTGGCCACCGGCGATGAACTCGGCCAGCGCCAGCTGCGGCAGCTGGGCGCTCATGCCGGTGCTCATGTACTTCATGTGCAGCACCCGCTGCAGGTAGCGTCCGGGGGCGATCCAGCCGATGCGCAGGCCCGGCGCCAGGGTCTTGGAGAAGGAGCTGCAGAGCAGCACGCGGCCGTCTTCGTCGAATGACTTGATGGTGCGCGGGCGCGGGTACTTGTAGGCCAGCTCACCGTAGATATCGTCCTCGATGATCGCCACGTCGTAGCGTTGGGCCAGGGTCAGCAGGGCGCGCTTGTTGGCCTCCGGCATGATGTAGCCAAGCGGGTTGTTGCAGCTCGGGGTGAGCTGGATGGCCTTGATCGGCCATTGCTCGAGGGCCAGCTCGAGGGCTTCCAGGCTGATCCCGCTGACCGGGTCGGTGGGCAGCTCCAGGGCCTTCATGCCGAAGCCCTTGAGCGCCTGCATCACGCCGTGGAAGCTCGGCGAATCCACCGCGACGATGTCGCCCGGCTCGCACACGGCGCGGATCGCCGTGGACAGTGCCTCGTGGCAGCCGGTGGTGATGACGATGTCCTCGGGCGGGATCTGGCAGCCGGAGTCCAGCACCAGGCGCGACACCTGCTCGCGCAGGCCGGGGTCGCCCAGCACACTGCCGTAGCTCAGTTCGCGGATACCCTGGCGCCGGCTCAGGCGTGATAACGAACGCAGCAGCGGCTTGAGGGTCGGCGCGCCGATATCCGGGATGCCGCGACCGAGCTGCACCAGCTCGCCGCCGGGCGGGGTGCTGATCAGCTCCAGCACCTGGTCCCACTGCGACACTTCCACCGGGCGCTGCGCGGCGCGGCTGACCATCGGCAGGGCCGGGCGCTGGCGGGCCTGCGGCACGAAGTAGCCGGACTTCGGCCGCGGCTCCACCAGGCCGTCGTCCTCTAGCTGGCGGTAGGCCTGCTGCACGGTGCTCAGGCTCACTCCGTGTTCCTGGCTGAGGGCGCGCACCGAGGGCAGGCGGTCGCCGGGGCGGTACAGGCCCTGTTCGATGCGGGTGCCGAGCAATTCGGCCAGGTTCATGTAGAGGGTCATGACAGATGGGCTCCTGCGCTGCAGGTCAGGCAATACAGATGCGGCAAGAATAGACCATTCAGTTGCGGGTGGTGGCTATCTGTATGCATTTAAAGCTAACTTTTTGAATCTGTATTGTCGTGTCTCGAACGCCGATCATGGTCTCCCAAGAGCGGACCAGGCTGCGGAGGACAGGGTCATGCGCGAATTGAGCGATCTGTATGTAGGTGTGCGCGAGCGCGAGGAGCAGAACGGGCGTCTGCCGCTGCGCGAGGTGGGGCGTCGCTGGCAGCTGTTTTGCCGGCGCCTGCACACGCGTCGTCAGTTGTTGCGGCTGGATGCCCATCAGCTGGCCGATATCGGCCTGACCGCCGAGCAGGCGCGCAAGGAAGCCACCCGGCCGTTCTGGCAGTTGCTGCGCTAAGAGCCTGCTCAAAGGGGTTGAGCGTTGCTGTAGGAGCGAGCTCTGCTCGCGAAGCCGGCAGCGCAAAGCTTCGCGAGCAGAGCTCGCTCCTACGAAGAGCCGGTTCGCGCGGCGCTCAGACCAGGCCGACCGCTTCCCGCAACCTATACCAGGCCATGCCCAGCGCCAGCAGCGGCGAGCGCAGGTGCTTGCCGCCGGGGAAGGTCATGTGCGGCACTTTGTCGAATAGTTCGAAGCCGCCGCCCTGCTGGCCGCTGATGGCTTCGGCGAGCAGCTGGCCGGCCAGGTGGGTGGCGTTCACGCCGTGGCCGGCGTAGGCCTGGGCGTGGTAGACGTTGGCCTGGTCCTTGAGCCGGCCGATCTGCGGCAGGCGGTTGGCGCCGATGCCGATCATGCCGCCCCACTGGTAGTCGATCTTCACGTCTTTCAGGTGCGGGAACACCTGCAGCATCTTCGGCCGCATGTAGGCGGCGATATCCGCCGGGTCGCGACCCGAGTAGTGGCAGGCGCCGCCGAACAGCAGGCGGTTGTCGGCGGACAGGCGGAAGTAATCCACGGTCACGCGCTGGTCGCACAGGGCCATGTTCTGCGGAATCAGGTTGCGCGCCTGGGCCGGCGACAGCGGCTCGGTGGCGATCACATAGCTGCCGGCCGGTAGTACCTTGCCACCGAGCTTGCCATTGAGGCCGTTGAGGTAGGCGTTGCAGGCCAGCACCAGGGTTTTGGCGCGCACTTGGCCGCTGGCGGTGTGCACCGTCACTTGCGGGCCATAGTCGATGCGGGTGACCGCCGAGTGTTCGAACAGTTTGACGCCGAGCGATGCCGCTGCGGCCGCCTCGCCCAGGGCCAGGTTGAGCGGGTGCAGATGGCCCGAACCCATGTCGATCATGCCGCCGGCGTAGCGGTCGGAGCCGACCACCTGGTGCATCTGCTCGGGCTGCAGCAGGCGCAGTTCGTGGCGGTAGCCGAGGCTTTCCAGCTCGGCCTTGTCTTCGGCGAAGTCGTCCATGTGTGCGGGCTTGTTGGCCAGGTCGCAGTAGCCCCAGGTCAGGTCGCAGTCGATATTGAACTGCTCGACCCGGCGGCGGACGATTTCCACCGCTTCCAGGCCCATCAGTTTCAGATTGCGCACGCCTTCCTGGCCGATCACCGAGGCGAACTGCTCGACGCCGTGGCCGACGCCGCGGATCAGCTGCCCGCCATTGCGCCCGCTGGCGCCCCAGCCGATCTGGTGCGCCTCCACGAGCACCACCGAGAAGCCCTTCTGGGCCAGCTCGATGGCGGTATTCAGGCCGGAGAACCCGCCACCGACAATGCACACATCAGCCAGCTCCTCACCCGCCAGCGGCGGGTAGGCCAGCTGCTGGTTGGCAGTGGCGGCGTAGTAGGAGGATGCGTGCTGATTGCTATGCACGGCTGGCTGTTGCGGCTGGTGAACGCGGGCGTTCATGTGCGAAATCCTGTTTTAGGTGTTGTTAAAATTTGACGCAGGATAAGCGCGGGACTTGCCGCTAGCCAAGAGGGGCGACGGTAAAAACTGTTTTTCCCGGCTGCCGGTCGTCGTCCGGCAGCGCATGACAGAGCCGGGCGGTTAACATGCGCGGGTCTTTTGCCGAGCGCTGCCGATGAGCTGTACCAACCGCAAGATCGATCACCTGCGTCGGCAGATCCCGTCTTTCGCCTGCGTGCCCGGCTGCCACGATTGCTGTGGCCCGGTGACTGCCTCATCCGAGGAGCTGGCGCGCCTGCCGGTGAAAAGCGACGCCGAACATGACGCCGCGCTGGCCGAGTTCAACTGTGTACACCTCGGCCCGCAGGGCTGCACCGTGTACGACCAGCGCCCGCTGATCTGCCGGCTGTTCGGCACCACGCCGAGCCTGCCCTGTCCGCGTGGCCAGGGGCCGGAAACGCGGATCGAGCCGGCGGTCGAGCGTCAGGTACACCAGTTGATCGCCAGCACCCGTCAGCGTCTGGTGTGAGGATCGGCGGTGGAAAACGCTGCGCGGTTTTCCACCCTACGCGAACTCGCAGACTTTGTAGGGTGGATAACGCTTTGCTTATCCACCGTCCTGCTAACAGCCCTGCCACCTCACTCCGGCACTGGCAGGCTCAGGCTCTCCTTCACCTCTTCCATGACGATGTAGGACTTCGATTCGCGCACATGCGGCAGCTTGAGCAGGATGTCGCCGAGCAGCTTGCGGTAGCTGGCCATCTCGTTGATCCGCGCCTTCACCAGGTAGTCGAAGTCGCCGCTGACCAGGTGGCATTCCAGCACGTGGGGCAGCTTGAGCACGGCGCGGCGGAAGTCCTCGAAGGTGTCGCCGGACTTGTAGTCCAGGCTGATCTCGACGAACACCAGCAGGCTGGCCTTGAGCTGCTGCGGGTTGAGCCGCGCGTGGTAGCCCATGATGATCCCCTCGCGCTCCAGGCGGCGCACGCGCTCGGTGCAGGGGGTGGTCGACAGGCCGACCCGCTCGCCCAGCTCGGTGAAGCTGATGCGCCCGTCCTCCTGCAGGATACGCAGGATATTGCGGTCGATCTTGTCCAGCTCGCGCCGGCTCTGGTGTTGGGTTCTCATGGGGGATATCTCTGTGAAAGCCGCAAAGGTTCCAGTATTCGTCGGTCAATATAGCGATCCGTCCAGCGGAAAACACTGGCCAGGCGAAACGCCTTGATCTTGCCGGGGGCGCCCGCCACCCTGAGCGGCAATGGATGCCGTCGAGGTTTTGCGCCATGCCGTCGCGCCACAAGGGACGCCGCTTACTGGGCAGGATGCTGCTGGCACTGCTGCTGTTGGTGGCGCTGCTGTGGCTGGCCTGGCGCTGGCTGTTGGCGGCGCAAGGCATCAGCCAGCTGGACTGGCAGGGCCTGCAGCTATCGGGCGCGGGACTGCAGGTGGACAGCCTGCTGCTGGTGCGGGACGGCGGCGATGGTAGTCGTGTGCAAGTGAGCGCCAGCGCGCTGCAACTGGCCTGGCCGCAACGGCTGCAGCAGCGCCTGTATCTGCCCGAACTGCGCAGCCAGGCGCTGCAACTGAGCTGGCAGGTCGGGCAGGGCGAGAGCGCGGCAGACGCTGATCCGCAGGCGCTGCTCGACAGCCTGGCCTGGCTGCCACGACAGCTGGCAGTCGACCAGCTGAGCCTGGAATTGCCCTGTGCCACGGGCCGCTGCGCGCTGCTCGGCAGCCTGCAACTGCAGCATGGCGGCGCCCTGCAACAGCCGGCCGAGTTGCGCCTGCAGCTGCAGACGGGCGCGCGCAGCCTCGAGGTGCAGGCGCACTTGGAGCAGCGCGAGGGCCAGTGGCAATTGCGCGCCGATGCTCAGCTCGACCGCCAACCGCTGCTGACGCTGCGCAGCGCATTGCGTGAGGAGGCCGCCGTCAGTCACTGGCAAGGCGAGCTGGAGCTGGTGCAGCTGGCCGATAGCCGCGGCCTGTTCGTCTGGTTGCAGCAATGGCAGACCCCCTCCCAGCATCTGCTCGATACCGAGGCGTCCCTGCGCTTGCAGGTCAGTTGGCAGCTGGCATTGGCGCCCGGCGCGAACCTGCTGGATGTGCAGCGCCTGCGTGGCGGCAGCGGTACCTTCAATGCCGCGCTGCAGCTGCAAAGCCCGCTGCTGGAGTACCAGAACCTGCGCGCCGAAGGCCTGGCGCTGACGCTCAAGCTGGACGGAAAACTTGCCGAGCAGCAGTTGCAGCTCAGCCTGCTGCCTTCGTCCAGCCTGCAGGCCAAGCGCCTGCAGCTCGCCGAGGGTCTGCGCGTGCAGCAGCTGCAGGCCAAGCTGGCCGGGTTGTCGCTGCAGTTGGGCGAAAGCCCGAGCCTGCAAGGCCCGCTGCAGCTGAGCGTGAGCAAGCTGGAACAGGCCGAGCTGCTGGCGCAGGCCTGGCAGTTCAGCGGTCAGCTGCAGGCCAGTGCCCAGCAGCAGCGCCTGCAGGGCGTCTTGAACAATGCCGCAGGGCTCAGCCTGAGCGTCGACGGCACGCGCGATGCCCAGGGCTTGCTGCAGCTGTCTGGCAAACTGGCCGAGCTGTTTTTCCGTGCTGGTAATCCATTGAGCCAGACCTTTCGCGCCTGGCCGGCGCTGCTGCAGATCGGCAACGGCCGCCTGCTCGGCCAGGCCAGTTTGCAGTTGCCGGTCGGCGCGCCGCTGCTGCTGGATCTGGCCTTGCAGTTCCAGGGCCTCGCCGGGATCTACGACCGCAGTGAGCTGAGTGGCCTGGCTGGCGAGCTGAGGGTGCAACTGCGCGGTGATCAGCTGGCGCTGGAGCTGCCGCAACTGAGCCTGCAGCAGCTCAACGCCGGCGTGTCGGTCGGCCCGCTGCAGCTGCAGGGCCGCTACGTCACCCGTCTCGGTCAGCTGTTGCGGGGCCAGTTGTCCTGGCAGACGGCGCAGGCCGCGCTGCTGCAGGGCCAGGTCTGGCTGCCCGCCGGGCAGCTGGACCTGGCCCAGCCCAACCATCGTCTGCAAGTGCAGTTCAAGGATGTGCAACTGGAGGAGATTTTCCGGGTCTACCCTGCAGAGGGTCTGGCCGGGCGCGGCAGTTTGCGCGGCGAGTTGCCGCTACTGCTGGACGCCGCCGGCCTGCGCATCGAACAGGGCCAGATGGCCGCTCAGGCGCCCGGTTATCTGCAGTTCCGTTCGGAGAAGATTCGTGCCCTGGGCCGCAGCAATCCCGGCATGCAGCTGGTGGTGGATGCCCTCGACGACTTCCACTTCGACCTGCTCGACAGTGCGGTCAGCTATGCTGCCGACGGCAAGTTGCAACTGGCCCTGCGCCTGCAAGGGCGCAACCCGGATGTGGAGAAGGGCCGGCCGATCAACCTCAACGTCAATCTTGAAGAGGACATCCCGGCCTTGCTGACCAGCCTGCAGCTCACCGATCGGGTGAGCGAAACCATCCGCCAGCGTGTGCAGCAACGCCTGCGGCAACGCAATGATCCGCAGAAGGAGAACTGACCATGCGCCTGCGCGCCCTGCTGGTCGTCCCGCTGCTCGCCGGCCTCAGCGCCGCCTGCACCCCCACGGTGCAGCTGGCCATGCCCAGCGAGCCGATCAACATCAACCTCAACGTGAAGATCGAGCACGAGATCTACATCAAGGTCGACAAGGCCCTGGACTCCATCATCAACGAAGACAGCGGCCTGTTCTGAGCCTCTGCTAGGAGCCATTCATGAAATTGCAACGCACCCTGGCCTGCGGCCTGCTGGCCCTGAGCCTCAGCCTGCCGGCCCTGGCCATGAACCTCAACGAGGCGATGAGTGCCCTGGGCGCGGCCAAGAGCAGCGGCCAGCTGGGCGAACAACCCAACGGCTACCTCGGCGTGGTCAGCCCCGGCGGATCGGCCGAAGAGGTCGCCCGCCTGATCAACCAGGCGCGCCAGGCCGAATACCAGCGCCTGGCCAAGGAAAACGGTCTGCAGCTGGGCGATGTGGAAGCCCTGGCCGGACAGAAGGCGCTGGAGAAGACCCCGTCCGGGCAGTACATCCAGCTCAACGGCAAGTGGCTGCTCAAGTAGCCCTGGCCGGGCGTTCACTGGGCTCTGTCAATTATTCCGCTGCGCGAGTTTTACCTGCTGTTTTATCGCCAGGCCCCATTAGACGGTTGTCTGGCTCCCCGTAAAAGGCTTATTTGCCGGAAATTATCGCCAAATACGCCCTTCTAAACAGTGAATAACACTGCTGTTGTCTTCCTATACTGCGCTCAATCGTGCTCAGTAAAACAAACGCCAGCGAAAGCTCGCGACGAGGGAGACAATCATGCGTGTTCTGGTTCTTGGCAGCGGTGTGATCGGTACCGCCAGCGCCTACTACCTGGCTCGTGCCGGCTTCGAGGTGGTGGTGGTCGACCGCCAGAACGGCCCGGCCCTGGAAACCAGTTTCGCCAACGCCGGCCAGGTCTCCCCCGGTTACGCCTCGCCCTGGGCCGCCCCGGGCGTGCCGCTGAAAGCCATCAAGTGGCTGCTGCAGCAGCACGCGCCGCTGGCGATCAAGGCCACCGCCGACATCGACCAGTACCTGTGGATGGCGCAGATGCTGCGCAACTGCACCGCCAGTCGCTACGCGGTGAACAAGGAACGCATGGTGCGCCTGTCCGAGTACAGCCGCGACTGCCTCGACGAGCTGCGCGCCGAGACCGGCATCAGCTACGAAGGCCGCCAGCTGGGCACCACCCAGCTGTTCCGCACCCAGGCGCAACTGGACAACGCGGCCAAGGACATCGCCGTGCTGGAAGCCTCCGGCGTGCCCTACGAATTGCTCGATCGCGACGCCATCGCGCGCGTCGAACCGGCCCTGGCCGGGGTCAAGCACAAGCTGGCCGGCGCCCTGCGCTTGCCCAACGACCAGACTGGCGACTGCCAGATGTTCACCGCCAAGCTGGCGGAGATGGCCAAGGCGCTGGGCGTGCAGTTCCGTTTCGGCTGCAATATCGAGCGTCTCGACCATGCCGGCGACCGTATCAACGGCGTGTGGATCGACGGCAAGCTGGAAACCGCCGACCGCTACGTGCTCGCCCTCGGCAGCTACAGCCCGCAGCTGCTCAAGCCGCTGGGCGTGCGTGCGCCGGTCTACCCGCTCAAGGGCTATTCGCTGACCGTGCCGATCACCAACCCGGCCATGGCCCCGGCGTCGACCATTCTCGACGAGACCTACAAGGTCGCCATCACCCGTTTCGACAACCGCATCCGCGTCGGCGGCATGGCCGAAATCGCCGGTTTCGACCTGAGCCTCAACCCGCGCCGCCGCGCCACCCTGGAAATGATCACCGCCGATCTGTACCCGCAGGGCGGTGACCTGCGCCAGGCCGAGTTCTGGACCGGCCTGCGTCCGGCCACTCCGGACGGCACGCCGATTGTCGGTGGCACCGCTTACCGCAACCTGTTCCTCAACACCGGACACGGTACCCTTGGCTGGACCATGGCCTGCGGCTCCGGTCGCTTTCTCGCCGACCTGATGGCGAACAAGCGCCCGCAGATCAGCGCCGAAGGCCTGGATATTTCCCGCTACAGCAAGACCAAGGAGAGCCACAAGCATGTCCATCCAGCGCCTGCGCACTGAAAAGCGCTACAGCGAAATCGTCATCCACAACGGCACCGTCTACCTGGCGGGGCAACTGGCTGACGACTACAGCGGCGATATCCGTGAGCAGACCCGGCAGACCCTGGCCAACATCGACCGGTTCCTCGCCGAGGCCGGCAGCGACAAGGCGAAGATTCTCTCGGTGACTATCTACCTCAAGGACATGGCCGACTATGCCGGCATGAACGAGGTCTACGACGCCTGGGTCGCCGAGGGCGCCGCCCCCGGTCGCGCCTGCGTCGAGGCCAAGCTGTACGACCCGCGCGTGCTGGTCGAGATGATGGTGATCGCCGCGCAATCCTGAACATCCCTTTAGCCCGGCGTCCCCCCGCCGGGCTTTTTTTAATCTGAAGAAGTTCCAGCCATGCGTCCCGCCCGTGCCCTGATCGATCTGCAAGCCCTGCGCAACAACTACCAATTGGCCCGCGAAGTCACTGGCGCGAAAGCCCTGGCGGTGGTCAAGGCCGATGCCTACGGGCATGGCGCGGTGCGCTGCGCCCAGGCCCTGGCGAGCGAAGTCGACGGCTTTGCCGTGGCCTGCATCGAGGAGGCGCTGGAACTGCGCGAAGCGGGTATCAGCCAACCGATCCTGCTGCTGGAAGGCTTTTTCGATGCCGACGAGCTGGCGCTGATCGAACAGCATGCACTGTGGTGCGTGGTGCATTCGAGCTGGCAACTGGAGGTCATCGAGCGTACGCCGCTGCAGCGCCCGCTGACCGTCTGGCTGAAACTGGACTCGGGCATGCACCGGGTCGGCCTGCACCCCGCCGAGTACCGCGACGCGTACCAGCGCCTGCTGGCCAGCGGCAAGGTGGCGAAGGTGGTGCTGATGAGCCACTTCGCCCGCGCCGACGAGCTGGACTGCCCGCGCAGCGCCGAGCAACTGGATGTGTTCGAGTGGGCCCGTGGCGGCCTGCAGGCGGAAGTCAGCCTGCGCAACTCGCCGGCCATTCTCGGTTGGCCCAGCGTGCCCAGTGACTGGGTGCGCCCCGGCATCATGCTGTATGGCGCCACCCCGTTCGAACAGGCCCAGGAACTGGCCACGCGTCTGCAGCCGGTGATGACCCTGGAATCCAAAATTATCAGCGTGCGCGAACTGCCGGCTGGCGAGCCGGTGGGTTATGGGGCGCGCTTCGTCAGCGAGCGGCCGACCCGCGTCGGCGTGGTCGCCATGGGCTATGCCGACGGTTACCCGCGGCATGCGCCGACCGGCACGCCGGTCATGGTCGATGGCCAGCTGACCCGCCTGATCGGTCGCGTGTCGATGGACATGCTCACCGTCGACCTCACCGATCTGCCGCAGGCTGGGCTTGGCAGCCGGGTCGAACTGTGGGGGCGCAATGCGCTGGCCAGCGATGTGGCACAGGCCGCAGGCAGCATTCCCTACCAGCTGTTCTGCAACCTGAAGCGGGTGCCGAGGCTCTATTCCGGGAGCTAGTTGACAGCGCGCGAAGGATTTGCAAACGCAGTGTTGTAAATACTGAACACTGTTGCCATGATACGGCCAACTTTCCGTATCTGCTCCTCAAGGAGGACTCCAACATTGGACGTCGGTGTTCGACTGCAATCCATTCGCAAACTCAAAGGCCTTTCCCAGCGTGAACTCGCCAAGCGGGCGGGCGTCACCAACAGCACCATTTCGATGATCGAGAAGAACAGCGTGAGCCCCTCGATCAGCTCGTTGAAAAAGGTGCTCAGCGGCATTCCCATGTCGTTGGTGGAATTCTTCTCCCTCGACGTGGAGCAGGATAACCACACCCAGGTGGTGTACCGGGCCGACGAACTCACCGATCTTTCCAGCGGCGCCGTGACCATGAAGCTGATCGGCAAGGCGCATCCCAGCCGGGCCATCACCTTCCTCGACGAGACCTATCCGCCTGGCTCCGATACCGGTGACGAGATGCTCAACCATGACGGCGAAGAAGCCGGCATGCTGGTGGAAGGGCGTCTGGAGCTGACCGTGGGCGCCGAGGTATTCGTCCTCGAACCGGGCGACAGCTACTACTTCGACAGCACCAAGCCGCACCGCTTCCGCAATCCGTACGATCGCCCGGCGCGATTGGTCAGTGCGACCACTCCCGCCAACTTCTAAGAACCAGTCTACGATCTGCTGCGCGTCGGCCATGCCGCGTTAAAACTGGCCTCGGGATGCTCATTTACAGCGCGTAAACTCCGCTCCCTCGGCCATTTGATTCGCTGGCGCTCACCCTTCGGGCCAGCCTGCGGCTGTTACTCCCGTTGGTCGTTGCGCCTTGCCTGGCTCTAGCTCGCGAGATCGTAAACAGGTTCTAGCATAGTCGCGGCGTGCAATCGGACTTTGGAGGCAAGCCCAAAGTCCAATGCCCCTGCGACAAGTTGGGTTGTTCCGGCCGGCGGGTGTAACCGTTATACTGCGCCGGCTCGCGTAACCGTGGCCGCGAGCGTGACTAGCCACAATGAGGGTGTACCGTGAACCTGATCAAGAAGATGCTGGCGGCACAAGCTGCCGTATTGGCCCTGTGGGCTGTGAGCGCTCAGGCTGCGACCAATGACGAAATCGCCGAGCGCCTCAAGCCGGTTGGTGAAGTCTGCGTCCAGGGCGAAGAATGCAAAGGTGTGGGTGCCGTTGCCAGCGCAGCGGCCAGCACTGGCCCGCGCAGCGGTGATGACGTGATAGCTGCCCATTGTGGCGCCTGCCATGGTGCTGCTGCTGCCGCGATGGGCGCGCCAGGTATTGGCGATGGTGGTGCCTGGAAGACTCGCGCTGGCGCCGCCGGTGGGCTTGATGGTCTGCTCAAGCATGCCATCTCCGGCATCAACGCCATGCCGCCGAAAGGCACCTGCGCCACCTGCTCGGATGACGAGCTGCTGGCTGCAATCAAGACGATGTCCGGCCTGTAACAAGCCGGTATCGCAAAAAAACCGCCCTCGGGGCGGTTTTTTTATGCCTGTGAATTGGTGTTTGGGCGATTGACCCGCGCGCCTGGGTCTATCTGCGGGCTCTGTGCTGCGCATGGCGCACCCTCCGGAGGAGCCGAGGCCAGCGCTTACTGCTTGCTGAATAGCCGACTCAGCAGGCCGGGCTTTTTCTGTTGCCGGAGCAGCTCTTCGGCCAGTTCGCGGGCGCCTGGCACCTCGGCCGTCACGGCTTTGTGCAGCCAATCGAGGGCCTCTTCCTGGCTGTGTTCATCGTCCAGCAGCAATTCGGCCAGGGTCAGGTAGGCGTGTTCAAAGCCTGCTTCGCAGGCCAGCTGCAGCTGTTCGCGGGCCTTGTCGGGGTTAGCCGGGCAGCCCAGGCCATGCAGGTGCATGAGGCCCATCCGCCAGTGTGCGTAGCTGTTACCGCGGCCGATGGCGTGCTGGTAATAGCGCTGGGCCTGGGCATAGTCCTCGCGCTGCTCGTAGAGCCAGCCCAGCTGAATGTCGCTCTCGTTGCGCTGGCCAAAGCGCCAGGCTTCCAGGTAGTGCTGCAGGGCCAGATCCGGATCGCCCACCGGCGGTTCCTGGTCGAACAGCAATATGGCCAGTTCCAGATGCGCAGCACGATGACCACGCGCGGTAGCCAGTTGCAGGTAGTGACGCGCCTGCATCAGGTCGGTCTCGCAACCCCGGCCATGGCGGTAGCAGTCACCCAGGTTGCGTGCGGCCAGGGCCGAACCGGCGTCGCTGGCGCGCTGGAAATAGGTGAGGGCGCTGGCGTGGTCCTGATCGGCCTTGCCCAGCAGACAACCGAGGTCGTTGAGCGCATCGTGGTTACCCAGCTCGACCGCCCGCAGCAGCAGTGGGCGGGCCTTCTCGTAGTCCTGCGCGTCCAGGGCGGCCAGGCCACGACGGTGGCTGTCCAGGGCTTGCCAGAGGTCGCCCGCGCTGTTGTGCAGGCAGGCCAGCTGCACCTCGCTGAGGCCGAACTGGGCGTAGCGGTCGACTATCTGCAGGGCGCGCTCGGCGGCCAGTGGCTGGCAGCTGCCGTCTTTCTGCAGAAGCCAGGCATGCTCGGCGTGGAACACCAGCGCCAGCTCCTCGCTCTGCACGAAGCGGCGCTCGGCGGCTGCCTGGTCGAGCGGTTCGCGCAGCCATTGGCCCTGGCTGTCGAGGATGCCCCAGCGGCCGTCCTGGCAGGCGTTGAAATAGCCGTCGTGCAGGTTCGTCAGGCGCTCGAAGCGCGGTTCCACCGTCCAGCCGGCCTGCGCGCCGCCACGGTACAGGCCCCAGCGCTTGTTCTCCTGCACCAGGCAGTAGTGGCTGCCGTCGGCACCCCCACAGCCCTGCTGCAGCTCGATCCGGGCATAGGCGCAGGGCAGCAGCCAGCAGCCGTCCTGGTGGCGATAGAGGCCGTACTGGCGGTTGTCGCGCACCCGCCAGGCCTGCATCTCGCGGAGGTAGTCGAGCGCCTGGTACTCGCCGGGCAGCAGGGCCTGGCCCTGCTCGTCGAGGGCGCGCCACAGCCACTGCTTACCCTCGCGGCGGCGGATCAGATAGGCCTCGCCGCCCTTGCCCAGGCTGACGCTGTCGATATTGTCCAGGCCGATGGCGCCAAGGTCGTGGAAGCGCGTGGTGAACAGGTGCTGCGGGCCCTGCGCCGGCTTCGCGCTGTAGTAGCCCTCGTAGGCGTGGATCTGCTGGTACTGGGCCGGCAGCATCCAGCGGCCATTGGGATCGATCACCCCCCATAGTTCGCCTTGTTGCACACTCCAGTAGGCGCCGGTGTAATCCAGCGCCTCAGAGCAGTCGAACTGGCAGGGCACGGTCACCCGACCCTGGCGATCAATCAGGCCGTAGCGGCCACCTTCGGTGATCAGCGCATGCTCGCCGATGAAGTCGAAGGCATCCTCGAACTCGCAGGCGATCACTTCGCGGCCCTGGCGGTCGACATAGCCGAAGCGCTGGTCGTGCTGCACGCAGGCCAGCCCGCTGTGCCAGTCGAAATCGAAGAAGGCCTGGTAGCGCGGCGCGATCAGCACCTGGCCGCTGGCATCGCGCAGGCCATAGCGCTCGTTCTCGCAGAAGATCTCCAGGCCGTCTTCGTCCTCGCACAGCTGTGCCCCGAGCGGTTCCCAGCCGTAGTCGTAGTTGTCCAGATTGAGCACGGCGCGGAAGCTGCCCGCCCAGGGCGCGTCGACGCCGGGGCAGTTGTCCAGCAGCAGTGGGTTGTCGCAGGCGATGGCCTCGCGGATGCAGCGGTTGGCCTGCTCGATTTCGCCGAGCAGGGCTTCGGCCTGTGTGCGGCGCTCATCGTCGGCCATGTTGAACACGTCCCAGGCGTCCAGATGGAACCATGCGTGGCCGGCGCGGTTGTCGAGCAGCTGGAAGATCTTCTGACGCGCCGTGCGGAAGGCCTCGACATCATCCAGCAGGCTGCTGGCGTGGCGCTCGATGAAGTCGTAGAAGTCGCGCAGGGCCTGGATGCCGGCCTTGGCCTCGGCGTACAGGCCTTCGTCGCTGTCCGGGCTGTTGTAGCAGTTGGCGCCGACGAAGGGCGCCGCGCTGAACAACGGTTGCAACAGCAGGGGCAGTTCGTAGCCCCACTCCATCAGGAGCAGGCTGTCGTCATCGTCGCTACCGACGACGGCCTTGTTGTACAGGTACATGCGATGGGACATGGCGCGCTTCCTTGCGATACGGCGAAAGCGCGCAGTCTAGCCAAGCCGCCGCCGCGCGGCTGTGCGCTCCGTCAGCGCTTGAGCATCGCGCGCATGTTAGCCAGGGCATCGTTGCCGCGCGCGGCCTTGACCTCCACCGGTGCGTCTTCCTGGCCTTCCCAGACCAGGTCTTCCGGCGGCAGCTCGTCGAGGAAGCGGCTCGGCGAGCAGTCGATGATCTCGCCGTACTGCTTGCGCTTGGCGGCGAAGGTCAGCGTCAGGTTGCGCTTGGCGCGGGTGATGCCGACATAAGCCAGGCGGCGCTCTTCCTCGATGGTGTCGGACTCGATGCTGGAGCGGTGCGGGAGGATCTCCTCCTCGAAGCCGATGATGTACACCGAGGGGAATTCCAGGCCCTTGGAGGCGTGCATGGTCATCATCTGCACGCCCTCGGCGCCGTCTTCCTCCTCCTGCTGGCGCTCGAGCATGTCGCGCAACACCAGCTTGCCGATGGCGTCCTCGACGGTCATGTCGCCGTCTTCGTCCTTGTCCAGGGTGTTTTTCAGCGCCTCGACCAGGAACCAGACGTTGCCCATGCGCGCCTCGGCGACCTTGTCGCTGGAAGCGTTCTGCCGTAGCCAGTTCTCGTAGTCGATGTCCATCACCATGCTGCGGATCGCGCCGATCGGGTCGTTGCCGGCACACAGCTCGCGGATCTTGTCCATGTAGCGCTTGAAGCGCGCCAGGCGCTCGGTGTAGCGGCTGTCGAGGTGCTCGGCCAGGCCGATCTCGTCGCTGGCGGCGTACATGCTGATCTTGCGCTCGGTGGCGTAGTTGCCGAGCTTTTCCAGGGTGGTCGAGCCGATCTCGCGGCGCGGCACGTTGATCACCCGCAGGAAGGCGTTGTCGTCGTCCGGGTTGACCAGCAGGCGGAAGTAGCTCATCAGGTCCTTCACCTCCTGGCGGGCGAAGAAGCTGGTGCCGCCGCTCAGGCGATAGGGAATCTGATGGTGCTGCAGCTTCAGCTCCATCAGCTTGGCCTGGTAGTTGCCACGGTAGAGGATGGCGAAGTCGCTGTACGGGCGCTCGGTGCGCAGGTGCTCGGTGAGGATTTCCAGGGCCACTCGCTCGCACTCGGCATCTTCGTTGCGGGTACGGATCACGCGGATCTCGTCGCCTACGCCCATGTCCGACCACAGCTGCTTCTCAAACACGTGCGGGTTGTTGGCGATCAGGGTGTTGGCGCACTTGAGGATACGGCTGGTGGAGCGGTAGTTCTGCTCGAGCATCACCACCTTCAGCGACGGGTAGTCCTCTTTCAGCAGCATCAGGTTTTCCGGACGCGCGCCGCGCCAGGCGTAGATCGACTGGTCATCGTCGCCGACCACGGTGATCTGGTTGCGCATGCCCACCAGCAACTTCACCAGCAGGTACTGGCTGGAGTTGGTGTCCTGGTATTCGTCGACCAGCAGGTAGCGGATGCGGTTCTGCCACTTTTCCAGGATGTCCTTGTGCTCCTGGAACAGCTTCACCGGCAGCAGAATCAGGTCGTTGAAGTCCACCGCGTTGTACGCCTTGAGTGTGCGCTGGTAGTGCAGGTAGACGATGGCGGCGGTCTGCTCCTTGGGGTTGCGTGAGTTGGCCAGGGCCTCCTCGGGCAGGATCAGCTCGTTCTTCCAGCTGTCGATGTAGTTCTTGACCTCGTCGGCGCCATCATCGCCGGCGTATTCCTTCTGCATGATGTCGGTCAGCAGGGCCTTGATGTCGCCGTCGTCGAAGATCGAGAACCCCGGCTTGTAGCCCAGCGCCGCGTATTCCTTGCGGATGATGTTCATGCCCAGGTTGTGGAAGGTCGACACGGTCAGGCCGCGCGCCTCGGCGCCCTTGAGCAGGGTGCCGACACGCTCCTTCATCTCGCGCGCGGCCTTGTTGGTGAAGGTCATGGCGACGATATGGCGGGCCTGGATGCCGCACTTCTGCACCAGGTGCGCGATCTTGCGGGTGATCACGCTGGTCTTGCCGGAGCCGGCGCCGGCGAGCACCAGAAGGGGACCGCCGACGTAGTTCACGGCTTCTTGCTGCCGGGGATTGAGTCGGGACATGGCGAAGGTATCAACGAGGGGAAAACCAGGCGCGCATTCTAGCAGGCCGGGCACGGCGCCGGGCCGCTGGCCGATGACGCGCCTGGCCGGGCGCCAATCTCAATAAAAAGCTTCAATAGTGTGCGCTAAGTCTCTATTTCTAAAGATCAAGTACGTTTGTTCCGATTGCTGGCGGTTGCCCCTGCTATGCCTTTGCCGCAGGATGCGCAGAAAGCTGCACAGGGATGCGCAAACACGAGACGCCGAGTACGGCGCACACAGACGAGGTAAGTCTGTCTTCTGACCCCGGGGAGGTCGTTTGTCCGCGCTTGTCGAACCTTTGCGCCTGGTCCTGCTGGCTGAACAGCCGGAATGGGCCCCCCTGCTGCGCAGCCGACTGGAAGCGTTGGGCAGCTGTTACCCGCTGATTACTTCACCGACCTGGGAAGCCGCCAGCAGCCTGTTCGACGACCCCGGTACGGGCCTGTTGCTGACCACCCCCGCCTGCCTGCCCGAACCCGGCCTCTGCCCCCTGCCCATCGTGCTGCTGCTCGACAGCGAGCCCGAGCAGGCGCCTGAGGATGTCTACGATTGGCTGGTGCGCGACAGCCTCAGTGTCGACATGCTGCGCCGTTGCCTGCGCTATGCGCGCGAACGCAGCCAGCTGCAGAACACCCTGCAGCGCCTGGCCGAGCAGGACCCGCTGACCGGCATCGCCAATCGCCTGGGTTTCCATACCCTGCTGGCGGCGCACCTGGCCGAGTTCCATGGTCGCGGCCTGGCCCTCGGCCATCTCGATCTGGATAACTTCCGCCATGCCAACGACGCCCTCGGCCACCAGGCCGGTGATCGCCTGATCCTGCAGGTGGTGGCGCGGCTCAAGAGCCAGCTTGAGGCGGGAGACCGCGTGGCCCGTCTGGGCAGCGACGAATTTGCCCTGCTGATCGACACCCGCCGCGATCCGCAGCGGGCGGAAAAGATCGCCGAACGCATCACCGAGGCCCTGGCCGAACCCTACTGGGTGGATGGCGAGAGCCTGCTGATCGGCTGCAGCCTGGGCATCGCCCATGCCCGCGCGGACGCCGGCGCCGACCCGCTGATGTGGCACGCGCACATTGCCATGCAGCAGGCCAAGGCGTCCCAGGGCTGCACCTTTCATGTCTTTGACGAGCGCACCAACCGCGGTGCGCGCAGCCAGGCCGATCTGGAAAGCGAGTTGCGCCGCGCCCTGCGCCGGGATGAGCTGGAACTGCATTACCAGCCGCGCCTGTGCCTGCAGAGTGGACGCATCCTCGGCCTGGAGGCGCTGGTGCGCTGGCAGCATCCGCAGCGCGGCCTGCTCGGCCCGGACGAGTTCGTGCCGCTGGCCGAGGAAAGCGGGCTGATCGTGCCGCTGGGTTACTGGGTGATCTCCCGGGCCCTGCGCGATATGCAGTGGCTGCGCGGGCGCGGCCTGCCGGCGCTGCACATGGCGATCAACCTGTCGTTCCGCCAGTTTCAGGACAGCCAGTTGCTGGCTACCCTGCAGCGCCTGATCGAGGAGCGCGGGGTCGACGCCCAGTGGCTCGAATTCGAGCTGACCGAGACCGCCGTGATGCGCCGCAGCGACCAGGTGCAACAGACCATGCAGGCCCTCGGCCGCCTCGGCGTGCGCTTCTCTCTGGACGACTTCGGCACCGGCTTCTCCTCCTTCGTGCACCTGAACAACCTGCCGATCACCCTGCTGAAGATCGACAAGAGCTTCGTCGGTGGCATGGGCGAGCGCGCGGAGAACCGGCAGCTGGTGCGGGCGATGATCAACCTGGCGCACAACCTCCATCTGGAAGTGGTCGCCGAAGGCGTGGAGAACGCCGAACAGCTGGCCCTGCTGCGCCAGTTCGGTTGTGATCAGGTGCAGGGTTACCTGATCAGCAAGGCCCTGCCGCTGGCCGACCTGGCGCGCTTCCTGGTGTTCGGCGTGCGCCAGCCCCTGCTCTCCGGCTTGCCCTCGTAGGAGCGAGCTCTGCTCGCGAAGCGTTTGCGCGCCGGTTTGTGGTGAGTACGTAGCCCGGATGCAATCCGGGAAAGCAGGCCGCTCTTGTCCCCGGATTGCATCCGGGCTACGACAGGCAGCTCTCTGCGATGGCCGGTTGTGGCCGCAACAGGCGCGCAGTCTTCCACTCGAAACCCAGGGTCAGGCCGATGGCTGCGCAAGCCAGGCCGCCCGCTAGACCCCACCACACGCCTGCGGCGCCCCAGCC
This sequence comes from Pseudomonas campi, assembly GCF_013200955.2. Classification (NCBI taxonomy): domain Bacteria; kingdom Pseudomonadati; phylum Pseudomonadota; class Gammaproteobacteria; order Pseudomonadales; family Pseudomonadaceae; genus Aquipseudomonas; species Aquipseudomonas campi. Next base: position 196,029 of record NZ_CP053697.2, read on the forward strand.
CAGGGGGAAGGCCAGCGCCCAGGCCAGCGGCGCGCCGATCAGCCAGTAGCAGCCGAGGCCGACCCAGAAAGTGGTCTTGCCGTCCTTGAGGCCGCGGATGGCGCCCATGGCGATGGTCTGGATACCGTCGAACAGCTCGAACCAGGCCGCCACCGCCAGCAGGCTGACGGCCAGGGCGATGATCTCGGCGAAGTCCGGATTGTCGAGGTCGAGGAACAGCCCCACCACCCACTGTGGCGCCAGCCAGAACAGCAGGGCGAAGCCGAGCATGCAGCAGGCGCCCAGGGCGATGCCCAGGCGTCCGGCGCGGCGGGCATCAATCAGGCGGCCGGCGCCGAAGTGCTGGCCGATGCGGAAGGTGGTGGCGTAGGAAATCCCCACCGGCACCATGAACGCCACGTACACCGACATGATTGCCACCTGGTGCGCGGCCAGCGCCTGGCTGCCGATGGCACCCATGCTCAGGGCGGCGAAGGCGAACAGGCCAGACTCCACCGCGTAGGTGCCGCCGATTGGCAGGCCCAGGCGCAGCAGTTCCTTGAACTCCGCCAGGCACGGCTTGAGCAGACCGCGGCGCAGTGGGTAGGCGGCGTAGACCGCATGCCCGGTGAGGTGCCAGGCCAGCAGCAGGGCCATGGCGCTGCTGACCAGCGCGGTGACCAGGCCGATGCCGGCCAGGCCCAGCGGCGGCAGGCCGAACCAGCCGTGGATCAGCGCATAGTTGAGGGCGAAGTTGGCCACGGCACCGCCGATGCTGATGGCCATGACCGGACCCGGCCGACCGATGGCGGCGGTGAAGCCGCGTAAAGCCATGAAGCTGAGGTAACCGGGCAGGGCGAACACCAGGGTGGAGAGAAACTGCTGGGCGCCGGCGATGTTGTGCGGCTCCTGACCGAAGCGTTGCAGTAGCGGGCCTAGGTTCCACAGCAGCAGGCCGGCGCCCAGTGCCAGGCCCCAGGCCAGCCATAAACCGGTCTGGGTCAGGCGGGTGACGCCGGGGTTGTCTTCGGCGCCGTGGCGGATGGCGACCAGGTTGCCGACCGCGGCCAGCACGCCGACGCAGAAAATCGAAACGAACGAGTAGCTGGCCGCGCCGAGGCCGCCGGCGGCCAGTTCGGCCGGGCCGAGCCAGCCCATCATCAGGGTATCGGTGAACACCATCAGCACATGCGCCAGCTGCGCGGCGATCAGCGGGCCGGCCAGGCGGACGAGGGCAAGCAGTTCCAGGCGAGCGGCGGATGACATGATTCTGACTCAGGTAGATGGCTTGCCGAGGAAATCCAGGACGGCAGAGAATGTCGCCATTCTCCTGAGCCAAGCGAGTTGGCACAAAATGAAAAAGCAGATGCTTTGCATGATTAAAACTCATGGATTTGCTCGATGAGCCGGCGTCTGCCGCCGCTCTATGCCCTGCGCGCCTTCGAGGCAGCGGCGCGGCATGCCTCCTTCACCCGCGCGGCCGAGGAGCTGGCGATCACCCAGAGCGCGGTGAGCCGGCATATCCGCACCCTGGAAGAACACTTCGCCTGTCGTCTGTTCGAGCGCAAGGGCCGCAACCTGCAACTCAGCGAAACCGGGCGCACCCTGCTGCCCGGCGTGCGCGATGGTTTCGACGCGCTGGAACGGGCCTGTACCGCCCTGCGTGCGGATGACGCCACCCTGCGCCTGAAGGCGCCCTCGACCCTGACCATGCGCTGGCTGCTGGCGCGGCTGTCGCGCTTTCGCCTGCTCAATGCCGATATCGAAGTGCAGCTGACCAGCGCCTGGATGGACGTGGACAAGGTCGACTTCCACCACGAGCCGTTCGACTGCGCGGTGCTGCTCAACAGCGGCGCGGCCTTCCCCGAGGAGTGGGAGGCGGTCGAGCTGTTCGCCGAGTGGCTGATCCCGGTGTGCGCGGTGGATGCGCTGACCGAGCAGCCCTGGGACCTGGCGCGCCTGCAGGCCAGCGAGCTGCTGCACCCGACCCCGGACCGCCGCGATTGGCGCCAGTGGCTGCAGGCCATGGGCCTGGCCGAGCAGGTGCCGCTCAAGGGCGGCCAGGTATTCGACACCCTGGAGCTGGGCATGGTCGCCGCCGCCCGCGGCTATGGCGTGTCGATCGGCGACCTGGTGATGATCGCCGAGGATGTCGCCCAGGGTCGCCTCGGCTTGCCCTGGCCCAGCGCGGTGCCCAGCGGCTGCAGCTACTACCTGGTGTGGCCGCGTGGCCACCGAGGTGAAGAGCGTCTGCGCCGGTTGCGTGATTTCCTGGTCGCCGAGGTGGCGGCGATGCAGTTGCCGGATGTGGCGCGGATCAGATCGGCTTAGCCGGCGGCCGGGCGGTACTGCAGGGCTTCGGCCAGGTGCGCGCGGCTGATGTGTTCCAGCTCTTGCAGATCGGCCAGGGTGCGCGCCACCTTGAGCAGACGGTGGGCGGCGCGTAGCGACAGATTGAGGCGCTCGCAGGCGCTCTCCAGCCAGCGCTGGTCGTCGGCCTGCAGCGGGCAGTGCTGGCGCAAACCCGGCAGATCGAGAAAGGCATTGGCGCAGCCCTGGCGCCGCATCTGCCGCTGGCGCGCGTTAGCCACCTCGGCGGCGACGCTGGCGCTGTTCTGCCCGCTCTCGGGGTCGGCGTGCAGCGCGGTGCTTTCCCGCGCCACGGTCAGGTGCAGGTCGATGCGATCGAGCAGCGGCCCGGACAGTTTGCCGCGGTAGCGCTGAATCTGTTCCGTGCTGCAGCGACAGCGCCCGCTGGGGTCGCCCAGGTAGCCGCAAGGGCAGGGGTTCATCGCTGCCACCAGCTGGAAACGGGCGGGAAAACGCACCTTGTCACGCGCCCGGGCAATCACGATCTGCCCGCTCTCCAGTGGCTCGCGCAAGACTTCCAAAACTTTTCGATCGAACTCCGGAAGTTCGTCCAAGAATAAGACGCCCTGATGGGCCAGGGTGATCTCCCCCGGTTGTGGGCGACTGCCGCCACCGACTAGGGCCGGGCCGGAGGCGCTGTGATGGGGCTGGCGAAATGGCCGTTGCGGCCAGCTGGTCAGCGGCGCCTGGCTGGCCACCGAGTGGATGGCGGCGACCTGCAGGGCTTCTTCTTCATCGAGTGGCGGCAACAGGCCGGGCAGACGGCTGGCCAGCAGGGTCTTGCCGGTGCCGGGTGGTCCGGTAAACAGCAGGTTATGGCCGCCACTGGCGGCGATCAGCAGGGCGCGTTTGGCTGCCAGCTGGCCTTGCACTTCGGCCAGGTCCGGGTAGGGCGTGCAGGTGCGCAGCAGGCCACTGGCCTGGTAAGGCGCCAGCGGGGTGTGGCCATTGAGGTGGGCGGCGAGCTGCAGCAGGTGCTCGATGGCCAACACGCTGAGGCCTGAGGCCAGGCAGGCTTCCTCGGCATTGGCACTTGGCACCACTAAGGTGCGTCCGGCTGCGCGCGCAGCCAAGGCGGCGGGCAGCACGCCCTGAACCGGGCGCACGGCGCCGGACAGCGCCAGTTCGCCGAGGCATTCGAGGTTGTCCAGGCTGGCGGCAGGCACCTGGCCGCTGGCAGCCAGCACGCCGAGGGCGATGGCCAGGTCGAAACGTCCGCCATCTTTTGGCAGATCGGCAGGTGCTAGGTTGAGGGTGATGCGTCGGGTGGGGAATTCGAAGCCGGAATTGAGGATGGCGCTGCGCACGCGATCCTTGCTTTCCTTTACCGCCGTTTCTGGCAGGCCGACCAGGGCCATGCTCGGCAGGCCGTTGGCCAGATGGGCCTCGACGGTAACGGCCGGCGCTTCGACGCCGACCTGGGCACGGCTGTGGACTATGGCCAGGGACATGATCACTCCTTGATCAGGTCGCCGGCCGCTGATCGTCGATCAGTCGGCGGGCGGGTTTGGCTGCGCTTCCATGGCGGCCACCTTGGCCTCCAGGGCTTCCAGGCGGGCGCGGGTGCGCGCCAGGACAACCATCTGGCTGTCGAATTCGTCACGGCTGACCAGGTCCAGTTTGCTGAACGCACTCTGCAGCAGCACCTTGAATTGCGCCTCGAATTCGCTACGTGGCAGCGGCGTATCGCCGTTGAACAGGCGAGAAGCGTGGCTGGTCAGGGCGTCGAGCAGGGCTTTGGGCGGCAGCATGATGGGGGTTCCGGTGTCAGACGGGCGCCAGTGTAGCACGCAGCCCTTGGCGCTACGGCGCAGGGCATGACTGCACGGTTTTTGACCACGGCTGCCGTTTGCTGTGCACTGTTTGCGTGCAATGACTTGCGGGTGGAAAACCCGTTAAACCCGGTTTATTGGCCTAACTCCATGAAAACAGGGCTTTTGTCAGAGCTGGCAAGCTTTCTGCTTAGTGACCTGTGACGTGTGCACCGATGCAGTACCGGTGCACGGAGTGAGGCGGGGGAATGCTTCACTGCATGCGGTTGGTTGGCACTGGAAAGGTCGCAGTCATGGCCTACGGTGCGTTTCAAAAGCCAGACACTGCGCTTAGACTTGAGCCGGGTTTGTTCTTCCTGGGGCAAGTCCACCAAATACGGGAGAGAGTTTAATGAAGCTAGTCACTGCCATCATCAAGCCGTTCAAGCTGGACGACGTGCGCGAGTCGCTGTCGGAGATCGGCGTGCAGGGCATCACCGTCACCGAAGTCAAAGGCTTCGGTCGGCAGAAGGGCCACACCGAGCTGTACCGTGGCGCGGAATACGTGGTGGATTTTCTGCCCAAGGTGAAGATCGACGTGGCCATCGCCGACGACCAGCTGGATCGGGTTATCGAGGCGATCACCAAGGCTGCCAACACCGGCAAGATCGGTGACGGCAAGATTTTCGTCGTCAATCTGGAACAGGCCATCCGCATCCGTACCGGCGAAACCGGCACCGACGCAGTTTAAGCCTCAGAACCTCACACGCCCCAGGAGAAAACAATATGACTCTGCGTAAGATCGCAGGGCTAGGAGCCCTCTTGTCCCTCGTTACCCCTGGCCTGGCCATGGCTGACGAGGTTGTCCTCAACTCCGGCGACACCGCCTGGATGCTGACTGCCACCATTCTGGTGCTGCTCATGACCATCCCCGGCCTGGCGCTGTTCTACGGTGGCATGGTCCGCTCGAAGAACATCCTCTCGGTAATGATGCAGTGCTTTGCCATCACCGGCCTGATCAGCATCCTGTGGGTCGTCTACGGCTACAGCATCGCGTTCGATACCACCGGCATGGAGCAGGGTGTTGTTAACTTCAACTCCTTCGTCGGCGGCTTGTCCAAGGCTTTCCTCAGTGGTCTGACCCCGAGCAGCCTGATTGGCGCCTTCCCGGAAAGCGTGTTCATCACCTTCCAGATGACCTTCGCCATCATCACCCCGGCCCTGATCGTCGGTGCCTTCGCTGAGCGCATGAAGTTCTCCGCGATGCTGATCTTCATGGCGGTGTGGTTCACCCTGGTCTATGCACCGATCGCACACATGGTCTGGTCCGGCAACGGCGGCCTGATGTGGGACTGGGGCGTACTGGACTTCGCTGGTGGCACCGTGGTGCACATCAACGCCGGTATCGCTGGCCTGGTTGCCTGCATCGTGCTGGGCAAGCGCAAAGGCTTCCCGACCACCGCCATGGCTCCGCACAACCTGGGCTACACCCTGGTCGGCGCAGCGATGCTGTGGGTAGGCTGGTTCGGCTTCAACGCCGGCTCTGCCATCGCTGCCAACGGCACTGCCGGTATGGCCATGCTGGTAACCCAGATCGCTACCGCCGCTGCAGCCCTGGGCTGGATGGGCGCCGAGTGGATTACCCACGGTAAGCCGAGTGCCCTGGGCATCGCTTCCGGTGTGGTTGCCGGTCTGGTTGCCATCACCCCGGCTGCCGGTACCGCTGGCCCGATGGGTGCCATCGTGATCGGTCTGTCCGCTGGCGTGATCTGCTTCTTCTGCGCCACCAGCCTGAAGCGCAAGCTGGGCTACGACGACTCCCTGGACGCCTTCGGTGTACACGGCATCGGCGGCATCGTCGGCGCCCTGCTGACCGGCGTGTTCGCGGCACCGGCCCTGGGTGGCTTCGGTACCGTTGAAGACATCGGCGCACAACTGTTCATCCAGTTCAAAGGTGTTGCCTTCACCGTTATCTACACCGCCGTGGTCACCTTCGTGATCCTGAAAGTGCTGGACATGGTGATGGGCCTGCGCGTCAGCGAAGAAGCCGAGACCGTCGGTCTCGACCTCTCCGAGCACAACGAGCGCGGCTACAACCTGTAAGCCCTGCTGATGTGCAAAACGCCCGGTTCGCCGGGCGTTTTTTTGTCCGCGCCAACGGCGGCGCGAGGTGTAACGGTACAACGGAGTACTCGATGGAAAGCACGGCACTGATTCCCCTGCAGTATGCGCTGGACACCTTCTATTTCCTGATCTGTGGTGCATTGGTGATGTGGATGGCGGCAGGTTTCGCCATGCTCGAATCCGGCCTGGTACGGGCGAAGAACACCACGGAAATCCTCACCAAGAACATCGTGCTCTACGCCCTGGCGTGCGTGATGTACCTGCTGTTCGGCTACTACCTGATGTACAGCGGTGACGCCGGTGGCGTGCTGCCCAATTTCGGTTTCCTGATCGGCGCTGAACATGCGGTTGAAACCGTCGCCGCCGGTGGCGAGGGCGCCCCCTACTACGCCAAGCGCGCCGACTTCTTCTTCCAGGTGGTATTCGTCGCCACCGCCATGTCGATCGTCTCCGGTGCGGTGGCCGAACGCATGAAGCTGTGGGCCTTCCTGGCTTTTGCCGTGGTCATGTGCGGCGTGATCTACCCGGTGGAAGGCTACTGGACCTGGGGCGGCGGTTTCCTCAAGGAAGCCGGTTTCAAAGATTTCGCCGGCTCCGGCATCGTCCACCTGGCGGGTGCCACCGCGGCCCTGGCCGGGGTGATCCTGCTTGGCGCGCGCAAGGGCAAGTACGGCAGCAACGGCCAGATCAACGCGATCCCCGGCGCCAACCTGCCGCTGGCGACCCTTGGCACCTTCATCCTGTGGTTCGGCTGGTTCGGCTTCAACGGCGGCTCGCAGTTGAAGATGAGCACCATCAGCGATGCCAACGCGGTGGCCTCGGTATTCGTCAACACCAACCTGGCCGCGGCTGGCGGCCTGCTGGCAGCACTGGTGGTGGCGCGCATCCTGTTCGGCAAGGCCGATCTGACCATGATCCTCAACGGTGCCCTGGCCGGCCTGGTGGCCATCACCGCCGAGCCGTCCACCCCGACCGGTGTGCAGGCGGCGCTGATCGGTGCGGTTGGCGGTGTGCTGGTGGTGTTCAGCATCCTGCTGCTGGACAAGCTGCGTATCGATGACCCGGTCGGTGCCATCTCGGTGCACGGTGTCAGTGGCATCTGGGGTGTACTGGCCGTACCGCTGACCAACAGCGCTGCCAGTTTCGCCGCGCAGTTGCTGGGTGTGGCCTGCATCTTCGCCTGGGTGTTCGTCGCCAGTCTGCTGGCCTGGGGCCTGATCAAGCTGGTCATGGGTCTGCGCGTCAGCGAGGAAGATGAATACGAAGGCGTCGACATTGTCGAGTGCGGCATGGAGGCCTACCCGGAGTTCACCCGCAAGTAAGCGCACGCGTTGGGTTGCAAGGGGCGCTGCGGCGCCCTTTGTCTTTTCTGGCTTGCTGTCCAGGATCGGGAACAGACCCTAAAAGTTGCAATTAACTGCATTTGTTCTGCTGCGCCTAGGTGAAATACGCGCGGACAGGCCCTAAAATGCGCCCGCAACGGGATCTGCAGGTACGCCGGCGATGTGGCTGCAACGAGTGATCACCCTGGGTGCCAGGGCGCGCGGTTTCCATCTGGTGACGGATGAGCTTGTCGCTGCCTTGCCGGAGTTGCGCGCTTATCGGGTCGGCCTGCTACACCTGTGGCTGCAGCACACCTCGGCCTCGCTGACCGTCAACGAGAATGCCGATGGGGCGGTGCGACGTGACTTCGAGCGCTTCTTCAATCGTCTTGTGCCCCAGGGCGCAGAGGGTTATGAGCACGACTACGAAGGGCCGGATGATCTGCCGGCACATTTCAAGTCCAGTCTGCTGGGCTGTCAGCTAAGCCTGCCGATAACCTCGGGGCAGCTGGCGCTGGGTACCTGGCAAGGGATTTACCTCGGCGAACACCGGGATCGGGGCGGCGCTCGGCGTGTGCTGGCGACGCTCCAGGGTGAACTCGCATGAGTCACGGGTAACGGCCCATGAATTTTTTCTGGCGGCGTTTGCAATGCACGCGGCTGGTCTATAACTAACCTGCTTTGCGCAAGGCATGAGGTAGCACATGAGCGACGAAGAACTGGAACAAGACGAACTCGAAGCTGGCGACGAGGACGAAAGCGAGGAGCTGGAAGCGGCCGACGACGATGTCGCGGACGATAGCGAAGACAGCGGCTCCGACGCCCCCAGTGTCAAGCCTGGCAAGAAAGCCAAGGCGGCGGTGGATGTCGAAGAACTGCCGAGCGTAGAAGCCAAGCAGAAGGAGCGTGACGCCCTGGCCAAGGCCATGGAAGAGTTCCTCTCGCGCGGCGGCAAGGTGCAGGAAGTCGAGGCCAACGTCGTGGCCGATCCGCCCAAGAAGCCAGACAGCAAGTACGGTAGCCGCCCCATCTGAGGTCGCTAGCGTGATGAAAAAGCCCGCCAATCGGCGGGCTTTTTCATGTCTGCCTGGCGGCGGAGTCAGTCGCGAGCGCTGCTCTGCGCATCTGCGCCACTACCAGCGTTCGAGCAGCGCCGGCAGCTCGGCCAGGCTGGCGATCTGTGCATCCGGCAGCTCATCGCCTTGCCAGGTCTTGCCCTGCGGGTTGAACCAGATCGCGCGCATGCCGGCGGCGCGCGCCCCGGCGATATCGTCGCTGGGGTGGTCGCCGATATGCACGGCCTGCGCGGCCGCCACTCCGGCGCGCTGCAGGGCGGTCTGGAACGGATGGGGGTCGGGTTTGCCGACGCCCAGTTCCTCGGCGCACAGGGCGAACTGGAAGTAGTCGGCCAGGCCCAGGCGGCGCACGTCGGCATTGCCGTTGGTGATCACCCCGAGGCTGAAGCGCAGGGCCAGGCGCTCCAGGGTCGGATGCACTTCGGGGAACAGTTCGACCCGGTGGCGGGCGGCGAGAAACACCTGGAAGCCCTGCTCGGCCAGCTCGCGTGACTCGGCCTCGGCGTAACCCGCATCGATCAGGGCATGCCACAGGATGCGTCGGCGCAGCTCGCTGAGACGGTGCTTGAGCATCGGTTCGGCGCCCAGCAGACGGCTGCGGATCGCCCACAGATGTTCGATCGGCACCGGGCCCAGGCGTGGCGCCTGCACGGCCAGCCAGTCACGCAGACTGGCCTCGGCACCGTGCATCACCGGCGCCACATCCCACAGGGTGTCATCGAGGTCGAAGGTGATCAGGCGCAGGCTCATTCGTCGTTTCCTGTGCTGCGATTAGCGTTTGCCGGCGCGAGGGGCGCGTCCTGTGCAGGGCTGGCGCTACTGCGCTTGGCCCGTGGATGGGCCTGGTCATAGACCGTCGCCAGGTGCTGGAAATCCAGGTGGGTGTAGATCTGCGTGGTGCTGATATCGGCATGCCCGAGTAGCTCCTGCACCGCGCGCAGGTCCTGGGATGACTCCAGCATATGGCTAGCAAAGGAGTGTCTGAGCATATGCGGATGCAGATTCTGCCCCAGCTCGCGCACCCCGGCCTGGCGCACGCGCAACTGCACGGCGCGGGCGCCGAGGCGGCGGCCCTGTTGGCTGACGAACACGGCGCCATCGGCCGGGTTGCTCAGCAGGCGCAGCTCCAGCCAGGCCTGCAGCGCTTCGCGGGCCTTGCTGCCGACCGGCAGCTCGCGCGTCTTGTTGCCCTTGCCGACCACGCGGACCAGGCCGCCTGACAGGTCCAGGCCGCTCAGGTCGAGGCCGACCAGCTCGGACAGGCGCAGACCCGAGGAGTAGAAGAGTTCGAGCATGGCCTGGTCGCGACGGGCGATGAAGTCGTCTTCCACCGCGCCGTCCAGCAGTTGCACGGTGCGGTCGGCATCCAGGGTGCGTGGCAGGCGCCGCTCGCCCTTGGGCGGACTCAGGCCCGTAGCCGGATCATGCCGGCACAGGCCTTCGCGGTTCAGGTACTGATAAAGGCCGCGCACGGCCGAAAGCAGGCGTGCCAGCGAGCGGCTGGACTGGCCCTGGGCGTGCAGGCGGGCAACTACGCTGCGCAGGCTGCGGCCGTCGAGGTCGCTCCAGTGGGCGATGGCGTTCTTCTCGCAGAGCGCGAGGACTTTCAGCAGGTCACGCCGATAACCGTCGAGTGTATGCGGCGACACCTGGCGCTCGCGGCGCAGGTGTTCGAGGTAGGCGTCGAGGTGATCCTGCATGGATGGCTCCAGGCGCGGGGATGCGGGTAGGAGCGAGCTCTGCTCGCGAAGCGATCCGCAAAAGCTTCGCCAGCAGAGCTCGCTCTTACGGGATCAGCGTACCGAACGCAGCGGCGCGGCGAAGCGCGGTAGCACGCGGGCGAGGACTTCGGCGACGTAGCCGAGGAACAGGGTGCCGAGGCTGCTCTTGTAGTGCTGCGGGTCCGGGCTGCCGATGGCCAGCACGCCATGCAGGCCCTGGTGGCTGAGGCTGACCACGGCGGCCGAGCCGACCTGGGCGAACTCATCGGCACCGAAGAGAAATTCCAGTTCGTTGGGGCGCAGCACGCCGCAGGTGGTCTTGCCGCCCGACAGCAGGCTGCCGATGGCCTGGTGCGCCTCGGCACTGGTTACTGCGCGGCCGACGCCCAGTGGCGTTTCGCTGAACAGGATGAGGCTGACGAAGGGCACCTGGAACTCGTGGCGCAGGCTGTCCTCGGTGGCGCTGATCACTTCTTCCAGGCTGCTTGAGTCGAGCAGGGCGAGGATCAGGCGGCGGGTCTTGTCGAACAGGCGGTCGTTGTCGCGGGCCACATCCATCAGCTGCGACAGGCGATGGCGCATCTCGATGTTGCGCTCGCGCAGCAGTTTCACCTGGCGCTCGACCAGCGATACGGTGTCGCCGCGCTGGTGCGGAATGCGCAGCTCGGGAATCAGCTCGTCGTGGTCGATAAAGAATTCCGGGTGCTGCCGCAGGTAGGCGGCGACTGCCTCCGCGTCGAGCGGAACGGGCTGATCCTGGCTGTCACTCATAGACGGACTTGTCCTTCGTACACGCGAACGGCGGGTCCGGTCATCATAACCGGCTGGCCCGGGCCTGCCCACTCGATGCACAGCTTGCCGCCGGGCAAATCCAGCTGCAGTGGTGAATCCATCCAGCCCTGGCGAATCGCCGCCACGGCCGCGGCGCAGGCGCCGGTGCCGCAGGCCTGGGTCTCGCCGGCGCCGCGCTCCCACACGCGCAGGCGCGCATGCTGGCGATCGACCACCTGCAGGAAGCCGACATTGACCCGCTGCGGGAAGCGCGGGTGATGCTCCAGCTTCGGCCCAAGACTATGCACCGGGGCGTTGTCGAGGTCGGCGACGCGCAGCACCGCATGCGGATTGCCCATGGACACGGCAGCCAGTTCGACGTTTTGCCCGTCGACCTCGACCGAATAGTTCAGCGCTTCGGCCTCGGCCTGGAACGGGATGACCTTGGGGTCGAGGCGCGGCGGGCCCATGTCGACGGTGATCTGGCCATCCGGACGCAGGTTCAGCTCGATGATGCCGCCCTTGGTCTCGACGCGGATCTGCTTCTTCATGGTCAGGCGCTTGTCGATGACGAAGCGGGCGAAGCAGCGCGCGCCATTGCCGCACTGCTCCACTTCCGAGCCATCGGCATTGAAGATGCGGTAGCGGAAGTCGACGTCCGGGTTGCTCGGCGCCTCGACCAGCAGCAGCTGGTCGAAGCCGACGCCGGTGTGGCGATCACCCCAGGCCTTGGCATGCTTGGGCTGGATATGCGCGTGCTGGCTGATCAGGTCGAGGACCATGAAGTCGTTGCCGAGGCCGTGCATCTTGGTAAAGCGCAGCAGCATGACAATTACTCGTGGGGGGCCGGAGGCAGCAGGCTTTCGCCGGCGTAGAGCTCTGCCAGGGTTTCGCGGCGGCGCACTTCGAAGGCCTGATCACCGTCCACCAGCACCTCGGCGGCGCGGCCGCGGGTGTTGTAGTTGGAGCTCATGACGAAACCATAGGCACCGGCCGAGCGCACGGCCAGCAGGTCGCCTTCGGCCAGGGCCAGTTCGCGGTTCTTGGCCAGGAAGTCGCCGGTCTCGCAGATCGGCCCGACCAGGTCGTAGTTGCGCGTCGCGCCGTCACGCGGCTGTACCGGGGTGACGTCCATCCAGGCCTGGTACAGCGCCGGGCGGATCAGGTCGTTCATCGCCGCATCGACGATGGCGAAATCCTTGTGCTCGGTGTGCTTGAGATATTCCACGCGGGTCAGCAGCACGCCGGCGTTGGCGACGATAGAGCGGCCCGGCTCGAATACCAGGGCCAGGTCGCGGCCCTGGATGCGCTCGCGCACGGCGGCGATATAGTCGCCGGCCAGCGGTGGCTGCTCGTCACGGTACTGCACGCCGAGGCCGCCGCCGAGGTCCAGATGCTTGATCCGGATGCCTTGCGTGGCGAGCAGGTCGATCAGCGCCAGCAGGCGTTCCAGGGCATCGAGGAACGGCGGCAGGCTGGTCAGCTGCGAACCGATGTGGCAATCGACCCCGACCACTTCCAGGTTCGGCAGCGCGGCGGCGCGGGCGTAGACGGCCGGTGCCTGCTCGATGTCGATGCCGAACTTGTTTTCCTTGAGGCCGGTGGAGATATACGGATGGGTGCCGGCATCCACGTCCGGGTTGACCCGCAGCGAGATCGCCGCGCTCTTGCCCAGCTCGGCGGCCACCACTTGCAGGCGTTCCAGCTCGTCCACCGATTCGACGTTGAAGCAGTGCACACCCACTTCGAGGGCGCGGCGCATGTCGTCGCGACTCTTGCCGACGCCGGAGAAGACGATCTTGCCCGGCTCGCCACCGGCGGCCAGGACGCGCTCCAGCTCACCGCGGGAGACGATGTCGAAGCCGGCGCCGAGGCGCGCCAGGACGTTCAGCACGCCGAGGTTGGAGTTGGCCTTGACGGCGAAACAGACCAGATGCGGCATGCCGGCCAGGGCATCGGCATAGGCGCGGTACTGCGCCTCGATGTGGGCGCGCGAGTAGACGTAGGTCGGCGTGCCGAAGCGCTCGGCGATGGCGGACAGGGCCACGCCCTCCGCGAACAGTTGCCCGTCGCGGTTGGTAAAGGCTTGCATGGAACCCCCTTAGAGGAAAACGTCTTTGTCGCGATCTTGCGTGGTTTTCTGATCATCCGGGTGGTACAGCGGGCCTTTCTGGCCGCAACCGGCGAGGGCAGCAGTAACGACGACGAGCGCGATGAAGGGCAGCAGCAGGCGCTTCATGGTGAATTCCTTTGCGAAATCGAGATTGCTCGGGAGTATACCGGCCGCCCGACAGCTTGCCTATGCGCTGGAATTCACGCCCGACGGGCTCTGCAAACCCCAGTCGATGGCGCGTTTGGCTTGCCTGCCTGGGCCCGTTTGCGGCTAGCATGACGAATAAAAAACGGAGTCCCGATGGAAAGCCCAGCCCCTCTCGCCAGCTCGGTCTCGGTCGCCTACCTGCAAGGCCTGCTGGATTACCTGGAGCGCCAGGGCTTCGCCAGCGCCCATCTGCTGGCCAAGGTGCAGCTGAGCCCGAGCCTGCTCGGCCAGCGTGACCAGCGCGTGGCGGCCAGCGCCTACCTGGAGTTGCTCGGCGAAGGCGTACGCCTGACCGGTGACGAGCAGCTCGGCCTGCACCTGGGCGAGGCGATTCGCCCCGGTTACTACGGCGTGCTCGGCTACCTGATCATGAGCTGCGCGACCCTCTCCGACGCCCTGCACCGGCAGGCGCGCTATGCCAGCCTTGTCGGCAACCTCGGCCGCGTCGAGCTGGACGAGGAGCCGCCGCGTGCGGGCCTGGAGCCGCAGGTGGTGCACAGCTGGCACCCGTCGCTGCCGCAGCACCAGCGCCTGCACGCCGAGGAGACACTGGCCGGCTGGGTGACCTTCGGTCACTGGATCAGCGGCCTGACGGTGCCGCCCACCGAGGTACGCTTCCAGTACCCGGCGCCGGCCGATACCTCCGAGTACCAGCGAATCTTCCGCTGCCCGGTGCTGTTCGAGCAGGCCGACAATGCCCTGGTATTTCCCAAGCGCTTGTTGAGCACCCCGCTCGGCCAGGCCGATGCACAATTACGTCAGCTGCTCGATGCACACGCCGATCGCCTGCTCGGTGAGCTCAAGCAGGGCCACAGCGTGCTCGACCGGGCGCGCCACGAACTGGCCCTGCAATTGCCCGAGCAGGGCGCCGATCTGGAGTTGCTGGCGCAGACCCTGCAACTCAGTCCGCGTACTTTGCAGCGGCGTTTGCGCGAGGCCGGGTTATCCTTTAGCCAGCTGCTCGACGAGACGCGCGAGCAACTGGTACTGCATTATCTGCGCGACCCGGCGCTGGAACTGGCGGAAATCGCCTTCCTCGTCGGTTTCAGCGAGGCCGGTTCCCTGGCCCGCGCCTTCCGCCGCTGGACCGGGCAGAGCCCCGGTGCCTACCGGCAGAACCTGGCCGACCCCGCATCCCTTCCCTGAGGACGTTGTAATGAGTTTGAGCGAAGCCCGTTTCCATGATCTGGTCGATGCCGTGCAAGAGGCCGTGGAAGATATTTTCGACGACAGCGACATGGACATCGATCTGGAAAACTCCGCCGGCGTGCTGACCGTGCGCTTCGAGAACGGTACTCAGCTGATCCTCAGCCGCCAGGAACCGATCCGCCAGCTGTGGGTGGCGGCGCGTTCCGGTGGCTTCCACTTCGACTACGACGAAGAACAGAGCCTGTGGATCTGCGATACCAGCGAAGAGCCGCTGGGCGAGTTGCTGGCGCGGGTGACCCTGGAGCAGTCCGGTGAGCAGCTCGAATTCGAAGAGCTCTGATTCGCAGAGCGCTGATCCGGCACGCGCCGAAACGGTTGATTCGCCGTGCCGCCGCCAGTGTTGCCTGGATGATCACGATGAGTGCCTGGGCTGCGGTCGCAGCCTGGCCGAGATCCTCGAATGGGGCAAGGCCGATGGCGCGCGGCGCCGGGAAATCTGCCAGGCCGCGCAACAACGCTTGCGCCCGTCACTGCGAGGGTGACCCTACAGTCGCTTTTGTCGGCTGGCTTGTGCTAGGTTGAATTCTGACTTGTCGATCAAAACCCCGCCCTCGGGCGGGGTTTTGTCATTTCTAGCCTCGAGGAGCATCAACGCCACCATGAGCAGCACCCCAGCCATCACCATCACCCGTCTCGATCTGCAACGTCTGGAGCGCCTGCTCGACACGCTGGAGGACTTCGGCCCGGCCGCGGCTGCCCTGGAAACAGAGCTGGCGCGGGCCCAGGTGGTGGGCCATGCGGAAGTGCCGGCCGGGGTGGTGACGATGAACTCGCGGGTGCATTGCCGCGAGGAGAGCAGCGGCAAGGATTACCACCTGACCCTGGTCTACCCGCAGGACGCCGGGGCCGAAGGCACGGTCTCGATCCTCGCGCCGGTGGGCTGTGCGCTGCTCGGCCTGTCGGTCGGCCAGCACATCGACTGGCCGGCACCCGGCGGCAAGCTGCTCAAGCTGACGCTGCTGGCGGTGGAATACCAGCCGGAAGCGGCGGGCGAATACAACCGCTGAGTCAGGCGGCCGGCCTGCACGCGATCCGCATGTCGTAGGGTGCGCTGCGTGTTCACCATGCCCGGTCTGGGCTTGTAGGTGCGCACGGTATTCAACCGGGACACATGGGTGCGCACCAGAGATGCCGCACGGAGCCCAGGTGCGCGTGGCGCCCCTACGGATGCGTGGCTGCTTGCTTAGAGCCTGTTCACGATCTTTTCGCGCCGGGATAATTGCCCGATGCGAAAGACTCAATACCCGAGCGACGTGAGTCGCGAACAATTCGAACAGATAAGGCCGCTGCTAGAGAGTGTGCGCAAGAAGACTAAGCCCAGGTCAGTAGACCTGTATGAGGTTTGGTGCGCCGCGTTGTACCTGCTCAAGAGTGGCTGCCAATGGCGGATGCTACCGACTGACTACCCTAAGTGGCGGACGGTACACGCCTACTTCAGTCGTTGGAGTGAGCCCGATCCAGATGGCGTTAGCGTTTTGGAGCGGGCGCTCAAAAAATCAGGTTGGCGCGGCCCGTATCAGACAGGGGCGCAGCGCATGCACGACATTCTTGATCGTGGACGCGCAGAGCGTGAAAAATACCGATAGCGCTGACCAGAAAGGCTATGACGCAGGCAAGAAGGTCTCCGGGATCAAGCGCCACATCGCCGTAGATACAGAAGGTCTGCCTCATGCGGTTGCGGTAACGACTGCAGATGTCACCGATCGCAAGGGGGCGCTGCTGGCGCTTGAGCGCGCGGCAGCAAGCTTACAAGGCGTGCAAAACGTCTTGGCGGACGGTGGCTATACAGGCAAGCCGTTTGCCCAGGCTGTGGAAGGCTTGCTGGGCGCGACAGTGCAGATCGCTAAACGTAGCGAACTGCATACCTTTGCGGTGATGCCACAACGCTGGGTGGTGGAACGATCCTTCGCCTGGCTGGAGAAGTGTCGTCGGTTGTGGAAGAACTGCGAGCGCAAACTCAATACCAGCTTGCAGCTCATCCACTTGGCCTTCCTTGTGCTGCTGCTCAAAAGATCGTGAACAGGCTCTTAGAACCCCTTCACCCCAGCCGCGCGTAGGCGCTGGCGCAGAGCCTGCACGTCCGGGTGCTGGAAGAACGCCACCAGCTGTGCCGCCCGCTGCGGGCCAATACCGTTGAACGCGTCCCAGGCCTGGGCATCGCGCGCGGCCAGCGTGTCCCAGTCAGTGCCCAGCGGCGCCGCGCCGCTGGCGGGCAGGCCGAGGGCCTTGAGCCACTGGGCGAAGGGGCGTTGCCGGGCGCTGGCGAAACTCTGCTGCAGCTGGTCCGCGCTGCGTGCGCCGAAGCCCGGCGTTTGGGCCAGTTCGGCTTCTGTGAGATCGAGCCAGGCGAGCAGGTCGGGCAGCTTTCCCGCCTGCTGCAGCTTGGCCCAGGTTCCCGGACCGACACCCGCTAGCTGCAGCCCTTGTTTGCCGCTCAGCCAGTTCAGGCGGGCGCTGAACTGGCTGGCGCAAGCGCTGCTCGGCTGCCAGCAACTCAGGGCGTGGTAGGCGGTAGGATCGGGCGCGCGCAGTGCCGGCCGTTCGGCGCTGCGCCAGACCACGCCGTCCAGGCGCGGAATGGTCAGGCCGGCGAGGGTGATCGCCACCTGGTCGCCGGGGCGAATATCCAGCGCCTGCCAGCGCTGCAGCGAACCGAGGCTGACCCGCTGGATGTTGCGTTGCTCCAGGCGTATCGGCTGCAGTTGCAGCACCGGGGTAATGCGCCCGCTGCGGCCGATCTGGAAGTGCACGTCGCGCACCTGGGCCAGGGCCTGGTTGGGCGGGTATTTCCAGGCGGCCGCCCACTGCGGCGGTTCGGCGGCCCAGCTGTTGCCGGGTGGGCGCCGGCCCTGGCGCAGCACCACGCCGTCACTGGCGAACGGCAGCGGGCTGCGGTACCAGTGCGCGCGCCAGTGACTGGCCTGCTGCAGATTCGTGATGGCCAGGGTCAGCTCGGCGCTGTCGCTGAAGCCGAGGGCGCGCAGACCCTGCAGGCGTTCGCCCATGCTGCTCGGGCCGTTGGCCCAGTCCCAGACGAACAGACCGATCTGCGCGGCGGTGGCGGCGTCCAGCTGGTGGCGACTCATCGCTCCGGCCACCTGGTTGCGCGCGGTGCCGGTGCCCCCTTGAGCCTGCACATGGCCGGGCAGGCGCCAGTACAGCTCGCCCTGCAGGATCAGTTCGTCGTTGCGTGGCAGCTGTTGCGGGATGGCGTCGATCAGCCGGGCCTGGCTCGTCCAGTCCTGGCCGCGTTGTCCGTCGCCCCGGCTGATCGCCCGCAGCAGGCGGCCGTCGCGGTAATGCAGGGTCACCGCCACGCCATCCACCTTGGGCTGGATCCACAGCTCGCTGCGGCCCTGCAGCCACTGCTGCACGGCCGCTTCGTCGCGCAGCTTGTGCAGGCCGGTGTGGGCGATGGGATGGGGTTGGCTGCCGGGTGGGCCGAGGTCGGCGCGCAGGTCGCTCGGTGCCTGCTGCGGGAAGCACTGCTGCCAGTCCTGCAGGCGCTCGCGGGCCTGGTCATAGAGTTCGTCGCTGACCGGCGAGTGGCCCTGTTGGTGGTAGGCCTGGTCCCAGTTTTTGAGCTGTTGCTGCAGAGTTTTCAGCTCGGCACCGGCACGGCTGGCGGACCAGTCGGGGCAGGGAGCGGCGAGCAGCGGGCAGGCGAGGCAATAGAGGGATAACGCGATCCAGCGTTGCATCTTGAGCATCCTTGCTCGGTTGTTGAACCGGCAAGCCTAGATCAAGTCGATGTTTTTGCCCTGCATGCGGCGGTGGCCCTCTCCCCCGGCCCCTCTCCCACAAGTGGGAGAGGGGAGACATCGTGTTGCGGACGCAGCTCTGGGGATAGTCAGCCAGCCGGCTGCTGCTGGGTGATGCAGTGGATATTGCCGCCGCCGAGGAGTATCTCGCGGCCCGGCACCATCACCACGCGGTGCTCGGGGAACAGGCGCTGCAGGATGGCGCGTGCTTCCTCGTCCTTGGGGTCATCGAAGCTCGGCGTGATGATGCCGCCGTTGACGATCAGGAAGTTGACGTAGGAGCCGGCCAGGCGCACCGCGGGGCTGCGCTCCTGGGTGCCGGCGACCAGGTCGACGCCGGCGCATTCTTCCTCGGTGGCGTACAGCGGGCCGGGAATCGGCATCTTGTGCACGACGAACGCGCGGCCCTTGGCGTCGCGGGCGTTTTCCAGCACGCGCATGGCGGCCTGGCAGCGCGGGTAGTTGGGGTCGTTGACGTCGTCGGTCCAGGCCAGCAGCACTTCGCCGGGGCGCACGTAGCAGCAGAAATTGTCGACGTGGCCATCGGTCTCGTCATTGAACAGGCCGTCCGGTAGCCAGACTACCGTGTCGATGGCCAGGTGCGTGCGCAGCATGTCCTCGATCTGCTCGCGGCTCAGGTGCGGATTGCGGTTGCGGTTGAGCAGGCATTGCTCGGTGGTGATCAGGGTGCCTTCGCCGTCTACATGGATCGAGCCGCCTTCCAGCACGAAGCCTTCGGTGCGGTAGCGCGCGCAGCGCTCGATCTCGAGAATCTTGCTGGCCACCTGGTCATCGCGCTGCCAGGGGGCGTAGAGGCCGCCGTCGAAGCCGCCCCAGGCGTTGAAGCCCCAGTCCACGCCGCGCACGCCGCCCTGGTCGTTGATCACGAAGGTCGGCCCGGTGTCGCGCACCCAGGCGTCATCGGTGCTGATTTCCACCAGGCGGATATTGCCGTGGTCGAGGCGCGCACGGGCGTTCTCGTATTGGCCGGCGGAGACGCAGACGGTCACCGGTTCGAATTCGGCGATGGCCTTGGCCACCGCAGTGAAGGCAGTCTGCGCCGGCTTGCCGCCGAGGCGCCAGTTGTCCGGGCGCTCGGGCCAGACCATCCAGGCCTGGCTCTGCGGTGCCCACTCGGCGGGCATGTAGAAGCCATCGGCGCGTGGGGTGCTGGTGAGAGTGGTCATGTCTTGCTCCTGTAGCCCGGATGCAATCCGGGGGTCTTGGTTCGGGGGCCTCCCGGATTGCATCCGGGCTACGGGCCTGGCGAAGAGGCTATGCCTCAGGACTCCAGCGCGCCGTCGAGGGTTTTCAACGGGCCGTACAGGTTCGGGCGACGGTCGCGGAAGCTGCCCCAGGCGCTGCGGATATGTTCCAGCTGGTCCAGATCGAAACGGTGCACCAAGATGCCTTCCTCCGTCTCGCCCAGCTCCTCGACTTTCTTGCCGAACTGGTCGGCGATGAAGGAGGAGCCGTAGAAGTTGATGTGGTAACCGTCCTGGTCTTCGCGGCCGATCCGGTTGGACGCTACCAGCGGCATCAGGTTGGCGCCAGCGTGACCTTGTTGCACGCGCTGCCAGTGATCGCGCGAGCTGATGCTCGGGTCATGCGGCTCGCTGCCGATGGCGGTCGGGTAGAACAGGATTTCCGCGCCGAGCAGGGCCATGCTGCGCGCGCACTCGGGGAACCACTGGTCCCAGCAGATGCCCACGCCGATCTTGGCGTAGCGGGTTTTCCATACCTTGAAACCGGTGTCGCCCGGGTTGAAGTAGTACTTCTCATGGTAGCCGGGGCCATCGGGGATGTGGCTTTTCCGATAAATACCGAGGTTGCTGCCGTCGGCATCGATGATCGCGATGCTGTTGAAACGGGCGCGCCCGGCCCGCTCGAAGAAGCTGATCGGCAGCACCACCTGCAGCTCTTTGGCGACTTGCTGGAAGTGCCGGATGGCCGGGTTTTCCTCGGCCGGGGTGGCCAGCTGCAGGTAGTCCGGGTTGGGCTTCTGACAGAAATACGGGGTCTCGAACAGCTCCTGGATCAGGATGATCTGCGCGCCTTCGGCGGCAGCCTGGCGGACCAGTTTTTCCGCATTGGCGAGATTCGCGGCGGTGTCCCAGGAACAGGCCATCTGGGTGGCGGCGACGGTAACGATACGCGACATGAAACACCTCGTAGGAGTGCTGGAAAAGGTCGTCTGCAAGCGCAGCGACCTGTGACTGTGCCGTGGCGGTGCATCGCCATCAGGCAGCGGATGGCCATTTTATATCCGATAAAAATCGGCTTAGGAAGCTGTTTTTAGCTTTTAAGAACGCATTTAACCGATTTATATCGAATTAAATCCGGATTTAAGACCGAGCAAAACCAGGCCGAGGCATTGGGCTGCGGGCTCGGCGGCGAATGGTGGAGGTGCGGGCGGTGGCGCTTCAGCTCAGTGGCAGGCGGCGCTTGGGCAGGGCGGGCGGCAGGTAGAGGCTGAGGTAGGCATCGAATACGCGCATGCCTTCCTCGGCCAGGCGCGGGGTGATCACGCCATGCAGTTGCACCGAGCGGGCGTAGACGCGGTCGCCCAGTTCCATGGCCAGGGCAAACACATCGATATCTTCCGGCAGATGTGGCAGGGGGAAATGCCGCTCGAACAGGGCCTGCATCAGGCGACCCAGTTCCAGGTCGTGCTGGCGGTCGGCCTGGACTACTTCGGCCAGGCCGTGCTGGGCCAGGATCAGCTGGCGCGCGGCACTGTCGCGGGCGTAGATGGCCAGCATGCGCTGTTCGACGATGCGCGACAGGTCGCGCCAGTCATGCAGCTCGGCATGCGCCACTGGTTGCAGCAGGCAGTCGCGGAAGGCGGCGTGGATGTCGGCGGTGAGTGCCTCGAGCAGCGCCGGCACGCTGGCGAAGAAGTGGTAGACGGAGGACGGCGGAATCTCCGCGCGCTCCGCCACGCTGTAGATCGACAGGCCGTTGAAGCCCTGCTCGCTGAGCAGCGCGCGCGCGGCGTCGAGGATCAGGGCGATGCGCGCCTGGCTGCTGGCGCGGGGTTTGCGGGGGCTGGCGGTGCGGGTCATGCCGGACTCCTGTCCTGGGGAGGCGCTATTGGACGCCAGACGGACAGGGGAGGCAAGTCGCAGGTGGGGCGGCCGGGGCGACAGGGCCCCGGCTGCGGGTCGGATTACAGCGGTGCGGCTGCCGAGGGGCCATCGCGGAAACGCGTCCAGACCTCGTCGCGGGTGCTTTTCAGCTTGTCCGGCAGCGGCACCAGGGCGAACAGGCGGCGCTTGGTGTCGCGGTCCGGATACAGGCCGGGCTGGTCGCGCAGGGCTGGGTCGAGGAACTCGCGGGCATCGGCGTTGGCGCTCGGGTAGAGGGTTTCCTCGGTGATCTTCGCCGCCACCTGCGGTTGCATCAGGTAGTCGATGAACTTGTGCGCGAGGTCGGCGCGGCGGGCGCTGCTGGGGATTACCAGGTTGTCGATGAACAGCGAGGAGCCTTCTTCCGGCACCACGAACTGCACGGGTTGGCCGGCATCGGCCGCGGCCAGGGCGTCGCCGACCCAGGCCAGGGCGACGCACAGCTTGCCCTGGTTGAGGTCGTCGATATAGCGCTCGCTGTCGACGTAGCGCAGGTTCGGGCGCAGGCCGTCGAGAATCGCGCCGGCCTTGCGGATGCGCCCCGGCGAGCTGTTGCTGAGGCTGCGCCCCTGATAGTTCATCAGGCCGTAGAGCACTTCGTCCGGCGCATCCAGCATGCTGACACCGCAAGCGGCCAGCTTGCTGCTCTGGGCCGGATCGAACAGCAGGCTCCAGCTGTGCGGCAGCGTGCCGCCCAGCGCGGCGGTGGCCTGCGGGGTGTTGATGGCCAGGCCGACGGCGCCCCACAGGTAGGGCACGGCATAGCGGTTGTTGGGGTCGACGGCGGCCAGCTTGTTGAGCAGCTGCTTGTCGAGGTGCTTGCGGTTGCCCAGGCGAGCGAGGTCCAGGGGTTGCAGCTTGCCAGCGCGGATCAGCTCCGGCAGCTCGTCGTGGGAGGGCACGGCGATATCGATGGCGGTATCGCTGGCCAGAATCTGGTCGAGCTCTTCGTCGGTGCTGAAGGTGTGGTACTCGACTTCGATCCCGGTTTCCTTAGTGAAGTCGCTCAGCACCTGGGGTGCGATGTAGTCGTTCCAGTTGTAGACCCGGATGCTGTCGGCGGCGACCGCCAGTCCGGGAGATAACACCAGCAGCAGCGGAGCAAGAGCGCGAAACATGACGACCTCCTTGGTGATGTGGGCAATGCAGCAGGCAAAGCTTCGCCAGACCACGTACGGGGAGTGGCGTAATCGGGGCAACACGGGCAGCGGATAAAACGACGCCGGCTAGAGCCGGCGTCGGGGGTGGTGCTTATACGGTGTGCAGGTACCAGTTGTATTCGAGGTCGGAGATGGTGGTCTCGAACTCTTCCAGCTCGGCTTCCTTACAGGCGACGAAGATGTCGATGTAATCCGGACTGATGTACTGGTTCAGCACGGCACTGTCGTCCAGCTCGCGCAGGGCATCGCGCAGGTTGTTCGGCAGGCTCTGTTCCAGTTGCTCGTAGGAGTTGCCCTCGATCGGCTCGCCCGGCTCGACCTTGTTGGTCAGGCCGTGGTGAATGCCGGCGAGGATCGACGCCATCATCAGATACGGGTTGGCATCGGCACCGGCGACGCGGTGTTCGATGCGCACCGAGTCCGGGCTGCCGTTGGGAACGCGCACGGCCACGGTACGGTTGTCGATACCCCAGCTCGGCGCGTTGGGCACATAGAACTGTGCGCCGAAGCGGCGGTACGAGTTGACGTTGGGGCAGAGGAACGCCATCGAGGCTGGCATGGTCTCGAGGATGCCGCCGATGGCGTGACGCAGCAGGTCGCTTTGCAGCGGGTCGTCGGTGGTGAAGATGTTCTTGCCGGTGGTCTTGTCGAGCAGCGAGATGTGCACATGCAGACCGTTACCTGCCTGGCCCGGGTAGGGCTTGGCCATGAAGGTGGTGTCCATCTCATGGTCATAGGCGATGTTCTTGACCAGGCGCTTGAGCAGCAGGGCGTAGTCGCAGGCCTTGATCGCATCGTTGGTGTGATGCAGGTTGACTTCGAACTGCGCCGGGGCGCTTTCCTTGACGATGGCGTCGGCCGGGATGTCTTGTTCCTTGGCCGCTTCCAGCATGTCCTGCAGGCAGTCGACGTACTCGTCGAGGTCATCGATCAGGTACACCTGGGTAGAAATCGGGCGTTTACCGGACAGCGGCGAGCGCGGTGGCTGCGGGCGGCCGTTCACGTTCTCCTGGTCGATCAGGTAGAACTCCAGCTCGAAGGCGGCGCAGATGGTCAGGTTCATCTCGTCGAACTTGGCCACCACCTGGCGCAGCACTTCGCGCGGGTCGGCGAAGAACGGGCGACCATCGAGCTCGTGCATGGTCATCAGCAACTGCGCGGTGGGGCGCTTCTGCCAGGGCTCTTTGCACAGGGTATTGGGAATCGGGAAACAGATGCGGTCGGCGTCGCCGATGTCCAGGCCAAGGCCGGAGCTTTCGACAGTGGAACCGTTGATATCGAGGGCAAATAGAGAAGCGGGCAGGTTGATGCCCTTTTCGTACACTTTATGCAGGCTGTTGCGGTCGATGCGCTTGCCGCGCACCACGCCGTTCATGTCTGCAATAAGAAGGTCGACGAACAGGACCTCAGGATGTTCCTTAAGGAACGCGTTCGCTTCGTTGAGCTGAACGGCACGCGGGGGTACCGACATGATGCAACACCTTTTTTGTTAAAAATTTCAATCATGCGTTCGCACAGGTGTGAGTCAATCTTAAACACCCTGTGCTGTCAATAGTTGACCATTCTGCCCTGAAATGGGGCTCTATGGCCAGTTTTGGGGCGTTTCAGGGCAATCTAAGGTCATTTTCAGCCGTGCCTGACGCGGTGCTCAGTGGCCTGTGTTCAATTTTTTACAGCCCTATTGTGTAAAAAATCGAACAAGGCTAATCTCGGCCTCAATCTAATAACAGCAATAAAACAGGTGTCCCATGTCACGCCTGCCGTTAATCGGCGTAACCGCCTGCACCAAGCAGGTAGGCCTGCACCTCAACCACATCGTTGGCGACAAATATGTTCGCGCAGTCGCTGTCGGCGCTGGCGGTTTGCCGCTGGTGATTCCATCGCTCGGTGAACTGATTGATCAGCCCACCCTGCTAGCCAGTCTAGATGGCCTGCTGTTTACCGGCTCGCCGTCGAACGTCGAACCGCATCACTATAGCGGCCCGGCCAGTGAGCCCGGCACGCCCCATGATCCCTATCGCGACCAGACCACCCTGCCATTGATTCGTGATGCAGTGGCGGCCGGTATCCCGGTGCTCGGCATTTGCCGCGGCTTCCAGGAAATGAACGTGGCCTTTGGCGGCACCCTGCACCAGAAAGTGCACGAGGTTGCCGGGATGATGGATCACCGCGAGCCGGCCGAGCAGCCGGTTGAGGTGCAATACGCTGCACGCCACCCGCTGCAGGTGCAGCCAGGTGGTCTCCTCGCCGGCCTCGGCTTGCCGGACGAGATTCAAGTCAATTCCATTCATGGCCAGGGCGTTCAGCGTCTGGCGCCGGGCCTTCGCGTAGAAGCACTGGCGCCTGACGGGTTGATCGAAGCCTTCTCCGTCGAAGGTGCGCCAAGCTTTGCGCTCGGGGTGCAGTTCCACCCGGAGTGGCAGGTACGATCCAACCCGAATTATCTCGCCATCTTCCAGGCCTTTGGTGAGGCTTGCAGGAAGAGGGCGGGGCAACGCTGAGTAGGTGAGGCAACCGGCAGGTGAAACTGGGAGGTTTCACTAGGCTTTAACCGGTCCGCAGAAGCCGCTCTACAATCCTGAGGTCTTTATGACTAGCAAGCTCGACCAGCTCACCAGCTGGCTGAAAGAACGCAAAATCACCGAAGTTGAATGCATGATCAGCGACCTTACCGGCATTGCCCGCGGTAAGATTTCGCCGACCAACAAGTTCCTCGACGAGAAGGGCATGCGCCTCCCCGAGAGTGTGCTGCTGCAGACCGTTACCGGCGACTACGTCGAGGACGACATCTATTACGAGCTCCTCGACGAGGCGGACATCGACATGTTCTGTCGTCCCGACGAGAACGCCGTATTCCTGGTGCCTTGGGCCATCGAGCCCACTGCGATGGTGATCCACGACACCTTCGACAAGCAGGGCAACCCGATTGAGCTGTCGCCGCGCAACATCCTCAAGAACATCCTCAAGCTGTACGCAGCCAAGGGCTGGAAGCCGATCGTCGCGCCGGAGATGGAGTTCTACCTGACCAAGCGCAACAGCGACCCGGACTTCCCGCTGGTGGCGCCGATGGGCCGCTCCGGGCGTCCGGAAGTCGGTCGCCAGTCGTTCTCCATCGACGCGGCCAACGAATTCGATCCGTTGTTCGAAGACGTCTACGACTGGTGCGAGCTGCAGACCCTGGACCTCGACACGCTGATCCACGAAGACGGCCCGGCGCAGATGGAAATCAACTTCCGTCACGGCGATGCCCTGCACCTGGCCGACCAGATCACCGTGTTCAAGCGCACCATGCGCGAAGCCGCGCTGAAGCATGACGTGGCGGCGACCTTTATGGCCAAGCCGATCACCGACCAGCCGGGCAGCGCCATGCACATCCACCAGAGTGTGGTGGACGTGAATACCGGTAAGAACCTGTTCTCCAACGAAGACGGGACCATGAGTGAACTGTTCCTGCACCACATCGGTGGCCTGCAGAAATACATTCCCGAAGTGCTGCCGCTGTTCGCGCCGAACGTCAACTCGTTCCGCCGTTTCCTGCCGGATACCTCGGCGCCGGTGAACGTCGAGTGGGGTGAAGAGAACCGCACCGTGGGCCTGCGCGTACCGGAAGCCGGGCCGCAGAACCGCCGCGTGGAAAACCGCTTGGCCGGTGCCGACGCCAACCCGTATCTGGTGCTGGCTGCGTCCTTGCTGTGTGGCTATATCGGCATGGTCGAAGGCATCAACCCGAGCGCGCCGGTCAAAGGCCGTGGCTACGAGCGCCGCAACCTGGCCCTGCCGGTGACCATCGAAAGCGCCCTGGAGCGCATGGAAGCCTGCAAGGACGCCGAGAAATACCTGGGTGCGAAATTCGTCCGCGGCTATGTCGCAGTGAAACGTGCCGAGCATGAAAACTTTAAACGGGTGATCAGCTCCTGGGAACGCGAGTTCCTGCTGCTCTCCGTCTGATCGGGGCGGGTGCCGGCGGCCCAGCCGCCGGCACCCTGCCGATTGCGCAATCCCGAGGTGAATGATGACGAACCAAGCGAACAACCCGAAAACCCGTGAGTGGCAGGCCATGAGCCGTGAGCACCACCTCGCGCCGTTCAGCGACTACCAGCAGCTGCACGAAAAGGGTCCGCGCATTGTGACCAAGGCCGACGGTGTCTATCTCTGGGACAGCGAAGGCAACAAGATTCTCGACGGCATGGCCGGTCTCTGGTGTGTCGCCGTCGGTTACGGCCGCGAAGAGCTGGTCGAGGCGGCAGCCAAGCAGATGCGTGAGCTGCCGTTCTACAACACCTTCTTTATGACTGCGCACCCACCGGTGCTGGAACTGGCCAAGGCGATCGCCGAGATTGCGCCGCAAGGCATGAACCATGTGTTCTTCACCGGCTCCGGCTCCGAAGGCAACGACACCATGCTGCGCATGGTTCGCCACTACTGGGCGTGCAAGGGTCAGCCGAACAAGAAAGTCATCATCAGTCGCCACAACGGCTACCACGGCTCCACCGTGGCCGGCGCCAGCCTGGGCGGCATGAAGTACATGCATGAGCAGGGCGACCTGCCGATCCCCGGCATCGTGCACATCCCGCAGCCGTACTGGTTTGGCGAGGGTGGCGACATGAGCCCGGACGAGTTCGGTATTTGGGCCGCCGATCAGCTGGAAAAGAAAATTCTCGAAGTCGGCGAAGACAATGTCGCCGCCTTCCTGGCCGAGCCGATCCAGGGCGCGGGCGGTGTGATCATTCCGCCGGACAGCTACTGGCCGCGCATCCGCGAGATCCTCGCCAAGTACGACATTCTGTTTGTCGCCGACGAAGTGATCTGCGGTTTCGGTCGTACCGGCGAGTGGTTCGGTAGCGATTTCTACGGTAACAAGCCGGACCTGATGACCATCGCCAAGGGTCTCACCAGCGGCTACGTGCCCATGGGCGGCCTGATCGTCGGCGACAAGGTGTTCCAGGTGATCAACGCAGGTGGTGACTTCAACCACGGCTTCACCTATTCCGGGCACCCGGTAGCAGCGGCCGTCGGCCTGGAAAACATCCGCATCCTGCGTGAAGAAAAGATCATCGAACAGGTAAAGGCAGAAACGGCACCATACTTGCAAAAGCGTCTGCGTGAACTGGCGGATCATCCGCTGGTGGGCGAAGTCCGCGGTGTGGGCATGCTCGGCGCCATCGAGTTGGCGAAGAACAAGCAGACCCGTGAACGTTTCCCGAGCGAGACCGGTGTCGGCATGATCTGTCGCACCCATTGCTTCGAGAACGGACTGATCATGCGCGCCGTTGGCGACACCATGATCATCGCGCCACCATTGGTAATCAGCAAAAGTGAGATCGATGAGCTGATCGAAAAAGCACGCAAGTGCCTCGATCTCACCGCACGTGCAGTATTGGTCTGAGGCTTGAGCGACACGCCAGACCTTGCCAGACTGCATGGTGCGTAGGCCAGGCTCACCGGAGGGTGCGTCGCTAAGGTGACGCAGCCCCGGATACTTCAAACGACAATGGAGCTAACCCGCATGATCAAGACCTTCGGTAAAACTTTGCTTGCCATGACCCTGGCAGGCGCCGTGGCCGGCATGGCGCAGGCTGATGACAAGGTATTGCACGTTTACAACTGGTCGGACTACATCGCCCCGGAAACCCTGGACAAGTTCACCAAGGAAACCGGCATCAAGGTCGTTTACGACGTGTTCGACAGTAACGAAGTGCTGGAAGCCAAGCTGCTGGCTGGCAGCTCCGGTTACGACATCGTCGTACCGTCCAACCCGTTCCTGGCCAAACAGATCAAGGCGGGCGTGTTCCAGAAGCTGGACAAGTCCAAGCTGCCCAACTGGAAAAACCTCGATACCAACCTGCTGACCGCACTGGATCCGAGCGATCCGGGCAACCAGTACTCGATTCCCTACATGTGGGGCACCATCGGTATCGGCTACAACGTCGAGAAGGTCAAGGCGGCCCTGGGTGACAACCCGCCGGTGGATTCCTGGGACCTGGTGTTCAAGCCGGAGAACATGGAAAAACTCAAAGGCTGTGGCGTGTCCTTCCTCGATTCGCCGACCGAAATTCTCCCGGCCGCCCTCAACTACCTGGGCTTCAAGCCGGATAGCACCGATGCGGGCGAGCTGAAGAAAGCCGAAGAACTGTTCCTCTCGGTGCGTTCCTCCACCGGCTACTTCCACAGCTCCAAGTACATCGGCGACCTGGCCAACGGCAACATCTGCGTAGCCATCGGCTACTCCGGTGACCTCTACCAGTCCAAGTCGCGCGCCGAAGAAGCCAAGAACGGCGTGAACATCCTCTACAGCATCCCGAAAGAAGGTGCTGGCAGCTTCTTCGACATGCTGGCCGTACCGGCTGACGCGAAGAACGTCGAGGGCGCCCATGCCTTCCTGAACTTCCTGATGAAGCCGGAAATCATGGCCGAGATCACCAACTTCGTGCAGTTCCCCAACGGTAACGCGGCGGCCACCCCGCTGGTTGACGAGGCGATCCGCAACGACCCAGGCATCTACCCAGATGCCGCGACCATGGCCAAGATCTACACCTTCCCGGATCTGCCGGCCAAGGTACAACGCACCATGACTCGTAGCTGGACCACCATCAAGTCCGGCAAGTAAGCAACAACAGCGACACCCTCCGGCGGGTGCTCCCGCCGGAGACCCGCCAGGAGGCTCATGTGCCATTTCCGTCTACCGTTACACACGAGCCCCACACAGCTCCGTGCGCGGGCGGCTGGGCGATTGGCCAGAGATGTCAGGGACTGGCAGAAGAATTTTCAAGCCCCTGGTCGTGCGTAACGACCTGAATAGCAACAATAAAGAGGACTGACGTGTGCAAGTATCCTTCCGCAAAACCCTGATCACCGCAGTGGTTACCCTGGGCATCGCCGGCGCCGCACAGGCTGCACCGACCGTGCATATCTACAACTGGAGCGACTACATCGGCGAGACCACCCTGGCCGACTTCAAGGCAGCCACGGGCATCGAGCCGGGCTACGACGTGTTCGACTCCAACGAAACCCTGGAAGGCAAGTTGCTTGCCGGTCGTTCCGGTTACGACCTGGTGGTGCCGTCCAACCACTTCCTCGGCAAGCAGATCAAGGCTGGCGCGTTCCAGAAGCTTGACCGCTCGCTGCTGCCGAACTGGCAGAACCTCGATCCCCTGCTGCTCAAGCTGCTGGAAACCAACGATCCAGGTAATCAGTATTCCGTCCCCTACCTGTGGGGCACCAACGGCATCGGCTACAACGTCGAGAAGATCAAGGCTGTGCTGGGCGTCGACACCATCGATTCCTGGGCCACCGTCTTCGAGCCGGAAAACCTCAAGAAGCTCAGCGCCTGCGGTGTCGCCTTCCTCGACTCCGGCGATGAAATGATCCCGGCCGTGCTCAAGTACATGGGCCTGCCCGCCAGCAGCACCAACCCCGATGACTACAAGCAGGCAGAAGCGAAGCTGATGGCCGTACGCCCGTACGTGACCTACTTCCACTCCTCCAAGTACATCGGTGACCTGGCCAACGGCGACATCTGCGTAGCCGTCGGTTACTCGGGCGACGTCATGCAAGCCGCCGACCGTGCCGACGAAGCCGGCAAGGGCGTGCAGATCGCCTACAGCATTCCCAAGGAAGGCTCCAACCTGTGGTTCGACATGATGGCCATCCCGGCTGATGCGAAGAACGTCAAGGAAGCCCACGCCTTCATCAACTACCTGCTCGAGCCGGCGGTGATCGCCAAGGTCAGCGACTATGTCGGTTATGCCAACCCCAATCCCAAGGCCGGCGCGCTGATGGATCAGGAAGTACGCAACGACGAGTCCGTTTACCCGCCGCAGGCGGTTCTGGATAATTTGTTCATCCAGGCCGAGTTGCCGCCGAAAGTACAGCGCCTGATGACCCGCAGCTGGACCAAGGTCAAATCTGGTAAGTGAGTCTTTTGCCCGGCCCGCGTGGCCGGGCTCCAATGTTCCAGGAGTTTTGCAAATGGCCGTTGCCTCCAGCGCCTACAAGAAAGCCCTCGAGGGCAACCAGCAACCGAAAGAAGTGCTGGTTAAAATCGATCGCGTAACGAAGAAGTTCGACGAAACCATCGCTGTCGACGACGTCTCGCTGACCATCAACAAAGGCGAGATCTTCGCCCTGCTCGGCGGCTCCGGCTCCGGCAAGTCGACCCTGCTGCGCATGCTCGCCGGTTTCGAACGACCGACCGAAGGGCGCATCCTGCTCGATGGCGTGGACATCACCGATATGCCGCCCTACGAGCGGCCGATCAACATGATGTTCCAGTCCTACGCGCTGTTCCCGCACATGACCGTGGCGCAGAACATTGCCTTCGGTCTGCAACAGGACAAGCTGTCCAAGGCCGAGATCGACGCCCGCGTGGCCGAGATGCTCAAGCTGGTGCACATGAGCCAGTACGCCAAGCGCAAGCCGCACCAGCTGTCCGGTGGCCAGCGTCAGCGCGTGGCCCTGGCCCGTTCGCTGGCCAAGCGTCCCAAGCTGCTGCTGCTCGACGAACCGATGGGTGCTCTGGACAAGAAGCTGCGTTCGCAGATGCAGCTTGAGCTTGTCGAGATCATCGAGCGGGTTGGCGTAACCTGCGTCATGGTGACCCACGACCAGGAAGAGGCCATGACCATGGCCCAGCGCATTTCCATCATGCACCTCGGCTGGATCGCCCAGACCGGCAGCCCGATCGACATCTACGAGACCCCGGCCAGCCGTTTGGTCTGCGAGTTCATCGGTAACGTCAACCTGTTCGACGGGGTGATCACCACCGACGAAACCGACCACGCCATCATCAACTGCCCGCAGCTGGACAAGCCGATCTACATCGGCCACGGCGTGACCACCCGCGCCGAAGACAAGAAGGTCAGCTACGCCCTGCGTCCGGAAAAACTGCTGATGGCGACCACGCTGCCGGCCGACCACGAGCACCCGGAATACAACTGGTGCAACGGTACCGTGCATGACATCGCCTACCTCGGCGGTCACTCGGTGTACCACGTCAAACTGACTTCCGGGCAGATTGTGCAGTGCTTCATCGCCAACGCCGAGCGCCGCGGCAAGCGTCCGACCTGGGACGACGCCGTGGTGGTGTACTGGGAAGACGACAGCGGCGTGGTACTGCAATCATGAAAATCGGCAAACTGAAACGCTATCTGCCCAGAGGGCGGCATGTCGTGATCGGCGTGCCGTTCCTCTGGCTGTTCCTGTTCTTCCTGCTGCCGTTCTTTATCGTCCTGAAGATCAGCTTCGCCGAAGCCGACGTGGCCATTCCGCCCTACACGGAAATATACAGCTGGGCGGAAAACCAGCTGCAGATCGTGCTCAACCTGGGTAACTACATCTTCCTCAGCGAGGATGAGCTGTACCTGGCGGCCTACCTGGGTTCGCTGAAGATGGCCACCATCAGCACGCTGCTCTGCCTGCTGATCGGCTATCCGATGGCCTATGCGATTGCCCGCGCCAGCAAGGAAATGCAGACCACCCTGCTGCTGCTGATCATGATGCCGACCTGGACCGCGATCCTGATCCGCGTCTATGCCTGGATGGGCATCCTCAGCAACAACGGCCTGCTCAATGGCTTCCTGCAAATGCTCGGGGTCATCAACGAGCCGCTGCAGATCCTCAACACCAACCTGGCGGTCTATATCGGCGTGGTCTATTCGTACCTGCCGTTCATGATCCTGCCGCTCTACGCCAACCTGGTTAAACACGACCATAGCCTGCTGGAAGCCGCATCGGACCTGGGTTCGAGCACTTTCAACAGCTTCTGGAAAATCACCGTGCCGCTGTCGAAGAACGGCATCGTCGCCGGCAGCATGCTGGTGTTCATTCCGGTGGTCGGCGAGTTCGTCATTCCCGAGCTGCTCGGTGGCCCGGAGACCCTGATGATCGGCAAGGTGCTGTGGCAGGAGTTCTTCAACAACCGCGACTGGCCGGTGGCGTCCGCCCTGGCAGTGGTCATGCTGGCGATCCTGATCGTGCCCATTATTCTGTTCAACCGTAACCAAGCTAAAGAGATGGAGGGCCGCGCATGAAACGCTTCAGCTTCTCCAACTTCATGCTCTGGGCCGGCCTGGCCTTTATCTACCTGCCCATGCTGATCATGGTCATCTACTCCTTCAACGCCTCCAAACTGGTGACGGTGTGGGGGGGCTGGTCGCTGAAGTGGTATGCCGGCCTGCTCGACAACAATCAGTTGATGGGCTCGGTGCTGCGCTCCCTGGAAATCGCCTGCTACACGGCGATCGCCGCGGTGGCGCTGGGCACCGTGGCGGCCTTCGTGCTGACCCGGGTCACCCGCTTCAAGGGTCGCACCCTGTTCGGTGGCCTGGTCACCGCACCGCTGGTGATGCCGGAAGTGATCACCGGTCTGTCGCTGCTGCTGCTGTTCGTGGCGATGGCCCAGTTGATCGGCTGGCCGGCCGAGCGTGGCGTGCTGACCATCTGGATCGCCCACACCACCTTCTGCTCGGCCTATGTGGCGGTAGTGGTGTCGGCGCGTCTGCGTGAGCTGGACCTGTCCATCGAAGAGGCGGCCATGGACCTCGGCGCCAAACCGTGGAAGGTGTTCTTCCTGATCACCATCCCGATGATCGCGCCATCGCTAGCGGCGGGCGGCATGATGTCCTTCGCCCTGTCGCTGGACGACTTGGTGCTGGCCAGCTTCGTCTCCGGCCCGGGCTCCACCACCTTGCCGATGGAAGTGTTCTCCGCCGTGCGCCTGGGCGTGAAGCCGGAAATCAACGCGGTGGCCAGCCTGATCCTGCTGACCGTGTCGATCTTCACCTTCTTCGCCTGGTACTTCGCCCGCCGTGCCGAGGAAAAGCGCAAGCGTGCGATCCAGCAGGCCATGGAAGAAACCACCAGCGAAACCTGGTCGGCCAAAGCCGCCTGAGTCTCGCCGGCAATACTGCAAAAGGGTCACTTCGGTGGCCCTTTTGCTTTTGCGCCATAGTTCCTGGTGAGGGGGCTGCTGAATGTGCGCCGGCGGCGCGGCTGGTCTAGGCGTGCTCGGGGTAAGAGGCGTTCAAATCGAGTTCGGCGGTGATGGCGTAGATCTGCTCGGCATCCGCCGTGCGCCCTAGCCAACCCTGGTAGCTGTCGCAGC
Source organism: Pseudomonas campi (assembly GCF_013200955.2). Taxonomy (NCBI): domain Bacteria; kingdom Pseudomonadati; phylum Pseudomonadota; class Gammaproteobacteria; order Pseudomonadales; family Pseudomonadaceae; genus Aquipseudomonas; species Aquipseudomonas campi. Next base: position 229,822 of record NZ_CP053697.2, read on the forward strand.
CCGTGTCCCAGAACCACAGCTGCAGCCCGTGCGGGGCCAGTTGCTGGTGCGCCAGTGCCATTAGCTGGGCGACTGGCATTTCCTCGCCGGGGTCGGCGCAGGGCCAGGAGAAGGTGACCTGATGGCCGATGTTGCTGAGCAGGACATCGAACTCCTCCAGCAGGCTGACGCCGTCTTTCCAGTCGACGCTGAAAATCAGGCTCGAAGTGGCGCCAAACTGGATGGCGTAATCCTGCAAGCCTTCGGGGTCGTCCTCGAATTCCTCTTTGGCATCCTCGTCCTGCAAGTGCTGCTTGAACAGCTGGAAGCACTCGTCGGCCAGCGTCTGGTTGTCCAGCGCGATCAGGCCGTAGAGGGTTCTGACCGCTTTGAGCTGGCGTGCATGGCGGGTTTCGCGCTTCTCCGTCTGCCCCGGCTCGGCGGGCTGGTAGCCCTTGCGGGCTTTCTCGCGCAGCTTCTTCTCGGCCGCTTCCAGCGCTTCCTCGGGGCTGGCGAAGCTCAGTTGCTGCTGTTGGCCGTTGGTGCCGATGCGGCCATAGCGGATGGTCAACAGGCTGCCATCGACCTGCAGCTGATAGAACTTGTGTTCGCCGCTGGCGGCATCGGACAGTTCGAGATAGTGGCTGTGCATGGACTCTTCCTTGAGTGAGGTAATGACTAGGGTGCGGGCGGGTAGTAGGCATCCCACAGCGCGTTGCGGAACTTGTAGCCGGGGTCCAGGCGCCGCTTGAGGGCGAAGAATTCCGGCGCGCGTGGGTAGGCGGCGAGGAACTGCTCGCGGCTGGCGTGGATCTGGTAGGGCAGGTAGTAGCGCCCTCCGCAGGCCAGGGCGGCGTCGATCAGCGCGCGGGTCCAGGCGGCGGCGCGTTCGCGTTCTGCAGCGGAGGTGCCCTGGCGGTAGTACAGCACCAGGGCGAAGACTTCCTCCGGGGCCCAGGCCAGTAGGGTGCCGGGGTCGGCCTTGGCGTGGCGGATCGAGACATTTAGCAGGTTGGCCTGGTGCTTGTCGGTCAGCCGCGCCAGCTCGCCGACGAAGCGCTCCAGCTGCGCCGGCGGCACGAAGTACTCCTGCAGCACATAGCTGAAGTCCGGCCCGGAAATCGGCTGCAGCTCGCGCACATCCAGGCTGGCCTCGTGGTTGCGCCACTGCACCTTGGCGCCGCGAAAGAGCAGCGGGTCGATGGCCGCCTCGCGCAGCTTGGTCCCGGCCTCGCCGCTGCTGCTCAGGCGAATACCCGTCTGCTGCAGACGGTAGCTGCGTTCGACCGGAGTCAGCCGCGCGCTCTCGCTCAGCGGCTGTTCGCTGCGCCGGTAGGACACCGCGCGCACCGTGTCGAAATCGTCCGGGTAGAGGATGCCGTTGTGTAGCACCAGATCCGCCTGGCCCTGCACTTCGCGGGAGAACCAGGAGCGGTATTCGGCCAGCGGCATGACCTGACTCTCGCGGGCGATGCGGCTGTTCTCGGCCAGGCCGAGGGTGGCCTCGACTATCACGCCGAGGCCGCCATAGCCGCCGATGGCGCCGTAGAACAGCTCGCGGTTGTGGTTCGGCGTGGCCTCGATCAGGCTGCCGTCGGCCAGTACCAGGCGCAGGGCGCGCACCGAGCCCACCAGCGGCCCTTCGCCGACGTAGCGACCATGCACGTTGACCGACAGCGAGCCGCCGACGCTGAAGTTGGCGTAGGACTGCATGATCTGCGGCGACAGGTCGTACGGGTCGATGTACTCGAGGATCTCGCGCCAGCTGATACCGGTCTGCACGCGGATCTCCCGGCGCTCGGCGGAGAACGCCAGGACCTTGTCGAAGTCGCGCATGTCGAGCTGCAGCGCGCCTGCGCTAGCGGTCTGCCCGCCCATGCTGTAGCGCCCGCCAGCGATGCTGATAGGCCCGGCGTGCTGGCGCACCGCGTCGATGATCTGCTGCAGCTGGGTCGGCGCAAGCACGCGCTCAACCTCGATCGGGTTGAGACCGGTGACGTCGTTGACGATTTCGCCGGCGCTGGCCGGCAGTGCGGCGAGTGCCAGGAGAAACAGGAAGGGGCGCATGAACTGTCCTTGTCCGGAGCGCGGCGGCTCAGCTCTGGATGGTCGCCGCCGGATTGATCACCCGGCCCAGGCCGAGGTTGCGCAGGGCCAGGTGCAGGGTGCTGTGGATCACCTGCGGGTTATCCATGCGCAGCAGCTGGTCGAGGATCTCGCTGGCCTTGCTCATGCTGACCTGGCGCAGCAGCCATTTCACTTTCGGCAGGTTGGTGGCGTTCATCGACAGGCTGTCGAAGCCCATCGCCAGCAGCAGCACGGCAGAGGCTGGATCGCCGGCCATCTCGCCGCAGATGCTCACCGGTTTGCCTTCGGCGTGGGCGCCGTCGACTACCAGTTTCAGCGCATGCAGCACGGCCGGGTGGAGGAAGTCGTAGAGGTCGGCGACCCGCGGGTTGTTGCGGTCCACGGCCAGCAGATACTGGGTCAGGTCATTCGAGCCGACCGAGAGGAAGTCGACCTGGCGCGCCAGATCGCGCACCTGGTAGACCGCAGCGGGAATCTCGATCATCACGCCGACCGGTGGCAGCGGTACGTCGACGCCTTCGTCGCGCACTTCGCCCCAGGCGCGGTGGATCAGGTGCAGGGCTTCTTCCAGCTCCTGGATGCCGGAAATCATCGGCAGCAGGATGCGCAGGTTGTTCAGGCCCTCGCTGGCCTTGAGCATGGCGCGCACCTGGACCAGGAAGATTTCCGGGTGGTCGAGGGTGATGCGGATGCCGCGCCAGCCGAGGAAGGGGTTGTCTTCCTTGATCGGGAAGTAGCTCAGCGCCTTGTCGCCACCGATATCCAGGGTGCGCATGGTCACCGGCAGCGGATGGAAGGCGGCCAGCTGCTCGCGGTAGGTGGCCAGCTGTTCCTTCTCGCTGGGGAAGCGTTCGCCATTCATGAACGGCACTTCCGTGCGGTACAGGCCGACGCCTTCGGCGCCGCGTTCCTGGGCGCGCTTCACATCGGCCAGCAGGCCGGTGTTGACCCACAGCGGCATGCGCTGGCCGTCGAGGGTCTCGCACGGCAGTTCGCGCAGGGCATCGAGGCCCTGGGACAGCTGGCGTTCTTCCTCGACCACCTCGGCATATTGCTTGCGCAGCAGTTCGCTGGGGTTGGTGAAGACTTCGCCGTGGTAGCCGTCGACGATCAGCTGGATGCCGTCGACCTTGGAGTAGGGCAGGTCGACCACGCCCATGACCGTGGGAATACCCATGGCGCGGGCGAGGATGGCGACGTGCGAGTTGCCCGAGCCCTGCACCGAGATCAGGCCGACCAGCTTGCCTTCCGGCACCTCGCCGAGCATCGCCGGCGACAGCTCCTCACTGACCAGAATGGTGTTGTCCTGGTACACCAGGCTTTGTTTGCGTTCTTCCTGCAGATAGGCGAGCAGGCGCCGGCCGAGGTCGCGCACATCCGCAGCGCGCTCGCGCAGGTAGGCGTCATCCATCAGCTCGAAGCGGTTGACGTGCTCGTTGACCACCTGGCGCAGGGCGCCCTGGGCCCACTGGCCGGTCTTGATGATGGTGGTCACTTCGCTGCCGAGGGCGGCGTCTTCGAGCATCATCAGGTAGACGTCGAACAGCGCGCGCTCTTCCTTGCGCAGCTGGGTGGCGAGCTTGGCCGACAGCGCGTGCATGTCGGCACGCACGCCGACCAGGGCATTGTTGAACAGCTTGAGTTCGGCCTCGATGTCAGCGACGGCCTTGTCCGGCACCACGTCCAGGTCGGCTGGCGGCAGCACCACCACCGCGGTACCCACGGCGGCTCCCGGCGCACCCGGCACGCCGACGAAGCGCGCTTCCTGGATGCCCTTGCCCTGTTTGCCCAGGCCGCGGATCGAACCGGTGGCTTCGGCATGGGCGATAACCCCGGCGAGCTGGGCGCTCATGGTGACCAGAAAAGCTTCTTCGCCCTCGTCGAACTGGCGGCGCTCCCTTTGCTGCACCACCAGAACGCCCATCACCCGCCGGTGGTGGATGATCGGCGCGCCGAGGAAGGAGGCGTAGCGCTCCTCACCGGTCTCGGCGAAGTAGCGGTAGCGCGGGTGGTCGGCGGCGTTCTCGAGGTTGAGCGGCTCCTCGCGGGTGCCGACCAGGCCGACCAGGCCCTCGTTGGGTGCCATGCTGACTTTGCCGATGGAGCGCTTGTTGAGGCCTTCGGTGGCCATCAGCACGAAGCGGTTGGACTCCGGGTCGAGCAGGTAGACCGAGCAGACCTGGCTGCCCATGGCCTCTTTCACCCGCTGCACAATAATCGTCAGCGCCGCCTTGAGATCCTTGGCGGCGTTCACTTCCTGGACGATCTTGCGCAGCGTGTTGAGCATGCTTGCTTTCCGTCAGTCGCGCGCCAGCAGGCGCGGGGCTAATTCCTTGAGGGCGCGACGATAGACTTCGCGCTTGAACGTGACGACCTGACCCAGCGGGTACCAATAACTGACCCAGCGCCAGCCGTCGAACTCCGGCTTGCCGGTCAGATCCATACGCACCCGGTTCTCGTCGCCGGTCAGGCGTAGGAGAAACCACTTCTGCTTCTGGCCGATGCACAGCGGCTGGCTGTGCGTGCGCACCAGGCGCTGCGGCAGACGATACCGCAACCAGCCCCGGGTGCAGGCGAGAATCTTCACATCCTGCTCTTCGAGACCGACTTCTTCATTCAGTTCTCGGTACAGCGCCTGCTCTGGTGACTCCTGCGGATTGATCCCGCCTTGCGGGAACTGCCAGGCATCCTGGTTGATCCGCCGTGCCCAGAGCACCTGGCCAACATCGTTGGTCAGAATGATGCCGACATTAGGGCGAAAACCATCGGAATCGATCACGACATAACACCTTACAAACGCATGTGTCCGCATTGTTCCACAAAGGCCGCGGGCGCAGCAAACGCGCGGCTCGGCGAATGGGCACTGGAGCCAAAAGCGGCTATTCTGGCGCCCTTTTCGGCCATCCCGACTCAGGTGAAACGACGTGCGCCTTGCCCTCTTCGACCTCGACAACACCCTGCTCGCCGGTGACAGCGACCACAGCTGGGGTGAATTCCTCTGCCAGCGCGGCCTGGTCGACGCCGTGGCGTACCAGGCGCGCAACGATGCCTTCTATGCCGACTACTGCGCCGGCAAGCTGGATGTGGTGGCCTACCAGAACTTCAGCCAGGCGATTCTCGGCCGTACCGACATGGCGCAACTGGCGCAGTGGCACGCCGAATTCATGCGCGAGGTGATCGAGCCGATCATCCTGGCCAAGGGCGAGGCGCTGCTGGCGCAGCACCGCGCGGCCGGCGACAAGCTGGTGATCATCACCGCGACCAACCGCTTCGTCACCGCGCCGATTGCCGCGCGCCTGGGCGTCGACACCCTGCTGGCCACCGAATGCGGCATGCAGGATGGCCGCTACAGCGGGCAGATCACTGGGGTTCCCTGTTACCAGGGTGGCAAGGTGGTGCGCCTCGGCGAGTGGTTGCAAGAAACCGGCTACAGCCTGGACGACAGCTACTTCTACAGCGACTCGCGCAACGACCTGCCGCTGCTGGAACAGGTGGACCACCCGGTAGCGGTGGACCCGGACGACACCCTGCGCGCCATCGCCAGCGAGCGCGGCTGGCCGGTGCTCTCGCTGCGTTGAAGAGTGTTCTGTAGGGCGGGTGAAACCCGCGTAACCCTCTACGCGGGTTTCACCCGCCCTACGCAATCACAGCGGCTTGGCCACCATCAGCCAGAAGATCGCGATAAACGCCAGGAACGCCGGCCAGCCCAGCACGAACCAGATGCGCATGTAGCGGTTGGCCAGTTCCGGCAGCGGCGTGCCATCGCGCAGCGCTTGGACGGCCATATTGCGTACACGGATCTGCAGCCACAACACCGGCAGCCAGCACAGCCCGGCGAAGACGAACAAGCCCGCGCTCCACAGCAGCCAGAACTGGCTCAGCGGCCAGCCGGCGATCTTCGCCAGGGCCAGGCCGCTGAGTGGCTGGAACACCGCGCTGGTGGCAATGAACAGCCAGTCGGCGGTGACCAGATGGCGGAAGGTCGCGGCGATCACCGGCACTTCACCGCTGCGCCAGGCGCGCAGGGCGTAGTAGGCCGAGCCCAGGCCGGTGCCGAACAGCAGGGTGGCGGAGAGGATATGCAGGGTCTTGAGCAGCAGGTACAGACTCATCCGTGCCTCTTGTCAGGTGGAGGGGACAGCCACAGCAGCCAGAGACTGAGCAGTAGCACGGCGAAGTTCTTGCCGACGGCCATGTAAGGGTCAAACCAGTAGTGCGGTAACCACAGGCTGATGGTCAGGCTGTAGGCCAGCATCAGCCCGATCTGGGCGTGCAGTATTGGCTGCCGCCAGCGTCGCAGCAGTAGGCCGAAACCCAGCGCGGCGTCGAGCAGGGCCCCGCTGATGACGGCCAGCTTGCCTGGCCAGCCGGTGATACCCGCTTCGGCCATGATGCGCAGACCCCAGTCGAAACCGGGGCCCAGGCACACCAACGCAGTACCCAACCAGATCAGCAACAACACTGCCAGCACCAGGGGTTGCAAGGCCATGGCGCAGCTCTGTGCCGCCTGTGGCCAGTCGTGCAGGCGACTGCTCAGAGGCGCGCAGCGGAAGCCGCAGGTGCTGGCCAGGGCATCGCCACCGGCCAGATTGTCGCGTTGCGCCAGGCGCAAGGTCTGTGGGTTCAGCGCCGCCCAGCCCATGCGTTCGCCGAGAATGGCGCCCAGTCGGGACAGTGCTGCCGGCAGTACCCAGTAACGCGCTGCTGGCCAACCCTGGGCGTGCCGTAACTGATCGAGCAATTGTCCCTGGGTCATGGCCTGCGGGCCAACCAGCGGTAGCACGGTCGACTGCACGGGCCAGTTACGCAGCAGCGCCAGCACGGCGCCGCAGAGGTCATCGACATGTAACGGCTGCAGCTGCGCGCGGTTGTTCAGCAGAGGTATCACTGGCCAGGGGGACAGGCGTTGCAACCAGGCACTGCTGGTTCCACCGGGGCCCAGGACCAGCGACGGGCGCAGCACTACGGCGGGTCGACCGAGCTGCAGCAGATAGTCGTCGGCCCGTGCCTTGCTGGCGAGAAAAGGTACATCGGCCTGCATGCCTGCACCGAGGGCAGAAATCTGCAGCACTCGTACGCCATGCTGGCTGGCCAGATCGAACAGGGCGCACGTGCCTGCGGTCTGCAACCGGCACATGCCGGCCAGGTCGCTGGACAGTTCACCAGCGGCATTGATCAGCAAGTCGATAGCGGGTGGCCAGGTGAAGCTCGTCGGCTCATCAGCCAGCTCGCGCAAATCCAGGCGTTGCCATGCGACGCCGGGTAGCGGTCGTTCGACAACCTGTCGGCTGGTCGCCACGATCTGGTGCCCTGCTTGGGTCAGGGCAACTAGCAGATGGCGCCCGATAAAGCCGGTGGCGCCTACCAGCAGAATACGCATCAGGCCGGCTTGGCCCCCATCAGGGCGAAGATCGCCAGCAGCAGCACCAGCATCAGCACGCCATAGGCGATGACGAAACGCAGCAGCTTGACCGGCACTGCGCCGCCGACTGCGGTCTGCCAGGTGCCCAGGCGGCCGTGCAGGAGCAGGCCGAAGAGGATCAGCAGGGCGAACAGGATGGCGCTGTACAGCAGCCAGCTGGCACCCAGCGGCAGGCCAACCGTGTGCACCAGCCACCAGCCGCTGACCGGCAGGCTCAGGGCCAGCACGCCGAGGGCCGGCAGGCTGTACAGGCGGGTGACGCGCAGCTTGCGCGTCAGTACGGCTGCATCGCCGCCCTTGTTGGCTTTCCACAGCATGAAGCAGTGGGCAATGAAGCCGGCCAGGATCAGCACGGCCGGAATCAGGTGGGCGAATTTCAGCAGCTGGTAGTGTTCCATCACGGATGTCCTGTATTCGAGTTATTCGAGTTATTTGCCGAGGAACAGCTTGTAGGCCGGGTTGTCGCTCTCGTCCCAGTAGGGATAGCCGATGGCATCCAGGGTGGCCGGGATCAGCGGGCGCTCGCTCACCGGCACTTGCAGGGCGGCCAGCACGCGGCCGTCGGCGGCGCCGTGGTTGCGGTAGTGGAACATGCTGATGTTCCAGCGCCCGCCGAGCTTGTTGAGGAAGTTGAACAGCGCACCCGGGCGCTCCGGGAACTCGAAGCGGAACACGCATTCGTCCGGCACCGCCGCCGCGTGGCCGCCGACCATGTGGCGGATATGCAGCTTGGCCAGTTCGTTGTCGGTCAGGTCGAGCACCGGGAAGCCCTGGTCGCGCAGGCCCTGCACCAGGGCCGCGCGCGGGTCGCTCTCCGGGTGGGTCTGCACGCCGACGAAGATGTGCGCCTCGCCGTCGCTGTGGTAGCGGTAGTTGAACTCGGTGATCTGGCGCTTGCCGATCGCCTCGCAGAAGGTCTTGAAGCTGCCCGGCTGCTCGGGGATGGTCACCGCGATGATCGCTTCGCGCTTCTCGCCCAGCTCGGCGCGCTCGGCGACATGGCGCAGGCGGTCGAAGTTGACGTTGGCGCCGGAGTCGATGCCAACCAGCACCTTGCCGCTGCAGCCTTCGCGCTCGACGTACTTCTTGATCCCGGCCACCGAGAGGGCGCCGGCCGGCTCGGTGATCGAACGGGTGTCGTCGTAGATGTCCTTGATTGCCGCGCAGATCTCGTCGGTGCTGACGGTGATCACCTCGTCGACATAGTCCTTGCAGACGTCGAAGGTGTGCTGGCCGATCTGCGCCACCGCCACGCCATCGGCGAACAGCCCGACGCTCGGCAGCACCACGCGCGAGCCGGCGGCCATGGCGGCCTGCAGGCAGTTGGAATCGTCCGGCTCGACGCCGATCACGCGGATATCCGGGCGCAGGTATTTGACGTAGGCGGCGATGCCGGCGATCAGCCCGCCGCCGCCGACCGGGACGAAGATGGCGTCCAGCTGGCCCGGCTGTTGACGCAGGATCTCCATGGCCACGGTGCCCTGGCCGGCGATGGTGTCCGGGTCGTCATAGGGGTGCACATAGACGTAGCCCTTTTCTTCCACCAGTTTCAGCGAATAGGCCAGCGCCTCGGGGAAGCTGTCGCCGTGCAGCACCACCTTGCCGCCGCGCGAGCGCACGCCGTTGACCTTGATCTCCGGGGTGGTCTTGGGCATCACGATGGTGGCCTTGACCCCCATGTGCTTGGCGGCCAGGGCCAGGCCCTGGGCATGGTTGCCGGCCGAGGCGGTGACCACACCACAGGCCAGTTGCTCGGCCGTGAGGTGTGCCAGCTTGTTGTAGGCGCCACGAATCTTGAACGAGTACACCGGCTGCAGGTCTTCGCGCTTGAGCAGAATCTGGTTGCCGGTGCGCTCGGAAAGCTGGCGGGCAGGTTGCAGCGGGGTTTCCACGGCGACGTCATAGACGCGCGAGGTGAGGATCTTCTTGACGTACTGTTCGAGCATCACGGCTTCACTGGCGGGCTTTTCACGGATTCCGGAGTCTACCCCAGCGCTCCGACCGGCGGCCACCGGCGCAAAGCCCAGAACAGTAGGGCGTGGCGATAAAACACAGCCGCTGGGCCGGGTGGCGAGGCTATAATTCGCCCCTTCCCGTACTCCCCAGGCGCAGACCCCGTGATGACCCAGGATCAGCTCAAGCAGGCCGTGGCCCAGGCCGCCGTCGACCATATCCTTCCCTTTCTCGACAGCAAGAGTGTGATCGGCGTCGGCACCGGCTCCACCGCCAACTGCTTCATCGACGCCCTGGCCCAGCACAAGATGGCCTTCGACGGCGCCGTGGCCAGCTCCGAAGCCACCGCCGCGCGCCTCAAGGGCCATGGCATCCCGGTGTACGACTTGAACAGCGTCAGCGAGCTGGAGTTCTACATCGACGGCGCCGACGAGAGCGACGAGCACCTCAACCTGATCAAGGGCGGCGGCGCCGCGCTGACCCGCGAGAAGATCGTCGCGGCGGTGGCCAAGACCTTCATCTGCATCGCCGACGCCAGCAAGCTGGTGCCGGTACTCGGCAACTTCCCGCTGCCGGTGGAAGTCATCCCCATGGCCCGCAGCCATGTGGCCCGCCAGCTGGTCAAGCTGGGCGGCGACCCGGTGTACCGTGAGGGCGTGCTGACCGACAACGGCAATATCATCCTCGACGTGTTCAACATGAGCATCACCGACCCGGTGGAGCTGGAAACCCAGATCAACGCCATCGTCGGCGTGGTCACCAACGGCCTGTTCGCCGCGCGTCCGGCCGACCTGCTGCTGCTCGGCACCTCCGAAGGTGTGAAGACGCTGAAGAACGCCTGATGCCTGGCTAGCTGCCTGCGTAGAAGAAACCGGCCCAGGCCGGTTTTTTTATGTCCTGTACCCGGTAACTGTTGATGCAAGTCGGTGTTTCGTAAGGAGCGTCCTTATGCGGGGAGATAAGGATCTTCGCGGACTTACCCCACGCAGGCTGAGGTGTCTGCCCACCCAGGGGACTTCGGTGCGCGCGGCGCACCCCGCGCAAGAGCCGCCCCCGCGAAAGTGAGTAGGTGCTGGCGTGCTGAACTGACCGGCGGGGTACGAGCGTCTAAGCTTAGCGGGGCTTTCCCACCCACACACCGGAGTCAGCCAATGGCTAGTAAGTTCGTTCTGAAGACCGCCAGCAATGGTCAGTTCCACTTCAATCTGCACGCCGGCAACGGCGAGAGCATCCTCAATAGTGAGCAGTACAAGGCCAAGCAATCGGCCCTGGACGGTATCGAGTCGGTGCGCAAGAACGCGCAGCGCGAGGGCGCCTTCGAGATCAAGGCGGCCGCCGGCGGCAAGTTCCATTTCGTGCTCAAGGCCAGCAATGGCCAGGTGGTCGGCCAGAGCCAGATGTATGCCAGCGAAGCCGGCGCAGAGGCCGGTTGCGAGTCGGTGAAGAGGAGTGCGCCGGACGCGAGCCTGCAGGACGACAGCTGATTGATCTCCCCTCTCCCACCTGTGGGAGAGGGGCCGGGGGAGAGGGGCGAGGCCCGCGTTGGGCTACTTATTCCCCGGCCTTTTTCTTGAACACGTAAAACAGGTTCGGCTCGCTCACCACGTACAGGTTGCCATCGTCGTCCATGGCCACTCCTTCGGCCTGCGGCACTCCCTTCTTGAGGTCGTGCCGGCCACCGACCAGGGACAGCATGCTGATCGGCTTGCCGTCGACATTCAGCTCCAGCACCAGGCGCGATTCGTCGGACAGCGCCAGCAGGTGCCCGCTGCGCTCGTCGTATTGCAGGCTGGACAGGTCGCGCACAAACAGCCCGGCATCGCGCTCGGGATCGTCGACCACATGCACGGCAAAGGGCTTGTCCGGGTTGCTGTGGGGGAAACCGTGAATCTCGAAGATCTGCACCGGGTCGCGCTCCTTGGCGGCGAACAGACGCTGGTTGGCTGCGTCGTACGCCAGCCCCTCGAAACCCTTGTTGCCGTTGCGGCCGATGCCCAGAGACAGCTGTTCGGAGTCAGCGGCGTCGACGAAGGCGGTGTCCTCGCTGAGGTGTACGCGGAACAGGCGCTGCTCGCGCTCGTCGGTGACCACGTAGATGCCGGGGCTGATGTACTCGATCGCCTCCGGGTCGCCGAAGCCGACGATGGGCACGCGCCGCAGCACCCGACCGTCGAGGCTCAGCTCGATGATCTCGGATTTTTTGTTGGTCACGGTGAACAGGCTGCGGCGATCCGGATCGTAGGTCAGCGCCGAGACATCGGCGTCCAGGCCGTCGATCGGTTGTGCCTGCAGGGTGGCGACATAGTCCGGCAGCCAGATCGACTGTTCGCGCCACTCGGCGGCATGGCGCCATTCTTGCACCAGAAACCAGCCTCTTTCGAACAGGCGCAAATACTGGGCGGCCACTGCAGCGAGCAGCAGAGCGGCCAGCAGCAGCGCCGGCACGAAGAAGCGGGCTTGGGTCAGGCGTCGCATGGGGTCACCTTGTTGATCAGGGGCCAGCATGAATAACACAGCGGAGCTGAAGCCAAGCTTAAAGAGAGTTACCGAAGTCTACCGGCATGGAACCCGCAGGCATGTCAGTGTTACCCGAACAGCGCGTTCTCACCACTCTGCACACCGTGGCGCTGGCAGTGCAGGCCCTCGGTCATGGCGGCGTCGCGGCCGAGCTGGTGCTGGACGGCAGTGGCATCAGCGCCAGCGAGCTGGACAACCCGGCGCGCCTGATCAGCCATGCCCAGGAGCTGCGTGTGCTGGCCAATGCCTGTGCGTATAACCGCGACTCGGCGCTGGGCCTGAGCCTGGGCAAGCGCATGCATGTTTCGGCTTACGGCATCCTCGGCTATACCATGCTCGCCAGCCGCACCCTGGGCGAGGCGCTGCGCCTGGCCATCGCCCATCCGGCGCTGCTCGGCACCTACTTCCAGCTCAATCTGCTGGCGACCGATGACGAAGTCCGGCTGACCGCTGCCGGCTACCGCTACGCCTCGCAAATGGAAGTGTTCAATACCGAGCTGTGCCTGGCCTCGCTGCTCACCGTAGTGCAGGACCTGCTTGGCGAGTCGGTGCGCCCGCGCCGTCTGCTGCTGGCCTATCGCAGCCCAGCGCATGGCGCCAGCTATGGCGAAAAGCTCGGCTGTCCGGTGGAGTTCGGCGCCGGCAGCAATGCCCTGTGCTTCAACCCGGCACTGCTCGAACGGCCCCTGCCGCTGGCCGATCCGGTCAGTCACCAACACGGCCTGCAGCAGTGCCTGCAGCTGGAAACGCAGTTCCACAGCCGCCAGGATCTGTGCGAGCAGATCCGCCAGCAACTCAATGGCGATCTGGCCGGCTGCGTCAGCCTGGAGCAGGTGGCGGGCCGCCTGCACCGTTCCGCGCGCACTCTGCGCCGTCATCTGCAACAGCTCAACACCAGCTTCCAGCACCTGCTCGACGAGGTGCGCTACGACAAGGCGCGGCAGTTGCTGCAGCAGACCGACCTGCCGATCTACCTGATCGCCGAACAGCTCGGCTACAGCGAAGCGGCCAGCTTCCGCCACGCCTTCCAGCGCTGGAGCGGCCTGGCGCCGAGCGACTTCCGCCGCTGAAATCGACTCCTGCGGAGCGCGGATGTAATCCGGGAATGCGGCCTGCTGGAACGCCTGCGGGGTAACTTGGCCGCAATTATCCCCTTCTGACCGGAACTATCGTTCTGCCTGTCCCGGGCCGCTGAGAGAATCAGTCGAAAGCCGCTGGTGGCTTTGGTTTTCTTATAAAGATCAATAAAAACAATTGGTTGTGAGTTATTTGGATGGTTTTTGGCGATGTCTATAGCAGCCCTGAGTATGGCGTTCGGCGCTCTGGGGCTGCGCTATGCAGGCGCTTTACGCGGCCTCCTTGCTCGCACCGTGACCGACTTGACCGGTGAGGGGGCGGCGTATCCGCCGCTCTCCCTGACCTTCTGCCTATGACGGGCTCCGCCGGAGTCCGGGGAGTCCCTTATGCTGACGATCTACAGCGACGACCATCATCTGCACCACGGCAAGTACGAGCTGATCGATGGCCAGCTCACCCCCTGTTTCGAGAAGCCCAGCCGTGCCGATATGGTCCTGGCGCGCGCCCAGGCTGTGCAGTTGGGTGAAGTGGCCACGCCGCGCGAGTTCGGCCTGGAGCCGGTGCTGCGGGTGCATGACGAAGGCTTCGTGCACTTTTTGCGCAATGCCTGGAGCGAGTGGTCGGCCCTCGGTCGCAGCCACGACATGCTGCCCTTTACCTGGCCCAATCGGCGCCTGCGCCAGACCATCCCGGACTGCATCGACGGCAAGCTCGGCTACTACAGCTTCGACGCTGGCGTGCCGATCACCGCTGGCAGCTGGAAGGCCATCAGTGCCTCGGCCAACGTCGCGCTGACCGGCCAGGCCGAGCTGGTCAAGGGCGCGCGCGGGGTGTTCGCGCTGTGCCGGCCGCCGGGTCACCACGCCGCTGCCGATTACATGGGCGGCTACTGCTACCTGAACAACGCCGCCATCGCCGCCCAGGCCTGCCTGGACCAGGGCGCCGCGCGGGTGGCTATCCTCGATGTCGACTACCACCACGGCAACGGCACCCAGGACATCTTCTATGACCGCGCCGACGTGCTGTTCACCTCGATCCACGGCGACCCGCGCTTCGAGTACCCGTTCTTCCTCGGTTATGCCGACGAGAAGGGCGTGGGCGTCGGCCAGGGCTTCAACTTCAACTATCCGCTGGCCGCCGGCAGCGACTGGGCCGTGTGGAGCCTGGCGCTAGCCGCCGCTTGCCGGCAGATCGCCGCCTACGCGCCGGATGTGCTGGTGGTGTCGCTGGGCGTGGACACTTTCAAGGAAGACCCGATCTCGCAGTTCAAGCTGGACAGCCCGGACTACTTGCGCATGGGCGAGATCATCGGCCGGCTCGGCGTGCAGACCCTGTTTGTCATGGAGGGTGGCTATGCGGTGGAGGAGATAGGTATCAACGCGATCAATGTGCTGCAGGGCTTCGATAGCGTGACTGCAGTCTGACCGACCCAGCCCGCACGCGCCCCTGAAACGACGACGCCCCGCAAATTGCGGGGCGTCGTCGATCTGGGTGCGGCTCAGCCCTTGTCGGCCTTGGCTTGGCCATCCTTGTTGAATACGTAGAACAGGTTCGGTTCGCTGACCATGTAGATGGTGCCGTCCTCGTCCATGGCCACCCCTTCGGCGCGCGGGATACGCTTGTTCAGGCCGTTCAGGCCGCCCTGCAGGCTAATGAAACTGAGCGCCTGGCCGTGTTCGTCCAGCTCCAGCAACAGGTAAGACTGCGCCGACAGCGCCAGGATGTGCCCGGTCTGCGGGTCGACGCTGAGGGCCGAAAGGTTGCGCATGTCCAGGCCATGGTCGGGCAGTAGTTGCAGGACCGAGGACAGCAGCTGCTTGCCATTACTGGCCAGGCTGAACATGGCAATCGGGTTGCGCTCCTTGCCCAGCAGCAGGCGCTGCTGGGTCGGGTCCCAGGCGATCCCCTCGAAGCCCTTGTTGCCGGCGTCCGGGTATCCCAGGTCGAACGGCTTGCCGTCGGCCAGGTTGAGCTCGCGGGTCAGCGGGTTCAGTTCGAAGATCGACAGGTTGCGCCGGCGCTCGTCGATCACCGCGACGTTGCCGTTTTCCAGCACCGCCACGCCTTCCGGGTTGGAAAAGCCCTTCAGGCTGATGCGCCGCAGCACGTCGCCCTGGCGGCTGATTTCCACCAGCGTGGGTTGCTTGCCGGTGACGGTGAACAGGGTGCCGGTGATCGGGTTGTAGGCCAGGTCCGAGGTTTCACCGGCTTCCAGGCCGGCCAGTGCCTTGCCCTGCAGGGTGGCTCGGTAGCCGGGCAGCCAGATGCTGGCGGCGCGCTCGGCGCTGGGCAGGTTGTGCTCCTTGAACCAGAGCAGGCTGCGGTCATCCCAGTGCAGGAAGTTGATGGCGGCAACGGCGGCGGCCAGGCTGCCGGCCAGGGCCAGTGACAGCCAGGGGCGGCGGGGAAGGGCGAGGGAGTGCATCGGGGGCTGCTCGGCTGAATCAAGCCCTTGAGACTACGCAGCGGCGATGAAAGTTCTGTGAAACGCAGGTGAAAGCTGTGTCAGTGCGCTTGCACCTGACCGCACCGGCAAGGCCGGTGCGGGATTTCAGAGCACCCGCGTGGTGAATGCGGCTTGCCCACCCAGGGCGATTTCCAGCTGGTCGTCGCTGGCCAACGGGCCGACGCCAGCCGGCGTGCCGGTGGAGATCACGTCGCCTGGCTGCAGGCTGAAGTGCCCGGCGATGTGCTGGATCAGGCCGATGATCGGGTTAAGCATGGCGCTGCTGTTACCGTCCTGGCGCAGCTCGCCATTGATCGACAGGCGGATGCCGATATCGGCCAGATCCGGGTAGGCATCGCCGGCGACGAACGGCGCCAGCACGTAGGCACCGTCGAAGGACTTGGCCAGCTCCCACGGTAGGCCCTTTTCCTTGAGCTTGGCCTGCACGTCGCGCAGGGTCAGGTCCAGGGCCGGGGCGAAGCCAGAGATGGCATCGCGCACTTCTTCTACCGAGGGCTTCTTCGACAGCGGCTTGCCGATCAGCACGGCGATTTCCGCCTCGTAGTGCACCACGCCGCGATCCTGCGGGATGGCGAAGCTGTCGTTCAGCGCCACCGTGCAGCTGCCTGGCTTGATGAACAGCAGCGGCTCGCTGGGGATCGGGTTGTTCAGCTCAGCGGCGTGCTCGGCGTAGTTGCGCCCGACGCAGACCACCTTGCCCAGCGGGAAGTGGATCGGCGTGCCGTCGGTGTACTGGTGCTGGTAGCTCATTGCGGCTTCTCCATTACGAAGCGCTGTTTAAAGCGTTGCGAGTTAAGGCTTCGAACGCCAACGAAGCATGGCGCGCGAAGCCCGCAATAGCTTCAGACGGGGAAGATTTTGCCGGGGTTCATGATCCCGTTGGGATCGAACACCGCCTTGATCGCCTTCATGTAGCCGATCTCGGCTTCCGAGCGGCTGTAGTGCAGGTAATCGCGCTTGGTCATGCCCACGCCGTGCTCGGCCGAGATCGAGCCGTTGTACTTCTGCACGGTCTCGAACACCCACTTATTGACGATGGCGCACTTGGCGAAGAACTCGTCCTTGGACAGGCTCTCCGGCTTGAGGATGTTCAGGTGCAGGTTGCCGTCGCCGATGTGGCCGAACCAGATGACTTCGAAGTCTGGGTAGTTTTCCCCGACGATGCGGTCGATATCGTGCAGGAAGGCCGGGACCTTGCCGACGGTGACCGAGATGTCGTTCTTGTACGGGGTCCAGTGGCTGATGGTCTCCGAGATGTACTCGCGCAGCTTCCACAGGTTCTGCAGTTGCTGCTCGCTCTGGCTCATTACGCCGTCCAGCACCCAACCCTGCTCGACGCAATGTTCGAAGGTAGCCAGCGCCTGTTCGGCGACCTCCTCGGTGCTGGCTTCGAATTCCAGCAGGGCATAGAACGGGCAATCGGTGTCGAAGGCCGGCGGTACGTCGCCACGGGCCATGATCTTGGCCAGGGCCTTGTCGGAGAAGAATTCGAAGGCGGTTAGGTCCAGTTTGTTCTGGAAGGCGTGCAGCACCGGCATGATCGAGTCGAAGTCCGGGGTGCCGAGCACCATCGCGGTGAGGTTCTTCGGCGCGCGTTCCAGGCGCATGGTCGCTTCCACCACGAAACCGAGGGTGCCTTCGGCGCCGATGAACAGCTGGCGCATGTCGTAGCCGGTGGCGTTCTTGATCAGGTCCTTGTTCAGCTCCAGAAGTTCGCCGGTGCCGGTGACCACTTTCAGGCCGGCCACCCAGTTGCGGGTCATGCCGTAGCGAATGACCTTGATCCCGCCGGCATTGGTGCCGATGTTGCCGCCAAGTTGGCTGGAGCCGGCAGAGGCGAAGTCCACCGGGTAGTACAGGCCCTTGTCCTCGGCGAACAGCTGCAGTTGCTTGGTCACCACGCCCGGCTGGCAGACCACGGTGCGGTCGAATTCGTTGAACTCGACGATCTGGTTCATGTAGTCGAAGGCCACCACCACTTCGCCATTGGCGGCGACGGCGGCGGCGGACAGGCCGGTGCGGCCGCCCGACGGCACCAGGGCGACCTTGTGCTCGTTGGCCCAGCGGACGATGGCCTGCACCTGCTCGGTGGTCTTGGGAAAGACGATGGCGCTGGGCGCCGGGGCGAAATGTTTGGTCCAGTCCTTGCCGTAGGCATTGAGGGAGTCGGCGTCGGTGAGCACCTTGCCGGGCTCGACCAGGGTCTTCAGCGCTTCAATCAGGGCAGGATTGGTCATCTGGGGAACTCTCAAACAATTCATGGTCACCCTGAGCACGCTTCATCGGCCAGGGGTGGGTCTTTCGCGGGGCTCGTATGCTAGCATACGCCCCCCGTGAATCGTGCCCCCGCGCCGATCTGCGGGCCCGGTCAGCAACGCTGCTGACGCTTCTCCTGACACTATTCGTGGGACAACAGGTACTCCGATGAGCAAGACCTCTCTCGACAAGAGCAAGATCAAGTTCCTTCTGCTGGAAGGCGTGCACCAGAATGCCGTCGACACCCTGAAGGCCGCCGGCTACAGCAACATCGAGTACCTCAAAGGCGCGTTGTCCGACGACGAGCTGAAAGAAAAGATCGCCGACGCCCATTTCATCGGCATCCGCTCGCGCACCCAGCTGACCGCTGAGGTCTTCGACTGCGCCAAGCGCCTGGTCGCTGTGGGTTGCTTCTGCATCGGCACCAACCAGGTCGACCTGAATGCAGCCCGCGAGCGCGGTATCGCCGTGTTCAACGCACCGTTCTCCAACACCCGTTCGGTCGCCGAACTGGTGCTGGCCCAGGCCATCCTGCTGCTGCGCGGCATCCCCGAGAAAAACGCCTCCTGCCACCGTGGTGGCTGGATCAAGTCGGCGGCCAACTCCTTCGAAATCCGCGGCAAGAAGCTGGGTATCGTCGGTTACGGCTCGATCGGCACCCAGCTCTCGGTACTCGCCGAAGCCCTCGGCATGCAGGTGTTCTTCTACGACACCGTGACCAAGCTGCCGCTGGGCAACGCCACTCAGGTCGGCAACCTGCACGAGCTGCTGGGCATGGCCGACATCGTTTCCCTGCATGTGCCGGAGCTGGCTTCCACTCAGTGGATGATCGGCGAGAAGGAAATCCGCGCCATGAAGAAGGGCGGCATCCTGATCAACGCCGCCCGCGGCACCGTGGTGGTGCTGGAAGCGCTGGCTGAAGCGATCAAGGACGAGCACCTGATCGGCGCCGCCATCGACGTATTCCCGGTCGAGCCCAAATCCAACGATGAGGAGTTCGAAAGCCCGCTGCGTGGTCTGGATCGCGTGATCCTGACTCCGCACATCGGTGGTTCGACTGCCGAGGCGCAGGCCAACATCGGTCTGGAAGTGGCCGAGAAGCTGGTCAAGTACAGCGATAACGGTACTTCGGTTTCGTCGGTCAACTTCCCCGAAGTCGCCCTGCCGGCGCACCCGGGCAAGCATCGCCTGCTGCACATCCACGAGAACGTGCCGGGCGTGATGAGTGAGATCAACAAGGTGTTCGCCGACAACGGCATCAACATCTCCGGCCAGTTCCTGCAGACCAACGAAAAGGTCGGCTACGTGGTGATCGACGTCGACGCCGAGTACTCCGACCTGGCCCTGGAAAAGCTGCAGCATGTCACCGGTACCATCCGCAGCCGCGTTCTGTTCTAAGAACCGCGCGTTGCAAAAAAAGGGAGGCTTCGGCCTCCCTTTTTCGTTTCCGTCCGTTTATTTCACGGTGATGCTGATCTGCTCTGAAATCACCGGCGGATCGAGCGGCACGTGGTTCTTGTCGCCGACCAGCAGCTGCAAGGTGTGCTTTCCGGGCAACAGGGTCACTTCGGTTTCGGTCTGGCCCTTGCCGAAGTGGCGGACCTGGTCGGTGGTCGGCAATGGCATGTCCATCGCCGGCAGCTGCGTGCCATCCACCAGCAGGTGGTGATGGCCGGTGGCGGGCATGTCGACCCCGGCCGGGGCCACGCCCATGCCCTTGAGA
Organism: Pseudomonas campi; assembly: GCF_013200955.2. NCBI lineage: Bacteria > Pseudomonadati > Pseudomonadota > Gammaproteobacteria > Pseudomonadales > Pseudomonadaceae > Aquipseudomonas > Aquipseudomonas campi. The sequence continues at coordinate 249,304 of NZ_CP053697.2, forward strand.
CCGAACTTGACGGTGAAGGTCTGGCCGACCGTGGCGCCGTCGGCCGGTTCGATGAAGTACACCTCGGCGCCAGCCGGGGCTGCCGTGCGCGGCATTTCCGCCAGGGCGGCGAGTGGGCTGATGCAGAACAGGGTGGCGAGGGCGAGTGGGCGCAAGATGGTCATGGCAGGCTCCTTTTCGGGGTGTCCAGCACTGACCTTAGGTGAGGCGGTGGGTTCCGTGGCGCGAACCGATCAGCTGCACTGTTCCAGGCGCGCCAGCTCGGCAGCTGCCTCGGCCAGCTGGCTTTCGTTGAACACCTTGACCCCGGCGCGGCGCAGCAGGGCGGCGGTGACCCCTTCGCCCTCGACCAGCGTGCCGCTGAAGTTGCCGTCGTAGTTGTGCGTGTTGCCGCAGGACGGGCTGCGCGCCTTGAGCACCGCTACTCGCAGGCCATGCTGGCGGACCAGTTGCAGAGCGATCTCGGCGCCGGCGACGAAGGCTGCAGTAACGTCTTCGCCCAGGTTGGTCAGCACCGGCTGGCTGCCGTCTAGCACCTGGGCGCCCTGGCCACCGGGGATTTCCGCCGGCGGCCGCGGGGTCGGCAGGCCGCCGGCCACTTCCGGGCACAGGGCGACGATGCGGCCTTCGTCCTGCCAGCGCTGCAGCAGGTCGAACGGGCCATGGGCGCCGCCGTCGTAGCGCACCTTGTGGCCAAGCAGGCAGCGGCTGACCAGCAATTTTTCCACAGGCAACTCCTCTGGCACGCGTAGCCCGGATGCAATCCGGGGGTGAATAGCTTATCGACGCCTGAACCAGCCCGTCAGCGACAGACGCTCACGGCTGGCGGGCAGGACTTCGTGGGGCAGTTCGGCAGACAGGAACAGCACCAGGCTGCCGGCTTCGGGCAGCAGGTCGAGCGCGGCGCCGTCCGCCGGATAGATGCGCAGGGCGCCACCCTGCTCAGCTTGCCAGTTGTCATTCAGGTAGAACACGGCCGACAGAGTGCGGCGGTCGTCGTCGTGGAAGCGATCCAGGTGCTTCTGGTAGAAGGCGCCCGGTGGGTACAGGGCGAAGTGGCTTTCGTAATCGGCCAGGCCGAGGAAGAAGGCCTGATTCAGCGCCTGGCGCAGCTCGTCCATGGCCGCCAGGTAGCGGTCACAGGCCGGGTGCTGGCCGGTTTCCAGCCACTGGATCTGGTCACCGCGGATGCCCTCGCGCACCGCCAGCGCGCTACCGCGGCCGACGCCCGCCGGGTTCAGTGCGCCGTTTTGTCCACGGCTACGGCACTCATTGGCCAGTTCACGGGTCAGAGAGTCTGGCAGGACGGCGGTCTGCCGCGACCAACCCTGGCGGGCGAGGTCGTCGATGATCAATGGCAGCAGCTGTAAATCGAGGTCGGTAGGCATGCCGGCGATTCTATCAGCGTCGCTGTTGCGCCTCGATAAGTTGCCTCGACAAGCTTGCCCTGGCCCCGGAAAATGGCCGCGCTAGATAGGAGCCCCCCATGCGTGTCGTGTTCGCCTTCGTATTACTGCTGTGCAGTCTGACTTCCTTTGCCGATGAGCACGCCCGCCTGTACCAGGCCGGTGGCTGGCCGGAGCAGCGCGCGCATTTCAGCGATGCCCTGGCGGCGGCGCAACTGCGATACCGCGACACCTTGCCGCCGGCGGTGTACCAGGCGCTGGTCGACAACAGCAACCGCCGCTTCGAGCCGCAAGCGATGGATCAGCGTGCCCAGGCCGCCCTGCGTATGCAGCTGGCCGATCCGTTGCCAGTTTTGCAGTTCTTCGAGTCGCCGCTGGGGCGCAAGGTGATCGCCGCCGAGACCTTGGCCACCCGCCGCGACCAGCTGGCCGCCCACGCCAACGGCCTGCCGCCGAGCGAGGCCAGCGCTACTCGCCGTCTGCTGATTCGCCACCTGGCCCAGGCCCTGCCCGCCCAGGAAGCCGGTGCCGAGGTCAGCCTGGCCCTGGCCGGCGTGGCGGCCGACAGCCTCAGCCAGATGCTGCCCGGCCTGTTCGGTGGTGGCCAGGCCGAGGCGCTGGTCAGCAGCCAGCGTGAACAGCTGATGCAGCAGATCGGCGCCGATCTGGATAACACCCTGCTGCATGTCTACCGCGAGCTGTCCGATCCGGAGCTGGATGAATTCGTCAGTTTCGCCCAGTCCAGCGCAGGGCAGGCCTATTACCAGGCGGCCCTGGCCGCCCTGCGTGCTGGGCTGGCGGTGGGGCAGAGCGGTGCCGAGCTGCAGCCAGCGCAGCAGGGCATCTGAGCGTATTTATTGTAGGAGCCAGCTTGCTGGCGATGCGCTTCACGCCCGGAATCGCCAGCCAGCTGGCTCCTACAAGAGTTGCGTGGGTGAACTCGCTTCACACGTATTCGGATCGGATCATTAGCGCAGCCTTTCGCCGAGAAAGTCGAAGTACTGCCGGCGTAGCGCTTCACTCTCGTTGACTAGGTGATGCCGGGCGCCAGGCAGGCGCAGGATCTCCGGCTGGTCGAACTTGTCCTGCAGCACGTCCAGGTTGTGCTGCCAGTCTACTGTCATGTCGCTCTCGCCCTGCACAATCAGCGGGCGCTGGGTGCTGCGCGGGGCCGACTCGATGCGCGGAATCCACTTGGCCAGCGCGCCGACCCAGGCCGTCGGCAGGTCGCGCGGTTGCAGCGGGTCGCGGTGCTGGACGAAGTGCAGGAAGTCGCTGTCGCTGGAGTTGTCCGAGAAACGCCGCGGGATGGCCGCCTTGAACGGGCTGAGCAGGTGGTAGCTGAGCTTGGACAGACCCCAGGCGCGCGGCCGTACCAGTGGCGCCAGAAGAATGGTGGCGCCGGGCTGTGGTCGCGGTGTGCCGTTGAGCAGGTAATCGAGCAGGATGCCGCCGCCGGTGCTCTGTCCGCAGAGGTGCCAGGGTTGTGGCAGATCGAGGCTGGCGGCCTGGTCGAGCAGGCCGAGCAGAGTCTGCTGGTAGGTGGCGAAGTCGTCGATGCTGGCGCGCGGTCCGGCGGAGAGTCCGTGCCCGGGCAGGTCGCAGGCCAGCACGGCGAGGTTCAGGCTCAGCGCCCAGTCGATCACATGCCGGTACAGACCCATGTGGTCGTAGTAGCCATGCAGCAGCACCAGCGTGGCCTGCGGTTCGGCGGGCAGCCAGAGCTGGGTGACGATGCGCAGGCCGTCCAGTTCGAAGCAGCCCAGCTGGCTGCGCACGCCCGTACGGCTGCTGGCCAGATCGAGGCCGTAATAGCGCTGGTAGGCCTGTTCCTCGCTACTCAGTGGCTGCGTTGCTGCGGCCAAGGGTCGCAGGTGGCTGCGCAGGCGTTCGGCCTGGAAGTGCTCTGAGGTGGGGCTTGGCATGCTGGTCATCGATTCTGTGCGCGTTCGGCGGGGTGGTGGTTGATATTCAGCTGTACGGCGCGGCGTGGCAAGCTACGCGCTGTTTCGACAATAGCTGCTCAAGGCAGCCCGCCTGCGAAGTGTCCCCATGCCTGCCTCACGCCTGAAAGTCCTGCTTGCCAGCCTGCTCGCCATCGTCTGGCTGGGTGCCATGTTGGCTGCGTTCTGGTGGTTCGAGGCGCGCTATATCCGCCCGTTCGACGAGCGCACCGAGCTGTTTTCCGGCGCGGCCCTGCGTCTGCCGGCCGAACTGGCCGGGCCCGGGGCAATCCGCGTGGTGCATTTCTGGGACCCGGCCTGCCCGTGCAATGTCGGCAACCAGCAACACCTCGCCGAGCTGCTGCAGACCTATGTCCCGCGCGGTGTGCAGTTCTATGGGCTGCAGAAGGCCGGTAGCCAGGGGCAGTTGCCGGAGGATCTGCGCGCCTTGCAGCCGCTCGCGGCCCTGGCCGGCAGCGAGCAGTTGCCAGCCAGTCCGGCGGTGGCGATCTGGGATCAGCAAGGCAACCTCGCCTATTTCGGCCCCTATAGCGAAGGGGCGCAATGCACCTCGAGCAACAGCTTTATCGAGCCGATCCTCGAGGCCCTCAGCGCCGGTCGTCCGGTGCGGGCCGACAGCAACCTGGCGGTGGGCTGTTTCTGCGACTGGCAACAGAGCGATTGAGCCTGTGCTGAAGTAGCCCGGATGCAATCCGGGAGCGGCGTACAGGCGAGACGCTTAGTCCCGGATTGCATCCGGGCTACTACAGGCCCGGCAGGTGCAGACTCACTTCGCCCTCGGCCTGGCCCTGACTATCGAAGCGTCGCTCGACCAGCTGCAGACTGCCGTCGGCATTCAGCAACAACGCGCTGCTGGCGCAGGTGCCGTAGCCGGGGCCGACGATGAAAATGCTCGACAGCAGCAGCTCCCAGTCCACGCCGATACCGGTGTCTGGCAGCAGCACGCGCGGCGGCTGGCGCGAGTCGCTGAGCAGCTCCAGCAGGCGTTGCGGTTGCGGGTCGTCCAGGCAGCCGGCCAGGCCGGCGCTGGCACGCACTACCTTTGGCCAGGGCGTATCCAGCTCGGCATTGGACAGACCGTAGAGACCGGCTTGCAGGCGCCGCGCCTGGCCTTCCTCGGAGTTGAAGTAGTACAGCGCGTCGCGGTTGCCCAGCAGCAGGTTGAAGCCGCTGTACTGCTCCAGGCGCTCGCTCACCTCGGCCAGGTAGTGCTCGGCATCCAGCGTGCTGCGCAGGAAATCCACCGGCAGCTCACCGCGCGAGCGCGGGCCCTTGGCCTGGCGCGGGTCGCGGATATTGGTCAGGGCGGCGAAGCGGCCATCGGCGCTGACGCCCAGCCAGGTGCCGCCGGCCTGCAGGTCGCGTCCGGCAAACAGGCCGGGCGCATCTGGCCACTCGCCCAGGGCCAGGCTGGCGCGGTTGTAGAATTCGTCGCGGTTGGCTGCCAGCAGCAGTGGCTGGGCATGGCCGGGGCGCCAGGCGAAAACGATCAGGCACATGGGCTTCTCCTTGTGACCGGAGTCTACCAGGCCGTTGAAAAACTACCTGCGTTGCCATCGCGGCGTTAAAAACAGGCTCAAAATGCTCATTTACAGCTCGTAAACTGCGCTTTTTCGCCGTTTTGACCAGCCGGAGGCTGTTACTAACGTTGCGCCTTGCGCTGGCTGCCTCGCCTACGTTTTCAACGGCCTGTTAACAAGCGCTTGTCGCCCTCGTCTGGAGGGGGCGGGGCGCATCCGTTACCATGCCGCTTGGTTTTCGGGGGTATCGATGGAATTCCTGCTCTATATGCTGCTGGGCGCGGCGGCTGGCGTGCTGGCCGGGCTGTTCGGCGTCGGTGGCGGCATCATCATCGTGCCGGTGCTGGTATTCAGTTTCACCGCTCAGGGCATCGATCCGAGCGTGCTGACCCACCTGGCCGTCGGCACCTCGCTGGCCACCATCATCTTCACCTCGATCAATTCGGTGCTGGAGCACCAGCGCAAGGGCGCGGTGCTGTGGCCGGTGTTCACCTGGATGACCCTCGGCATCCTCCTCGGTGCAGGTTTTGGCGCGCTGACCGCAGCGGCCATCCAGGGCCCGTTGCTGCAGAAGATCATCGGCGTATTCGCCATCGTCATCGCCATCCAGATGGGCCTGGAGCTGAAACCCAAGGCCAGTCGCACGGTCCCAGGCAAGGCTGGACTTACGGCCGCCGGCGGGGTGATCGGCTGGGCCTCGGCGATCTTCGGCATCGGCGGCGGCTCGCTGACCGTGCCGTTCCTCACCTGGCGCAGCGTGCCGATGCAGCAGGCGGTGGCCACCTCGTCGGCCTGCGGCCTGCCAATTGCGGCGGCCAGTGCCCTGAGCTTCATGCTGATCGGCTGGAGCGAACCGGGCTTGCCGCAGTGGAGTCTGGGTTTCGTCTACCTGCCGGCCATGGCCGGTATCGCCATCACCAGCATGTTTTTCGCCCGCTTCGGCGCGCGCCTGGCGCATAAACTGTCGCCGCGCCTGCTCAAGCGTCTGTTCGCCCTACTGCTGTTGATAGTGGGCGTGAATTTCCTGATCTAAGGAGTTTTAAATGCTGCCTTACCCGCAGATAGACCCGGTTGCTCTCGACCTGGGCCTGATCAAGATCCACTGGTACGGCCTGATGTACCTGGTCGGTATCGGTGGCGCCTGGCTGCTGGCCTCGCGCCGGCTGGCCGGTTTCGACGCGAGCTGGAGCAAGGAGAAACTCTCCGACCTGGTGTTCTGGGTGGCCATGGGTGTGATCCTCGGCGGGCGCCTGGGCTATGTGCTGTTCTACGACTTCGCCGCCTACATTGCCGAGCCGCTGAAGATTCTACGCGTGTGGGAGGGCGGCATGTCCTTCCACGGCGGCTTGCTCGGCGTGATGTTGGCCACCTGGTGGTTCGGCCGGCGCAATGACAAGAGCTTCTTCCAGCTGATGGACTTCATCGCCCCGCTGGTGCCGATCGGCCTGGGTGCCGGGCGCATCGGCAACTTCATCAACGCCGAGCTGTGGGGCAAGGCCACCGACCTGCCCTGGGCGATGATCTTTCCTGTAGGCAGTGACCCCGAGCAGCTGGCGCGTCACCCGTCGCAGCTGTACCAGTTCGCCCTGGAAGGCCTCGCACTGTTCGCCATCCTCTGGTTCTACTCGCGCAAGCCGCGCCCGACCATGGCCGTGTCCGGCATGTTCGCGCTGTGCTATGGCATCTTCCGCTTTATCGTCGAGTTCGTCCGCGTGCCGGATGCCCAGCTCGGTTACCTGGCCGGTGGCTGGCTGACCATGGGCCAGATCCTCTGCCTGCCGATGATCCTCGGCGGCCTCGGTCTGATCGCCTACGCCTACAAACGCCAAGCCGCCCTGGGAGCCGCGCAATGAAACAGTACCTCGACCTGATGCGCCTGGTGCGCGAGACCGGCACCTTCAAGAGTGACCGCACCGGCACCGGCACCTACAGCCTCTTCGCCCACCAGATGCGCTTCAACCTGGCCGATGGCTTCCCGCTGGTGACCACCAAGAAGTGCCACCTGAAATCGATCATTCACGAGCTGCTGTGGTTCCTCCAGGGCGACACCAACATCAAGTACCTGAAGGACAACGGCGTGCGCATCTGGGACGAGTGGGCCGACGAGAACGGCGACCTCGGCCCGGTCTATGGCTACCAGTGGCGCAGCTGGCCGGCGCCTAACGGCGAGTCGATCGACCAGATCAGCAAGCTGATCGAGATGATCAAGAAGAATCCGGACTCGCGCCGCCTGATCGTCTCGGCCTGGAACCCGGCGCTGGTCGAGCAGATGGCCCTGCCGCCGTGCCACGCGCTGTTCCAGTTCTACGTGGCCGACGGCAAGCTGAGCTGCCAGCTTTACCAGCGCTCGGCCGATATCTTTCTCGGCGTGCCGTTCAACATTGCCAGCTACGCGCTGCTGACGATGATGATCGCCCAGGTCTGCGACCTGCAGCTCGGCGACTTCATCTGGACCGGCGGCGACTGCCACCTGTACGCCAACCACATCGAGCAGACCGACCTGCAGTTGACTCGCGAGCCACTGCCGCTGCCGACCATGAAGCTCAACCCGGCGGTGAAGGATATCTTCGCCTTCAAGTTCGAGGACTTCGAGCTGGTCGGCTACCAGGCCCATCCGCATATCGCCGCGCCGGTCGCCGTGTAAGACCCTGCGCACTGATGTGTAGCCCGGATGCAATCCGGGAGACCCGCCGTCGAACTTTCCCGGATTGCATCCGGGCTACGTCAGCTCTGCCGCCAGCTGCGTGACCTGTGCCTGGCGTTCGGCCTGTTCCAGGCGCGCGCCGGGATTCAGTGATGACCATTCGGGATGCGCGCGGGCCTTGCGCAGGGCCTCGGGCAACTGGCCTTCGCGCCAGCTCTTGTCCTGCGGCTGATCCAGCTGAATCGCCGTGGTCGCCGCATGGCCGCGGGCATCCAGGGCGGCCAGCAGCTGGCGCTGGCGCAAGGCGAGCAGGCGCAGCACGTGGTCATCCACCGTCAGCTCGCGCTGGCCCTTGAGCTTGCCGAGCAGGCGTTTGCCGTAGTTGCGTGCGGTCTGCAGGCCGCCGCCGGCCAGCGCGCCGAGCAGCGCCGCGGCGCCGAGGGTGAGGCCGCCGACCAGCAGATCGATGCCGGCCCCGGCGGCTGCACCGGCGGCCATGCCGCCACCGATATTCACGCCAAGCTGGCGCAGGGTCTCCGGGTTGAACAGATCGTCGCCCCAGCGCCCGTCCAGTAGGGGCAGGTCGCCGGCGCGGGCATCCTCGGCGCGGAAGGCATACAGGCGCAGCAGCGCGTCGACACAGGCCTGCTCGCGCTGGCGGATGACCTGGTGCAGGGCGCGGATCTCGCCCTGTTCGATCGTCGTCTGATTGGCCACGCTGCGCCGGCAGGCGGCGCAATCCAGCAGCAGCTCGGCGATCAACCGCGCACCGGCCTGGTGGCGCGCCGCAGCTTGCGCCTGGTGATCGTCGATCAGCCGCTGCAGTTGCGGGCGCGAGCGTTCCAGCAGCAAGGCCAGGCTTTCGTACAGGCGCTGTTCGCCATCCAGCGGCGGCGCCACCGTGTCGAAACACACCAGCGCATGCAGGCCGAGACGGGCCAGGGCTTCGCGCCACTGTGGCTCGCGCTGCTGGGCGCTGGCGCTGAAGTTGAGCACCGGCAACAGCGGCTTGCCGGCGCCGGCCAGCACGGCCAGCTCGTCCTTGTACTTGGCCAGCACGGGTTCGCGGGCGTCGATCACGTAGAGGCCGGCATCGCTGGCCAGCAACTGGCGCAGCACCTTGGCCTCCTGCTCGAAGCGTTGGCGCGCCTCGGCGCTGTCGAGAAAGCGCGCCAGGCGTGCCGGACCATCCAGGCGCTCACCCGGGCGCTGCAGGCGTTCCAGGTAGTCGAGCAGGGCGATGGCGTCTTCCAGGCCGGGGGTGTCGTACAGCTCCAGCAGCGCCTCGCCGGCCACCGACAGGCGCGCGCCTTCGACATGGCGCGTGGTGCTGGGTCGATGGGAGACCTCGCCGAAGCCGACGTCGCGGGTCAGGGTGCGCAGCAGCGAGGTCTTGCCGACATTGGTGTGGCCGACCACGGCCAGTTTGAGTGGCTTGGTCATGCTCGCCCCTCTCCCCCGCAAGCGGGCGAGGGGTGACTCGCGCCTGGCGCAGCGTACACGGACTGCCCCCTCGCCCATTTATGGGAGACGACTGCATGGATGCAGGAGGTAGAGCGACGCAGGAGGCCCAAGCCGAGGGTTGGGGAGAGGGGGCCGTCAGGCCGTAGCCCGGATGTAATCCGGGAAGCAGGCAGCTCCGTCCCGGATTGCATCCGGGCTACGGGATCAATCATGACCGCTCTCCAGCCAGGCCAGCGGCGCGCTGTCGGCAAACGGCAAGTGCAGGCGCTGCAGCGCGCTGTGCCAATCGCCCAGGCGCTGGCTGTCGAGGGCTTCGCCAGGGGGCGGCTGCAGCAGCCAGATACGGGTGGCGGCGGCCGTGCGTGCCAGTTCGCCGAGCAGCGCCAGGGTGCCGCGGTCTGGCGAGCGGCGCGGGTCGAGGGCGATGGCCAGGCGTGCCGGCGGGAAGCGGCCGAGCTGGTCGAGCAACTGCTGGCGCTGTTCGCGACTGTCCAGCACGCCGGCATCGGCGACGCTCTTGGGCAGGCTCGGTGGCCAGGTGCGTTGCGGGTCCAGCTCGATGGCCACCAGCACGGCGCCGCTGCTGTCCAGGCGGGTGCTGCCACCTTGTGCTTCAGTCAGCTGCGCTGGCGCGGCATCCAGCACGCCGAGGCGCTCGCTGGTCGGTTGCAGGCGCTCGCCCAGCAGGCGGTAACCGGGCAGGTTGAGGTCGAGAGCGAGGCGCGCGCTGCCGTGTCGCCAGCGCCACAGGCACAGCAGCAGGAGCACCGCGCGCGGCAGGATGCCGAACACCAGCAGCACGCCGAACAGCCAGCCGGCCCAGGCATGCCGTGCGGCCTCGCTGGTCAGGGCGCTGTCGCCACTGGCGCGGATGGTTTCGGCATCCGGGATGGGCAAACCGAGCAGCGCGGGCAGGCTACCGAGCAGCTGGGTCAGGGCGACGAAGGTATCGCTGCCGAGCAGGGTGGTTTCCCAGACGAAGCCGTAACGGCGGGTGCTGAGCAGGATCAGCAGCATCAGCCCGGCGCTCAGCAGCGCCACCAGCCATAGACCGTGTACCAGCAGGCCGAGCAGCCAGCGGTTGAGGCGCCGGCGTTGCAACAGCAACACCAGGGCCGGGCCGAGCTGGGCGGCGCTGGCATCGCGCGCCAGCTTTTCGCTGAGCCATAGCCACAGGCGGCCGAGGCCGGCGCTGTGGTCGCCGGCCAGCAGTAGGCCGAGGGCCCAGCCGAGCAGAAGAAGCAGGTGCAGGCCGAGCAGGCTGCCCAGGGCCCAGAACACATTCACTGGGCGGCTGCCATCGCCCAGTGCGGCCAGGGCCAGGCCGGCACCGCTGAGCACGGCCAGCACCAGCAGCAGGCCGAGGGCCAGGCGCGCGCCTTGCAGCCAATGCTGCTGGGCCTGCAATTGGCCGTCACGCTTGGCGAGGAACAGCGCGCGGGTCTCGATGCGGCTGGCCAGGTCGTTGCCGGTCTGGCGGGCCAGGCGGTTGGCTTCGCCATCTTCCAGTGGGCCGGCGTGCTCTTCGCGCAGGCGCAGGGTTTCACACAGCCAGAGGCGTTGCAGGCGCTTGAGTGGGTTGTCTGTCACGCGGCATTCCGTTGACGAGTCGGAGTCCAAGGATAACCCCTGCGCGCCACACCGGGGCAAGCCGGGCTTGTGGCATGCGCGACGGGCAGACTAGGCTGAGGGCAAAAGAACTAGAAGAGCGCGCGCCCATGAAGTTGCCCAATCTGGACTGGGTCAACCAGGATTCCCCCTACCTGCGCCAGCACCGCGCCGGCTTCCGCTTGCTCAGTTTTGACGATGAGTTGGAGCAGGCCTTCAGCCGTTACCACATCACCGCGATTCTCGTGCGCATGCGCTGGGCACTGCTGGTGGCGATGTTGCTGATGTTGCTGTTCGCGGTGCTGGATGCCGTCAGCCTGCCGGAGAGCGTGCGCAACCGGACCCTGGCCATACGCCTTAGCGTGATTGTGCCGACGCTGCTGATCGCCTGGCTGGCCACCTACCAGCGCCGCTTGCGTCCCTATTTGCAGATAATTGTCGGAGGCGCGGCGCTGGCCGGCGGCCTGGGTGTCGCCGGCATTATCTGGGTCGCTCGCGCCCATGATTTTCCGTTGCCCTACGAGGGCATCATCCTGGTCACGGTGTTCTTCTACTTTCTTCCCGGCTTGCGCTTCGTCACCGCTGCGCTATGCGGCTGGTTGACCTTTTTCGCCTATTTGCTGGTCGAGGTCCTCAGCGGTCTGCCCGGCGAGCTGCTGCTGTACAACGCGGTATTTCTCGCCAGCGCCAACCTGATCGGCTGTTTTGGCTGTTACTTTCTCGAATACGCCAGCCGGCAGAACTTCCTCGCCCAGGGCTTGCTGCAGGATATGGCGGAGAAGGATTTCCTCACCGGCCTGCTCAATCGCCGCGCCTTCAGCGAGCGTGCCGAGCGCACCTGGCGTCAGGCTCAGCGTGAGCGGCAGGCGTTGGCCCTGGTGATGATGGATGTCGACTACTTCAAGCGTTACAACGATCACTATGGCCACGCCGCTGGCGACGAGGCGTTGCGTGCGGTGGGCCAGGTGATCGGTCGGCAGGCGCGGCGCCCACTGGAGATGACGGCGCGCTACGGTGGTGAGGAGTTCGTCGGCCTCTGGTATGGCATCGAGGAGTCCCAGGTCATGCAGATCCTCGAAGACATCCGCAGCGAGATCGAGGCACTGGCGCTGCCCCATGTGCAGTCGGAGGCGACCGGTGTGGTGACCATCAGCATCGGCCTGGCCTATCTGCTGCCGCAACCGCACCAGGATCTGGAAGATGCCCTGCGCCTGGCCGACGTGGCGCTGTACCTGGCCAAGGAGCAGGGGCGTAACCGGGTAGTGAGCAAGCGGCCGGGCTGTCCGGCATGAGGCGGCGCTTCATTCGCGCCGGGCGAGCCGTTATCCTGCGCGGATGAAAACGACCCTGCCCCTCTGCCTGATCGCCGCCCTCGCCGACAACCGCGTGATCGGTCGCGACAACCAACTGCCCTGGCACCTGCCGGCGGACCTCAAACACTTCAAGGCCAAGACCCTCGGCAAGCCGATCATCATGGGCCGCAAGACCTGGGACTCGCTGGGTCGCCCGCTGCCCGGTCGGCTCAACCTGGTGGTCAGTCGCCAAGCCGGGCTGGCACTGGAGGGCGCGGAAGTCTTCTCGTCGCTGGACGCTGCCATTGTGCGCGCCGATCAGTGGGCGCGCGAACAGGGCGTCGACGAGCTGATGCTGATTGGCGGCGCCCAGCTTTACGAGCAGGGCCTGGCCCAGGCCGAGCGCCTGTACCTGACCCGCGTGGCGCTGCAGCCGGACGGCGATGCCTGGTTCCCGGCCTACGACGAAGCGGCCTGGCAGTGCATCGAGCGCGAGCCGCAGGCGGCCGTCGAGCCGGCGCCGGCGCACTGCTTCGAGACCTGGCAGCGCCGCTGATTGCACCCGTTTACTGATCTGCGTCGCTCCCGAGCGGGGGCGCCGTCCTACGCTGGTGCCGGTACGCTGGGCGCCGAGGTTACCCCATGACTGAGCACATCCCGGATCACGCGGACACCGAACAGGTCGCCGAGATCTTCGTCCGCCATCCGCTTTGGGAGGATGCCTTGGCGCTGCTCTTCGGCACCGCCATGGTCGCCCTGGGCATCGCCTTCTACAGCCATGCCGGGCTGCTCACCGGCGGCACGGTGGGCCTGGCCTTCCTACTCAAGTACCTGGCCGGCTGGCCGTTCGGCCTGGTGTTCTTCCTGCTCAACCTGCCGTTCTATGCCCTGGCGCTGTGGCGCATGGGCTGGCAGTTCACCCTGCGCACCGCCTGCGCCGTGGCGCTGGTGTCGCTGCTCGCCGAGCTGACCCCACGCTGGGTGGTGTTTGCCGAGCTGAACCAGCTCTACGCCGCGGTATTCGGCGGCTTCGCCATGGGCCTGGGCCTGCTCATGCTGTTTCGCCACCGCGCCAGCCTGGGCGGGGTGAACATCCTCGCGCTGTTTCTCCAGGAGCGCTTCGGCCTGCGCGCCGGTGCCGTGCAGATGGGCGTCGATGCGACCATCGTGCTGGCGTCGATCTTCGTCGTGGCGCCAGACAAGGTCGCTCTCTCGGTGCTCGGCGCGGTGGCGCTGAACATGGTGCTGGCGATCAATCACCGTGCCGATCGCTATATGGGCGTGAGCTGATCAGCCCAGCTCGATCAACTCGCCGCGCACTGCACCAGCGTCGATATGCAGCAGGCCGACGCTGATCGGCAGCTTGAACCGCCGTGGCCCGGCACTGCCCGGGTTGATGTAGAGCACGCCGTGGCGCACTTGCTGCAGCGGCTTGTGCGAGTGGCCGGTGACCACCACCTGGATATCGGCGGGCAATGGCTCCGGCACATCGGCCAGCTCATGGCTGACGTAGATGCCCACACCAGCGCTGCGCAGCACGACGCTGCCGGGAATGGCGGCGGCCCAGGTGTCGTCCTTATCGTTGTTGCCGCGCACCACGGTCAGCGGCGCCAGCTCGCGCAGGGTGTCGAGAATCTGCGGCTTGCCGATATCGCCGGCATGGATCAGCTGGTCGCAGCCCTGCAAAGCCGCCAGGGCCTCGGGGCGCAGCAGGCCGTGGGTGTCGGAGATCAGGCCGATCTTCATAGAGGTTCCTGCGTGTTTTTGTAGGAGCCAGCTTGCTGGCGATCCGTGCCCGGTACAAAGCGATCGCCAGCAAGCTGGCTCCTACAGTGGTTAGCCAAGAACAGGGTGTAGCAAAGAAAAAGCCCGGCTGTTGCCGGGCTTTTTCGTCGTGCCGGGTGCTGCTTACTGCACCAGCTTTTCCAGCAGCGCCTTGTCGCGCACCGCGCCCTTGTCGGCGCTGGTGGCGAGCAGGGCGTAGGCCTTGAGCGCGGTGGTGACTTTGCGCGGACGCTGTTCCACCGGCTTCCAGCCCTTCTTGTCCTGCTCGTGACGGCGATGGGAAATTTCCTCGTCGCTGACCAGCAGGTTGATGGTGCGCTCGTGGATGTTGATGAGGATCTTGTCGCCTTCGCGCACCAGGCCGATGGCGCCGCCGGCAGCCGCTTCCGGGGAGGCGTGGCCGATCGACAGGCCCGAGGTGCCGCCGGAGAAGCGACCGTCGGTGAGCAGGGCGCAAGCTTTGCCCAGTCCCTTGGACTTCAGGTACGAGGTCGGATAGAGCATTTCCTGCATGCCCGGGCCGCCTTTAGGGCCTTCGTAACGGATGATCACGATGTCACCGGCCTGCACTTCGTCGGCGAGGATGCCGCGCACGGCACTGTCCTGGCTCTCGAAGATCTTCGCGCTGCCTTCGAACACGTGGATCGACTCGTCGACACCGGCGGTTTTCACCACGCAGCCGTCGAGGGCGATATTGCCGTACAGCACGGCCAGGCCGCCCTCTTTCGAGTAGGCATGCTCGACGCTGCGGATGCAGCCGTTCTCGCGGTCGTCATCCAGGGTGTCCCAACGGGTCGACTGGCTGAACGCGGTCTGCGTCGGGATGCCGGCCGGGCCGGCCTTGAAGAAGGTGTGCACGGCCTCGTCGTCGGTTTGGGTGATATCCCACTTGGCGATGGCTTCGGCCATGCTCTTGCTGTGCACGGTCGGCAGCTCGGTGTGCAGCAGGCCGCCACGGGCCAGCGAACCGAGGATGGAGAAGATGCCGCCGGCGCGGTGCACGTCTTCCATATGGTACTTCTGGATGTTCGGCGCCACCTTGCACAGCTGCGGCACGACGCGGGACAGGCGGTCGATGTCGCGCAGGTCGAAATCGATCTCGGCTTCCTGGGCGGCGGCCAGCAGGTGGAGGATGGTGTTGGTCGAACCGCCCATGGCGATGTCCAGCATCATGGCGTTCTCGAACGCCTTGAAGTTGGCGATGTTGCGCGGCAGCACCGACTCGTCGTTCTCGCCGTAGTAACGCTTGCACAGCTCGACGATGGTGCGGCCGGCCTGCAGGAACAGCTGCTCGCGGTCGCTGTGGGTGGCCAGGGTCGAACCGTTACCCGGCAGGGCCAGGCCCAGGGCTTCGGTCAGACAGTTCATCGAATTGGCGGTGAACATGCCGGAGCAGCTGCCGCAGGTTGGGCAGGCGCTGCGCTCGTACTCGGCGACTTTCTCGTCGCTGGCGCTTTCGTCGGCGGCGATGACCATGGCATCGACCAGGTCCAGGCCGTGGCTGGCCAGCTTGGTCTTGCCGGCTTCCATCGGCCCGCCGGAGACGAAGATCACCGGGATGTTCAGGCGCAGGGCGGCCATCAGCATGCCGGGGGTGATCTTGTCGCAGTTGCTGATGCAGACGATGGCGTCGGCGCAGTGGGCGTTGACCATGTATTCGACGGAGTCGGCGATGATCTCGCGGCTCGGCAGCGAATAGAGCATGCCGTCGTGGCCCATGGCGATGCCGTCGTCGACGGCAATGGTGTTGAACTCTTTAGCCACGCCGCCGGCCTTTTCGATCTCGCGGGCGACCAGTTGGCCGAGGTCCTTCAGGTGCACGTGGCCGGGCACGAACTGGGTGAAGGAGTTGGCGATGGCGATGATCGGCTTCTTGAAGTCTTCGTCCTTCATCCCGGTGGCGCGCCACAGGGCGCGGGCGCCGGCCATGTTGCGGCCGTGGGTGGAGGTCTTCGAGCGGTAATCGGGCATTGCGGCGTTCCTGCAGGCTATTCAGGTGATGGTCATAGGGTGAGCGCAGAAGGCGCCGTAGGCAAACGGTAAATCACCGTTGCGTGTGGACATGGCAGAGGAGCGCCGCGGGATCGCCGCGGGCCCGGCCGGGGCTCACTGGCCCGCCTGAGGGTGTGGCAGGGGAGTGGCGATTCTAATCCCAGGCGTGGGCAACACGAAAGGCCGCAGGCCGAATGGTTGTAGCGGGTGCGAATTGCCGGCGTAGTGCACAGTGTGGTCGTGTCGCCTGGATTAGACTGCGCCCCCGCACAACCCCGCCTGCAAGGATGACCGGCATGAGCGCTGCCCCCACTCGTTCACTTCCCTTTTATCTGGCCATCGGCCTGTGCCAGGGCCTGTTGCTCTGGTGGGGCCTGACCCTGGGCGACTCGGCGCACTGGCTGACCAGCCTGGCGGGTGCACTGATCACCCTGGGCCTGGTCGGCGGGCTGGGCCTGCAGCTGCTCGGCGGGCACAGCCGTGATCGCGGCGCCCTGGCGTTGCTGATTGGGCTTGCGCTGTTGATGGCGGCCATCAGTGGCTGGGTGTTCTGGCAGACCAGAGCCCTCGGCGAGGGGCGCTCCGACGATTCCCGGTTGTTGCTCAGCTGGAGCGTCGGGGCGCAGGTGCTGGGCTATATCGCCATTGCCTTCATTCTCAGCTGGCCGACCCGCGAGCAGGGGCGCCTGCGCTACGAGGATCTGTTCCGGCATGCCTGGAACAACGTGTTCATCCTGCTCCTGGCGCAGTTCCTGGTCGGCCTGTTCTGCCTGTTACTGATCCTCTGGGCCGGCCTGTTCGCCATGCTCGGCATCGATCTGTTTGGCGAACTGTTCACCTCGCCAGGCTTTATGGCTATCAGCACGCTGCTGGTGTTCGCCGTGGGCGTGCGCATGGGTTGTGAAAGCGAACGAGTGATCGGCCTGTTGCGCGGCATCCTGCTGGTCCTGTGCCGTTTCCTGTTGCCGCTGAGTGCATTGATCGCTGTGCTGTTCACACTGGCGCTGCCGTTCACCGGCTTGCAGGCGATCTGGGAGACCGGGCATTCGACGGCGATCCTGCTGTGCCTGATTTTCATCAACCTGCTGTTGCTCAATGGCGTGTTCCAGGACGGCAGCGAGACACCCTGGTATCCGCGCCTGCTGCGCCGTCTGGTGGAAGCCAGCGTGCTGTGCATGCTGGTGCTGGCCGTGCTGGCCGGTTATTCGACCTACCTGCGCATTGCCCAGTACGGGGTCACGCCGCAGCGTTTCTATGCCGCCCTGCTGGTGCTGGTGGCGCTGCTGCATAGTGTGGCTCTGCTGTGGGCATTGCGTCCGCGCCAGCCGGTCTGGCTGGGCAGCCTGCGCCGTAGCAACCCGCCGCTGGCGCTGCTGGTCTGTGTCCTGCTGGTACTGGCGCACAGCCCCTGGCTGAATGCGCTGGATGTCAGCGCGCGCAGCCAGGTGCAGCGGCTGCTGGCAGGCAAGATCAGTGCGCAAGACAGCGCGCTGGCCTATCTGCGCCATGAGCTGGGGCGCCCCGGTGTGCAGCAATTCGATGGGTTGAAGGCCCGTCTGCAGGCTGGCGAGCTGCTCGAGGCAGCGGCCCGCGCTGCGTTATTGGCACGCATGGACGAGCTGGTCGAGCAAGGGGCTTATGGCGCGGCGGCTGTCGATCCGCAGGCCATGCCGGCAGAGACCCTGGACTGGATCGGCCCGGCTGAGGACGAGGCGCAGCGGGTGGTGGATAAGCAGACGCTGCAGGATGAATGCGACCATGCCGGCTGCCTGCTGTGGGCCGTGGACATGGATGCCGACGGGCGCAATGAGGTGTTGCTGCTACCGACCGAGCACTATGGCAGCGAGCTGTTGTTCTTCGCCCGTAACGAGCGCGACGAGTGGCAGGTGGCTGGCCGCTTCGAGCAGGCCTATTCCAGCGAAGACCTGATCGAGGCGGCGCGCCAAGGCAGCGTGACGCTGGTCAAGCCGCGCTACCAGAGCCTGCAGGTCGGCGGAGCGCTCTACGTGCCGCAGCCGCCGGAATATCAGTAAGTCGAGCCGGCGCCCCGCGAGGCGCCGGCTGGCCCTTAGCTGTTGGGCAGCAGGCGGCAGGTCAGGCTCTTGATGTAGCGGGTCTCGGCGATGGCCGGATGCACCGGGTGATCCGGGCCCTGGCTGCCGCGCTCGAGCAGTTGGATATTGCGGTCGAGGTGGCGCGCGCTGGTCAGCAGGATGTTTTGCAGGTGATCCTCTTCCAGGTGCATGGAGCAGCTGGCGCTGACCAGGATGCCGTCCTTGCCGAGCAGGCGCATGGCGGTTTCGTTGAGGCGGCGGTAGGCGGCCTCGCCATTCTTGATGTCTTTCTTGCGCTTGATGAAGGCGGGCGGATCGCAGACCACCACATCGAAGCGCTCTTCGGCGGCTTTCAGTTCCTTGAGTGCCTCGAATACGTCGCCTTCGACACAGGTGAGCTTCTCGGCCACGCCGTTCAGCGCGGCATTGCGCTCGACGCCGTCGAGGGCGAAGGCCGAGGCGTCCACGCAGAACACTTCGCTGGCGCCGAACGCCGCGGCCTGCACGCCCCAGCCGCCGATATAGCTGAACAGGTCGAGCACCCGCTTGCCCTTGACGTAGGGCGCCAGGCGCGCGCGGTTCATGCGGTGGTCGTAGAACCAGCCGGTCTTCTGCCCGGCGATCACCGGGGCTTCGAACTTCACGCCGTTCTCTTCCAGGGCGACCCACTCCGGCACCTGGCCGAACACGGTGTCGACATAGCGCGCCAGGCCTTCGGCATCGCGCGCCTTGGAGTCGTTCTTGAACAGGATGCCGCGTGGCTTGAGCACCTGCACCAGGGCTTCGATCAGGTCGTGCTTGTGGTGCTCCATGGTGGCAGAGGCCAGCTGCACCACCAGGTAGTCGCCGAAACGGTCGACCACCAGGCCCGGCAGCAGGTCGGAGTCGCCGTACACCAGGCGGTAGAACGGCTGGTCGAACAGGCGATCGCGCAGCGACAGGCAGACGTTGAGGCGGTGCACCAGCAGCGACTTGTCGAGGATGTGCTTGACGTCGCGCGACAGCAGACGGGCGCAGATCAGGTTGTTCGGGCTCATCGCGACGATGCCCAGGGCCTTGCCGCCGGCGGCCTCGAGGATGGCCTGGTCACCGGCCTGGAAGCCGGTCAGCGGGGTGGCAGCGACGTCGATCTCGTTGCTATAGACCCACAGATGGCCGGCGCGCAGGCGGCGATCGGCATTGGCTTTGAGGCGCAGGCTGGGCAGGGACATCGGGGCTACTCCGCGAAAAAGAGCGGAATTATAGCCGCAGACCCTGCCGGCAGTCCTATGCCAGGAAAAAGAGCCCGGCAGCGACCACTGGTCGGCGCCCGCGTGGGCCAAACCCACTGGCGCCAGCCGTTTGCGGCCTGGCAGCAAAACTCCTACAAAAGTTGGCTGTGGAGTCGGGAACGCTTTAGCTAAACTGTGGCGACTTTCTCATTTCAGTTGCCGCGCTCATGGCCCAAGACCTTTCCGCCGAACAGATCCAGCAAGTGTTGCAGGGCATCAGTGTGCCGCCGCAGCCGCAAATCATGGTCGATCTGCAGATGGAGCAGTTCCTGCCCAACCCGGACCTGAAGACTATCGCCCGATTGATCAGTCAGGACCCGGGCCTGTCCGGTGCGCTGCTGAAAATCGTCAACTCGCCATTCTTCGGCCTGGCCAACCGCATTGCCTCGATCCAGCAGGCGGTCAACCTGCTCGGCTGCAACTCGGTGATCAACCTGATCAATGCCCAGTCGATCAAGGGCGAGATGAGCGATGAAACCATCGTCACCCTCAACCGCTTCTGGGACACCGCCCAGGATGTGGCCATGACCTGCCTGACCCTGGCCAAGCGCATCGGCTACCAGGCGCCGGACGAGGCCTACACCCTCGGCCTGTTCCACAATTGCGGCATCCCGCTGATGCTCAAGCGCTTCCCGGATTACATGACGGTGCTGGAAGAGGCGTACTTCAATGCCGGCAGCGAGCGGCGCGTGGTCGATACCGAGAATCGCCTGCTCAACACCAACCACGCGGTGGTCGGCTACTTCACCGCCAAGTCGTGGAACCTGCCGCTGCACCTGTGCGAGGCGATTGCCAACCACCACAACGCGCTGTCGTTCTTCGAGGACGACACCGGTCGCGATGCCCAGCTGAAAACCCTGATGGCCATCCTCAAGATGGCCGAGCACATCTGCGCCAGCTACCGGGTGCTGGGCAACCAGAGCGAAGACCATGAGTGGAACAGTATCCAGCAGCAGGTGCTGGAGTATGTCGGCCTGACCGAGTACGACTTCCAGACGCTCAAGGAAAATATCCACGATCTGGGTGCCGGTTAACCGGTTGCGTTCGCCCTGCGGCTTCCTGCTAAGGTGGCCGCTTTCCCCTGCCGTATCCGTCGTTCGCCATGCCTGAACTCCCTGAAGTCGAAACTACCCGTCGCGGTATCGCGCCCTTTCTCGAGGGGCAGCGCGTCAGCCGCGTGGTCGTGCGCGAGCGTCGCCTGCGCTGGCCGATCCCCGAAGACCTCGACGTGCGCCTGTCCGGGCAGCGCATCGAATGCGTCGAGCGGCGCGCCAAGTACCTGCTGATCCAGGCCGAGAGCGGCACCCTGATCGGTCACCTGGGCATGTCCGGCAGCCTGCGCCTGGTCCCGGTGGGAACGCCGGTGGCCAAGCACGAGCATGTCGATATCGAACTGGAGTCGGGCCTGGCGCTGCGCTACACCGACCCACGGCGCTTCGGCGCGCTGCTCTGGAGCAGCGACCCACTCAAGCATGAATTGCTGCTCAGGCTCGGCCCGGAGCCGCTCACCGGGCTGTTCGATGGCGAGCGCCTGTACCAGCTGTCACGCGGGCGCTCGATGGCGGTCAAGCCGTTCATCATGGATAACGCGGTGGTGGTGGGCGTCGGCAACATCTACGCCTCCGAGGCGCTGTTTGCCGCCGGCATCGACCCGCGCCGCGAGGCCGGGACGATTTCCCGGGCGCGTTATGTGAAGCTGGCCGAAGCGATCAAGCGCATCCTCGCCCATGCCATCGAGCGTGGCGGCACCACCCTGCGTGACTTCGTCGGTGGTGATGGTCAGCCGGGCTATTTCCAGCAGGAACTGTTCGTCTACGGGCGTGGCGGCGAGTTCTGCAAGCAGTGTGGCAGCACGTTGCGTGAGGTCAAACTGGGACAGCGGGCCAGCGTGTATTGCCCGAAGTGCCAGCGCTAACAGGCACCATAATCAGAATAAGAACAAGCAGTAGGAAACATGATGGACGGCAATTATCTGCCGGCCAATCCGTTCGCGGAGTGGCTGGGGCGTAGCGTGTTGAAGCTGATGGGCTGGCGTATCGAGGGGCAGATGCCGGCGCTGGACAAGTTCGTGGTGATTGGTGCCCATCACACCTCGAACTGGGATTTCGTGATTTTCATCGCCGTGAAGTTCGTCCTGCGCCTGAATGCACGCTGGTTCGGCAAACACAGCATCTTTATCTGGCCCTTCAGCGGGCTGCTGAAAGCCTGGGGCGGCATCCCGATCCTGCGCCATCTGCGCTTGAACATGGTCGAGCAGGCGGTCCAGGGCTTCCGCGACCACCGCGAGTTCATCCTGGTGCTGTCGCCGGAAGGCACGCGCAAGAAAGTGCAGCGCTGGCGCATGGGCTTCTACCATATCGCCTGCGGGGCCGGCGTCCCCATCGTTCCCGGTGCGCTGGACTATGGTAATCGGCGGGTGGTGATCGGCGCGCCGTTTCAGCCGACCGGCGATACCGAGGCGGACATCAAGGTCTTGCTGGCCTTTTTTCGTCCCTATGAGCCGAAAAAGCCGGAATACGCATTCCACGGCGATTGACGGCGTTCACGCTGACATTTGCGCAAGCGCTGTTATAGTTACCAGCATCGTTCTGCATAACTACATAATGAAGGACCGCAATCATGAATCTGTTTCGCACCTCCGCCGCTGTGTTGGCTTTGACCACTGGCCTGCTGGCACTGCCGGCCCAGGCGGAAGTGGTCCAGCAGAATACCAGCGGTGACCCGACCTATACCCTCGAGGCACCCAAAGGCTATGCCATGGCCGGCGACCTGCTCGTTGCCCGTCCGCTGCTAATCGGCGCCACCGTGATCGGTGCCGGCCTGTTCCTGGTCAGCCTGCCGTTCACTGCTGCCGGTGGCAATATCGGCGAAGCCGGCCAGGCGCTGGTGGTCGAGCCGGGCATGGCGGCTTTCGTGCGTTGCCTGGGCTGCACCGAGAGCGGTTACAAGAAGGACTGATCCTTCTTCGCTGCAGAAAAAAGCCGGTCATTCGACCGGCTTTTTTGTGGCTGCCCGATTATTCCCACAACTGTGCCTGGCCGATGCCGCGCGGGTCGCTGGCCGCTTCGACCTTGCCGTCAGTCTTGTGCCAGAGCAGCACCTGCTGGTTGCCATAGCGGCGCTCCAGCTTCTTCAGCTGGTAGCCGCGCATTTCCAGGGTGCTTATCTGGCTGGCGCTGAAGGCGTTCGGCTCGTGCTCGATGACATCCGGCTGATACTGATGGTGGTAGCGCGGGCGGGCCGGCCACTCGCTCACCGGACGCTCGTCCAGATAGTCGAGGATCGCCAGAAGCACCATGCTGGGGATGCGGCTGCCGCCTGGCGTACCGAAGGCTGCCAGCTCGTCCGCACTCTCGATAAAGGTTGGGCTCATGCTCGACAGCGGGCGCTTGCCGGCGGCCACGACGTTGGCCTGGCTGCCGCTGAGACCGTAGGTGTTGCTGCCTTGCGGGTCGGCGGCGAAGTCGTCCATTTCGTTGTTGAGCAGGATGCCGGTGCCGGGCACGGTGAAGGCCGCGCCGAATGGCAGGTTGATCGACAGGGTGGCGGCCACCGCATTGCCGTCGCGATCCAGTACGTTGAAGTGGGTGGTGTGGTCGCCTTCGCGCCAGCTCGGCGCCGCTGGCAGGCTGACGCTGGGTGTGGCGTTCTGCAGCTCGATGCCTTTGGCCAGGCGCTGCAGGTACTCGGGAGCCAGCAGCTGGGGCAGTGGGTTATGCACGAAGTCAGGGTCGCCGAGCTGGCCACGGTCGCGATAGGCGCGGCGCAATACCTCGACCACGTAATGGCTGCGCTGGATCTCGCCGGCCTTGCGCCACGGCAGCTGCTGCAGCATGGCCAGGCTCTGCGCCAGGGCCACGCCACCGGCGGAGGGCGGTGGTGCGCTGATCAGCTCGCGGCCGTCAGCCAGCGGGTAGCGCAGTGGCAGGCGCTCGACGACCTGGTACTTGGCCAGGTCGCGGGCACTCCAGATGCCGCCGGCAGCGCGGACCGCGGCGATCAGTTTCTGTGCGGTTTCCCCGCCGTAGAAGCCGGCATGGCCGTCACGGGCCAGGCGTTCCAGGGTACGCACCAGGTCCGCCTGGCGCAGCAGGCCGAATTCGGCAGGGATTCGCCCCTGTTCAAGGAAGATCCGCGCGCTCTCTGCGTCGGCTTGCAGGGCCTGCAGGCGCCACTCGGCACGCTCGCGATAGACCCGGTCGATGCCGACCCCGTCACGGGCCAGGCGGATGGCCGGTGCCAGCGAATCGCGTAGGGGCAGCTTGCCATAGCGCTCGGCCAGCACCACCAGCGCGGCGGGTAGCCCTGGAATGGCGGCGGCCAGCGCACCGTTCAGCGACAGTTCGCGCTGCACCTGGCCATCGCGTCGGTAGAGATCGGGATGGGCGGCCAATGGGGCGCGCTCGCGGGCATCCAAGAAGCGATAGGTCGGCTGCTCGCCGGACTGGCGCAGGAGGAAGAAGCCGCCACCGCCCAGGCCCGAGCCGTAGGGTTCGACCACCGCCAGCGCGGCGCTGATGGCCACGGCGGCATCGAAGGCATTGCCACCCAGGGCCAGGGTTTCCAGGCCGGCGACGGTGGCGGCGGGGTGCGCAGTGGCGACGGCTGCTTGTTGCGGTGCAGTGGCGGCCTGGGCGCCCAGCGCAGAGATCAGCAGCAGGCTAGCCAGCAGGCGGATCGGCAAAGTCATGGCAGGGAAGTCTTGAGTGGGATTGCAGTCTGCCCGCATCCCGCGGGCCCTCGGTCACTCAGTATGGACGCTCAAACCGGGATCAGGCCTTGCCGGTAATGATCAGGTACTTCTGCATCAGTTCGTCCTTGCTCTCGACATGGGCTTCGTCGAGGGGGATGCAGTCCACCGGGCAGACCTGCTGGCATTGCGGTTCGTCGTAATGGCCAACGCATTCGGTGCACAGGTTGGGGTCGATCACGTAGATCTCCTCACCCTGGGAAATGGCGGCGTTGGGGCACTCGGGTTCGCAGACATCGCAGTTTATGCAGTCGTCGGTGATCTTCAGGGACATGGAACAACTCCTGCCGTGGCCATGGCCGCGACATTCTTAAGCAAGTGAGGGGGAATTGTGCCGGATTGGCGGGTTGTACGCCATGCGCGGAGCGACCTGTGGCCGCCCCGCCCGTGTCGGTCTCAGAGCGGGAAACGCTGAGCCAGAGCTTCGGCCACTGCCGGGTGGACGAATTTGCTGATATCGCCACCGAGGGCGGCGATTTCGCGCACCAGGGTCGAGGAGATGAAGGAGTACTTTTCCGAGGGGGTGAGGAACATGCTTTCCACGTCCGGCGCCAACTGGCGGTTCATGTTGGCCAGCTGGAACTCGTACTCGAAGTCGGAGACCGCGCGCAGGCCGCGCAGGAACACATTGGCGCCCTGTTCCTTGGCGAAGTGTGCGAGCAGGGTAGAAAACCCCATGACCTCGACATTCGGCAGGTGTTTGGTGACTTCGCGGGCCAGTTCGACGCGTTGCTCCAGGGGGAACAGCGGGTTCTTCTTCGGGCTCGCAGCCACTGCAATGATCACGCTGTCGAACAGGCGCGCGGCTCGCTCGACCAGGTCGCCATGGCCCTTGGTGATGGGGTCGAAGGTGCCCGGGTACAACACTCGATTCATCGCATCGTCCTGTTCGGAGCGGTAGGAGTCGCGGATGGTAGCGCAGCAGGTCGCCAGGGCCAAGCCAGTGGACTTAGAACCTGCTTACGGGCTTCTGAATTAGAGCCAGACAAGGCGCAACGACCAACGGGAGTAACAGCCGTAGGCTGGCCCGAAGGGTGAGCGCCAGCGAATCAAACGGCCGAGGAAGCGGAGTTTACGGGCTGTAAATGAGCATTCCGAGGCCGTTTTTAACGCGGTATGGCCGACAGTCAGGAGTTCGTAAACAGGTTCTTAGCCGGAGAGGGTGCGGCCTTGCCAGAGGTGCAGGGCGAGTGCCGGCAACAGGCAGGCTAGAGCGATCCAGTCGGCCAGCAGCACACGGCGCACGGCCGCGTTGTAGCCGGGCTCGCCCCAGGCCAGCAGGAGAAAGCTGAGTACGCTGAGCAAGCCGGCGCCCAGGGCCAGTGGCCGCAGCCCCGGGAGAAACGCGGCGGTCGCCAGCAAGGTGCCGAGCAGGCCGAACAGTACGGCGCGGTGGCGCATCAGCAGTTGCAGGTTGGTTTCGTCCAGCGTCAGGCCGTACAGGCTGTTGAGCCGCTCGCCACCCAGCACGCCGGCCAGCGGCAGCAGGTGGATGACAGCGGCGACCAGCAGCAGGGCGGCGATCAGCTTGTTCATGGGCGGCCTCAGGCCTTGAGGCGTTCAGCCAGCAGCGTGGCAAGTTTGGCGGTGAGGCCGTAGATCGACAGCTGCGGGTTGGCGCCGATGCTGGTGGGGAACAGCGAGCCGTCGTGGATCGACAGGTTCTCCAGCTGGTGATGGCGGCCCAGGCTGTCGGTGACTGCTATGCGCGGGTCTTCACCCATGGCGCAGCCGCCCATCACGTGGGCACTGCCCAGGCGGGTGCGGAACAGCGCCAGATCCAGGCGGTCGATCAGGCTGCGCGCCTCGGCCAGGCTTTTCACGTAGTCGGCATCGGCGTGCAGCGGCAGCACGGCCTTGGCGCCGGCGGCGAACTGGATCTCGGCCATGCTGTGGAAGGCCCGGCGGATGCCGTCCCAGGTGTAGTCGGTCATGCGGTAGTCGAGCACCGGCGTGCCATCGCCGCGCAGCTCCACCGTGCCTTCGGCACTGTCCGGGTGGAAGCCGTCGCGCATCAGCGCCAGCATCACGTTGGTGTGCGGCAGTTGCTCCATGCGCAGGGCGTTGTCGACGCCGAAGCGGCCGAGCATGGTGGCGGTAATCGCCGGCTGCAGCGGCGGCACTTCGAGCTTGTAGGACATCTGCCCGGTGGCGCCGTCCGTCCACTGGAAGTGGTCGGAGTACACCGATTGCGGGGCGCCGTAGAAGGGGTTGATGACCTGTTCGAACTGCGCTGCGGAGAAGTTCACCACGTGCAGGAAGGTACGCTTGCCCGCGCGCTCATGCGGGTCCGGCGCCTGCGAGCGCAGCAGCAGGGCCGGGGTGTTGATGCCGCCGCCGGCCAGCACGTAGTGGCGCGCCTTGACCATGATGCGGCGGCCATTGGGCGCCACGCTGCGTTCATCCATCCCTAAGCATTCCAGGCCGGCGACGCGCTCGCCGTCGAACAGCAGGCGTTCGGCACGCGCCAGATAAAGCAGGCTGCCGCCCTTGTCCAGGGCCGCCGGGATGGTGGTGACCAGCATCGACTGCTTGGCGTTGACCGGGCAGCCCATGCCGCAATAACCGAGGTTCCAGCAGCCGCGCACATTGCGCGGGATGATCTTCCAGGCATAGCCGAGCTTGTCGCAGCCGGCGCTGATCACCGCGTTGTTGGCGTTCGGCGGCATGGCCCAGGGAGCGACGCCCAGGCGCTGTTCCATCTGCGCGAACCAGGGGGCCATCTCTTCGGCGCCATGGCCTTTGACGTTGTGCGCCTCGGCCCAGTGCTGCAGGGTCGGCTCCGGGGTGCGGAAGCTGGAGGTCCAGTTGACCAAGGTGGTACCGCCTACCGCCCGGCCCTGCATGATGGTGATGGCGCCGTCCTTGCTCATGCGGCCGATGCCTTCCTGGTACAGCTGCGGGTAGGCATCGGCCTCCTGCATCTTGAAGTCGCTGCTGGTCTTCAGCGGGCCTTCTTCGATCAGCAGCACCTTGAGCCCGGCGGCACTGAGGATTTCGGCGGTGGTGCCGCCGCCCGCGCCGCTGCCGACGATGGCCACGTCGGCTTCCAGCAGCAGGTCTTTTTCCAGGCGCGAGCCGTCGTAGGTGACCCAGCCTTTGGCCAGGCCTTCACGGAAAATGTCAGGTACGGGCATGTCGATTCTCTTGTTATAGGGCGTGCACAGGCTTACAGCGCGTACGGCGGCGGGCCGGGATAGCCGCAATGGCCCCAGGACTCGGCGCGCGAATACCAGGCCATCTGCACCAGTTGCAGCAGCGAGGCGTGGCCCATGCGCAGCAGGTCCAGCGAGCTGTTCTGCCAGCGATCGAGGAAGTGGCGGATGTCGGCCGCGCTGGCATTTTCCCAGCTGCCCCAGATGCCGGTCAGCGGGCCGCGGGTCACCGCCATGGCCTGTACGTCGAACAGCTGCACGGTCAGCTTGAGCAGTTCCGGCGACAGGTAGCTGAGGCTCAGGTCGATGCTTTGCAAGGTGCCTTCGATGGCGGCCGGCATGCCGTCGGCGGGCACCGCGCCCTCCAGCACCACCGGAATCAGCGCGCGCAGGAATGGCATGTCGCTCGCGCGCAGCACCTGGAAACCGCTGGCCGGCACGCTGGCCGAGCAACCGCTAAGGGTGGCAGTGACGCCGGCGGTGGCGAGGACGGCCGTGCCGAACAGGCCGATCTTGAGCAGGCCGCGGCGCGACAGCTGCGGCGCGGCGAGGGAGGTGTCGTTCATTGTTGTTTTCACCCCGGTGACTTAGCGCACGAACAGTTTGTTGATCAGTTTCTGGATGCCGGTGCCATAGGGCGGGTAGATGAACTTGGCGGCGTTGAAGCGCTGCTTGATGAACACACCCTTGGCCTTGCTGAAGGTCAGGAAGCCTTCGTGGCCGTGGTAGTGGCCCATGCCGGAAGGGCCGATGCCGCCGAACGGCATGTCGTCCTGGGCCACGTGCAGCAGGGTGTCGTTGAGGCACACGCCGCCGGAGTGGGTTTCGTGCAGCACGCGTTGCTGCTCGGCCTTGTCGTAGCCAAAGTAGTACAGCGCCAGCGGGCGCGGGCGGTCGTTGACGTAGGCGAAGGCGTCCTCGATGCGCTGGTACGGCACGATCGGCAGCAGGGGGCCGAAGATCTCGTCCTGCATCAGCTTCATGTCGTCGCTGACATTCAACACCAGGCTGTGGCTCATGCGCCGGCCCTGATCGTCGCCGAGCAGCGGGATGACCTGCGCACCCTTGCTTTCGGCGTCGCTGACATAGCCCTTGAGGCGGCTCAGCTGGCGCTCGTTGATGATCGCGGTGTAGTCCGGGTTGTTCGCCAGCGTCGGGTAGAAGCGCTGCACCACGCTGCGGTAGGCGGCGATAAAGCCTTCCACGCGCTCCTGCGGTACCAGCACGTAGTCCGGTGCCACGCAGGTCTGCCCGGCGTTCATGGTCTTGCCGAAGGCGATGCGTTCGGCGGCGTCCTGCAGTGGCACGTCGGCACTGACGATGGCCGGCGACTTGCCGCCCAGTTCCAGGGTCACCGGCACCAGGTTGTCGGCAGCGGCGCGCATCACGTGTTTGCCGATGCTGGTTGCGCCGGTGAACACCAGATGATCGAAGGGCAGGCGGGAGAACGCCTGGCCGACGTCGGCCTCACCCAGCACGACGCTGACCAGGTCGGCGGGGAAGACCTTGGCCAGCAGGTCCTTGACCAGCTGTGAGGTGGCCGGGGTCGACTCGCTCATCTTGATCATCACCCGGTTGCCGGCCGCGAGGGCGCCGATCAGCGGGCCGAAGGCCAGGTACAGCGGGTAGTTCCACGGCACGATCACGCCAACCACGCCCAGTGGCTGGTACACCACCTTGGCGCTGGCCGGCTGGAAGGCCACGCCAACACTGCGCCGCGATGGTTTCATCCACTTGCCCAGGCGTTTGCTGGCGTAGTCGACGCCGTGCAGGCTGGGCATGATCTCGGCCAGCAGGGTTTCGCTGGCTGCGCGGTTGCTGAAATCACTGGAGACGGCATCGATCAGTGCCTGTTGCTCGCTGAGGAGCTGTTCGCGCAGGGCCTTGAGCCAGGCGCGGCGCTGCTCGGCCGCGGGCATCGGGTTGCTGCGATAGGCGGCGCGCTGGGCGCCCAGCAGGGGTTCCAGCTGGTTGATCTGTTGCTGGCTCTGCTGAAGGTAGGCGATATCGGCAACCATGAAGGTATCCTCACGAGGTGGAGTGAAAAGACAGATGCCATTTCTAGAGTAATTGCTCTAAAGTGTCAAATAGTCTGCTGCCCGGTCGTCAGATGATCCGCAGCCCTGTACTTTTACTTTCTTTCCGCCTGTCGAACCAAACCATGGCCCCGAAGAACAAAACCCGCGAGCGCATCATCGAAGCCAGCCTGGAGCTGTTCAACGCCCAGGGTGAGCGCAGCGTGACCACCAATCACCTCGCCGCGCACCTGGGGATTTCGCCGGGCAACCTGTATTACCACTTCCGCAACAAGCAGGCGATCATCGCCGAGCTGTTTGCCCAGTACGAAAGCCGCGTCGACATGTTCCTGCGCCGCCCCGACGGGCGCGCGCTGACGGTGGAGGACAAGACCTTCTACCTGGAAGCGCTGCTGGCGGCGATGTGGCACTACCGCTTCCTCCATCGCGACCTGGAACACCTGCTGGAAACCGACCCCGAGCTGGCCGCGCGCTACCGGGACTTCGCCCGCCGCTGCATGGCCAGCGCCACCTCGGTATACAAAGGTTTCGTCGAAAGCGGCATCCTGGACATGAATGATGAGCAGGTCGAGGCGCTGACCTTCAACAGCTGGATCATCCTCACCTCCTGGGTGCGCTTCCTCTGCTCGATCCGCAGCAACCCTGGCGACCTCAGCGAAGAGCTGATGCGGCGCGGTATCTATCAGGTGCTGGCGCTGGAAAGTGGTCACGTCAGCCCAGCCGCGCGCCCGGCGGTGACGGCCCTGCTGCAGCGCCTGCATGTGCCGCTGGAGCAGGTGCTGGGCTGAGACGGGGTGCCCGTCAGGTAGGCCTGCTAGTCGCAGCCAAACAGATCGCGGGTGTAGACCTTCCCGGCCACATCCTGCAGGGCCGCAGTCATGCGGTTGCTGAGAATGACGTCAGCCTCGCGCTTGAACTGCTCGAGATCGCGGATCAGCAGCGAGCCATCGTATTCGGCCTGCTCTAGCGTCGGCTCGTAGATCAGGATCTCGATGCCTCTGCTCTTCAGGCGTTGCATGACGCACTGGATGCTGGAATCGCGGAAGTTGTCCGAGCCACTTTTCATGATCAGGCGGAAGACCCCGACGGTGCGTGGCTGGCGCCTGAGGATGTCCTCGGTGATGAATTCCTTGCGCGTGCTGTTCGACTCGACAATCGCGTGGATCAGGTTCTGCGGGATGTCGCGGTAGTTGGCCAGCAGCTGCTTGGTGTCCTTTGGCAGGCAGTAGCCGCCATAGCCAAAGGATGGGTTGTTGTAGTGATTGCCGATGCGCGGGTCGAGGCCGACGCCTTCGATGATCTGCCGGCTGTCCAGGCCATGGGTGGCGGCATAGGTGTCCAGCTCGTTGAAGTAGGAAACGCGCATGGCCAGGTAGGCATTGGCGAACAGCTTAATGGCCTCGGCTTCCGTGGCGTCGGTCAGCAGAACCGGCACGTCCTGGGTGATGGCGCCCTGTTGCAGCAGGTCGGCGAACACCTGGGCGCGGCCGGAGCGCTCGCCGACCACGATGCGTGACGGGTGCAGGGTGTCATGCAGCGCGCGCCCTTCACGGAGAAACTCCGGCGAGAAAATGAGCTGGTCGCAGCCCAGCCGCTGGCTGGTTTTCAGGGTGTAGCCCACCGGCACCGTCGACTTGATGACCATGACCGCGTCAGGGTTGATGGTCATGACGTCGTCGATCACCGTTTCGATGGACTGGGTGTTGAAACAGCCGGTCTGCGGGTCGTAGTCCGATGGCGTGGCGATGACCACGTAATCTGCCCCGGCATATGCGTCTTGCTTGTCCAGAGTGGCGCGGAAGTTGAGTGGTTTGTCGCGCAGGTAGCGCTCCAGCTCGGCGTCGGCAATCGGTGATTGCCGGCGGTTGAGCATTGCGACCTTGCGCGCGTCTATATCCAGGGCGACCACTTCATGCTGCTGGGCGAGCAATACAGCGTTGGACAGGCCGACGTAGCCAAGACCGGCAATAGCAATCTTCATCAGGCACGCACCTCAGTCACGAAACCGTCCGAGCAGACCGGTCAGAAAGCCCCTCGGCGTTGCCGGCAGGATCCGCACACAGGTTTTCCTGGCGCCGAACAGGGCGTATCGGCGGCGCTTGGCGATCTCGATCGACAGGTTGCGCCGTTGTCCGTCGAGCATGCTGAGGTTGTCTGTTTGCAATCGGATGACAAAGGCCTGGTGGCGTGTCCTGTGCGTTCGTTGGCAGCGCAGGTCTTTCCAGCTGCTGTCCGGCTCGTGAGCAATCGGTGGATTTGACTGCTTGGCTGAAGACTGCCGGCAGTGCTGGGCTGAGATTACCGCAGACGCTGCGCATGTGGATTCAGCACTTCTGAAAGTGTGAGCTGAATGACCTCTGCACGTATCAAGGAGGCAGGCTGCGCCGCTAGAGCCGGTGTGGCATGGCACTTGACCAGGTCTAGCCGGCCTTCAGTTCGCAGGCTGGCGTCCGGCCAGCCAGAGGGGAATGCGCCGCTCCAGGTAGTAATCAGGCTGGCGCAATGAGCCGCCGATAAAACCGACATGACCGCCGCGCGCATGCAGTTCCAGCTGGGTGCTGGCTGACAGTTCGTGAGCTTGCGGCACGCTGTGGGGGAAAACGAAGGGGTCGTCGCTGGACTGGATGATCAGCGCGCGCGTACGAATCCGGTCCAGGTAATAGCGGCTGGAGGCGCGACGATAGTAGTCGTCGGCATCGGCGTAACCGTGCAGCGGCGCAGTGAAGCGCCCGTCGAAATCCCAGAAGGTGCGCATGCCCTCCAGTGGGCCGAGAGCTTCCAGCGCCGCCAGGCGCTCGTGGTGGCCTTCATCGACGAAGCGTTGCTGCTTGTCGCGCACATAGGCGACCAGGGCGCGCATGAAGTGCGCCTGGTAGACCTTGGAGAAGCCGCGATCGATGCGTTCGGCGCAGTGATCCAGGCGAAAGGGCACGGAAACCGCCACGGCGCCCTGCAGGCCGGAGTCTTCGCCGCTTTCGCCGAGGTACTTGAGCAGCACATTGCCGCCCAGCGAATAGCCCACCGCATACAGCGGCGCCAATGGGCGCTGGGCCTGCAGGTGTTGGATTACCCGCGCCACGTCTTCGCTGACGCCGGAGTGGTAGCCGCGTGGCAGCAGGTTCGGTTCGCCCGAGCAGCCACGCCAGTTCAGCGCCACGCTGGCCCAGCCCTGGGCCGCTAGCTGCTGTTGCAGGCCGAGCACGTAGTGCGAGCTGGAGGAGCCGGTCAGGCCGTGCAGCACCAGTACCAGCGGCGCACTGGCTTCGTGCGGGCCATGCCAGTCGAGGTCGAGAAAATCGCCATCGTCCAGCCACAGTCGTTCGCGCTGGCGTTGCAGCAGCGGCGCGTGACGGCACAGCGAGCCCCAGAGAGTCTGCAGGTGCGGATTGCCTAGCCACCAGGCGGGTTGGAAGTCGTTGTTCATCGGCGGTTATGCGGGCTTAAAACGTCAGGCTAGAGCGTGGCGGGGTAAAACAGAAGCACCATTGGCCGGGCGAATGGTACAGGGCCTCGGTAGGGTGGATCGCGCTTCATCGATCCACCGAGCGGCGCTCTGGTGGATGAGCAAGGCGTCATCCACCCTACGGGCTTAGCGGCGGGTGTTGAGCCATATCTTGCGGACAGCGAAGACGAGGAGCAGCGCGGCGATCATCCGCTGCACCGTCAGGCCCAGAGTCAGGCCTTCCGATGGTTCCCAGAATCTGCGGGAGGCGGCAAAGCCGATTTCCTGTTCGGCCAGCAGCAGGGCCAGAGCCAGGGGCGCCAACAGCAGGTAGGGCAGATTGGCGTAGATGAAATCCTTCACGGCGCTGGCCTTTTCCGCCATGTCAGCCGCGTTGCCACAGCGCGTAATACACCTGGCCGGCCTTCTGTTCGCGGTGCAGGCGCCAGTTACCGGGCAGGGCCAGGGTCGAGGGCGCTGCTTCGCTTTCGGTGTAGACCCAGGCGTCCTTGGCCAGCCAGCCTTTCTCTTCCAGCAGGGTGCAGGCCGGCTGCAGCAGGTTCTGGCCGAACGGCGGATCGAGGAAGACCAGGTCGTAGGGCGTGGCTGCCTGGTTTTCCAGGTGCAGCAGGGCGTTGGTTTGCAGCAGCTGGCCATTGCTGCATTTCAGCGTGGCCAGGGTCTGGCGTAGGCTGGCGATGGCGCTGTGGTTGCTGTCCAGGGCCAGGGCGCTGCTGGCGCCGCGCGACAGGGCCTCCAGGTACAGCGCACCGCTGCCGGTGAAACAGTCCAGCACATGGGCGCCGGCGACATAGGGTGCCAGCCAGTTGAACAGCGTCTCGCGCACCCGGTTGGGGGTCGGGCGCAGGCCGTGGGCCATGGGGAAGCTGAACTGGCGACTGCGCCACTCGCCGCCAATGATGCGCAGTTGGCCGCTGCCGGTGTCTTCGTGTTTGGGGCTGGGCTTGCGCATCAGTGCTCCGGGATGCCTGCGGGTGGCGCGGCAGGTTTGTCAGTGGGCGGCGGCAGGTCTTTCTGCGCCACGGTCGGGCCGGCGGTGACGATCACCAGGGCCTGCGGGTCGAGGTGCTTGGCCATGGCGGTTTTCACCTGTTCCACGCTGAGGCTCTGCACCTGGGCCATGAAGTCTTCCAGGTAGGTCAGCGGCAGGTCGTAGAAACCCATGGCGCCGAGCTGGCCGACGATATCGGCGTTGCTCGCGGTGGACAGCGGGAAGCTGCCGGCCATTTCGCGCTTGGCGTCATCCAGTTCCTTCTGCGTCGGGCCGCTGGCCAGGTAGTCGCTGAGCAGGTCCTGCACCAGCTTGAGGGTGCCGGCGCTCAGTTCGGCACGGGTCTGCAGGTTGATCATGAACGGCCCGCGCGCCTGCATGGCGCTGAAGCCGGAGTACACGCCGTAGGTCAGCCCGCGCTTCTCGCGCACTTCCTCCATCAGCCGGGTGCCGAAGCCGCCGCCACCAAGGATCTGGTTGCCCAGGGTCAGCGCGGCGTAGTCCGGCTCGCGGCGGTCGATGCCGAGCTGGGCGATCATCAGGTGAGTCTGCTGAGACGGGAACTCGATATGGCTGAGGCCGGGCTTGGGCATCTCGGGTTGGGCGATCTTGGCCAGCGCCGGGCCCTTCGGCAGGGCGGCGGACACTTCGCTGGCCATGGCTTCGGCTTCGCTGCGGGAGAGGTCGCCGACCAGGGCGATCACCACGTTGCCGGCCGCGTAAGCCTGCTGGTGGAAGGCGCGTAGCTGGGCGGTGCTGATGGCCGGGACGGACTGCTCGGTGCCTTCGCTCGGGTGGGCGTAGGGGTGGTTGCCATACAGGCGCTCGAACAGTTGCAGGCCGGCGAGCTTGCCCGGGTTCTGCTTCTGGTATTCGAAGCCGGCCAGCAGCTGGTTCTTGATCCGCGCCAGCGAGTCCTCGGGGAAGGTCGGTTGGCCGATCACCTGTTCGAACAGTTTGAGCGCGGGCTCGCGCTGCTCTTTTGCGCTCAGGCTGCGCAGGCTGGCGATGGCCATGTCGCGGAAGGCGCCGTTGCCAAACTGGGCACCCAGGCTCTCGAAGCCTTCGGCGATGGCGGTGACGTCCTTGCCCGGTACACCCTCGTTGAGCATGCCGTTGGTCAGCGCGGCCAGGCCGGGTACGCCGTTGTCCTGGCTGCTGCCGGCGGCGAAGGTCAGGCGCAGATCGAACATCGGCAGCTGGCGCGCCTCGACGAACAGCACCTTGGCGCCTTCGGCGGTCTGCCAGGTCTGGATCTCCAGCTGGCGGCGGCTGAGGGCCTGGCCATCGAGGTTGGCCAGGGATTCCAGCTGGGCGCTTTCGGCAACCTCTGTGGGCGCCTGGGCGCTGCGGCTGGCGATAAAGGTCAGCAGGCCGACCAGCAGCAGGGTGACGAGGCCGACGATGGCGTAACGCATGCCGTTGCGTTCAGTCATGGCTGGGTTCCTTCAATGGCGGCTTGCTCGGGCAGTACACGGGCCACGCTCAGGCGGCTGCGGGTGAAGTAGGTTTGCGCGGCCTTCTGGATGTCGGCGGCAGTCACCGCCTCCAGAGCGGCGAGATCCTGGTCCATCAGGGTCCAGGACAGGCCGACGGTTTCCAGTTCGCCGATGGTGGTGGCCTGGCTGGTGATCGAGTCGCGCTCGTAGACCAGTCCGGCGATCACCTGGGCGCGCACTCGCTGCAGTTCCTCGGCGCTCGGCGGGTTGCGCTTGAGGTCATCAAGTTGGCGCCACAGGCCGGCTTCCACTTGCTCCAGGGTCTTGCCCTTCTGCACGTTGGGGGTGGCGCTGAGGATGAACAGGCTGTCGCCACGGACGAAGGCGTCGTACCAGGACGACGCGCCGGACACCAGTTCCTCGCCGCGTTCCAGGCGGGTCGGCAGGCGGCCGCTGTAGCCGCCGTCGAGCAGGGCGCTGATCAGGCGCAGGGCGTGCACCTCGCGCACGTCCTTGGCGGTGGCCAGTCCGGGCACGTTGAAGCCGTAGAGCAGGCTTGGCAGCTGCGTCTTCACATGCAGCTTGATGCGTCGCTCGCCGGGTTCGGCCAGCTCGCGCGGGGGCTTGGCCGCCGGCACGGGGCGCTGGGGGATGGCGCCGAAGTAGTGCTCGGCCAGCTGCTGCACTTCGTCCTTGCCGACATCGCCGACCACCACCAGGGTGGCGTTGTTCGGCACGTACCAGGTCTGGTACCAGGCGCGCAGCTCCTCGACGCTCATGCGCTCGAGGTCGGCCATCCAGCCGATGGTCGGCGTGTGGTAGCCGCTGGCGGGGTAGGCCATGGCCTTGAAGCGCTCGTAGGCCAGAGCGCTGGGCTTGTCGTCTGTGCGCAGGCGGCGCTCTTCTTTGATCACCTCGATCTCTCGGGCGAACTCGTCGGCTGGCAGCTTGAGGCTGGCCAGGCGATCGGCCTCCAGCTCGAAGGCCACGGCCAGGCGATCACGCGACAGCACCTGGTAGTAGGCGGTGTAGTCGTCACTGGTGAAGGCGTTTTCCTCGGCGCCGAGCTCGCGCAGGATGCGCGAGGCCTCGCCGGGGCCAAGCTTGCGGCTGCCCTTGAACATCATGTGCTCGAGGGCGTGGGACAGGCCGGTCTGGCCGGGCGTCTCGTAGCTGGAGCCGACCTTGTACCAGAGCTGTGAGACCACCACGGGGGCGCGGTGATCCTCGCGGACGATGACTTTGAGTCCGTTGGCCAGTTTGAATTCGTGGGTCGGCTGGCTTTCGGCGGCGTGCAGGGCCAGTGGCGCGCACAAGGCAGTCAATAGCAGGCCGGCGCAGCGGCGGGCGAGTCGATTCATTGATTTGGAACCTGTCAGACAGCCCGGGCGGTCGTACCGCCGGCGGGCGAAGAGGTGCTAGGATACCGCATCCTTTTCCGGGGCGGCGCAGTGGCTGTTGCAGCCTGTTGCGCGGCTCATTTGAGATACAAACGACCCATGTTTGGTTCCAACGACGACAAGCAGTCGCCAGCCCCGGCTGGCAAGGCTCCGGCCGAGGCCGGGGAAAAGAAATCACTGTTCGGCTGGCTGCGCAAAAAGCCGGACGAACTGACGCCGGCGGCACCCAGCGCAACTACGACAGAGACTACGGCCCCGGCTGCGCCTGTCGAAGCGTCGACTGCGGTTACTGCGCCGCTTGTGCCTGTCGTCGAGCCGGTAGCTCCGACTGTGCTGGCCGAGGTTCCTGCAGCGCCAGTTGTCGTCGCTCCGGTCGAGCCACCAGTGGCCGCACCGCTCGTCGAGCCTGTTGCTGCACCGGTAGTGGTGGAAGTCGCCGTAGTGCCACCTGTGGCCCCGGTCGAGCTACAGGCCTTCACTCCGCGGTTTGAGCCCGTTGCAGCTCCTGCGCCGGTCGAAGCCGTCCCCGCGCCGGTTGCCGAGGTGCCGGCCAACATTGCGCCCGAGTCCAGCGTCGTCGCAGCGCCCGTTGCGCCAGCTTCTACGCCCGTTACCGCCGCTGCTCCCGCTGCCGGCGAGCCCGCCAAGCCGGCCTTCTCGCGGTTCCGCATCAATGCCGGCGCCGAAGTTACCCATGCCGTGCACGAGCCGGTGGCCGAAGTCATCGTCGTGCCGGTCGAGCCCGAGCTGGCGCCGCAACTGGAACAGAACAAACCTGGCGACAACCAGGGCGGCTGGTTTGCCCGGCTCAAGGAAGGCCTGTCGAAGACCAGCGCCAGTCTGGGCGAGGGCATGGCCAGTCTGTTCCTCGGCAAGAAGGCGATCGACGACGACCTGCTCGACGAACTGGAAACCCGCCTGCTGATGGCCGACGTCGGCGTCGAGGCGACCACCGCCATCGTGCAGAGCCTGACCAAGCGCGTGGCACGCAAGGAGCTGGCCGACAGCGATGCGCTGTACAAAGCGTTGCAGGAAGAACTGGCCGGCCTGCTGGCGCCGGTGGAGCAGCCGCTGCTGGTCGACAGCAGCAAGCAGCCCTACGTGATCCTGGTGGTCGGCGTGAATGGCGTGGGCAAGACCACCACCATCGGCAAGTTGGCCAAGAAGCTGCAGGGTGAGGGCAAGAAAGTCATGCTCGCCGCCGGCGACACCTTCCGCGCCGCTGCGGTCGAGCAGCTGCAGGTGTGGGGTGAGCGCAACCAGATCGCGGTGATCGCCCAGCACACCGGCGCCGACTCCGCCTCGGTGATCTTCGACGCGGTGCAGGCGGCCAAGGCCCGCAACATCGACGTGCTGATCGCCGACACGGCCGGGCGCCTGCACACCAAAGACAATCTGATGGAAGAGCTGAAGAAGGTCGGCCGGGTGATCGGCAAGCTGGACGACACGGCGCCGCACGAAGTGCTGCTGGTGCTGGACGCCGGCACTGGGCAGAACGCCATCAACCAGACCAAGCAGTTCCACCAGACCGTGCCGCTCACCGGCCTGGCCCTGACCAAACTGGACGGCACCGCCAAGGGCGGGGTGATCTTCGCCCTGGCCAAGCAGTTCGGCCTGCCGATCCGCTATATCGGCGTCGGTGAGGGCATCGACGACCTGCGCACTTTCGTCGCGCAGGACTTCGTCCAGGCCCTGTTTGCGGAGAAGGAGCGCGCATGATTCGCTTTGAGCAGGTCGGCAAGCGGTATCCCAATGGCCATGTCGGGTTGCACGAACTGAGTTTCCGCGTGCGCCGGGGCGAGTTCCTCTTCGTCACCGGCCACTCCGGCGCCGGCAAGTCGACCCTGCTGCGCCTGCTGCTGGCGATGGAGCGGCCAACCACCGGCAAGCTGCTGCTGGCCGGGCAGGACCTGTCGACCATCACCAATGCACAGATCCCTTTCCTGCGTCGGCAGATCGGCGTGGTGTTCCAGAACCACCAGCTGCTGTTCGACCGCAGCGTGTTCAACAACGTCGCCCTGCCGCTGCAGATCCTCGGCCTTTCCAAGGAGGAGATCAGCAAGCGCGTCGGTGCGGCGCTGGAGCGCGTCTCGCTGTCCGACAAGGCCGAGCAGTCGCCGGCCGACCTGTCCACCGGTCAGCAGCAGCGCGTCGGCATCGCCCGCGCCGTGGTGCATCGCCCGGCCCTGCTGCTGGCGGACGAACCCACCGGTAACCTCGACCCGCGCCTGGCGGCCGAGATCATGGGCGTGTTCGAAGACATCAACCGTCTGGGCACCACGGTGCTGATCGCCAGCCACGACCTGTCGCTGATCGCGCGTATGCGCCACCGCATGCTGACCCTGCAACGCGGCCGCCTGATTGGCGACGGAGAGGCCAGCTGATGAGCGAACAACGCAACCCCAAGGCCGCCGAACGGGTCGGCGCGGTCAAGGCCAAGGCCGACAAACCGGTCGATCACGGCCCGGATTTCTCCACCCTGCTGCACGCCTGGCTGGAAAGTCACCGCAGCAGCCTGCTCGACAGCCTGCGCCGCCTGGCCCGCCAGCCGATTGGCAGCTTCTTCACCTGTCTGGTGATGGCGATTGCCCTGTCCCTGCCAATGGGCCTGTCGCTGCTGCTGGACAACGTCGAGCGTCTCGGTGGCTCCTGGCAGCGCGCGGCGCAGATTTCCCTGTACCTCAAACTGGAAACCAGCGATGCCGCCGGCCAGCAACTGCGCGACGAGATCGCCGGCATGGGCGATGTGGCCAGCGCCGAGTGGATCAGCCGCGAACAGGCCCTGGCCGACTTCCAGCAGCAGTCCGGCCTCGGCGAGGCCCTGCGCGAGCTGCCGGACAATCCGCTGCCCGGCGTGGTGGTGGTGACGCCCAAGGAAGTCGACAAGCCGACCCTGGAAGCGCTACGGCAGAACCTTTCGGAAATGCCCGGAGTGGAGCAGGCGCAGCTCGACCTGCTGTGGGTCGAGCGCCTGTCGGCGATCCTCAAGCTCGGCGAGCACTTTGTCTTCGGCCTGACCCTGCTGCTGGTACTGGCCCTGCTGCTGGTGATCGGTAATACCATTCGTCTGCATATCGAGAATCGCCGCAGCGAGATCGAGGTGATCAAGCTGGTCGGCGGCACCGATGGCTATGTGCGCCGGCCCTTCCTCTATATGGGCGCGCTGTATGGCGTCGGCGCCGGCCTGCTGGCCTGGGCCGTGTTGGCCTTCGGTCTGGACTGGCTGAATGACGCGGTGGTGCGCCTGGCCGGCCTATATGGCAGTGATTTCGCCCTGGCCGGGGTGCCGACCGATGACGCGCTGTCGCTGCTGCTCGGCGCGGTGCTGTTGGGCTATATTGGCGCCTGGCTGGCGGTGGCTCGACACTTGAGTGAACTCGCGCCAAGATAGTAAGTGTCTGTTTTTATTGTATTTTCTAGACTGTAAGGGAACTTTTCCAGGCTCTTGCAGTCGGAGGTCGCAGTGCTAAACTGCTGGCCGCTTTGAAAGTTGGAGGTTTTACATGACCACAGCCCTGCAACCTGTCCATGCCCTAGTCCCCGGTGCAAACCTGGAGGCCTACGTGCACGCGGTGAACAGCATTCCCTTGCTGACCCCCGAGCAGGAGCGCGAGCTGGCCGGCAGCCTCTTCTATCATCAGGATCTCGAGGCTGCCCGGCAGATGGTGTTGGCGCACCTGCGCTTCGTCGTGCATATCGCCCGTAGCTACTCCGGTTACGGCCTGGCCCAGGCCGACCTGATCCAGGAAGGCAACGTCGGCCTGATGAAGGCGGTCAAACGCTTCAATCCGGAGATGGGCGTGCGTCTGGTGTCCTTCGCGGTGCACTGGATCAAGGCCGAGATTCACGAATTCATCCTGCGTAACTGGCGCATCGTCAAGGTCGCCACCACCAAGGCGCAGCGCAAGCTGTTCTTCAACCTGCGCAGCCAGAAGAAGCGTCTGGCCTGGCTGAGCAACGATGAAGTGCACGCTGTGGCCGATAGCCTGGGTGTCGAGGTGCGCGAAGTGCGCGAGATGGAAAGCCGCCTGTCAGGCCATGACATGGCTTTCGACCCGGCCGCCGATGACGATGACGACAGCGCCTTCCACTCGCCAGCCCATTACCTGGAAGACCATCGCTACGACCCGGCCCGCCAGCTGGAAGACGCCGATTGGAGTGACAGTTCCAGCGCCGGCCTGCACGAAGCCCTGGAAGGCCTGGACGAGCGCAGTCGCGACATCCTCTACCAGCGCTGGCTGGCCGAGGAGAAGTCCACGCTGCATGACCTGGCAGCCAAGTACAACGTCTCCGCCGAACGTATTCGCCAGTTGGAGAAGAACGCCATGAACAAGCTGAAAGGCTCGATTCAGGCGTAGAACGTACCCACGAGTTGCTGCGCGTCGGCCAGCCGGCGTTAAAAACGGCCTCGGGATGCTCATTTACTGCACGTAAACTCCGCTCCCTCGGCCATTTTGACCAGCCGGAGGCTGTTACTGGCGTAGCGCCTTGTCTGGCTCTAGCTCGCGAACTCGTGAGCACGTTCTAATAACGCTCGCAAAGCCGCACCCAGGTGCGGCTTTTTTCTGCCTGGGTTTTCTGACGCCTGCGGCCGGCATGAATGGCGTGCCGAGGCTGGAGGTGGTGGGCGTGGCGGTGCAGGATCGCGGCAGATAACAAAAACCGGAGCCTGACATGCCCATCGCCTCTCGCTGGCCGTATTTCCTCGCCCTGCTGCTCGGCTATCTGTACATCGCCTTGATTCCGTTCCAACCCTACCCGTTGAGCTGGCTGCTCAAGCCGCTGCCGATGCTGCTGTTCGCCTGGCTGGTCTGGCTGGCTCATCCGGGTGCTGCCGGGCGCTGGCTGGGGTTGGGTTTCGTGGCGGCTGCGGCGGGTGATTTCTTCCTCGACTATGGCAACCGCGACGGGTTGTTTATTCAGGCGCTGCTGGCCTTCCTGGTCAACCAAGTGGCTTTCGTCGGCGGCTTCTTGCTGCTGGGGCGTGGGCGCTCCTGGCGCTGGTTGTGGAGCCTGCCGGTGATCGCCTATGCCATCGGCATGACCCTGTGGATGCTGCCGGGCACCGGCGCGCTGCAGGTGCCGGTGGCATTCTACTTCGCCTGCCTTCTGGCCATGGCGCTGAGCGCGGCGCGGGTCGAGGAACGGCCGGGGCCGCTGTGGCTGGGCGCCATGTTGTTCGTCATCGCCGATTCGCTGATCGGGGTGAACAAGTTCATCCAGGCGTTTCCGCATGCGGTACTGGTGATCGTCAGCTGTTACTTCACCGGCCAGGCGCTGATCGCCTGGGGTCTGTTAAAGCTCAGGGGCGTGGCAGCCACTGCGGCCACCAGTCCGGCAACGGCCGGGCCAGCTGCTTGAGGTAGTGGCTGCCGCCCAGCTGATAGCTCTGCTTGCGGATCCAATTAGCCCGGCGGCTCACGTGCGGCCCCGGTCGGCGTGGGTTCCAGGCACGCGGGTTGGGCAGTACGGCGGCCAGCAGGCTGGCCTGCTGGCGCGACAGATAGGGCGCGCCGACACCAAAGTGATGGCGCCCGGCAGCTTCCGCGCCGAACACGCCGTCGCCCCACTCGACGCTATTGAGGTACACCTCGAGAATTCGCTGTTTCGGCCAGAACAGCTCGATCAGGCCGGTGAACCAGGCTTCCAGTGCCTTGCGTGGCCAGCTGCGGCCGGACCAGAGGAACAGGTTCTTCGCCACCTGCTGGCTGATGGTGCTGGCGCCGCGCAGGTTGCCGCCTTTGCCGTTGTGCGCCATGGCCTTCTGGATGGCCGCGAGGTCGAAGCCCCAGTGCTCGGCGAACTTCTGGTCTTCGGCGGCGATCACCGCAATTTTCAAATCGTCTGGCAGTTCCTGCCAGGGCCGCCAGCTGCGTTGCAGATCGATGGGTTTGCCATCCAGCCAGGACTCGATCTTGCGCTCGACCATCAATGCCGTGCCCGGCGGGTCGATCCAGCGCAGGGCGAGCACCAGCAGCGCCGAGCCAACGACGAACCACAGCAGCAGTTTGAACAGGCGACGAAATAGGCGACGGAGCATGGGCTGGCTTGGCCGAAGGCTGGGGGCAGGCCATTATAGCGGCCACATTGGCTCTGTCCGGGAGTGATTCATGCTTCGCATCTTTCTGTTGCTGGCGGCCTTCGCCGGTTTCACCGGGGTCGCCCTGGGCGCTTTTGCCGCCCACGGACTCAAGGCGCGCCTGAGTGCCGAGTACCTGGCGGTGTTCCAGACCGGCGTGCACTACCAACTGGTGCATGCCCTGGCGCTGTTCGGCGTGGCCTTGCTGGCCGCGCATCTGCCGGGCCGTCTGCTGGCGGCGGCAGGCAGCTTGTTTGCCCTGGGCATTCTGCTGTTTTCCGGCAGTCTGTATGCCTTGACCCTCAGCGGCATCGGCAAGCTCGGCATGATCACGCCGCTGGGTGGGTTGGCCTTTCTCGGCGGCTGGCTATGCCTGGGGTTGGCGGCCTGGCGCGGGGCCTGAGAACCTGCCTACGATCTGCTGCGCGTCGGCCATGCTGCGTTAAAAACAGCCTCGGAATGCTCATTTACAGCTCGTAAACTGCGCTTCCTCGCCTGTTTTTGCCTTGCCTGACTCTAGCTCGCGAGATCGTAGACAGGTTCTGAACCGCGACTGAACGGCCAAGGCTCAGGGCCACTATCATGCAGATGAATGGTGGCCATATACCTTGGTCGCTGCCCGTGATCGGGCTAGAATGCCGACCCTTTCATGTTCTGACTGCCCAGCCATGCACATCCAACTGAACGGCGAACCCTTCGAGCTGCCGGACGGCGTTACCGTCGCAGACCTGCTCGTACGCCTGGATGCGCTCGGCAAGCGGGTGGCGGTCGAGCTCAATCTGGATATCGTGCCGCGCAGCCAGCACGCCAGCACGGTTCTGCGCGACGGCGACCAGCTGGAAGTCGTCCACGCTATCGGCGGCGGCTAGTCCGCCCGCGAGGAGTTGCCATGAGCGCCATCATCGACAAGCCCTTTACTCTGGCCGGGCGCACCTATACGTCGCGCCTGCTGGTGGGCACCGGCAAGTACAAGGACCTCGAAGAAACCCGTCTGGCCATCGAGGCCTCGGGAGCCGAGATCGTCACCGTGGCCGTGCGCCGGACCAATATCGGCCAGAACCCCGGCGAGCCCAACCTGCTCGACGTGATCAGCCCCGAGCGCTACACCATCCTGCCCAACACCGCCGGCTGCTATGACGCCAGCGAAGCAGTGCGCACCTGCCGCCTGGCCCGCGAGCTGCTCGACGGCCACAAGCTGGTCAAGCTGGAAGTGCTGGCCGATCAGAAGACCCTGTTCCCCAACGTGATCGAAACTCTCAAGGCCGCCGAAGTGCTGGTCAAGGAAGGCTTCGACGTGATGGTGTACACCAGCGACGACCCGATCATTGCCCGTCAGCTGGCCGATATGGGCTGCATTGCGGTGATGCCGCTGGCTGGCCTGATCGGTACCGGTCTGGGCATCTGCAACCCCTACAACCTGCGCATCATCCTCGAAGAGGCCAAGGTGCCGGTGCTGGTGGATGCCGGTGTGGGCAC
Source organism: Pseudomonas campi (assembly GCF_013200955.2). NCBI lineage: Bacteria > Pseudomonadati > Pseudomonadota > Gammaproteobacteria > Pseudomonadales > Pseudomonadaceae > Aquipseudomonas > Aquipseudomonas campi. The sequence goes on from NZ_CP053697.2 coordinate 293,093, forward strand.
GGCTTCCGACGCCACCATCGCCATGGAACTGGGCTGCGAGGCGGTGCTGATGAACAGCGCCATCGCCCATGCGCAGAACCCGATCCTGATGGGCGCGGCAATGAAGCACGCGATCATCGCCGGGCGCATGGCCTATCTGGCCGGGCGTATGCCGAAGAAACTCTATGCCAGCGCATCGTCGCCGCTGGATGGTTTGATCAAGTAAGAGAATCCGATGAGTGAAGTAGTCGAGCCGGTCGAAGACGGCGCTGCCGAGCGCCCGCACCGCGCGATCAAGAGTTTCGTCATGCGCTCCGGGCGCATGACCGAAGGCCAGCAACGTGGCCTCGATCTGGGCTGGCCGAAATTCGGCCTGCAGCTGGAAGATGGCCTGCGCGATTTCGACCAGGTATTCGGCCGCAGCGCGCCACGCACCTTCGAGATTGGTTTCGGCATGGGCCATGCCACCCTGGAGATGGCCGCTGCCGCGCCGGAGCAGGACTTCATCGGCGTGGAAGTGCACAAGCCGGGCGTTGGCGCGTTGCTCAACGGCATGCTCACGCAGAATTTGAGCAACATTCGCGTGTACAGCTGCGATGCTTTGGAAGTGCTGCGCGATTGCGTGGCCGATGCCAGTCTCGATCGCCTGCTACTGTTCTTTCCAGACCCCTGGCACAAATCGCGTCATCACAAGCGTCGCATCGTCCAACCGGCCTTCGCCGAACTGGTGCGGCAGAAACTGAAGATCGGTGGCGTGCTGCACATGGCGACTGATTGGGAGCAGTATGCCGAGCACATGCTCGAAGTGATGAACGTGGCGCCTGGCTACCGCAACCTGGCGGCCGATGGGCGTTGCGTGGAGCGGCCGAGCGAACGCCCGGTGACCAAGTTCGAGCGCCGTGGCGAACGCCTCGGTCACGGCGTCTGGGATCTCAAGTTCCAGCGTATAGACTGAATCAACAGCCCCTGCGGAGCAGGGTAAAACCGACCGGGTCCACCCGGCGCCAGGATGGCGTTGACCTCACCCCGATAGCTATCTGCAAGTGCGGCCTACACTGGCTTTAGAAAAAGAACAGCGGCGCGTACGACGTGCTGCGAGGAGATCGCTGTGTTGAGAACCATTGCAATTTTGCTGTTGGCAGCCGCCGCGCTGCCTGCCCAGGCGCGCGTTGATGCCGCCCAGGCTGCCCGTCTGGGGCAAGACCTGATGCCGTTGGGTGGTGAGCGTGCCGGTAACGCTGCCGGCACCATTCCGCCCTGGGATGGTGGCCTGAGTACGCCGCCGGCCAGTTTTCAGCCGGGCATGCACCACCCCGATCCTTATGCGGCCGATAAGCCAGTCTATCGTGTCGACGCCAGCAACCAGGCGCAGTACAAGGCCCAGCTAGCTCCGGGTTTCCAAAAGCTGCTGGAAGAGCATCCGGGCTACTTTCTGAGCATCTACCCGACACATCGCAGCGCCGCCGCGCCCCAGCGCATCTATGACGCCACGCGCTACAACGCCAGCAATGCCAGCATGATTTCCGGTGGCAATGGGGTTGAAGGTACCGCTGCCGGCATCCCGTTCCCGTTCCCGCAGAATGGCACCGAGGCCATCTGGAACCACATCATGCGTTACCGCGGTGACCAGATCCGCATGATCACCAATCAGGCGGCGGTGCTGGCCAACGGTGACTACACCCTGCTCAAGCGCGACCGCGACGTTCTGTTTATCTATGGCCGTGAAGGGGTCACCCCGGCCGATCTGGATAACACCCTGTTCTTCTACAAGTACGTGGTGACCGCACCGAGCAAGCTGTCCGGCTCTTCGCTGGTGGTCCAGGAAACCCTCGACCAGGTGTTGGCGATCCGCAAGGCCTGGCGTTTCAGCCGTGGCGAGCGGCGCGTACGTCGCCTGCCGATGCTGGCCTATGAGGCCATGCAGCCGGACACCAACGGCATGGCCACCGCCGACGTGGTCGACGCCTACAACGGCGCCCCGGATCGCTACGAGTGGAAGCTGGTCGGCAAGCAGGAAATGCTGATGCCGTACAACAGCTATGCCGTGCACCAGAAAGGCATCCCCTACGAGAAGATTCTCCAGGCCAAGAGCGTCAACCCCGAGCTGCTGCGCTACGAGCTGCACCGCGTCTGGGTTGTCGAGGCCGATCTGCGCAAGGGCCACAGCCACCCCTATGCCAAGCGTCGCTTCTACCTGGATGAAGACAGCTGGCAGATCCTCGCCGTCGACCTGTACGACAAGACGGGTGCCCTGGTTGGTCTGCAGGAAGCCCATCCGATCAGCTACTACGACGTACCGATGTTTGGCAGCACCCTGGAAACTATCTATGACTTCAAGGGTGACCGTTATTTCGTCGACGGCCTCGACAACAACGAGCCGATGTACGACTTCAACGTCAAGCTGAACAAGAGCGATTTCACCGCGTCGGCCCTGCGCCGCGAAGGGATCTGATTTCGCAGCCCAAGAAAAAGCCCGCAATCGCGGGCTTTTTTGTGTCTGCCGATCAGTCGTCGTGATCGTGATGGCGATGTTTCTTGTGTTTCTTGTGCTTCTTGCCGTGGTGGTGGTCGTCGCTGTCATGGCGGTGGCGATCGCTGTCGTGCCCATCGTCGCTGTCGCCATAGGCATTGCCCAGCGCACCGCCGGCACCGCCGCCGACGGCGGCGCCGATCACCCCGCCGGTATCACCGCCAACCTTCTGCCCGAGCACATTGCCGCCCGCCGCCCCCAGGCCGCCGCCGATGGCTGCTTCGGTGCGGTTGCGCTTGTCTGCGCCGACCGCGCTGCCGGCTGCGCCGCCGAGCCCGGCACCAATCGCGGCGCCGGTATCACCGCCGACCTGTTGGCCGACCACCGAGCCCAGCGCGCCACCGAGGGCGCCACCGACGCCGGCTTCGGTGTTGCCGGCGAATGCCCCGGCGCTGGCCAGGCTCAGGGAAAGCAGGAGCAGAGAGGAATACTTCATGGATACAAAACCTCTGGGTGGGTAACGCGCGCATCCTGCCAGCGCGCTGCGGGCAGACAAGTGCTAAGTGCGGGGCTTGCGAGGCACTTCACGGCCTCGCAAAAATTGCTGCGGCTGGGCGAACTCGCGCCTCGCCCGTGAGTCAGGCCAAGTTAGCCGGACGACTGCAGGTCTGCGCAGAGCAACCGGTAGTCCTCCACTGCGGCGAATTCCTCGGTGTCCTTGGCGTCCTTGCGGCTGTCCGGCTGCCGCACTGCCAGCAGCTGGGCCACGCCGAAGCGCCTGGCGCTGCGCAGGATCGGCAGGCTGTCGTCGATAAACAGGCTGCGCGCCGGATCGAAGGGGAAGTCCTGTTGCAGGGCGAACCAGAACTGCTGATCTTCCTTGGGGAAGCCATAGTCGTGGGAGCTGATCAGGCGGTCGAAATAGGGCGCCAGCTCGACCCGTTCCAGCTTTAGCGATAGCGAATCGCGGTGCGCGTTGGTGATCAGCGCCACGCGCTTGCCGGCGCTGCGCAGAGCCTGGAGAAAGGTGTCGGCATCCGGGCGCAGGGCGATCAGATGGGCCACTTCGCGCTTCAGCTCGCGTACCGAGAGGTTCAGTTCGCGGCTCCAGAAGTCGGTGCAGTACCAGGACAGCTGGCCGGCGTGCTCGCGAAACAATGGCAGCAGTTCGGCCTCGGCAGCCTCGCGGCTGGTGCCATGCAGTTCGGCATAGCGCTGCGGCAGATATTCCAGCCAGAAGTGGTTGTCGAAGTGCAGGTCGAGCAGGGTGCCGTCCATATCCAGCAGGACGGTATCGATGTCGGCCCAGGGCAGCAGTGGCATGATGAATTCTTGCGTGAAATGGTTAACAGAGGTGTGCGGATGCAATATCCGCCACGGACAATCTGAATCAGCAGGGTATGATACTCGTTCGTTTCAAGGAGTGATCCCATGCGTGAGAAACCTGTCGTGCTGGCCCGCGAGATTGTTGCGAGTAGCCGCCTGTTCCGCGTCGAGGAGCTGCAGCTGCGCTTCGCCAACGGCGTCGAACGTACCTATGAGCGCCTGGTTAGCAAGGGCTCCGGCTATGGCGCGGTGATGGTGGTGGCGATGCTCGATGCCGAGCATGCGGTACTGGTCGAGGAGTATTGCGGCGGTACCGACGATTACCAGCTGTCCCTGCCCAAGGGCCTGGTCGAGCCCGGCGAGGATGTGCTCGACGCGGCCAATCGCGAACTCAAGGAAGAGGCTGGTTTCGGTGCCCGTCAGCTGGAGTGGATCGCCGAGCTGAGCCTGTCGCCCGGCTACATGAGCCAGAAAATCCAGGTGGTACTGGCCCGTGAACTCTATGAAGAAAGCCTGCCGGGTGACGAGCCTGAGCCGCTGCGCGTTGATCAGGTCAGCCTGCGCGAGCTGAGCAGCCTGGTGCAGCACCCCCAATTCACCGAGGGGCGCGCTTTGGCGGCCCTCTATCTGGTCCGAGACCTGTTAAGCCAACGCGGAGAATTTCGCCTGTGAGTCATCCCTATCTGCCGGCGGTCATCGCCTTGGTGCAACGTGCCGGCCAGGCCACCCTGCCGCATTGGCGTAACGATGTAGTGGTCAACGAGAAGGCCGATGCCTCGCCGGTGACGGCCGCCGACCTGGCCGCCCACCACATCCTCGAAGCCGGTTTGCTGGCGCTGGCGCCGGATGTGCCGGTGCTCTCCGAAGAAGACAGCGAGATTCCGTTCGGCGAGCGTGCCGCCTGGCAGCGCTGGTGGCTGGTCGATCCGCTGGATGGCACCAAGGAGTTCATTTCCGGCAGCGAGGAATTCACCGTCAACGTGGCGCTGATCGAACGTGGCCAGGTGGTATTCGGCGTGGTCGGCATCCCTGCCAATGGCCGCTGCTACTACGGTGGTGCCGGCCTGGGTGCCTGGCGCATGGAAGCCGGCGGCGAGCCGCAGGCGATCAGCGTGCGCCTGGCACCGGCCGAGGCCTTCACCCTGGTGGCCAGCAAGCGCCACTCCAGCCCGGCCCAGGAGCGTCTGCTCGAAGGCCTGTCCGAGCGTTTCGGCGATCTGGAATTGGCCAGTGTCGGCAGCTCGCTGAAGTTCTGCCTGCTCGCCGAAGGCAATGCCGACTGCTATCCGCGCCTGGCGCCGACCTCGCAGTGGGACACCGCCGCGGCGCAAGGCGTGCTGGAAGGCGCCGGTGGCGAAGTGCTCGACCTCAAGGGCGAGGCGCTGACCTACGAGGCGCGCGAGTCCTACCTCAACCCGTCCTTCCTCGGTCTGCCGCAGGCCGCCGCCTGGCGCGCCGAGCTAATCCAGCTGGCGCGCGCGCTGGACTGAGATGGACGGCACTTGCGGCTACCTGGAGCAGTTACTGCATCAGGACATTCCGCTGACCCAGGCCCTCGGCCTGGGTGTGTCCAGCTGGGATGGCAGTGAGCTGCGCCTGAGTCTGCCGCTGGCGGCCAACCTCAACCACAAGAGCAGCATGTTCGGCGGCAGCCTGTATTGCGGTGCCGTGCTGGCAGGCTGGGGCTGGTTACACCTGCGCTTGCGCGAGGCCGGGGTGGTCGACGGCCACATCGTCATCCAGCAGGGGCAGATCGACTATGTGCAGCCGGTGCTCGGCGATGCGCTGGCGGTATGCACGGCACCAGCGGCGGCCGAGTGGGACAAGTTCCTCGCCCTGTACCGGCGTCGCGGCTTGGCACGGATCAGGCTGCACAGTCGCATCCTCACCGGCACGGTCGAGGCGGTGCGTTTCAGCGGGCAGTACGTGCTGCACCGCTGAAGCATGACTTTGCTACAGCATGTCGCTGTAGCGCTCATCCTTCTTGTAAAGCAGCGGCTGGGCAAAGCCCGGCACCTGGATGCCCTCGGCGCTGAACTGCAGCTCCTGGTCATCGATCAGGTCATGGCCGAAGTTGTAGAGGATGTCTAACTGGCCGAGCAGGGCCTGCTGGTCATACTGGCTGGCGGCGGCGCGGGTGTGTTCGCGCTTGATCTGCCAGGCGGCGAAGGCCGCTTCGCCATGCCGTTTGCGCAGCATGCGCTCGGCCACCTGCGGTGCCAGCAGGACGCCGGTGGCGTTGTTGCCGCCGAAGCCCTTGGAATTGAGGAAGCACACTTCCATGCCTTCCATGCGGCGATCACGCACGTCCAGGCTGATGCGCTGGCGGTGCACGTCGTCGGCGACCTTGTCGATGGTCTTCAGACCCGGCAGTAGGCCGTGGTGGAAGGTGCCGAGAGCCGATATCAGCTGGTCGCCGCTGGCCGGTGCCAGGGAGTGGCCGACGAAGGCCTTCACCGCGGTCACCGGCCAGGCCTCGATGCCGAAGGCGGCGGCCACGCGGTCGAGCAGCTCCGATTCGCTGACCCGGTTGGCCGGGGTGCTGGAGCCGTGGGCGTGGACGAAGCTGCGCTGGCGCACGGCCTCGCTGCCCAGCAGCTGGGTAGCGCTGGCCACGGCTTTGGCCAGGGTCAGGTAGTTGCCGGGGCCGGGGGCGGAAATCGATTTCTTGAAGCCATCGGCGTTGATGAATACGTCCGTCACCGCGCCGTGGATATCGGCACCCAGTTGCAGGGCCAGTTCGTCGTCCATCAGCACGATGAACTGCGCCGACTCGGACAGGGTGAACCCGCAGTTATCGCCGAACGGGCGGCTGGCGCGGCGGTAGTCGACGTCATCGCGGCCCTCGATCTTGCGCAGACCTTCCTCGGTGGCCAGCGCGCCCATGGCGCCGTAGCCGTCGATGAATTCCGCGGTGATCGGTGCCTCGCTGTTGCCTACCAGCACCACACGTGCCTGGCCGTTGGCGATCTGCTCGATGCCTTTCTGCAGGTTGTAGAGGAAGGTCGCGCAGGCGCCGGTGACGCTGCCGGTGGTGCCGACACTGCCCAGCACATAGGCGTTGATGAAGTCGGCCGGCATGCTGTTGAGGCCCAGCGGGCATTGCTTGGCGGTAACCCGGCCGCCCTTGAGGCGCGCCTGCAGCATGCCGCCGAAGCCGTTGTCGTCCATCTGGCTCATGCCACTGCCGGCAAACACCGCCACCTCGTCCGGCTGCACCTGGGCGAGGATATCGCTCCAGGGCAGGCCGATGGAGCGCAGGGCGTCGGTGGCGCCGACCACGGCCATCTGCAGGCCGCGCGGGTGGAAGTGCGAGTGGTACAGCGCGCCGGGATCGAAGCCACTGGGCAGCTGGCCGGCCGACTTGACCGGCAGGGGGCGATAGCTGTCGACCTTGAATTCACAGCTGTCATGCAGGGTAACCCGCACCATCTGCTCGTCGATGGACTCGACGCTCCAATTGGCCGGTAGCGGTTCGGGCAGTTGTTTGCGCGCGGTGGTGAACTGCGTCGCGCTGATCGTCAGGCTTTTCTGCCAGTGGCTGGCATCCACATCCAGGTAGCGTTTCTCGATGCGCCGTACCAGGGTGCCGGCGAGGATGGCCTCGGCATGCTGCGTTTCGATCTCGGCCAGGCTGATGGGGGCACCCGCCAGGCTGTGGTAGCGGCCATCGATGACCTGCACCAACTGCATCATCACCGCCAGACCGGCCAGGGTCTGCTGGCGCGCGGCGCTATCTAGGGTTTCCACAACGGTGCGGCGGAAACCGTGGTGGAAGGAGCTGCGGCCGGCGGCGTTATAACCGCCGAAACCGACGATGACGGGTAGTCGGGACATTACATGGAACTCCTGCAAGCGACCTGTAGCACGCAGGGCAGGTGAGCGCAGGGGGTGCCGGGAGATATCCGACAGCAACAGGCTCCACCGCCATACGGCAATGCCGGGTGGCGACTCAAATGAATCGGGATACCAGGGTGACGAGACTCATGACTGATGAGTCACTCGCGGTCTTGCAGGTATTCAGTCCCCGTCGTTAGGGATATTACTTGCGAAATCCAGGCCATGCTTGCGCAGCTTGTCGTGCAGGGTCTTGCGCGCGATGCCCAGGGCTTCGGCCAGGCTGCGCAGGGAATTGTGCGCATTGGCCATTTCCGCACTGATCAGCGCGCGTTCGTAGGCTTCCACCTGGTCGCCGAGGTTCTGTCCGCTGGCCACACTGGCCGGCATGCCCGACGGACAGTCGAGGCCCAGCTCCAGGCCAATGGCGAAGCGTTCGGCGGCGTTCTGCAGCTCACGCACGTTGCCCGGCCAGGCATGGCCCAGCAACTGGGCGCGCTGGGCGACCGGCAGGCTGCGGCTGGGCAGGCCGTGGCGGCTGCTGGCGCTGTCGGCGTAGTGCTGGAACAGCTGCAGGATGTCCTCGCCGCGCTCGCGCAGCGGCGGGATGCGCAGCGGCGCGACGTTCAGGCGGTAATACAGGTCGGCGCGGAAGCGGCCCTGGTCGGCCGCCTGGCGCAGGTCTTCCTTGGTTGCGGCAATCACGCGGATATCCAGGGGGATCAGCTGGTTGCCACCGAGGCGTTCGACCACCCGCTCCTGCAGCAGGCGCAGTAGTTTGACCTGCACATCGGTGCTCATGCTCTCGATCTCGTCGAGGAACAGAGTGCCGCCAGTGGCGAACTCGAATTTACCGATGCGCCGTTTTTGTGCGCCGGTGAAGGCGCCGGGCTCATGACCGAACAGTTCGCTCTCGACCACCGACTCGGCCAGGGCGCCGGCGTTGATGGCGACGAATGGCCCCTTCTTGCGTGCGGAGAGGTCGTGCAGGGCGCGCGCCACCACTTCCTTGCCGGCGCCGGTTTCACCGAGGATCAGCACATCGCTGTTGATCGCCGCCAGGGCACCGACCTGTTCGCGCAGGCGCTGCATGGCCGGCGACTGGCCGAGCAGGCGCGCAGCGAGCTGGTTACGGTCGGCCAGGGCCAAGCGCAGGCTGCGGTTGTCCAGCACCAGGCGGCGCAGTTCCAGGGCGCGGCGCACGCTGTCGAGCAGCGCTTCGCTGGCGAAGGGCTTCTCCAGGAAGTCGTAGGCGCCGGCGCGCATGGCCTGCACCGCCAGCGGCACATCGCCGTGGCCGGTGATCAGCAGCACTGGCAGCTCGCCGTCCTGTTCATGCAGCTGCTGCAGCAATTGCAGGCCGTCGATGCCGGGCATGCGGATATCGCTGACCACCACGCCCGGCCAGTCGGCCGGGATGCGCTGGGCCACGCCCTGGGCGTCAGCCAGGGCTTCGACGCGGAAACCGGCGAGGTCGAGGGTCTGCGCCAGCGCCTGACGCAGGTGGGCATCGTCGTCGATCAGCAGGATCTGGATGCGGCTGTCGATGGCACTGCTCATGAAAACTCCTCGGTTGCCGCCAGGTTGGCGCCGGGCGTGGCGTGGCGCAGTTGCAGGGTGATCTGCGCGCCGCCGTCGGGGTGGTTGGCCAGCAGCAACTCGCCGCCCAGGGCACGCATCAGCGTCTCGCAGATGGCCAGGCCGAGGCCGAGGCCCTGGGTGCTGGTCTTGGTGGTGAAGAACGGCTCGCGCGCATGCTCCAGGGCCTGGGCGGAGAACCCCGGGCCATTGTCGCGCAGGATCAGGTTGACGCCGGTCGGCGTACTTTCGGCACTCAGCCACAGGCGCCTTGGTGGCGCCTTCTCGCTGAGCGCATCGCAGGCATTGGCCAGCAGATTGCCGAGTACCTGGCGCAGCCGCGTTTCACCGGCCTGCACCCACAGTGTGGCCTCCGGCAGGTCGCGGATCAGCTCCACGTCCAGCGCCCGGCGGCGCTTGGCCAGCAGGGCCAGGGCATCATCCAGCGCCGGTTGCAGGGCCACGCTTTCCGGGGCATGGCGGTCGCGCCGGGCGAAAGCGCGCAGATGCGCGATGATCGAGGCCATGCGCCCGGTCAGCTCGCTGATCTGCTTGAGGTTGTCGCGGGCGTCATCCGTGCGCTGGTGGTCGAGCAGCACGCCGGCGTTGTCGGCATAGCTGCGGATCGCCGCCAGCGGCTGGTTGAGCTCGTGGCTGATGCTCGCGCTCATGGTGCCCAGCGCGCTCAGCTTGCCGGCCTGGACCAGCTCGTCCTGGGTGCGCAGCAGCTCCTGCTGGGCCTGCTCGCGCTCCAGCACTTCATCCTTGAGGCGGTCGTTCAGGGCTTCCAGATCGCGGGTGCGCTCCAGTACGCGGATCTCCAGCTCGCGCTTGGCCCGCGCATCCAAGGCGATGCGCTCGATATAGTGGCGGCGGCGTTGCAGCAGCAGGCCGAGCAGGGCGAGCAGCGCCAGCAGGCTGGCCGCGCCGATGGCCAGCACGTTCTGCACCGGGCGTTCGACCTGGCTGCGCGGAGCGAGGATGCTCACCGTCCAGCCAGTTTCCGCCAGCTCGCGGCTCTGCATCAGCCAGGCATGGGTGTCGAGTTGCAAGGGCTGCGGCTGCTGGGTCGGGTAGGGCTGGTCGGCGGCGATGCGCGTCAGCTCCGGCGCGCTCAGTGGCCGGCTGGCGCGATAACGCCAGTCCGGGTTGGAGGTGAGGATCACCACACCGTTGCTGTCAGTTACCAGCAGTTGCTCGGGGGTCTGGCCCCACAGGCGCTCGGTGAAGTCGAGGTCGACCTTGACCACCAGCACGCCGAGGCGCGTGTCGCCCTCGCGCACCCCGGCGGCGAAGTAATAGCCGCGCTTGCCGGAGGTGGTGCCGAGGCCGAAGAAACGCCCCAGGCGACCTTCGCTGGCGGCCTGGTAATAGGGGCGGAAGGTGAAGTTGCGCCCGATGAAGCTGTCTGGCTGATCGTGGTTGGAGGCGGCGCGGGTATCGCCGGCGGCGTCCAGCAGATAGATCACGTCGGCGCCGGTCTGTTCACGGACGCGCTTGAGCAGCAGGTTGGCCTTGTCCAGTGCAGCCGCATCGCCTGGCTGGAGCAGCGCGCCGCGCAAGTCCGGCAGGTTACCGAGGATCGGCGGCAGCACCTCGAAGCGGCGCAGCGTGCCGAGCAGGTTGGCCACGTACAGGTCGAGGGTCTGGCGGTTCTGCTCGATCAGCTCGTCGCGGTAATAACGCTCGGCCAGTTGCTGCAGCGGCCACAGCAAGGGCGCGAGCAGCAGGGCCAGCAGCGCCAGGCTGCGCCAACGGGGGCGGCGGGGTGTCAGGGTTGGAGTCATGTTGCGCTGCGCCTGAGAGACAGGCGCATTATGCACTGCAGCGTATCAGCGTGGACTGGCCAGGCACTCCAGCAGGGCGTCGTGCCAGTCCGGCAGGCGGATACGCCATTCCTGCTGCAGGCGCGAACAGTCCAGGCGCGAGTTGAGCGGGCGCTGCGCCGGTGTCGGGTAGGCGCTCGACGGGATCGGCTGCAGGCGTGCGCAAGGTTTGCCCTGCAGGCGTAGCTGTTCGCCGATGGCGCTGGCAAAACCGAACCAGGAAGTTTCCCCTAGACCGCTGAGGTGATAGGTGCCCCAGGGGCCGGCCTGGCCGTTCTGCCAGTGCTGGATCAGCTCGCCAGTGGCGCGGGCAATGCTGCCGGCCCAGGTTGGTGCGCCGATCTGGTCGGCCACCACGCGCATCTCCTCGCGCTCCTGCAGCAGGCGCTGCATGGTCAGCAGGAAGTTCTTGCCATGCAGCGAGTAGACCCAGCTGGTGCGCAGGATCAGGTGCTGGCCGCCGACCTGGCGGATAGCCTCCTCGCCCGCCAGCTTGCTGCATCCATACACGCCCAGTGGGCCGGTGGCATCGTCTTCGCGGTAGGGGCCATGCTTGCTGCCATCGAACACATAGTCGGTGGAGTAGTGAATCAGTGGCACATCCAGCGCTGCTGCTTCCTCGGCCAGCACGCCGGGCGCTTGGGCGTTTATGGCGAAGGCCAGCTCCGGCTCGCTCTCGGCCTGATCCACTGCGGTGTGCGCCGCGGCGTTGATGATCAGGTCCGGGCGCAGCGCGCGCACCTGGTGCCGGATCGCCTCACTGTCGGCCAGGTTCAGCTGTTCCTGGCCGAGTACCAGCAGCTCGGCTTTATCGGCCAGGCCCAGTTGCAGCTCGCGGGAAACCTGGCCGTGGCGGCCGGTGATCAGCACTCTCATGGAAACAGCTCGGCGTCTTGCAGGCTCTTGCCGGCCAGGTCCTTGGCCGACAGTTGCGGCGTGCCGTCGAACTGCCAGTCGATGGCCAGGGTCGGATCGTCCCAGCGAATCGAGCGTTCGTGGGCCGGGGCGTAGTAATCGGTGGTCTTGTAGAGGAACTCGGCATAGTCGCTGAGCACCACGAAGCCGTGGGCAAAGCCTTCCGGGACCCAGAGCTGGCGCTTGTTCTCTGCCGACAAGCGCACGCCGACCCACTTGCCGAAGTTGGCCGAGCTGCGGCGGATATCCACCGCCACATCCAGCACTTCACCGACAGTGACGCGCACCAGCTTCCCTTGGGCCTGTTCGATCTGATAGTGCAGGCCGCGCAATACACCGCGCTGCGAGCGCGAGTGGTTGTCCTGGACGAACTCGCGCTGCAGGCCGGTGGCCTCGGTAAAGGCCTTGGCATTGAAGCTTTCGTAAAAAAAGCCGCGCTCGTCGCCGAACACCTTGGGTTCGAGGATCAGTACTTCCGGCAGGTCGGTCGGGATTACATTCATGCATGCTCTCCAGCCAGCTGGTAGAGGTACTGGCCATAGCCGGTTTTGCCGAAGGCCTTGGCCTGGCTGAGCAACTGCTCACGATCGATCCAGCCATGCTGGAAGGCGATCTCTTCCAGGCAGGCGACTTTCAGGCCCTGGCGGTGCTCGATGGTCTGCACGTATTGCGAGGCTTCCAGCAGGCTGTCATGGGTACCGGTGTCGAGCCAGGCGAAGCCGCGACCGAAGCGCTCCACGCGTAAGTCGCCGCGCTGCAGGTAGGCGTTGTTGACGTCGGTGATCTCCAGCTCGCCGCGTGGCGACGGCTTGACCGCCTTGGCGATCTCGATGACGTCGTTGTCGTAGAAATACAGGCCGGTCACCGCGTAGCTGGACTTGGGCTGCTTGGGCTTCTCCTCGATGGAGATGGCTTTGCCCTGGGCGTCGAACTCGACCACGCCGAAGCGCTCCGGGTCGCTGACCCAGTAGCCGAACACGGAAGCCCCACTGGGCTCGGCTGCCGCGCGCAGCAGCATCTCGCTGAAGTGCTGGCCGTGGAAGATGTTGTCACCCAGGATCAGGCACACCGGATCCTTGCCAATGAATTCTTCACCGATCAGGAAGGCCTGGGCCAGGCCGTCCGGCGTGGGCTGCGCGGCATAGCTGAAACGCACGCCGAACTGGCTGCCGTCGCCGAGCATCTTCTCGAACTGCGGCAGGTCATGCGGGGTGGAGATGATCAGGATGTCGCGGATGCCGGCCAGCATCAGCACCGAGATCGGGTAATAGATCATCGGCTTGTCGTAGATCGGCAACAGTTGCTTGGACACGCCCAGGGTGATGGGGTGCAGGCGAGTGCCAGATCCGCCGGCGAGAATGATGCCTTTCATGCTGAGGCTCCGAGGCGTTCACGTTGATAGCTGCCGTCCTGTACATGGCGGCACCATTCGAGGTTGTCCAAATACCACTGCACGGTCTTGCGCAGGCCGCTGGCGAAGGTTTCCTGTGGCACCCAGCCGAGTTCGCGCTCGATCTTGCCGGCGTCGATGGCATAGCGCTGGTCGTGGCCGGGACGATCCTTGACGAAGGTGATCAGCTCTTCGTAACGGCCCAGGCCGGCCGGCTTGCTCGGCGCAAGTTCTTCGAGCAGGGCGCAGATAGCGCGCACCACATCGATATTCTTCTGCTCATTATGCCCGCCGATGTTATAGGTCTCGCCGACCTGGCCTTCGCTCACCACCTTGAGCAGGGCGCGTGCATGGTCTTCGACGAACAGCCAATCGCGAACCTGCAAGCCGTCGCCATAGACGGGCAGGGGCTTGCCATCCAGGGCGTTGAGAATCACCAGTGGGATCAGCTTTTCCGGAAAGTGGAAGGGCCCGTAGTTGTTCGAGCAGTTGGTCAGCAATACCGGCAGGCCGTAGGTGCGCTGCCAGGCACGCACCAGGTGGTCGGAAGCAGCCTTGCTAGCCGAGTAGGGCGAGCTGGGAGCATAGGGTGTGGTTTCAGTGAACAGGTCGTCCACGCCATGTAGATCGCCGTAAACCTCGTCGGTGGAAATATGGTGGAAGCGGAACGCCTGTTTGCGCTCTTCCGGCAGGCCCGAGCAATAAGCGCGGGTGGCTTCCAGCAACTGATAGGTGCCGACGATGTTGGTCTGGATGAACTCACCGGGGCCGTCGATGGAGCGGTCGACGTGGGATTCGGCAGCCAGGTGCATGATGGCGTCTGGCTGGAACTCGCGCAGTACCCGACTAACGGTCTCGCGGTCGCCGATATCGGCCTGGACGAACTGGTAGCGCGGGTAGCTCTCGACGGAGGCGAGTGACTCAAGGTTGCCGGCATAGGTGAGTTTGTCGAGGTTGAGTACTTCGTGATCCGTGCCGACCAGTAGGTGACGAACCAATGCGGAGCCGATAAAGCCGGCACCGCCAGTGATCAGAATTCGCATAGAAGAAGTCACAGCTCCGGCGGGAAAAAGGCCCGCTAGATTGGCTGTATACACGATTGATGGCAATGGGATATGGGAGGGGGAGCTGACTCCGCACTTTCCCTTGGGGTAAGTATGGCTTTTGCCTCAAATTTTGTACAATGCGTGGCCTTTAGCGAACATAAGCTCTATCGTTTTCCGCGACCGTCGGTGGTTTATTGGCGTCAATCTGCGGGTATATAATGGCTTTTTGCCATCCATTTCAGTGGCGAGTCCCGATTTCCTCTGCAGCGGCTAGATCCGCTGCTGGGTGACTCACGTCCGAGTGGGCTCTTCTCACTCGCCATTCTATTATGCTGTGGTTGAACAAGGGTGTCCGTGTGGCCTCCGCCTCGGTTCGGCGTCACGGCAAAAAGGATTTTTGATGTCTCTTAAAGCTTTGTGTGTTTTCGGTACCCGCCCCGAGGCCATCAAGATGGCTCCGCTGGTTTTGGCTCTGCAGCGTGATGAGCGGTTCGATGCCAAGGTTTGTGTCACCGGTCAGCATCGACAGATGCTAGATCAAGTGCTGGATCTGTTCGGGTTGGTGCCAGACTTCGATCTAAATATCATGAAACACGGGCAGGATCTGACTGATGTTGCCAGTGCGATTCTGCTTGGCATGCGTGAGGTGCTGAGAGAGTTCAAGCCTGATGTGGTGCTGGTGCATGGCGATACGGCCACTACTTTTGCAGCCAGCGTTGCGGCGTACTATCAACAGATCCCCGTAGCGCATGTCGAGGCTGGGTTGCGCACCGGCGATATTTACTCTCCCTGGCCGGAGGAGGGTAACCGAAAGCTCACTGGTGCCCTGGCCCAGCTGCACTTTGCACCGACCGAAACTTCACGCGGCAATTTGCTGCGTGAGGGTATTCAGTCGGAAAGCATCGTTGTGACAGGCAATACGGTTATCGATGCCCTGCTTCGGGTGGTAGCCAAGTTGGATGGTGATGCCGAGTTGCAAGCGAAGCTCGCTTCGAGTTTTCCTTTCCTGCGCCCAGATCGTAAGCTCGTGCTGGTGACCGGGCATCGCCGGGAAAGCTTTGGCAGTGGTTTTGAGCGTATTTGTCAGGCGCTGGCGGAGACTGCCAGACGTTTCCCGGAAGTCGAAATTGTCTATCCCGTGCATTTGAATCCTAACGTGCGTGAGCCGGTAAACCGTCTGCTGGTCGGCATCGAAAATGTGCATTTGATTGAGCCGCTCGACTACCTGCCATTTGTCTACCTGATGAACCAGTCTTATCTGATTCTTACCGATTCTGGTGGTATTCAGGAGGAGGCGCCTTCGCTCGGCAAGCCCGTACTGGTCATGCGTGACACTACGGAGCGCCCGGAAGCCGTCGAGGCCGGTACGGTCAAGCTGGTCGGTACCGATGTGGCTGCCATCACCACAGCCATAGCCACCCTGATTACCGATGAAGCGGCATACCGTCAGATGAGCTTTGCTCATAATCCATACGGTGACGGTAAAGCCTGCCTGCGCATCCTAGAAAGTCTTTCTCAACTTAAGAAGTCATGATCATGCAATTCAATACTGTATCGGTTGTGGGCCTTGGCTACATTGGCCTGCCAACTGCGGCTGTGTTCGCCTCTCGCAAGAAAAAAGTGATCGGCGTGGACATCAGTCAGCACGCGGTGTCGACCATTAACCGCGGTGAGATCCATATCGTGGAGCCTGATCTGGACATGCTGGTGCATGCTGCGGTGACGGAAGGTTACCTGCGGGCCACCACCTCGCCCGAGCCGGCCGATGCTTTTCTGATTGCAGTGCCGACACCCTTCAAGGGCAATCACGAACCGGATCTTTCGTACATTGAGGCCGCCAGCAGGGCTATCGCTCCGGTGCTTGCGAAGGGCAATTTGGTGATTCTCGAATCCACATCGCCCGTGGGGGCCACCGAAGCGATGGCTGCCTGGTTGGCAGAGGTGCGCCCGGATCTGAGCTTTCCTCAGTCGCATGGCGAAAGCTCCGATATTCGCATTGCTCACTGCCCCGAGCGCGTTCTGCCTGGGCATGTCCTGCGCGAGCTGGTGGAGAACGACCGCATCATCGGAGGCATGACCCGTGACTGCTCCGAAGCCGCAGCGGTACTCTACAAGACCTTCGTCGAAGGCGAGTGCATCATCACTGATGCGCGTACTGCCGAGATGTGCAAGCTGACTGAAAACAGCTTCCGCGACGTGAACATCGCTTTCGCCAACGAGCTCTCGATCATATGTGACAAGCTGGATATTAATGTCTGGGAGCTAGTGCGCCTGGCCAATCGCCATCCGCGAGTCAATATTCTGCAACCTGGTCCGGGCGTGGGCGGCCACTGTATTGCAGTCGATCCCTGGTTCATTGTCAGCCAGGCACCGGAGCAGGCGCGCTTGATTCGTACCGCTCGCGAGGTTAACGACAGCAAGCCGCAATGGGTCATCGAAAAAATCAAACTGGCCGTCGCCGAGTATTTGCAGGCGAATCCGACCAAGACCGCTGCCGAGGTTTCGATCGCCTGTTTCGGTCTGGCTTTTAAGCCCGATATCGACGACTTGCGCGAAAGCCCTGCGGTAGGCATTGCCCTGGCGCTGACCGAGCAGTTTGCAGCGCGCATTCTGGCCGTTGAACCCAATATCGGTAGTCTGCCACCGAAACTGCAGGCGGCGGGTGTGCAGCTCGTGAGCCAGGAAGCGGCACTGGAAAATGCCAATGTCGTCGTTCTGCTGGTGGACCATGAGCAGTTCCGTTCGACCAAGCCGGCTTTTGCGGCGGGGCAATACGTCATCGATACCAAAGGCATCTGGGGCTGATCCTTCGTTGATCAGGTCTGCCAGCTGACAGGCCCGATCCATAGGCCTATTTTTGAGCCGTAGGTTGTCGAGCGGGGAGTCTTCATGCAGGGCCTGTCACCGAAAAAACTGTATCTGCGGTTGTACTGGGGCTTGCGCTGGCGAGCCAAAAAGTACCTCTCCAGGCCGGTCCGCAATTTTATTCGGCGGATCGAGCGGGTGCGCGGGTGGGGCTATCGGGCCGTGCTGGATGCCTATGAAACTCAAGGCATTGAAGGCGCTCTCGGGCTTGTCAAGGCGCTGAGAAAGGCGCCGTTGCAGGCGAAGGCCTATCAGGTGTTGGCCAGAAGAGAATTGTCCCGTGACGTACTCAGTGCGGCGACGCTGGCAAGGGAATCCCTGCGGCTGGACTCCTCGCCGGATAACCGGCGGCGCAACTGCATGACGCTCTGGGACGCCGGCTCCATCCGCGAGGCGGGCGTTCTGCTAGAGGGGCTGCTAGAGGGGGAGTTGAGCCTGCCGGAGCAGGAAAAGGCCCTGCAGATCCTTGGGGCCCAGCGCCTGTACAACTGCCTGCCGGACATACCTGTGGCTGCCTTGCCTGGTGATTATATTGCCGACCCGCATTGTGTCCTCTATGTAGCCTCCAGCTCCAGGCCTTACCACACTACCGGCTACACCACCCGCACTCACCACTTGCTTGAGTCGCTCAAGGCGCAGGGCTGGGCCGTACACTGCGTGACGCGCCCTGGCTATCCGGCTGATCGCCCGGACTCGCGCAACCTGGATGCTGCCGCGCTCAACTTCATTGACGATGTGCCCTACGAACGCCTGCCTGGGCAGCATCGGCGCGAGGTACGTTACGACCAGTACCTGCTCCAGGCTGCGGCAGTTTTGGAACAGACAGCCCGCCGCCTGCGCCCGGCGGTGATTCACGCAGCCTCCAACTATGAGGCAGCCTTGCCTGCGTTGATCGCGGCTCGGCGCCTTGGTTTGCCATTCTGCTACGAGGTGCGCGGGCTTTGGGAGTACACCGCGGCCTCGAAGAAGGCGGGCTGGGAGCAGACCGAGCGTTTCGCCCTGGATCGTATGCTGGAAACTCATACTGCCAGCCATGCCGACAAGGTCTTTACCCTGACTCGGGCGCTGGCGGCCGAACTGGTACGCCGGGGCGTGGACGGGGAGCGCATTGAGCTGTTGCCCAATGCGGTCAACCTCGAGTTCTTCAAGCCCCTGGAGCCAGACCGGGCATTGGCCCAGCAGCTCGGGCTAGGACCGGACACCTTCGTCTGTGGCTACGTCGGCTCGGTGGTCAAGTACGAGGGCCTGGACGACCTGATCGCGGCGCTGCCGGCGCTGCTCCGACGTGTGCCCGACAGTCGGCTGCTGGTGGTGGGTGATGGCGATGAACTGGCCCACCTGCGCGAGCAGGCCAAGCGCCTGGGCGTATCCGCCCATGTGTGCTTCACCGGGCGGATCGCCCATGCCGACGTCACGCGCTACTTCTCTTTGCTCAGCGCCATCGCCCTGCCGCGCAAGCCCTACACCGTGTGCAAGCTGGTGTCCCCGCTCAAGCCTTTCGAGGCCATGGCCATGCGCGTGCCGCTGGTGGTTTCCGATGTGGATGCCTTGGGCGAGATCTTCGAACAGGGGGAGACCGCGCTGCTGCACAAGGCCGGCGATGCCGTCTCTCTTGCCGAGGCTATGATCCGCCTGGCCGAGAGCCCGGCTCTGCGCCAGCGCCTGGCCGATAACGCCTTTGCCCAGGTCAGCCGACGTAGCCAGTGGAACCAGGTGATTCGGCCTCTCGGTGATTTTTATGCCGCCTGCGATGTGCAGTCGAGCACCCGGCCTGTCGACAAGCCGGCTATTCGCGTTTTGTCGGTCGGCTCCCTGCCTCCCGAATGGGGCGGCGCTACCAGCGGTGGCGTGGCCAGCATCCATAAGGTGGTGCTGGAGCAGTGGCTGGTCGAACGGGGCGATAGCGCCATCGAACTGGTGGGTGTGCTGCCCAACAACTGGTCGGGCCAGGCCGGCCCCGAACTGCCGCCTGGCCTGCGGCTATTCACACCGCCCTCGAGTTCGGCCGAGGAGCGCGACTGGTACTGCAGCCTGCTGCGGCATGAGAGGATTGACTGCGTACTGTTCTTCCATATCTCCCACCGCTGGGCCTATTGGCATGCGCAGCTGTGCGCAGCTGTGCCGGCGGTCGGGGCCATCCATTCTTGGAATGCCCTGACCATGCAGTCCGATCAAGGTCTGGCAGCACGGACGCGGGAAAAGCTCCGGCAGGCGCTGCCGCGATTTACCGAGCTTATCGTCCCAAGTTCTTACTGCGCGGCTGAAGGCGAGGCTCTGGGCTTTCACTACAAGAGGATTCCGACTGTAGTGCCCAACGCTATCAGCCGCGAGTTCTTCGATAGACCATTGCATGTGGAGAGCACCGGCGCCCGTATCGTCTTCGTGGGCTCGCTGATCGCGCTAAAGCGCGCCGACCTGCTGATCGACGCTGCGACCTCACTGGGCGTTCAACTGGTGATTATTGGTGAGGGCGAGGCGCGCGCCGAGCTAGAGCGACTGGCCAAGGTCAGCGTCGCATCCAATTCCATTCACTTCTTGGGGCAATGCACGCCGGCCCGCATCGCTGATGAGCTGTCTCGTTCCTCGCTGCTTTGCGTGCCGAGTACTAGCGAGTCTTTTGGCATCGTCTATCTGGAAGCGTTGGCCTGTGGAGTTCCGGTAGTGGGTTTCGCCCCTACCCTGAGAGAAATCCAGGCCGAGCTGGGTACGCCCATCGGTGTTGGCGTGGACGGCGATGCCGGGCTGCTTGAGCTGATCGAGGCTCTGCGCACGGTATTGCGAATGCCTTATGAGCCGCAACGCCTGCGCGATGCAGTGGCTCGACACTATGGCTCGCAGCGAGCGGCAGTCAGCTATCGGCAGGCTGTCGAGCGCGCAGTGATGGGGCGATGACGATGTTCTTCCGTGCCCTTAGCAAGAAAAAAATCATTCTGCACATCGGATTGCCCAAGACGGGTTCCACCGCATTGCAGCAGGCGCTCCACCAATCGCGAGAGGCTCTGTTACGACAGGGCGTGCTGTATCCGGCGAAAGTGCACCGCGAAGATGACCCCAAGCACAACTTCGTGCTCGATCTGGTGCGAAAGGGGCAGGGTCACGATATCAGCAGCGAGCGGGGCTACAAGGCCGCTAGCCGCATCGTGATTTCCAATGAAGCGCTATCAAATGACTTCTACCACCATGGTATAGAGCAAAATCGGCAGTTGGCCGAGTTGCTGCGTTTACACGGTGAGCTAGAAATATGCATGGTGCTGCGTCGAGAGAGTGATTGGCTGAAGTCCTATTACAAGCAGGCAGTGATCAATCAGTCGGTAAAAGGTAAGTCGCACTATCAGAATAGTTTACCAGTCGACGCTTTTCGAGAGCTGGAGCCGGTAAGGCGGTTACTGGATTTTGGCTCTTTGATTCAAGATGTCAGTGCTGGTTTTCAGGCTCCTGTACGGGTTATGCGTTACGAAGAAATTCAAGTGTCTCAAGTAATTCAATATTGCACTGGGCTTCCGGTTGATCCTAGCTCTCTCCGAGTTAGACATAATGAGAGCGTTTCGGATGCCGCTGTGGAGATTATGCGGCAATTGAACGCGGTGATAAGCAGTATTGAGGAAAAATGCGCTTGGTCTAGCCTGCTGGTGCAAGCCTCCGGCGCCAAGCATGCGGTACTCGGCACCCTGGCTGCGCGGGCTACACCAGAAGCCATAGCTGCTCTGGATCGGGCCAAGATTGACAGCGTGCGCTATTTTCCGGCCGAGGCTCCCCAAGTTGAACACGCTGAATTCAATATGGTGCTCGTGGCCATGAAAGAGCATTTCTCGAACTAATCACCACAGGCCGATTCGGCTTTTCCCGAAAGAAGTAAAGGCTGCTGCGCTGTGGGTATAGGCTGCTGTTAATGCCGCAAATATGGCGTTTGTTCGACAGGTCAAGATAATGACAATTATTAATTTTGAACACAAATTCATTTTCATTAAAACGCGGAAGACTGCGAGTACTTCCGTTGAGGCGTTTCTACGGCGTTTTTCGGGGGCAGCCGATGTTGTGACGCAGCTGACACCCAGGGACGAAAAATGGTGTGCAGAGCGAGGGTGGCCTAGCAGGAACTACGCGGTGAGCCGGGATGCTGAGAGTCAGTATGTTGCATTGTGTCAGGATGGCAAGTTTGATGAGGCATTGAAATTTGTCGAGTCGACAAGACGCATATATGTGAATCACATGCCGGCGCACAAGGTTAAATCCGTCTTGGAGCGGCATGGGTATCGTTGGGAAGACTTCTACTCCTTCTCTATTGAGCGGCATCCGTATAGCTGGGTTTTGTCCTATTTGTTGTATGACAACGCTTCGTATAATGCTAGTGGTGCGTGCGATCTCGACTTGAATGATATAAATCGACGTGCAATCGAGTTTCTCGAAAGCGATGGTTTCGCAGGGCTGATGAATTGCAATTTCTATGCGTGGGAAGGCCGTAGCCTAGTCAATAAGGTAATGCGCTACGAGAACCTGCGCGATGATATATCTAGTGTGTTGGCTCCTCTGGTGGGGGAGCCTGATATGACAGATTTTCCATTCTTGAAGAAGAATGCCAGCCACTTATCTCCTGTCGACATATTTGCTCCATCGACTCTTGATCTCATTCGTAGCAAATGTGGGCAGGTGCTGGAGCTGGCTGGGTATGACTCCTGATGTTGGAGTATCGTGAGGCGGCAAGCCGGAGCTTCAATGATGCAGGGATATGAGCTACTGACCAGCATCGCCCCGAATAATTTGCGTTTGCGGGCGCGGGAAATGCTGGAAATGGGATGGTCGCGTCGAGACTATCCCATGATCAGGCTTGAGCAGGAGATTCCCTGGGCTTTGCGCGATAGCGCGCAGCGATCCTGGAATTTCTATATCCATTGCTGGGACATGCTTGATGTTCTGCTGGCCAGCTATTCGGCAGAGCAGCAGCCGGAGTTACTTACTCTCTGTGTGCGAACCGCCTTGGACTGGTCTACCCGTTACGGTGACGGCGCTAGTGCCAAAGAGGATACGCCGTTTGCCTGGTATGACATGGCGGTAGGGATGCGTGCATACCGCCTGGCTTACCTGCTCGATGCCGCACGGGAGATAGGGATACTGTCGGCGCAGGAGGATGAGCTGCTTTGGCAGGCCTTACAGGCTCATCAGGCCTATCTGGCTGACGACGACAATATTGCCTTCCACAACAACCACGGCTATTACCAAGTGGCAGGGCAACTGGCCATGGGGCGGCGCTTCAGCGCTCAGTCGCCGCTGATGGCCCAGGCTCATGCTCAGGGCGAGGAGCGCCTACGCGTCATGCTCGAGCAGCAGTTCGCCGCCGACGGGGTGCATCGGGAGCATTCGCCGGACTATCACCGCATGGTCTATGACACCCTCAGCGGCTTGATCGGCAGCGGCCTAGTGGAAGACTCCGCATTGGTCGAGTTGTCCGAGCGAGTGGAGCAGGCTCTGGCCTGGTTCGTGCTGCCCAATCGGCGTTTGGTTAACTTCGGTGACTCGGATTACCGTGACGTCGCTCGGACTGCAAAGCAGGCCGATCAAAAGTGGCGTACGCAGGGAATGCGCTGGCAGACTTCTGCCGGAGCGATTGGGAAGAACCCTGGCGTAGGGCTCAAACGCTTCGAGCAGGGTGGCTACTTCGTCTACCGGCAGCCTGCGGCTGAGTTCACGGAGCAGGCCGCCTATCTGGCGCAGACGGCGGCCTTTCATTCGCGTACCCACAAGCATGCCGACGATCTGTCGTTCTTTTGGTATGACCGTGGCAGCGAGGTGCTGGTCGATGCAGGGCGCTACGGTTATTTGGGTAAAACCGAGCAGAACTCAGAGCTGTGGCTCGATGGCCACTGGTACTCAGACCCCAAGCGGGTCTACTGCGAGTCTACGCGAGCGCACAACTGCCTGGAGTTCGATGGCAAAAACTATCCGCGCAAGGGCATCAAACCCTATGGTGTGGCTTTGGGGCGCAGCCTGGAGCTCCCCTGTGGATTGGTGGCGATGGAGACCGAGTGTCGCCATTTCAAGGGCAATCGCCATGCACGTTTGCTGCTATTGATGCCCGGGCAGTGGCTGATAGTGTTTGACTGGTTTCATGACAATCAGAACAAGCCGCATGATGTTCGACAGTGGTTCCACCTGGCCGAGGACTGGCAACTCGAAGCGCAGAAGGATGGCTATCAGGCGGTGTCCGATAAGACCGGACAGCGTTTGCAGATAGCTGCCTTGCTGCCTGGTTGTGCCGCCTCCAGAGCTTATCGAGGGGAAAGCGAGCCTCTCATGCAGGGTTGGTGGTCGCCTGCTGAGCGACAACTGTTGCCCAACTCCGCCTTCTGCTATGAGCAGGCTGCGGCGGTCTCGGGAAGCTTCGCCACCTTGTTCAGCTTCGCCGAAGGGATAGCGGTTGATACTGCGCGCTCGCGCGTCAAGGCGTCCGGCCGACAAATACAACTGCGCTGGCAAGACCAGCATGGAACGCATCGCCTGGAGGTCGGTAGGCCGGCTGATGGCGAGCTGGGGGTGAAGTATTCGAAGCAGAGCGACGCGGGAGGCGACTCCAGCCCTGTCGGGCCTCGACGATCAAAGGCGGTTGCCACAAGGTTTCGCCGTATACAATCGCGCTTTTTGTCTATGTTTAAGGTCTGAGCGTGGCCAAACCTCCTTATGAAATGAAGACGAACGAGAGCGGGTCGCTCATGGTCTGGCGTCACCCCAGCGTCACTGCGCAGGTGTTCCCCGAACGGTGGTCGTCTTGATTGCCGGTTGCTTCGCCGTATTGAGCTGGCTGTCTAGCTTCATCGGTCGCTTGGTACGACTAGCCCCCTTGCAGGTATTGGTTTCGATGCTGGTGTCGCTGTGCTCGCAGCTCTTCCAGATTCTGGCTTTTCTGTTGCCGCTGAAGGTGATGATCCTGCTTGGCTCGTCCGGCGTGCCGTCCTACTTTCCCCAACTTCTGGTCGGTGTCGAGCGCGAGCGGCTGATTCTGCTGCTGGCCGCCATCGCGGTGCTGCTGTATCTGATGCATCTGTTGATGGACTTCATTGGTGCGGCCCTGGCTCGAGCGGGCAGCGAGCGGCTCATCCAGCAACCGCAGGAGGGAGAGGAGCTCTCCCGTCAGAGGAAGATAGCCCAGAGTTTCTACCAGGGGGTGATCACAGTCGCCACTGGGTCTGTATTTGCCCTCGGTGTGCTGGTTTTCCTAGGCGTTTTCAATGCCCTGCTACTTGTGGTGGTGCTGGGATATTTCCTGGCGGTGTTTCTGATCGGGGCACTGGTGCTGAGATGGGTGCCGGCCCTGCTCGAGAAGGTGGTCACGCAGTTTTCCCGCGTTGTCGACATGCTGTCCGCCTGTGGTTTCTTGCTGGTGTTCGGTGTTCTAGTCGAGTGTTTTCTTTATGGGGATACCGAAGGGCTTTGGCTGGGCATCCTGACCTTGCTGCTGTGCAGACAGATGTTCAGCCGGATGGCGATGGCGCTGAAAAATATTGAGCGCCTGTATGGTCATCGTGAGCGAGCTCTGCGGGTGCTCGGCGGATTGCATGTACAGGATGAGTTCGATGATGAGCTTTCCGGCGACTTGCTTGAGGGCGCCGATGAGCCTCCCGGCCTTCTAGATGGCGACGATGGCGCGTTGGTTGAGAGACGTAGCGCACCAGGCACCCCTCCGTTCTGGAATATGGTCGATCCTGCGCACTGCTCGGCCTGGATTCGGGAAGTTTTGGCCACGGCGGGCGTAAGCAATCACAAGCCTCTTATCGAACAACTGGATGCGGGGCGTAGAGGCGAGCTGGCGCTGCACTTGACGTGCGGTGGAGCTGGTCAGCGCGCTGAGTACTTTCTTTTAAAGATGTTTAACCGTAAAGAAGCTAAGCGAGTGAGCCGCGCTGCCGCCTTGCTGGCGCCGTATCCAGGCGAGGCCGCGGTGAGGTTGCGGGCGGTCATCGAGCGAGACGGTTTCGCTGCCCATCTTTACGAGTGGGCGGAGCAGGCGCGCCAACCGGAGGATGTCCAGGTTCTCTACGTATGTCGCGAGCAGGCGTTTATTGAGTCTTGCACCTGGTCGGTTCCCGAGCTGCTGTTTGGGGGCCACCAGTCCGGTAGCCTGGTTTCGCGCTGCAACCCGGCGTTGTGGGCGCGCTGTAAGGCCTTCTCGCGTTGGCTGGATGCCGATACCCGCCAATTGGTGGATGAGCTAGCGGCTGCCCCTCTGCGCCTGCAGAGCGCGCTCGGGGCGCTTCCCTTGCGCCTGTATAATCCCGATATCATCCTCGACAACATCTATGTGCTTGCGGGGGATCCTAGGGCGCTCAGGTGGGAGAACTGGACCCTCGAACCGATTGGCAGCGGCTGGCCGCTTGAACTGGGGCTTGAGAGGTTGGATCAGAGGTTTGCGCTGCTCAGCGAGAGCAGCGACGAGCTGCGATCCCTGTCTCTGTTTCAGGTGCGACTGGCGGCGTTGGCCTTTGCCTTCGAAGAGCGTTGCGCTCGCTGGGCCTACCTCGATGCATTCGCTTTGCTCGGGAAGCTCCGTGACACCCTCGATGCTCTGGATCGCTAACGGAACGGTTTTCGCTAGCAGAGTTTTGTGAATTTTGACCATGGCTATCGGGCCAGGGCCTAGGGAGGTTGTTTGGCACGTGTTGCAATGATTGTCTGGAACGAGTTTCGCAATGACGCCCGTGTGCTCAAGGAGGCAGAAAGTCTGACCGCTGCCGGGCACCGCGTTATCGTCCATGCGCTGCATGCGCCTGGCATCACGCAGGAGCGCGAAGTGGTTTCCACGGGCGTTGAGGTGGTGCGCGTGGCCCGCAGTCCGTTTTGGCGCCTGCGTCGCCCAGCGGCTTCGGGGGGAGCTGTAGCACCGGCCGATGGCGGGCGGATTGGCCGCATGGGGCCTGTCGCGCAGGCGCTGCGCATTGCCGCACGCGCCTGGACCCATCTGGCTTTACTCTGGCACATGGTGCGCCTGCGTGCCGACGTGGTGCACGCGCACGATGTGAACACCCTGCCCACGGCCTGGTTGGCGGCGCGCCTGTCGGGCGCGCGGCTGGTCTACGATGCCCATGAAATCAGCACCAGCCGCGAGGGTTACTCCAGCTTTCGCAAGCTGGTTGCCATAGTCGAAAAGGCCCTGATGCCGAGTGCCGATGGCACTATCACCACCACCGAGGCGCGAGCCAAGTTCTTCGCCCGAGCCTATGGCATTGCCCGCCCTCTGGTATTGCAGAACCGGCCGCGTGAGCAGGCTCCTCAGGTCTCCAATCGTATTCGTCAGGAGCTTGGTCTGAGTGAGTCCTGGCCCATCGTGCTGTATCAGGGTGGAGTGCAGCAGGGACGCGGTCTTGAGCGCCTGGCACGCGTTGCTGCTCAGGTGCCAGATGCCTACTTCGTGTTCATCGGCGGCGGCCGCCTGGATACCAGTCTGCGGCAGATCGCCCAAGAGCTGCAGATCGAGGATCGGGTGCGCTTCATCCCGACTGTCGCGCTGGCTGAGCTGCCGACCTATACCGCTTCGGCTGATATCGGTGTACAGCCTATAGAGAACACCTGCCTGAACCATTACACCACCGACTCCAACAAGCTGTTCGAGTACGTACAGGCAGGCCTGCCGGTGATTGCCTCGGATCTGCCGGAGATTCGCCGCATCGTGCGCCAGCATGACCTCGGCCTGCTGGTGCCTGAGGGCGACAACGAGGCTCTGGCTGATGCTTTGCGCTGTATGGTCGGCGAGGCCCAGTTGCGGGCACATCATGCGGGTTGCGCTCGTGCGGCCGCGCCTGCCTTGAGCTGGGAAATGCAGGAGCACCTGCTGGTTGAGCTGTACCGCCGAATTCTCGGTCAATCGAAACCTTCTGCCAGCTAAGCGACCATGACGACTCTTGCTCACGACGCCAGAATCAATTACCGCCCGGATATCGACGGCCTGCGCGCCATTGCGGTGCTGGCTGTGGTGTTGTTCCACATCGATGCCAACCTGATACAGGGAGGCTTTGCCGGGGTCGATATCTTCTTCGTGATCTCGGGCTTCCTGATCACCGGCAACATCATCAAGGACGCCGGCTCGGCTCAGGGTTTTTCTTGGACTGAGTTCTATCGACGGCGTGCGCTGCGCATCCTGCCGGTGCTCTTTGTGGTGCTGCTGGCCACCCTGCTGGTGGGGCATTTCATTCTGTTGCCCGAGGACCTTAGTTCGTTGAGCTATTCGTCCCTGGCAGCGGTGTTTTCTGCCGCTAACGTCTATTTCACCTATTTCCTCGATACCAGCTATTTCGCCGATGACAGCAATTTGCAGCCTCTGCTGCATCTCTGGTCACTGGGGGTGGAGGAGCAGTTCTATCTGTTCTGGCCGGTCATTCTGCTCGCCCTGCTGACACGCTTTACCCGGCGCTGGCTGCTCTCGGCCACGCTGTTGCTGATGCTCGCCTCTTTCGTGCTGGCGCAGGTGTTGATCCCCAAGGCGCCGATGTTTGCCTATTACATGCTGCCGGCCCGAGCGGGCGAGCTGATGGTAGGGGCCTTGCTGGCGATCTGGCTGAGCCGTGGGCATGCCGTGATAGGTAACTGGGCCAGAGTGCTGCTCGGGCTGGTGGGTGCCGGCCTGATCGTCGCCAGCCTGGGGTGGATCACCGAGGACATGGGCTTCCCCGGGGTCAATGCTCTGCCGTCCACCCTGGGCGCAGCCCTGTTGATCTGGGCTGGCAGCGGCAGGCGCGTGGGCATGAGTCGGCTGCTGTCCTTGCGGCCGCTGGTGCTGGTCGGTCTGATTTCTTATTCGCTGTATCTGTGGCATTGGCCGGTACTGGCCTTCTATCGCTATGTCTACGGCATCGTCGAGCCGCTGGCCGGAGTGCTGCTGTTCGGCCTGATGCTGCTGCTATCGCTAGCGAGTTACCGCTGGGTTGAGAAGCCTTGTCGCCGGCTGCACTGGAGTTTCTCCCAAGTGATGCTGCGGCTGGTTGCGATCAACGCCGCAGCCTTGTCCCTGTTCTGCGGTGCCATCCTGTGGAGCGATGGTTTCGGTCTCTACGGCCTGGACGCGCAGTATCGGGCGGATATCAAGCGTCTGAGCCCCGCACCGGCCGCTTATTCCTATCCCTATGTTTGCCAGCGTCCCCGCCTGAGGGAGGCAGAGCTGCAGAGCAAGGCTTGCATCGTCAATGCCGAGAAGGAGCCCGCGGTGCTGCTGTGGGGTGATTCCAATGCCGCCCACTATGTCGGAATGCTGGGTGCCTTCGCCGAGGCGAGTGGCTTTGGTTTCCGTAATGCGGCGCACAGTAGCTGCCCACCTCTGCTGCAAGGGACGGCGGCCACGCAGAAGCCGGAACGGCTGGAACAATGCTTGGCCTCCATCGAGGTGGTCCGTCAGCATCTTGGTGATTACTCCACCGTGATCCTGGGTGCGGCCTGGGCCACTCATGCGCGCAAAAGTGACAGTTTCCTCAAGAATCTGGAGGCGACGGTCGATGAGTTAGTCAAGCAGGGCAAGCAGGTGGTGATCATGGCCAGTGTGCCGAGATTCCTAGCGGTCAATCGCAAGTGTTCGCAGAAGTCCTTGAAGCTGCCAATGCTGGTGTGCAGCGAGAGCGGCGCCGAGGATCCCGGTGTGGTGCCAATTAATGCCCGGCTGTCGGCGCTGGCGGCAGGGCGGACCAATGTGCATTTCTTCGATCCGCGGGAACAGCTGTGCCCAAGAGGACGGTGCAGCGCCTATCTCGACGGGCATCTCGTGTATTTCGATGCCGGCCATCTGAGTATGGAAGGTTCTTGGGTCGTAGGCCGGCAGATCGTGCGAGAGCAAGGCGTGCCAGATTTCTTTTCCCACCTTGGTAACGGCGTACCAGCGCTGGGAGCGCCGTCCTTAGAGCAGGCATTGCTTGAGCGTGGCAAGGCAGTCTTCAAAGTTCCGGTAAAGCGCTGGAGCTCACTCATGTCCAATGGGCAATGGCATGGCAATGTCCAGCGCGAGCAGCGTGCCAAGGGTATGCGCCTGGCCGATGCCAGCGCGGCGGCCTTTTCGGCCTATCGCTACAGTTTTGCGGCGGATGAGCTGCAGCAGCTGCAGCAAGGGATTCCGATCCGCTTGCAGCTGACCATGACCTCCTGCACGGATGCGATGCCACTGTTGCGCCTGCGGGCTCGGCAGGGTGAGCGGCAGAGCCAATACGATGTGATGCTGGACTGCGCCTCGGCCCAGTTGGCTAAGCGCGGGGAGAGCGGCACCGTCGAGGCTGATGTGAATGTCGCCGATGGCGAGGTGAAGGTGCAGGCCCAGTATGTATTGCCGGGTGCGCTGGATGCCTTGGAGGTGTCTATTTATCCATCGGTGGGGAAGGAGTTGGGGCGCTACGATGCCACCTCAAAGGGAGCAGTCGTTGTCCATGATATCGCGTGGGCCATTGAGCCCAATAAGGACTGATGGGCTATGCCTAGAGTGGATCTTTCGATACACGGATGGGTGGGCTGAATCTGATGTCTAGACGAATACTGCTGCTGACCTTCTTCTATCCGCCCGATTTGTCTGCAGGATCCTTCAGGGCTTCGGCGCTGGTAAGGGCGCTGCAGCAGGCCGGAACCGATGTGCAGATCGAAGTGCTGACGACGCAGCCCAATCGTTACGCCGACCACAGTTTCGAGACCGTCTCCGTGGAGGAGTCCCCTGGGTTGTACGTGCGTCGCATCCACCTGCCGCAGATGCGCAGAGGTTTCATCGGGCAGGCGGTGTCTTTCTGGCGTTATGTGCGCAAGGTTCAGCGTCTTACCGCCGACAATCAATATGATCTGGTGGTGGCTACCTCCTCACGCCTGATGACCGCTGTGCTGGGTGCTTGGGTTGCCTATCGCAAGCGTGCGCGACTCTATCTGGATATCAGGGATATCTTCGTCGAGAACCTCAAGGTTCTCTTCCCGGCTCTGCTAGCCATACCTCTGGGCTGGGTATTCGGTGCGCTTGAGCGCTGGGCTGTGGGGCGCGCGCAGCGAGTCAACCTGGTCTCGCAGGGCTTTCTCGGCTATTTCCAGCTGCGTTATCCCTCCAGGCGATTTTCCGTGTTTTCCAATGGTGTGGATGAGGCCTTCGAGACCTTTGCAGTTGCCGAGGCCTTGTCTTCACGCTCCACCGGCGAGCCGTTAAAGGTGCTGTATGCCGGTAATCTCGGGGATGGGCAGGGCATGCACCTGATCCTGCCGGCATTGGCGCGGCAGCTGGAGGGGCGAGTGCGTTTTCGGGTTGTGGGTGCGGGCGGGCGCCTCACTGCTTTGCGCGATGCTCTGCAGGGCAGCGGGCTGGATAATGTCGAGTTGCTTGCACCGGTCGCGCGGGAGCAGTTGCTGGAACTCTACCGGGAGGCCGATGTGCTCTTCCTGCACCTCAATGACTTCCCTGCCTTCAAGCGTGTCCTGCCGTCCAAGTTGTTCGAGTATGCCGCCACGGGCAAGCCCATCTGGGCGGGCGTTGCCGGTTATGCTGCGGACTTTATCGCC
This sequence comes from Pseudomonas campi, assembly GCF_013200955.2. Classification (NCBI taxonomy): domain Bacteria; kingdom Pseudomonadati; phylum Pseudomonadota; class Gammaproteobacteria; order Pseudomonadales; family Pseudomonadaceae; genus Aquipseudomonas; species Aquipseudomonas campi. The sequence goes on from NZ_CP053697.2 coordinate 323,813, forward strand.
CGAGAGGTCCATAACGCCGAGGTTTTCGCGCCTTGTGAGGTTGAGGGGGCCGTGGCGGCTTTGGAACGGCTATCCCTGAAGGTGGCCCCACGGGAGGACTTCGTTCGGTGCTTCTCTAGGCGGAAGATCATGCAGGACATGGCACATGATGTGCTGGGCTGCATGTCTGGCGAGAGTTCGGTGCCTGAAGACTCGATGAAAGAAAATACTTAAAGGAAGATTGCAGCGCAAAGCGGTTATGCGTTTGGTGAACTGTTGTCGCTTGATCGGTGCGATTCCGTGGGTGGGCTGTTCGGTGACCGTTTCGACGCAAGAGATCTATTGCCCATCGTGTCGATCTGCGAAAGCAACTGCACTGCTAATGTGCGCAGTTGCTCAGGTGTAACCACTGGCGGGCGTCGATGCCTAGTGTAGGACCGCACTGGGTGCCGGCGCGCCAGGTTGCAGTCAGCTTTTGCACCTGCCTTCCACAATTTGCGCATAGAGCTTCAGGAGCACTTCCTGTTCTTGTAGCCAGGTGAACTGGCCAATGAATTCGGCAGCCCCCTCGCCCATGCTTTGTCGACGCGGAGCATCTGGCAATATCGCGGATAATTGCTCTGCCAGTAATTCAGGGCTACCAGGCCTAACCCAAAGCCCAGCGTGCTCTCCCGTGAACTCGCGCCATAAGGGAAAGTCGCTGGCGACAAAAGGCAGTCCCCAGGCCATGTATTCAAATAGTTTGCTGGGGAGCGCTGCGGCATGATCGCCAACATCCTCGAGCATGGCCAGGCCGATATCGGCGCGAGCCATATGGGCAAATACCGCTTCGTGCGATTGCAACCTCAAGTAGTCCACATAGGACCAGCCCGGGTGTTTGACTGCCGCGCTTAGGCAATTTTCAAGATCGGGGCCCAGGAGCCAGAGCCTTACTGGTAATCCGCGGCTATTCAGGATGTCCAACGCGGCAAGCATGTTGTATAGCCCACGAGTCTTGGAGATGCCCCCCGCATAGATAAGGCGGTACTCGCCGGCTCGACGGTCGATGTGAGCCGCCAGGGTGGTAGATCTCTGCCGCATTTCTTCGCTTATAGACGGGGCATTGCGCAACAAGTGGCACCGCCGAGGGAAATCGACCAGTTGTTGCTCCTGGGTAACCAGCGTGGCATCGACCCAGCGACTCAACCCACGCTCGGCGCGGGAAATCAGAAAACTCAGTGTTCGGCGCAGTGGTCGCGGCAGCCAGCTGCGAATCAGCAGACGCTGTGAATAATCCTCATGGGTGTCGTAGATCACCTTCTTGCCCAACAGCTTGAGGGCCAGCGCTACCGGAATCATGTCCGGATTGTGCAGGTGATAGACATCGGCCTTCTCGCGTAGCGCAGCGAACAAGACTTGCGGAATCCTCAGAAAGCGCTGCAGGCGATTGCGATACGAGGGCGCTGGAATGAATTGCACACCATCAATACTGTGTGCATGCTCGCAGCGCACCAGCGCAGTGACCCGATACCCCGCTTCGACCAGAGATACACACTCGCGCACCACCCGATTGCCCCAGGATCGATGGACGGGAGCCAGCATCAGTATGCTCGGCGGCTCGTTACTCACTCCTGCAACCTCGCCGCAATATTGGGGTGGCGTCTCAGCCATTTCTCCGGGCTCTGGCAGAAGGCTTCGTACTCAGGCATCACCTGCTTAGGTCTGCCATCCAGCACCAAATGCCCGCGCTCCAGCCAGACCACTCGGGTGCAGAGTTTCTTGATCTGGTTAGCACTGTGGGAAACCATCACCACGCATTTTGCCTTGCCCTTCATCTCGCGCATGCGTGCCTCGGCCTTGCGCCTGAAGGAGTCATCGCCGGTGGAGAGGACTTCGTCCAGAATCAGCACATCGGGCTGGATCACCGTGGCGATGGCGAACGCCAAGCGGCTACGCATGCCAGCCGAGTAGGTGCGGATCGGTTCATCGATGAACTCGCCAATCTCTGAAAATTTGATGATCTCGTCCAGATGCTGCAGCACCTCGCGCCGCGACAACCCCAGCAATGCGGCATTGACGAACACGTTGTCGCGCCCGGACAGCTCATTGTTGAAGCCAATCCCGAGCGACAGCAGCTGTATCCGACCATGCCGCTCGATGCTGCCCTGGTCGGGCTGCAGGATGCCGGCCAACAGCATACCCATGGTGCTCTTGCCCGAACCATTGCGGCCAACCAGCCCCAGCACTTCACCTTCACGTAATGTCAGTGATACGCCTTTGAGCGCTCGAAAGTCGCGATCCTGTCGCTTGCGTAGCCAGGTGTGCAAGCGCACACCACGTCGATAGGACAGGCTGGCCTCGACAACATCGATCACCGGCCTGCCAAGAGGCGGTGTCTTGCGCACGGGTGCAGGCTTCTGCTCCGACACTACCGGCGCCGTCATAACAGACGACTCAGCCGCAACGACCCTTTGTTCCTCGACAGGCACGACTGGGCAGGTCTGTAGCTCAGTCGCATCGACCAGCACCAAGGCGTCTTCCGCCACATGGCAGTCAACACCGGCAAAGGGGCTGAGATAAAAAGGCGCCGGATAGCGGAAGCCTGCTATCTCCGGCAACAGATAGAGCCGATCCTGCTGACCACTGAGCGGATCGAAACGGACGAGCTGCGAGGCGACCTTCTTCTTCTCATCCTTATCGAAGTTGAAGAGACCGGCATACAAACCATCGCTGTCGCCAGACAACCCGCGCAGGTTGATCTTCAATCCGCGCGACGCAATGCTCTGGATCGACGCCTTGATCTGCAACGCCTCGCCATCCATAACGAGCGGCAGGCCAAGCAGGCTACCGCCCTGCACATTCAGCACGAAATAACGCTCCTCAAGGAACAGACCGGAATGTGGCGTTTCCAGTTTATCTAGCAACAGCTCACCGGAGTCGTAGCCGATTACGCTGCCCGTCTCTGACCAATTGCGGAACGCCACTGTAAGGAACAGCTCTCCAGCGCTATTTTCACAAATACCGCGAATATGCCCGAAGCCTTCCCTACCTGTGGCCTGGGCAGGCACCTGAAAGTGTTGCGGAGCGATCTGCCAGAGGTGACGGCGACCGAGGAAATCACCCGCCAGGTCAAACTCATCAATGCTCGCCAGGGCATTGCAAGCCACCAATAGACGCCCCCTGTGCGCGGCGTAATGCACAGCCTGCAACCCAGCATCGGGGCGTTTGTCTAGCACCCACTCCGGCAGAACCACCTCCCGCTCCAACCGGAACCAGGCCTGCCCCGGTCGTGTATTCGGCGCGATGGCATAGATGCGCAGGCTCGAAGGCGTCGTGACATACAGCCTGCCCTCCGCGCAGCAAAGGCCACGCAGCTGAGGTTGACTCAACGAGCGGGAGAGATCCTCGATTTGCAGGTACTGCAGCCCCTGCTCGCTATCAAACACACCGATAGCCGACTTATCATCAAATGCCGAATGCAGCGAAAGAACGAAACGTGCCACATAAACCCCTAGAGCATCTTCACGATTCGGTTGCTGCACAGTCGCAGGTAGATCAGCCCTAGCTGCACCAAGATCAGCGCCAGCACTAGCTGAACGCCGTATTGCAACCAGTTGAATATTCCTCCATCGAGAATCACTTGGCGAAACGCCTCGATAATCCAGCCCATGGGATTCAACTCGAACAGCAGCTTGGCAAAGGCGGGAATGTTATCCGCATCCAATACCCGTGAAGTGGGATACAGCACAGGGCTCAGGAAAAAACCGGCTCGGATACCGTACGTCATCAGTTTCGCGGTATCCGCGAAAAATACCTGCGTCACCGCCACGAACAAACTGACCGCATAGGCGATGACGAACACCAGCAGCAGCAATGGCAGCACCGCCAGCGACTGCGCACCAAGGGTCGCATACGACCAGCCCATGACGATCAGAATACCCACCGAAGCGAAAAACAGCTGCACCGCGCAAGGCACTGCAATCAGCAGGCCCATGGGCGTTCTGGTCTGGCGAATGATGCCGCGATTCTTGCTGATCGCCGAGACTGCTGCGGTCAAGGAGCGCGCGAAGAACTGCCATGCGACGATGCCGCACAGCACGAACAGGTGGTAATTCTCGCCCCCGCGCTGAAACACCACGCGAATGATGAAGTAGTAGATCGCCATCATGATCAATGGATCAAGAAACCACCACAGCCAGCCAAGACGGGCCGAGGCTACGGTGGTTTTCACATTGACCGAGAACAGTGTGACTAATGCGTGGCGGTAATGCCGCAGGTCCTTGAACAGTTGCAGCATCAGCAGCTCCTGCCCTTGTCAAAAAGGCTGTTCATGCTCGGGCGAGATCCTCGACCACGGCCTGATAGATGCGCTCGCAGTTACCGCCATCGCGGTGGCTGAACAGTTTTTCTAGGCGACCGCGATTCTCTGCAGTCATCTCGCAACCGCTCTCCAAGCACTGTTGCAGATGCTGCAACAGTGCATCTTCGGTGGTGACCAGCTCCAGCGCCAGGTCGCGTTCGTAGTCCAGATGCGGCGGCCCTGGCGGCTGCACTTCCCACTCGTAGCGGTCGAACATGTAGCCCAGCACCGGCTTCTCCTGATAGAAGAAGTCGTACATCACACTCGAATAATCGGTAATCAGTAAATCTGCCTCGCGAATAAGATGGTGCAACGGCTCATCGAGATCGCGGATCACATGGACGCGGGGCGAGCCTTTTACGAATTCATCGATGAAATGCATCATGTTGAAGTGCGGACGGAAATACAGCTCCATCTGGTGCTGCTCCAGCAGCTCAGCCAACTGCGGGCTAGTGAGGAAGCTGTTCCAGGCGTGATAGTAGCGGCTGGCCTGAATCTGCTCCTGCCCCTTTAGCCAACGGCGCCAAGTGGGTGCCACCAGAATCTTGCGCGAACGCTCTGCGCCACGTCCTGGCACCAGGGCATCCAGCCGGGCGATGCCGGTCAGCTTCACCTGATGCGGCGTGAATCCATAGTGTCCACTGAAAAACGCTTGCTCAATGCCGTTGGAAACGACCACCTGCGAGAAGTAGGGATAGTTATTCCGCGTATAAGTCATGGTCTTGTTGCCTGCCACGCCATGCTGCAGAAAAACGTTAAGCGTATTGCGCCGCAAGCGGGGCAGCGACTCACCGGGGTAATCAAGGCCACGAAAACTGTCGGTGGACAGCATTACCCGTGCCCGCCACAGCAGGTAGGCATGCATCCAGGAGTACTGCGCCACCACGTTGCCCAGCGGCGCAACGATGTCCCAGTGCGGGGAGTTACGCTGCAGCACGTAGAACACCGGCAGTTGCGGATGGCTCGCTCGCAGATATTTGAAGAGGAAGTAGCCATTGTCCTCTGCGCTGGTGGAGACGCGTTCATCCATCAGCCAGATGGTTTCCTTGGGCATCAGCAGCCCGGCCAGCTTGGCCACCGGCGCCACCGCGAAGTACTTGACCATCGGCAGGCCCTTGACCGTCGATGCCAGCTTCAGGCATTTCGCGATTAGCAGGCTAATACGCGAGGCGAAAGCATATGCCCTGGAGTTCTGCACCTTCTGAATCCGCTCGAAGCTAGCGAGCCCCTGGAACTGCATGCGCATCATCGGCTCGAAGAGCAGTGCCTTAACGGAATCGGACTTGAGCAAGGTCAAGTAACGCGGAGAACGCGGAGCATTTTCATAGGCAACAAGCGCGTCATACTCCTGACCGCTGAGCATGATGATGCGCACTTGCTCATGCAGCGCATAATCCTCCGCAGAGCGCATCTCGTCAGACGACAACTTGCTTACCAAGCGACCGATGATGCTGAATATCTGTAGCTGCTCGTCGTAGGAGGACTGCTTTATCACCTTTAAGAAGCGATTACCTATTAGCTTCCTGATTTCCGATCGCAATAAGCGCTGATAAATATCCAGCGCCCCCTTCTCGGAAAAAGCCTGTTCAAGGCTTTCGGTGACCGCTACACGATCCTCGAAGAACTGTGGAGATATTCGACTAGTACGCGAATCCTCACGCCCGCGATAGTTGTAAACGACCTCGGGCAAAATGGTGATTGCATCACACTTCAGATACATTCTGGCCATGAAGTCTAGGTCTTCGCCAGCCGTACCCTCAGGGAAGCGCATTGAGTGCTTTTCGATACTCTCACGGCGAATCAAGCGGTTACAGGCGCTAATGTCCTGTATCAAGGTCGGCATCTCGCCGATGGTGGTACGTTCGATCAGTCGATTGAACTCTCGCTGATGTACAGGAACTCCAATCCACTTACGCCATGGGCTGAAAGATTGCTGAATGCCGCAAACCATGTCTGCATCATATTTTTCAGCGACCTCAACCATATTCTTAAGAGCATTTTCAGGCAAAGTATCATCAGAGTCCAAAAAAGACACAAAACGACCACAAGCATATTCAATAGCTAGATTTCTCGCCGCACCCTGTCGCTTCCTGCTCTGGGTAAAAACATGAATGTTTTTATGCCGAGCAGCATAATCCTGAAGCACTTCAAGGCTGCCGTCAGTAGAACCATCGTCTACCGCTATTAACTCAACCTGCACACCCGACTGCGCAAGCACGGAATCAATACATTCAGGCAAAAAATCCTTTGTATTGAACACAGGCACTATAACCGAAACAACAGGAGCCATATTATCTCGAGTACCTATATCAATTTTTCTTGAATACGAGGAGGCACAAATCAAAGGGCAATCTCAACGTATTGATACCAGGACGAGCAAAGGCACGAACAATGATTGAGCCCAAGCGATACGAAGTGGACCTCTCCACCTTAGAAAGCCGCCCCAAGCGTTGCTTTGACAGTGCAGCCTCTTTTTTCAGACGAATCCGTAGTAAAGAGACCTCTTCATCAAGCCGACGCATACGTTGAGTATTCTTCTCAAGCTTTAGCCGCCCCTCACTGACAAGGGCTTCTTTGAGCTCGGCTAATTCTTTGTGCCGGCTCTTAACAGCCTCATCAGCACTAAGATTTTTCTGCTTAAGTGCATTACGAAGATTAAAATTTTCAGCCTGCAGATCCTTGAGACCGATTAGCGTTTCACTGAGCAGCTCAAGGTCTCTCTTGATTTCTGGAGAGGCCATGTTAGTAGCAGGCTTATTAAGTGCAGCGCGATCAGCCTTAAGCTTCTCCGATCGAGCCCAATGGTTCCGGGCTGCCATCGCCCACCCGGAAAAACCTTTGATAGCTTTTCGACATGAACTGACAGCCTGCATCAGACGGTCACGATCAAACGAAACACCATGACACTCGCTTAAAACAGAGTACAACTGCCGCACATGCTCATTGACTACGACATAATCATCATACGACGACCGGTTTAGATTTTCACGAAGAACACCCGAAAGTTGAAACTCTTCATTGCCCTTGAGCCCCGTAAACTCACGAAGCTGTTGAAGAAATTCATCAGCCCCCGGCTCAAACCAGCGCTCGTAATTAACAATGAAGCAGTTACCACCCGTTTGATAAATGGATTCACAGGTACGCCAAAGCCACACCAGCTCAGCCACCTCGTGCGGGTCATTATATTGGCGATGCATTGAGGCAACGGCTGCAGCAGGGTTTCTAATAGCCAAGACATACTTCGGAACCACTTTTGCCCTATTAAAAACACGGGTCCAGAGCGGAATCAATCCAGCTGTTCTAGGGTCTTTAAACCCCCATATTTCGTCGCTTACAACTCTGGCATCAACGAGATCGATCAAGCGACGTTGAAATACTTCCATCCCGGGTAGATCCAGAAATCCATCCGGCATTGGAAGGTAAGGATGCCCTCCCGCAGCCTGGATGATTTCTTTATGCACCGCCTGAATTTCTATATCTTCATACAGCCCTTCAGGATTATGCTCCGCTGCCATAGTGTATGCAGGAGAGGGCTTCATTCCAACGCCCAAGAGAATCTTAGCGAGCAAAGAAGTTCCTGTCCTTCCCGGCCCAACAATGGAAACAACCTGACGAGCTCTATCAGACATAACCCCTACAGCCTATCAATGAAATATTTAACAGTCTTCTCAACGCCAAGAGCAAATGGCACCTCTGGCTGCCAACCGAGCATTCTGGCTGCCTTGCTAGTGTCAGAATAGTTCCTTCTGACATCCCCTACCCGAGGCGAAGACTTCACCACCGCTAAAGAAAAACCAAACTTCCCCAACGCAGAAGAGACCTCATCAATGGCCTCCGACACGCTCAACTCGCCACCACTAGCAATCTGGAAAATTTCGCCTCCGAGAGGTGCGTTAAAAGCCATAACTATAGCGCGAACCAGATCGTCAATGTAAATAAAGTCACGTGTCTGCGCCCCATCACCGTAGACCTCACAAACCTGACCACTTAATGCTTGCCGAATGAACTTAGCAATGACACTAGATTTATTTTTTGAACGCGGCCCAAAGACATTACCGAATCGCAAAGCAATAGTATTAATACCGAATGAATGATAATAAGCCGAACAATAGCCCTCTCCGGCAAGCTTACTAGCACCGTAAGGCGATACCGGATGCGGGGCTATTTCTTCGTGAATAGGGGGCTCTACGGCACCCGCTGGAGCGCCCGACGAGGCAAATACAAATTTATTGATAGCATTGACCCTCATACCCTCCAAAAGGTTGAGGACTCCTATCACGTTTGACTCCATATCCATCCGGGGATTTTCTACCGAAGGAGCCACTCCGGTATTCGCCGCCAAATGCACAACCCCCCCGACCTTACGGCAACATTTTTCGACCACTTCATAGTCCCGAATATCCCCCTCGACAAATCTGAGACCCTCCTCAGGGATATTCGAGCCAGCGTCAAATCGAACGAAGCCACCAACCTCTTGCAAATCCTCAAAAGAGCCCTCAGATAGATTATCCAGGACACAGATATCAGAAACCCCATGATCATTTATTAGAGACTGTATTAAGGAAGTCCCAATAAAGCCGCAACCACCCGTAATTAAGATATTCATAGAGCACCTGCTTCACTGAAGAATTTTTCACGACTTCTGAGCATATGACGAGCGCGCTCTGGATCAATTGCGACCTGCTCATGGTAGAGCCTGCTCATATTATCCTTATAGGAAGCCGCCTCAGAGAAAAGCGCCTCCCACTGCTCATATGTGCGCTCCGGCAAAAAGAGCAGCGAGTCCTCAAGTGCCTGCTGGCCAAGCCGCTCCCGCAGACCTGAGTTATTCATCAGCGTGCTGAGCGCCTCAACCAAAGATGACACTTCATTATTCCCATCGTATAAAACACCATTATCCGGCGTTATCAGCATATTGGTTCCATGGCAATGCGAACCACCAATGCTTGGTATACCATGCGCCATCGCCTCCAATACACACCCTGGGCATCCTTCACTGGGGGATGTTATTACATGCAGATCTGACTTTTGATACTCATAGGATATATCCTGGATTGCACCAGGAAAGACCACCCGCCCCTCCAAAGAGTAAGACGAAATAAGGGCATCCACCTCTTCTCTATAGGAATCAGTTGCTGGCGTCCCCCCACCATAAACATACAAATCCCAATCACTGCATTCACCAGCAAGCTGAGCAAAAGCAGACAACAGAACAGACAGATTTTTATTCCTTTTCAGCCCCCCTATATTTATTATTCTTTTCCGGGGACCTTGCTTTTCAAGCATGCCATCCAACGGTGGCATTGCGTAGTTGGGGAACGCCCTTACATTCTGACGAATATACTCTGGAAATGAATCTTCATATCCAGGCATAACCATCCTAAGCCGGACACACCCTGACGCGACCAACTCCCGTTCCCAAAGCGCGCCACTAGGACGCCCACATTTACTACGCCAATTATTTCTATACAAACGATCAGGATTTGTGCACTCCTGAATTGCAACAGGTATTCCTAACCCACCAACAAGACCATACAGCCGCAACAATTCTTGATTGGTATAAAAAATAAATATGACATCGGGATCAATTTCTAATAAATCCTGCTGGAACCCAGCGTCATCCCTCTTATCTCGGCGGTATAAAGATATTCCTGCTGGCACGGTATAGGCCGGAGAACCAGGCCCATTAAAGCCCAACCAGACATCGTGCCCTCTACGTTGCATCTCCGCTGCCAATTCAGTGGCAACTCTCTCAGCCCCACCCTTCCCCACAGCTAAAGAACCACAAAACAGAAAAAGCCTCATCTCCAGCCTCAAACAAAAAGATCGCTAACCGCAACCCCTACTAAGCGGGCCCCTTTCTTCCTCAGCTCTACCTCAGCGATCTTCCATGTATGACTGGAAGCATCTACACGCCGGCATGCAACTGAATTGAAGGCATCAAAGACAAAAAAATCATCCACATACAAGGCAGCATTCTTCAAAAAGCCAGTATCGGCAGCATTCAAAAAAAACTCTGGATACGGGTGCTCTTTAAAAAACCCGACATCCCCCCCAAGGGAATTCCCAGCCAACCATCTACTCCCACTCAGAACATCATCTTTACCCACAAGAGTATCGGGCAAAGTGACCGCTCTAGAATAGATCGCACCATCACTCTCAAAGCAAACAAACGCCGGCGGCTTTCCAAATACAACCGCATCAACAGCATTCAGAGAAAGTGCAATATCACTAAGGAAATACTCACCATACAGGTCATCATCATCCATTCGGACGCAGTATTTACCTGTCGCCTGCTCAATTCCAAAGTTCAAACACGCCGCCGCAGACTTCTCGAATGGCATAACCAATGCTCTTACGCCGGCCTTGGCAGGAAAAGAACTATTCGAGGCACCCGGCCAATTCATTACGACAACTAACTCTTTATTGCCATATAATTGCTTTTCAAAATTATCCAGCGCTACTGAAAGAAGCTCTCGCCTACAGGTAGGCATAACAACTGTAATTTTCTGAGATTCCACCCAATCATGCCGGATGCCCAAAACCCTAGCCAGATCACGCATCCGATGAGAAAAGGTATGCTCGCTATAAACTGTACGCCAGACTTTATGGCAAAGCCTGCGGCGATAGAGATCGTCCTGCTCAAACGCAGCCAACGCCACCAACAGCTCCTCTCTATCTTTACAGGACTGAACCAAGCCTTGACGTATGTCACTCTCACCCAAATTACCGTAATGCATGACCAAACTTTTACATGCTACAGCCTGCAAACTCCTCCACTGCTGGCTCGTAGGTGACTCCGCGCTAGACTCACAAGTTACATACACACTTGTGCGCTTTATCACCTCTAAAAGTGCTTCAGGTGATACGGTACCCAGAAAGTGCTTATCCCGCCCAAGATGTGAACTGGCACTAACGCTACCCAAGTCAATAGACTTATAACCGTGCTCGCCTAGGTCATGTAGCGCTTCAGCCCCAGTCGTCGATTTATAAATTAGCGACACCTGATCCACTAAAACACCAATAGAAAAAGGCTCTGCTTCAGTCTGCCTCAGCGGGTTATGGACAGCTGGCTGTACAGCCGGCAGCAAAACTCTCGCCTCAACTCCAGACGCAGCCAATAGATCTACCATCTCCGGATCTGCACAAAACACATAATCAAAGAGTCGAGAAAAAGCCAAGAACGCATTGAAGTATTCCACGCCATGAGTTATCCAATACGCGGACGGAATGCCTCTTTCCCTAGAGTAGCTTAGCAACTTCTCCAGATCAGTTCGCGCGGCACCCTCATTGGTCTGCCCGTACTTCCAATGCCCTGTACAGGAAACAAAAAAAGACTCAATGATGAGAAAGTCCACTTCAGCAAAATCTAATATATCCCTCCATGTACCTGGCAGAGCAACATGCAGCCGCCCCTCGTAGCGCAACCCTTGATAGAGCTTCTCGCCAACAACCGCAGCCATATTTAATGAGGAGTTTGGTTTCCGCTTTCTCGGCTCGAAAAAGTCTACTGGAGGATGCCAGACCGACTCTCCGTGCACTCGCGCAACTTCCGCCTCAAAAAAACTCATCGAACTTCTCCACTTTTATAAATAACGGAACCACTCCCGAGCTGGCAGTGGCTCCGCTCTTAGAGAGCTACCACTTAATACCTTTAAAGATCACATCCTTGCGAATGCTGTCTTTGTACCTATCGACCACCTTGAACATGCCCGCCACCACCTCGTCAGTGAGGTAGTGCGGCTTCACACCCAAGTCGATCAGGCCTTGGTAGGACGGATTGTAGTAGTGCTCTTCCGCCTCTTTACGCGGGTTGTCCAGGTGGTTGACCTTGACGTCATAGCCCAGCGACTGCCCGACTTTCTGTACTTTTTCGGCCAGCTGGTTGGCGGAGAAGGTTTCCATGATCTGGTTGAAGATGCGCAGTTCGCCCTTGGCCGCAGGGCTCATCTCCGCGTGATGCACGCACTGCAGGGTGTCCTTGATGTTGAGGTAGCCACGCGTCTGGCCGCCTTTGCCGTAAACGGTCAGCGGGTAATCGACAACGGCCTGGACGATGAAGCGGTTAACGATGGTGCCGAACACTTCGTCATAGTTGAAGATGGTGCTCAGCCGTGGGTCGATCGCCGCTTCGTCGGTTTCGATACCGTAAACCGGGCCCTGCATCAGGTCGGTGACTCGCAGATCCCACATACGCACGCCGAACCACATGAGATCGGTGTCCATCACCTTGGTGGTGTGGTAGATGGAGCCGGCAGCACGCGGGAACAGGAACTTGCCCTTGCGGCCTTTATGCTCGATCTCGATCCAGCCTTCTTCGATATCGATGTTGGGCGTGCCGTATTCGCCCATGGTGCCCAGTTTGATGATGTGGGTATCACGAGAGAAGTCGCGCACGGCGAACATCAGGTTGTTGGTGACTCGCAGATTGTTGACGATGGTCAGGTCGGCGTGGGCATAGTCGATCAGCGAGTACGGCGCCGACGGCTGTTCTGCGTAGTGCACCACGGTTTCCGGGATGCCGGTGAAAGCCGGGTTGATGCACCAGTTATACTTCACACTACCGTCGAACAGCGAGCGCATGACTTGCGGCTCGGCCAGATCGCCAATCACCACCTTGATTTCGTGCCCCGTCAGCTCGTGCCAGATCTTGGCCCGCTCCATGAGGGTCGGCACCGGATACAGCATGCCGACGTCCAGCGTCTGGCAGTTGTTGCGGCGCAAGTAGTTGTCAACCACGGTCACCTGGTGGCCGCGGGCGGAGAAGTACATGGCAGAAGGCCAACCCAAGTAACCGTCACCGCCGAGAATCAAAACGTGCATCTTTTGCTCCTGATAGTTTCAGGCAGCCGCTGGAGCTGCCGGAATTGTGTTGATGATCCAGTTCAGATCAGGTTGTTTTCGACGAGGAATACGCCCAGCTCTTCCTGGCTCAGTTTTGGTTCATTCGCCGAGTTGTAGGGGTTGTCGACCTGTGTGGAGAGAACGCCCTGATAGCTGTAGTCGATATCGGTGAAGCGCTTCATGATCGCCGGTTTGATGACGAAGTAATGCTCAAGCTCGATGGCGCGGCCGGTCTCTTCACCGGTCATCAGTTCTTCGTAGAGCTTCTCGCCTGGCTTGACACCAATTTCCTTGATCTCGACGGTGCTCGGGTCCCGGTCGTATTCGGCCGCCAGCTTGCGGATCATCACTTCGGCAAGATCCTTGATCGAAATGACCGGCATTTTGGTAACGAATACTTCGCCGCCCTTGGCCAACATGGCGGAGTCGATGATCAGTTGAACCGACTGTTCAACGCTCATGATGAAACGGGTCATTTCGTGGTGAGTCAGGGTCAGCGGGCCGCCCTTGCGCAATTGCTCGCGGAAGATGGGGATGACCGAACCACGGGAGCCAAGAACGTTACCGAAACGGGTAGAGGCAAAGATGCAGCCGGACTTCTTGAACTCGACGTTGGCGGCGGTGATCAGGCGCTCACCCATGAGCTTGGAAGTGCCCATGACGTTGGTCGGGTTAACGGCTTTGTCCGAGCTGGTGAAGATGACCTTCGATACGCCAGCATTAACGGCAGCCCGCACAACGTTATCGACACCGAGGATGTTGGTTTGCACCGCTTCGTGCGGGACTTGCTCGCAGAGGATGACGTGTTTGAAGGCAGCCGTGTGGAAGACCAGATCCACGCCTTCCATTTTGCGGGTGAGGGCGGACTCGTCACGGATGTCGCACAAGTAGAAATGCACGTTCGCGTGGTCGCTGTAGGTTTCAGTCTGGTAGAACAACTCGCTTTCGTTGTTGTCGAGCACGACCAGTTCTTTCACCGCGTACTTGTGCACCAGTTGATGGACCAGTTCCTTGCCCACAGTGCCGCAGCCACCGGTCACCAGTACTTTCTTGTCTTCGAAAAACATTGTCATGTCGAATTCCTGTGATTCATGCCCTGGAAGCATACTTCTCTTAATTTGGGAGGCTGCAGAACCTGAGGAAAGCACCGCTATTGACTTGAAGCTGAGCGGTTGCAGGAGCTGAGTGCAACATGGGGCATCATGCCGCATAGCCATGGCCTTCTGCATCACCTCACCCATAACTTCGATGGGGCACCTAAAGTCGAAGCGCTTACGCAGTCGCATGTTCAGTATGCGATGGCATCCAACTCCTTCGGGCTGTGTACCGACAGGTCTGTGCTCTTGGGCAAGTACTGGCGGATCAGGCCATTTATGTTTTCGTTGCCGCCGCGCTGCCAAAGGCTGTGCGGGTCGCAGAAGTAAATTGCCACCCTGGTCTGCTGGGTGATTTCAGCATGCCGCACCATTTCTCGACCCTGGCCGTAGGTCATGCTCTTGCGCATCGCCAGCGGCATGCCATTGAGCGCTGCACTGAAGCCTTCCATCGCCGATGGTTGCCGTCGCGTCATTCATCTTCACCAGCATCAGATAACCACTGGTGCGCTCCACCAACGTGTCTACAGACGAGGCGTTGGCCTTGCCCTTGATCAGGTCGCCTTCCCAAATGCCCTGGCATCAGCCGGTCTTCGATCTCCGGCGGGCGCACATGAATGCTGACCATCTCAGGGATCTGACCGCGCCCATCTACGTCGCCAGAGCGCGGCCGGCGCGTTATCTTGCTTTGGCGCAGACAGATGATCAGCTCCTTACGCAGCTCGCCGACCGGCAAGGCATTGATCGCGTTATAGATCGTCTCGCGATAGACGTAGGCATCTCTGAGGCTGGGAATGTTCATGCTGCGCAGCTTGCCGGCAATCTGCTCGGGAGACAAACGCTCACGAGCATATGGGCCATCAACTCGAAACGCTCGCTACCCGGCAACAGCTTTCGCCTCGGTCGATAAACCTGGCGGTGGGCCTGCATCTGCTGCTGAGCCACGCGGGCCGAGTAGCCGCTACAGGCATCTCGATTGCGGCGCAGCTTCCGGCTGATGGTCGAAGGGGATCGGGTGATCAAGCAGGCATTCCTACGCAGGCTGAAGCCTTGGGCATGACCGATTTGAATGGTGGCGCGCTCTTCAACGCTGAGTTCGGAATAAGACATAGGGGCAGCACCGTACCGAAATGGCCAGGTGTTGCACTGTAGTGGTCAACCCATCCCTGACAGTGGGCCGAAGTTTTTCTTCGGCCACCGCAGGTGGCAGCCAGTCGTTGTATTGATGCGGCCTGATCCAGTTATAGCGATGCATCAGGTAATGGCTGATATCTCGTTGGGCCTCCTGGGCTGTCAGGTAACCGGTCGCAGGAATCCACTCCGACTTTAGACTTCGGAACAACCGCTCCATCGGCGAGTTATCCCGGCAGTTGCCCCGGCGGCTCATGCTCTGTTCCAGCCGATATCGCCACAACCGCTGCCGAAACAGCCGGCTGGCGTATTGGCTGCCCTGATCGGAATGAAACAGCACCTGCTGCGGTTTGCCTCGCTGCTCGTAGGACATGTCCAGTGCCTTGATGGCCAGCTCGGTATCCGGCTTGGTGGAAAGCGCCCAGCCGACCACTCGCCTTGTATGCAGATCCAGCACCGCCGCGAAGTAATGCCAGCGGCCTTGTGCCCAGATGTAGGTTATGTCGCTGCACCACACCCGGTTGGGTCGTTCGGTGGTGAACTCGAGGTTCAGCCGGTTAGGTATATCTGGCGGCTCAACCTTAGCCTGCTCGTAAGCGTGCGAGTCTGGTTGCTTGCTGACCAGACCCAACTCACGTATCAACCCACGCACACGAAAGCGGCCAATGCTTACGCCATCCTCACGCTGCATGCCCAGAATGCTGCGGCTGCCAGCAGAGCCTCGACTCTGGTTGAACAGTTGGCTGACCTGACTGCGCAGTGCAACGCGGCGTGCATCAACACGGCAGCGTCGAAGGCGATGGGCGTAGTAGCAAGACCGTACCACGTCGAAGGCTGAACAGATCACTTCCACAGACTCCCGCTCACTCAACTGGTCTATCAGCGCGTACGATTGAACTCGTCCGACATCAAGAGAGCGGTAGCCTTTGTTAGGATCGCTTTCTCCCGCTTCAGTCGGTCGATCCTGGCTTCCCGCTCCTGGATTTTCTGCTGTTCGGGAGTCAATGCTTTGCTCTTCGGGGTAACGCTCAGGCGCTCCTCTTGAAGCTGGTTTACCCATCGGCGCAGGGCCGATTCAACCAACCCCAGCGAACGGGCTGCTTCGATATGGCTGTAGCCTTGGTCGAGCACCAGGCCGGCGGCCTCTCGTTTGAACACGGGCGTAAAGGAACGACGTTGCTTGGTCATCAGACACCTCTTTATAGCGAGCATTCTCGCCCTAAATGGGTGTCCGGGATCAGTAGACCACTACACGCCGCGCGAGGAAGTCACGCGGCGCTTTTCCCGCCAGCGGATCATGCGGCGGATGGCGTCTGATGTGTTAGCTCAGGTAAAGCCTGTCGTTGAAGCTGCGCATGCGGATCGGCGCTAGAGCGACTTGAAATACTTAAGAGTGAGTCAGCGCTACTTTGACTGGTTCACAGTGTTAGGTTCTCGGCTCGGGTTGTTCAGGAATGAGTACAGTGTATTTTCGAATTGGCTCGGACAAAGCCGGAACGGTATCAATTGCGAACCTTGTTGAAGGTAACTCTGGGGCATTCAGTGCCCATGGAGTTTGTGCGCCGGTACGTAATTGTATATTCCTATTGGAACAGATTCAGCAAGAGCGGCAGCTTTCTCTGCCCTGCACTTTTATTGAAAAAGATCCTGATAGACGTATGCTCTCGGAAGGCTTCCTTCGTGCATATAAGGCGGGTGAGCATGCGCGGTCAGATATTTTCCTTACCACGGAATCGCTGTGGGGAAGATTATCGAAGGCTAGAGTTGATGATGTTCGCAAGGGAGAGCAAGCCCTTCGATTTCTAGAGGCTTTTCGTGATTTTTTCCGCTCGCATAATTTCAAAATTGTACTGCATCTGCGTCGCATAGACCTCTACTTGGAATCGTTATACAAGCAAGAAGTCAAAGCAGCGCGCACAGTAAGCTGGGACGTGCTTCGTGAGAAAACTTCTGCCGTTCGGGCCTTTGCTTTTTTTCGCTTATTAGAGCAGTGCTTTGGTCCTGAAAATATCATTGTGCGGCCTTTCGAACGATCCCAGCTTTATAAGCAATGTGCTGTGCAGGACATGCTGAAAATCATGGGCCTGGCAGACTATGCCCATGAATTCAGCGTGGTGCATGGCAATGAGGGACTGCATCGCGATCTTATGGAGACGCTCATTCACATGAATGCGCGCCATGGGAAGGTTGCCTCCAATTCGGCACTGTTGTCTGTAAGCAGTCGCTTGAAGAGTGAGTTTGATTTCAAGGACGTCGGTAGCATCTTGGATATCCAAACGCGCTACGAACTCTTAGAGGAATATAAGGAGTTCTACCAGTATTTGGCTGGTAACTATGCGAAGCAAGATTCATTGTTTCTCGAAGAAATCCCTAGCGATCAGCATTTAAGCTATAGCCTTTCGTCAGAGCGTGCCGCTCTTATCGAGCGGCTGGTTTTTCAAGCGGCACAGGCAGAGGCCGTTGTGTGCTCCGCGCATTGATTATGAGCGCCCCGGCAGATAGCCCCGTTTACTGGTAAGCCAGCCATCTTTAGTATTACGAGGGAGGGCATAGCTGATAATCCAATCTGTATAGATACGTCTGGTCTTATTGCCTGCGGGTAATAACCAGTCGTTCGGCATGGTGCGTATTTGCGCGCTGTCGCCTCAGTATGCATGCGTCGATAATCACAGAACCTGACCGTCGCTGAGCAGTTTGCCAGTTAAATGGGCGGCATTATTCTTCGCTGTTGCTGGGCGGGTAGTGCAGCAGTAAGTGTGATTGGCTTTAGGGCGTATGACGCCCAGCACCCTGCCGGGTTTACTTCGGTAAGAGTCATTATATTTTTCCGTAAGTGATGCGCTTTTATAGGTGTTGTAAAGTGATGGTTAGTTGGTTTTCGATTTGCTCTAGTTGGTTCGTTTTTCTTGAGTAGCGCTCAGCTGGGCTTCGCTAGTGGGTGTGCTGGTATTCTGAGAGAAAGGGAAGTCAGGAAATTTTTCCCACTCTTTGGCAACCCAGAGTGAGCCGAACTTGTTTAGATGATTTGTGTCATCAAACAACCTTGTGTCGTAAGCGAATTTATTGCAGCTTCTTAGCTTGTGATCGCAGAATAGATCTATCGAGACAACGGTTAACGTGTTTTTTATACCGTGCGCAGCAGCATTTCTCAGCGTTGAGTCGACAAAGGCCCCGCGTGCGATGATTTCGGAGTACGGGTCAATGTTGCATCTGCGTTGGATGGAGTCATTGTCAAAGATGTAGCGAGGCACCTCATCGCAGCCCTTGAGTGGTTTGCTGCTAAGCGGAGGTTGGCCAAATATAATTGGCGTCATTCCATTCTTGGTAATGATTTTGGTTGTGTATTGAAGTCCGTTTACAAAGTTTTCCTTAGACGTATCTGTGTTAAGAGGTAGTGGGTTTTTGTTCGATACCAGTAGGTTTTTGCGTAGGGTTGTCCCATTGAAATTTTCATGGTTAAACATCCAGTTCCATCGGCTAGATAGGATGACGTAGTCAAATTCGCCACTGTGTTTGTTGATAAAGCTTTCCCATGTCTTTATTTGCTCCCTGCACGCGATCTGTTTGGGTGGATCGTTAAGCCTTTCAATGTTGTAAATTTTGTAATGGCCAAATATAGGTGGGCAACCTGTGAATGTGTATGTGGTCCACTCTACATGGTATTTCGAGACGTAATATTTTCCCATCGAACTGAGGTGGCTTGCATGCGAGTCACCTAGAACCAAAACTTTCTTTTGGGGCGCGACAGTGCGGGGTGCCATGGTTTTTAGTGTGGCCCAAGGATTTTCTATTTTGATGTTGTATTTGTTTTCTATATTTTTAATGTTTTCTTTGTAGGTAAAGAAAGGTGGGTTCTTGTTGGCTTCTATTCTGCCAGGTATCCCATTGCTGTGAGCGATAGCGCTTAGCAGAGAGAAAAATAATAATGATGCGTACACGAAGATTGAAGAGATGCGTTGCTGTGCATGTGTTTTTTGGTTCTCAAATAAGCGATAGGATATTTCGGCCAAGCTAAAGGTCAGGGCTAGTGCTATCGCTGCGGATGCCAATGTGGGTGTTTTGAATTGATAGAAACCGAGATAAACAATCACCGGCCAGTGCATTAAATACAAGGAATAGCTTCTATCGCCAATAAAGGTAAGTGGTACGAAAAAACCATGGCTGTAAGTTGGGTATTTGCTCTCTCCCGTGATCAAAAAGACAAGAGTTGCTGCGCAGATGACAAATATTGAGGGTTCAGTCCACTGTGGCAAGCTGCTGCCCAAAGCTATTAATAGGCAAATGATTGAGAAAAGCGCGCAGGAAATTATAGTGCGGGCCTTTGGTTTTAACGCTAGTGGGCCCGTCAGCCAGATTGCATAGGCCCCCAGTATGCCGAGGGAAAGTTGATAGGCGCGGGAGGACAGTAGGAAGAAGTTCAGGGATTCACGGATGTCGTCAAGAGCAAGACTTTTTGCCCAGCTGGTTTCAGATAAATATGTGCTTCCCTGCAGGTGAACCCAGATGGATGCAAAGAAAATGATGCACCACGTGGTGAAAAAAGTTGTTGATAGACGCTTTTGAAAAAATATGAGGAGCGAAGCGATTGACGCAAAAAGTAGATAAAATTGTTCTTCTACTGAAAGTGACCAGGTGTGAAGGAGTGGTAGCGTGTCGAGCGGGGCGGAAAAGTAATTGGTCTGCGTAAAAAAATATATATTGGATACACCGCTCAATGCGTATATCGCAGAATAGGCTAGTGCTTTTAGTTCGCTTGGTGGATAAATAAGGATTCCCGCTGCTGTGGTGAGGAATAGCATAAAAAGCAGAGGAGGAAAGAGTCGATTAATGCGCCTTTCCAGGAAGCTCGTCCCCGAAAAAATTACTCCCCCGCTTTGTCTTATAAGAATGCCTCGGGTTATCACGTAGCCACTTATAACGAAAAATATATCAACTCCTACGTAGCCGAAGGGTAGGTAGTTTTCATTTAAGTGAAAGAATATTACGGAGAGTACTGCCAGGGCTCGAATTATCTGAATGTCGCGGCGCTTTGTGACTGGGGCGCTTGAAATGTTGGTGGGCATAAGGTTGAGCCTGAATTATTGAGCCAGTGCCCGGACAGCGTCCGGCGCTTTAATCAGTTGCAGCGTTTAGGGTTAAAGGTACTTGGCAAAGAGTTGGGTTGCACAGGGGCTTTTTCATCTGATATCAGCTCCGAGCTGATCTACTTTCACGCGGTGTCAGATTGGTTGGGGCTGCGGCAATTGGCCGGTCTTGGCAATAGCGCATTAACGACAGCCTCTCCGCCATCAGGCGTCATGGTTTTAGTGTGATAACCCAGCTGATTTAGTATGCATTTGCTCGACATTGTTGCGCCAGATCGCGTGGTCTTTCTGCGTCGCTCGGTGCTTCGTGGTGGCCTCAGCTCTTTGAGGCGATGAGGTTATGAGAAATACCACGGCGGCCCCCCTGAAGTTCTAGAGCGTCTGGGGGGATGGTTCTGGAGCTCTACCCCTGCTTTGGGCAAGTGTTGAGCACAAACGAAAAAGGCCCACCCTAAGGTGAGCCTTTTTCGTTTGTGTGGTGCCGGCACCAGGAATCGAACCCGGGACCTACTGATTACAAGTCAGTTGCTCTACCAGCTGAGCTATACCGGCAAGGGCGGCCATTATAGCTATTGGCGCCAGAGAGTAAACCCGTTGCGATGCAGAAGAAATGGGGGCTGGCTATCAGCAGCAATTTGCTTATGCACAATGACGAGGCGTGTCTGGTGCGCTGGGGTGAGTTTTGTGCGGCAGATCGCAGATGGCTATAACGCGCTGTTTTTTATCGACTTTTAATTTTGTTCAAGAAAGCGACAGCTGCCTGAGAGGCTGAAGCCGTGGGCTCTGGGGCGAGTTCTGCAGAATCTACTCACAGAGTTATCCACAGCTTTTGTGGATGGCTTGTCAGGTGCGTTCGGCGAGCAGCAGCAGGTTGCGTGGGCTGAGCTGGTAGCTGCAGAAGCTGCCCAGTTGCACGCTGTAGCCCTGTGCTTCGAGATACAGGGCGCGATCGAGCAGCAGCCAGAGTTCCAGGGGGCGACGGAACAGGTTGCGCAGCAGTTCGAGGTTGCGCACCTGAGCCAGGCGTTGCCAGCCCTGGGCTTCGAGATGCTGCCAGTCGCGCGGCGCGGGTAATGGCAGCTCCTTGAGGGCGGCAAGGTCGCGGCAGTAGTCGGCGAAGTCTTTGGCCAGCCAGCTGACCGGCAGTGAGGGGGTTGGCAGGTACTGGTCGCTGCCGCGCAGTTGCCGCTGCAGCAGGTCGAATGCCAGGCGCCAGGCCATGGACTGGTCGCGCTGGCGACGGACGCGTTGGCCGGCCGTGACGGTTTCGCTGAGTGGTAGGCCCAGGTCGTCGCGTGACAGCTGCAAGGTCGAGTTCTGCGCCGGGCTGGAGAGCGGCTGGTAGTGCGCGGCCTGGATGCGGTTGTAGCAGCACGGCGCCACCGCCAGTTGCTTGCAGCCCTTGGCACTGGCCAGTTGCAGCAGGCGCACATGCAGGTCGCCGCAGGCGTGCAGGGCCACTGGGCTGTGTTCGCTGAGCAGTTTGTTTGCGGCATCGGCGGCCAGCACATCCTGTTGCTGGTGCAGGGCCGGAAGTTGCAGGCGCGCGCTTAGTTGCTGGCCGGCGGCGACCAGTTGCGGGTCGTATTCCAGGCAGGTCAGTGCGCTGCCGTCGTGGGCCAGCAGGCGGCCGAGGTGGCCTTTGCCGGCGCACCAGTCGAGCCAGTGGCTGGGCGGCTGGCGAAAGTGCAGGCGGCTGGCGAAGGCTTCGATCTGCTGCCATTTACGTCCTGGCACATCCACCGAATAGCGCGCCGGCAGGCTTGCCAGGGTTATGCCCGGCAACTCGCCGAGCTCGCTCAGCTGCAGTGCTGTACGCGCCAGTTGTGGGAAGGGCGCGGGAGCGTCGAGCAGGTGTGGCTGGTTGTGGCTGGCTTCGGCCTGCTCCAGGCTGCGCGCGCGCAGCCATTGGGCTAGCTCAGGGTGGTCGAGCTCCCAGGGCAGGCTCAGGCTGGTGAAGGGTTTGGGGCGCCACAACGCTTGGTGGGCGACGAGAAAATCGTCCAAGGCCTGGAAGCGGGTCAGCAGGTCGGAACCGGTCAGCGGCATGGTGTGGGCGCAGGCAGGAGGTGTGGCCATTCTAACTGCTGCCCTCCCGGCTGGGAGGGCGTACAGGATTTAGCGGCCCTGGCAGGCATCTACCCGCAAGCGGCGCTCCAGCAGCTTGAAGCCGCGCACCAGGACGTAGGCGATGACCAGGTAGAACATCCCGGCGGCGAAGAAGATCTCCACCGGCAGGTAGGTGCGGGCGATGATGGTGCGTGCCATGCCGGTCAGCTCGAGCAGGGTCACGGTGCTGGCCAGGGCGCTGGCCTTGAGCATCAGGATCACTTCGTTGCTGTAGGCCGGCAGGCCGATGCGCGCAGCGCGCGGCAGGATGATGTAGAGCATCGCCTGCGCCCGCGACATGCCCAGGGCGCGCGCCGCTTCGATCTCGCCCGGTGGCACGGCCTGGATCGCGCCGCGCAGGATCTCGGCGATATAGGCGGCGGTGTGCATGGTCATGGTCAGGATCGCGCACCAGTAAGGATCGCGCAGATAGGGCCAGAGCGGGCCGTTGCGCACGATGTCGAACTGCGCCACGCCGTAGTAGACGAGGAACAGCTGCACCAGCAGCGGTGTGCCACGGAAGAAGAAGATGTAGCCGTAGGGCAGGGCGCGCACGTACCAGTGCCGCGAGGCGCGGGCGATGCCCATGGGCAGGGCGAGGATCAGCCCGGCGATAACGGCGATGGCGACCAGCTCGAGGGTCAGCCAGGCACCTTCGAGCAGTTTGGGCAGGTATTTGACGATGACTTCCCAGTTCACGACGCGCTCCTGACAAAACCGCGGCTAGAGCGTTTCTCGAGGAAATGCATGCCGATCATGGCGAGGACGGTCAGCCCCAGGTAGATGAAGGCGGCGACCAGGAAGAAGGTGAAGGGTTCCTTGCTGGCGGTCACGGCGATCTGCGCACGGCGCATGATTTCTTCCAGGCCGATGACCGAGACCAGGGCGGTGTCCTTCATCAGGATCATGAACAGGTTACCGAGGCCCGGCAGGGCAATGCGCCACATCTGCGGCAGGATCAGCCGCCAGAAGATCCGGGGACTGGACAGGCCAAGGGCCTGGCCGGCTTCGCGGTGGCCCTTGGGGATGGCCAGGATGGCGCCGCGGAACACCTCGGTGGCGTAGGCGCCGAAACACAGGCCGAGGGCGATGGTGCCGGCGGCGAAGGCGTTCAGTTCGAGGTCGGGTTTGCCCAAGGCTTCACCGATGCTGCGCATCAGGTTGACCGTGCCGAAGTAGATCAGCAGGACCCAGAGCAGTTCGGGCACGCCGCGAACGATGGTCGAGTAGCTGCCACCAAGCCATTGCAGCGGCTTGTGCGGCGAAGTCTTGGCCAGGGCGCCGAGCAGGCCGAGCACAAGGCCCAGGCACAGCGCGGAAAGCGCCAACTGGATGGTCATCAGCGCGCCAGCCAGCAGGGCCGGGCCGAATCCGTGGAGGTCGAAGATCATCTGAGGACTACTGCGAGGAATGACCGCCGCCCGGTGGGGCGGCGGTCAGGCGGCATCAATAGATGCTGAACGGGAAGTACTTGTCGTTGATCTGCTTGTAGGTACCGTCGGCGACGATTTCCTTCAGGGCAGCGTTCAGCTTCTCACGCAGCGGGTCGCCCTTGCGCACGGCAATGGCGATCTTGTCGTTGTCGAAGACCGGCTCGCCCTTGAACTCGAAGTCCTTGCCGGCGTCGCTCTTCAGCCATTCCCAGTTGACGAACTTGTCAGCCAGTACGCCGTCGAGGCGGCCAGAGGACAGGTCGAGATAGGCGTTTTCCTGGGTGTCGTAGAGTTTGATCTCGACCACGCCGTCCAGGTTGTCTTCCAGCCAGGTGCCGGCGATGGTGGCGCGCTGGGCACCGATGACCTTGCCTTTCAGGCTGACTTTGTCAGCTTTCAGATCGGAGGCTTTCGGGGCGATGAACTGCAGCTTGTTGGTGTAGTAGGCGTCGGTGAAGTCGACCGCTGCCTTGCGCTCTTCGGTGATCGACATGGAGGCGGCGAGGAAGTCGAACTTCTTCGCGTTCAGGGCCGGGATGATGCCGTCCCAGTCGGAGGTGACCACTTCGCACTCGGCCGCCATCTTGGCGCACAGGGCCTTGGCGATTTCCACGTCGAAGCCGCCGACCTGGCCGCTGGCGTCGATCAGGTTGAAGGGTGGGTAGGCGCCTTCGGTGCCGATTTTCAGTTTGTCCGCGGCGATTGCACTGGTGCCGAAGGCCAGGGTGGCGACTGCGGCAAGCAGGATCTTCTTATAGTTCTGCATCGTATTGCTCCGTGTTAGCGATTGCTGGACATGAATTGTTTACAGCGTGCCGATTGCGGGTTGTCAAACACCTGGTCGGGCGGCCCCTGTTCTTCTACCAGGCCCTGGTGGAGGAATACCACCTCACTGGAAACCTGGCGGGCGAAGTTCATCTCGTGGGTCACCAGCAGCATGGTGCGACCTTCATCGGCAAGCGCGCGGATGACGTTAAGCACTTCCTGTACCATTTCTGGGTCGAGGGCCGAAGTCGGCTCGTCGAACAGTATCACTTTAGGCTGCATGGCCAGGGTGCGCGCAATCGCTGCGCGTTGCTGCTGACCGCCGGAAAGCTGGTTGGGGTAGGCGTGACGCTTGTCGGCGATACCGACCTTGGCCAGCAGGGCTTCGGCCACTTCGGTGGCTTCGGCGCGGCTCTGGCCCAGTACGCGGCGCGGCGCCTCGATGATGTTGTCGAGCACGCTCATGTGCGGCCACAGGTTGAAGTTCTGGAAGACGAAGCCGATCTCGCTGCGCAGGCGGTTGATCTGCTTGCTGTCGGCGGCGACCAGGTCGCCGTTCTTCGCGGGCTTGAGCTTGAGCTCTTCGCCGGCGACCAGAATCTGGCCCTGATGCGGGTTTTCCAGCAGGTTGATGCAGCGCAGGAAGGTCGACTTGCCTGAACCGGATGAGCCGAGGATGGAGATGACATCGCCGTCGCGGGCCGTCAGCGAGATGCCCTTGAGCACTTCAAGGTCGCCGTAGCGTTTGTGCAGATTGCGAATTTCCAGCGCGGGCGTTGCCTCGGCCATGGGGGGTCCTCTTGGGTACGGAGTGCGCTCCGGCGGCTGGCCGCCATCCTGGCGTGGCGCCAACCTAGCATAGCGCCAACTGGGGCGCCAAGCGGGTAGGGGCGGCTAGTACGGCGTGAGGCCGTGGATGTGTCGCATCGTCGCAGTTGCTTGTCGCGCAGGGACAAAAAAGACTGCAGGGGAGGTCGGTGATTGCGCGATTAGGTTAGCGGGCTCGGCTCGTGCAGCGCCTTGGATGCGGCTTGCGTAAAGGTCGCACAGTTTACGGTAGGCGCTTGCCAGGGTGAAGTCGGGAACCCGCGGGTCACGGGGCTTGGCGCTCTGCTAAAGTGTCTCCAGCTCGTCCGCAGAGGCGGGCATTGGCGCGGAACTGCCGGGGGAAGTCATGCAGCAGGCGCAGCAGTCATCACGATCCTTTCGTTCGGCTTTATGGCTGGTGTGCGCCCTGGTGGTGCTGCTGGTGCCCGTGCTGCACCTGTGGGCACCGCTGCAGCGCTGGAGCAACAGCCACGGCGACTGGCTGATTCGCCAGCGTGCTGCTCAGCAGGTGCCGGACCCGCGCCTGGTGGTGATCGATATCGACGACACCAGTTTGCAGGTGCTGGCCGGCGAGGCGGGCAAGTGGCCCTGGCCGCGCTCGCTGCATGCCGAACTGCTCGAGCACCTGCTGGCGCAGCAGGCCGATGCGGTGGTGTTCGATGTGCTGTTCAGCGAGGCGGATCGCTTCCATCCGGACGCCGATGCCTATTTCGCCGAAGTCCTGGCACAGACCGACCGCGTCTATCTGGCCGCCTTGCAGCAGCAGGCGGTCGACCCGGGTAAAGCCCCGCTATTAAACAGTTACCCGCCGCAGACCGGTCTGCGTTCTGGTGATCCGCAGCAGCGTGGCCTGCTGCTGTTGCCGCAGGCGTTGCCGGCGACGGTGTGGAAGACCGGTACCATCAATTTCACCCCGGATGGCGACGGCGTCGGTCGCCGCTATGACCTCTACCGGCGATTCGGCGACTGGCGCATGCCCTCGCTGCCGGCGCGCCTGGCGCAGGATCAGTCCGTGCAGTTGCCGGCGCAGGACAGTTTCCTGCTCGACTGGCAGGGCGCCAGTCGCGTTCCCTATCCGCGCATCCCCTTTGCCGAGGCCCTGGCCCAGGCGCGGGGTGAGGCGGGCAAGCTGCCGGCCGACTACTTCAGCGGCAAGATCATCGTCATCGGCACCACCGCGGCCGGGCTCTACGACCTGCGCCGCACGCCGCTGGATGACCTGTACCCGGCGGTGTTTATCCTCGCCACCGCCATCGACAACCTGCTCAATGGCGAGCAGTTGCACGCTGCACCCGGCTGGCTGATGCCGCTGCTCTGCATGGCGCTGGTGCTGCTGCTCCAGTTGCTGTTGCTGCGTGAGCGTCTGCTGCTGGTCAGCCTGCTGACTGCCGGGCTCACCCTGGGCCTGTTCGGCGGCGCCTATCTGCTGGCGCGCAACGGCCTGCTGGTCAGTGTGCTGCCCAGCCTGCTGGCGCTGTGGTTGCTGCTGGCACTGGCTCTGGCAGTGTTCTACCGGCGCCGGCGGCAGCAGCTGAATACCACCATCAGTATGTTCAGCCGCTTCCTCGATCCGCAGGTGGTGGCCCAGCTGGTCGCCCGCGAAGACCCACAGGCCCTGCTGGCCAGTCGCGACTGCCAGCTGACCGTGCTGTTTTCCGATATCCGCAACTTCACCACCATGTCCGAGCGGCACAGTGCCCAGGAAATCATGCAGATACTGGAGAACTACTTCGCCGGCCAGGTGGATGTGCTGTTCAAGCACCGCGCGACCCTCGACAAGTTCATCGGCGACGCCATCATGGCCTTCTGGGGCGCCCCGCAGGACAACCCCAATCAGGCCGTGGATGCGGTGAGTGCGGCGCTGGAAATGGTCGACAATGTCGAGCGTTACCGCCGCGACTTCAACCACCCGGACTTCGACATCGGTATCGGTCTGCATACCGGCCCGGCGGTGGTCGGTATGGTCGGTACCAGCAAACGCTACGACTACACTGCCATTGGTGACACGGTGAATCTGGCCAGCCGCATCGAGGGCCTGACCAAGGGTCGCGCGCGCCTGCTGGTGTCCGCCGCGACCATGCAGGCTTGCGGCGATGCATTCGATTTCTTGCCTCACGGCGATTTCCAGGTCAAGGGCCGTAACGAGCCGGTGACCCTCTTCGAACCCAGGAGAAAACCATCATGATCAGAGCGTTTACTGCTGTTCTGCTGCTGACGGGCTGGCTGTTCAGCACCGTCGTGCAGGCCGAAGTGCGCAGCGGTATTACCGTGGAGGCCACCGCCCTGCGTGAAGCGGCAGGTGCCGCAGCAGCGGTGGTGCAGCAACTGCCAGCACAGAGTCGGGTGAGCATCCTCAAGCGCCAGGGCGGCTGGTATCAGGTGCAGACCAGTGCCGGCCAGCAGGGCTGGGTGGCGTTGCTGGCGGTGCGCTTCGACAAGAGTGCCGCAGCCAAGGGCGGCAACATTGGCGCCCTGCTGGAAAGCAGCACGGCCGTGGCGCCAGCGACCGGCGTGGCCACCGGTGTGCGTGGGGTCAGCGATGACCAACTGGAGGCGGGCGGTGCGGGTAGTCAGTCGCTGCAAGAGCTTGATCGCTACGCGGTGACACCCGGCAGCGCGCGGGCCTTCGCCCAGTCCGGCGGGCTGCGTAGCCAGACCATCGCCTACCCCAACTGAGCAGGAGCCGAGAGCATGAAAGACCTTCTATGCCGTGCCGTACTACTCGCCCTGTTCGCCAGCCTCACGGCCTGTCAGGGCCTGGAGGCCCTCGAGGGGGTGAATATCCAGGGTGTCGATCTCAGCCCGCTGGCCAGTGCCAGCAAGAACCTCAGTGCCATGGCCGACAAGACCGAGGACGAGGAACAGGTTATCGGCAGCAACACCGCCGCCCTGTTGCTCCAGCAGGCAGCGCTGCTGGATAACCCGGCGCTGCAGGCCTACGTCAACCGAGTGGGGCGCTGGGTGGCGCTGAACAGCGAGCGCCCCGATCTGCCCTGGCGCTTCGGGGTGTTGAACAACTCGGCGGTGGGCGCCTACGCCGCGCCTGGTGGCTATGTGTTCATCACCAGTGGCCTGCTCGCGCGGATGGACAGCGAGGCCGAGTTGGCCGGCGTACTGGCCCATGAAGTGGCCCACGTGGTGCGCCAGCATCACCTCGATGCAATCAAGCAGCAGGCCGGCGCCGGCTTGCTGGCCGATGTCACGCGCCTGGCGGTGCAGGCGCATCAGGCCAGTTTGGGTGGCTCCGGTAGCAGCGACGCGCTGACCAACACGAAGTTCGATCAGGTGGTGACCAACCTCTATACTCGTGGCCTGGATCGCGGTGACGAGTACGAGGCCGATGCCATGGGCGCGGTCATCGCCGCCCGCGCCGGCTACGACCCTTACGGCCTGGCCACCGTGCTGCAAGGCATGGCGACCATGAAGCAGGACGATGCCGCCCTGGTGACCTTCCTCAAGGTGCACCCGAATATCGGCGACCGCCTGACTCGCCTGGAGCCGACCTATCTGTATCTGGAACGTTTCAGCGGCAATGGCAGCCAGCTGACCCTGGAGCAGCGCTATCAGCAGGTGCTGTCCGGCAGGTAATGCCGCATGCGCCAAAACAAAACCCGCCGCTTTGGCGGGTTTTGTTTGGCTGACGATCATGACTTTTGGCCGAGCCAGAGCCAGCAGGCACAAACCGCTTCTGCCCCCTCTCCCGTTCACGGGAGACGACTGTATGGATGCAGGAGGTAGAGCGACGCAGGAAGCCAAAGCCGAGGGTTGGGGAGAGGGTGAGTTGCCTAGTGCAGCGTGGTAGCCCGGATGCAATCCGGGAGCGGAGCTGCCTGTTTCCCGGATTGCATCCGGGCTACGGTGAGGTGTTGTCGGGCACGTTGGTAGGCGTTGAAGCACGGGGGAGTTTGAGTGCGCGAGTTCCCTCTCCCCCAGCCCCTCTTGTATGTTCGAAACTTGAAGGGGTGGCGGGACCGACAAGCCAAATCTGACTCTAGCCAGTACAGACCGTGGGAGAGGGGGGCTAGAGCTAGCCCGTTCAATGGCTGTGCTTGCTGCCCGGCTCGAAGTCGCAGACATGGTGGGCGTAGGGCGGCGCGCCCGGTGTGGTCAGTACCGTGCTCGGTGCTGGTAGCGGCAGGCTCTGCCCCGGATTGATATAGCAGCGCGATTCGATGAACACCCGCACCAGGTCGCCATCCAGCAGGCCACTCTTGACCTCGGACTGGAGGATGTCGAGGGCGTGGTCGGTGGGCACTGCCGGCTTGTACGGGCGGTCGGCGGCGGTCAGCGCGTCGTAGATGTCGCAGATGGTCATGATCCGCGAGGCGCAGGGGATGGCATCGCCGGCCAGCCCTTTGGGGTAACCGCTGCCGTCGAGCTTCTCGTGGTGCGCTGCGGCGATTTCCGGGATGCGCTGCAGGGCCGGGGTCCAGGGAATCAGCTGGAGGAAGTCGCGGGTGTGCACCACGTGGCGCTCGATCTCGGCACGTTCCTCCTGGGTCAGGCTGCCGCGGCGGATGGCCAGGGCGCAGAACTCGCTGTCCGAGAGCAGACCGATCAGGCTGTCGTCGTGGTTCTTCACCACCTGGCCCTGGATCTCCTGCAGGTGATGGAAGTCACCCTCGGTCAGCACGCTCGGCTCGTTGGCCTTGAGAATGTCGCGCAGGTAATGATCGAGGCGCTCGCACTCCAGGGCCAGCTCGCTTTCCCACTGCAGGCGCTGCTCCTCGGCTAGGCCGCCGTGCTGGCGATAGGCGTGCAGCATGCGCTTGAGCATCTGGTTCTGCAGGCTCTCCTTGGCCAGCGCCACCCGGTAGCGCAGGTTGTCGACCGCCGACTCGGGCAGTTTCTTGGCCTTGGTCAGCACATGCTCGCGCACCCCGACCTTGCCGAAATCATGCAGCAGCGCGGCATAGCGCAGCTCGCGCATGCCCTCGTCATTGAACGCCTGCTGGCGGATATGGGATTGCGGTGCCTGCGGCAGCTGGCGGGCGAGGGCGATGCACAGGTCAGCAACGCGGAACGAATGGCCGCTGGAGGTAGGGTCGCGCTGCTCGATGGCGAACACCGAGGCCTGCACGAAGCCGTCGAACAACTGACTGATGTCGTCCAGCAGCTGGCGGTTCTCGATCGCCACCGCCGCCTGGCTGGCCAGGGCACGCAACGAGGTGGCCATCACCGCATCGAACGGGATCGCCTCGCCGGCGGCATTCTGGCAATTGATGAACTCCAGCACGCCGACCACATCTCTACGGTGGTTGAGCATGGGAATCGCCAGCAGCGACATGGTGCGGTAGCCCACCTGCATGTCGAACGAGCGGTTGAAGCGATACGGCGCCTCGGCGGGGATAGCGTAGGCGTCGGCAATATCCAGCTCGGTGCTGGTCAGCGCCACGTAGCCGGCAATCGAGGCCTTGGTCAGCGGCATGCGCTGTTCCTGGAAGCGCGTCGGCATCGAACTGTTCTGCGTCAGCTTGAAGATCAACTGGGCCTGCTCGCCCTTCTTGTCGACCAGAAACAGCGAGGCCGCATCGCTGTTGGACAAGCGCCGGCCCTCGGTGAGGATCTTGCTCAGCAGGCGCTCCAGATCCTTCTCGGCAGACAGCGCCAGGCCGACATCGACCAGCTTCTGCAGGTCGCCATCCTTGCTCTGCAGGGCATTGGCCAGTTGCGTGGTCTTCTGTTTGAGACGGAACTGCTCGGCGGCGAAGCCGAGCAGGGCCAGCAGTTCCTCTTCACTTGCCTTGGCGGGCAGCGGCAGTGCGCCGTCCATGGCCTCGAAAGCCACCAGGGTGGCGCCGCCGGCCTGCCAGTCGGCCAGCGCATGGCTGGTCAGCAGCGCGTCATCGAGCAACAGCACTTCGGCACCGCTGCTATCCAGCTCGCCCGGTTGACTGATGGTCTTGAGGCTGAGGCCCTCGCGCTGCAGGCGTGCGTACAGGTTGGATTCGGCGAAGAGTGGGCTGTGCCCCACTGTGCAGCTGGCTGTCATCACGGGAACCCTCGGCGGCGCAGGGGTAGTAGCGCTTGCCTGAGTATTGCACCAGTACCTGCACCCTTCCATGCCGTTCGGCTTGTGAGGGGCAGGCTGTGCTGGGGGCAGTTAGCCGTTGGGCGGTCACGCAATCTTTGCTGAGGTGGCAGGGGAGAGACCCCTTGTATGCGTTGTCAGGCGATGAAATCTGCTAGTGAGATGCTGGATACACCGATCAGCTGGATGGCGAACTCGGCATCGA
Source organism: Pseudomonas campi (assembly GCF_013200955.2). Classification (NCBI taxonomy): domain Bacteria; kingdom Pseudomonadati; phylum Pseudomonadota; class Gammaproteobacteria; order Pseudomonadales; family Pseudomonadaceae; genus Aquipseudomonas; species Aquipseudomonas campi. Next base: position 355,655 of record NZ_CP053697.2, read on the forward strand.
TGTCGCCATCGGTATTGCCATAGAGCACGCCATTGAAGACCTTCAATTGCCCGGCCGCGGTAAAGGTTGCCGCGCCATCGATGATCTTGTTGAAGGCGTTGTCGCCGCTTGCGGCAGTATTGGCATCCAGTTTGGACAGATCAATCTTGTCGGCGCCACGAACGAAGTCCTTGATGATATCCCAGCTATTACTGGCTACGCCGCTGTCCGCGAGAGCGATAAAGGCAAAGACGTCGTTGCCGGCTCCGCCGATCAGTGTGTCCTTGCCAGCACCACCAGTTAGGCGGTCATTGCCGGAACCGCCATTGAGCGTGTTGCTGGCGGAGTTGCCAATCAGCGTGTCGTTGTAGTTGGAGCCGGTCAGGTTTTCGATGGAGGTCAGAGTGTCTGAGCCCGAGCCCTTGGTGGCCTGTGCGCTCGTGCTGGAAAGGCTGATCGTTACTGCGCTACCAGCATAAGCGTAAGAAGCGGTATCGATGCCGCTGCCGCCATTCAGCACGTTATTGCCATTGCCAGCCATCAGCACGTTGTTGAGGCTGTTACCGGTGAGGTTGGCGGAACCGGTAGCCAGAATGCGTGCGTTCTCGATGTTGGTGCCGAGGTTATATCCTGCGAGATAGCTGAATATAGTATCGGTGCCTCCCGTGCTGGCATCAGCATTGGTCTCGCTGACTACGTCGCTGGCGTGATCTACGTAGTAGTTGTCCGAGCCGTCGCCTCCTATCATGTTGTCGGCGCCAGCGCCGCCATTCAACACGTCGTTGCCCAGACCCCCGCTCAGTTTGTTATTAGCTGAGTTGCCTGTGAGTTTGTCGTTGTAATTGGAACCGGTCAGATTTTCGATAGCGGTGAGGGTGTCGGAGCCCGAGCCGCCCGTGGCTTGTGCTGCCGTGTTGGCCAAGCTGACGGTCACGGCACTGCCGGCATACAGATAGGAGGCCGTGTCGCTGCCACTGCCGCCGTTCAGCACGTTATTACCGGCGCCGGCATAGAGAATATTGTTGAGACTGTTACCGGTCAGGCTGGCCGTACTGCTGGCTGTGATGCGGCCATTTTCGATATTGGCACCCAGTGTGTACCGGCTGAGATAGCTGTTGACGGTATCGGTGCCGCCCGTAGTCGCGTTGGTATTGGTTTCGCTGACTATGTCACCGGTATTGTCGACGAAGTAGGTGTCGGAGCCGTCGCCGCCGATCAGCCAGTCTGCCCCCTCTCTTCCATCCAACACATCATTTCCAGCCCTGCCGTTGAGCACGTTACCGGCTGCGTTGCCGGTGAAGTTGTCGTTGTAACGTGAGCCGTAGAGATTCTCTATGTTAATGAATGTATCTGATCCGGCTCCTTGAGTATTTTGAGATGCTGTCTTTGAGAGGTTAATGGTAGAAGCTGCAGAGATGAAGGATAGGTCTACAGTGTCAGAGCCTAATGCTCCATCAAACACATTGTTGCTGCTGCTGTTGTAAAAAACGTCATTGAAATTGGAGCCGGTAATGTTTTCTATATTGTATAAAATGCCGTCGGTGTATATTTCTTGTAGTTCGTGACCAATGCCCTGAATAACACCGGCAGTGGAGTGAATGAAAGAGGCTGTATCTATGCCGTCACCGCCATCAAGGGTTTGGTTGGCGCTTGTGGCGAAGAGTGTATTGTTTAAGCTGTTTCCTTCTAATCTTGCTGTTTTGTCTGCGGTAGTGATTCGGCCTATTTCTATATTGTCGGCTAATTTGTAGTAATTAATTGAGCTGTATACGGTGTCGGTGCCTTCATCGCTTTTTTCTAAGATTATTGGGGTGGCTGCATTTGAGCTATTTACTATGTAAATGTCGTTGCCTAGCCCTCCCGCCAAAGTGATCAGGGATGAGCCGACTAAAGTGTCTGCTGCATCGGTTCCTTGAACCTTTGGGGTCTGGGGGATGCCATCTGCGTCGTAACGGAGAGATAGGACTTCTAGCCCTTGCTCCGAAGATGTGTTTTTTTGCCAGGTGAGTAACCAGCCACCATCCGCAAGGGCTGTGGCGGTAACATTAGCCCCCATTGAATCGCCAATAGTGTTGGTGGATATTTGAGCTATTTGGTTGCCGTTCGAGTCAAATCGAACAGATTTAATAGGGCTGTCGCCTGTTGTTATTAGCCATCCTCCATCAGCCAAGCCGATAATGCTGGCAGGATATGGGAAGGAATCAAAGGCTAAGTCGGTTTCAGAGGGCTCTCCAGACTTTTCTCCTTCCGCATTGTAGCGTTGACAGGTCATCGTGCCGCTGTCATCAGTCCAAGCTATCAGCCAGCCACCGTCGGCTAGTGCCGTGGTGGTGGGTTTTATTGTCCAGCTTTGCGGTGAGCTATAGATGGTTTCGCCTATAAGTTCGCCGGTAGCAGAGTAGTGTTGAGTGGCTGTAAGTTGTAGCGCCGAGTGGCCACTAGTCTGATTCTCGCCCCAGGTAATCAACCAGCTGCCGTCAACAAGAGCTGTGGTGGAAAGGGTGCCTGGACTTATTTCGAAAGGGCTAGTGAATATTTTACTTCCGACAGGGGTTCCGGAGGCATCATATTGTTGGCTAATAATCTCATTATTTTTTTCCCAGCTAATAAGCCAGCCGCCATCAGACAGGGTTATAACCGTAGGTGGGCACAGTCCTGCATAAGGTGTGGTGCTGACTAGCTGCTCATCGCTGACTGGCTCTCCGGTAGCATCGTACCGTCGACTAAGTATTTCTCCTGTTGGGAAGTGCGACCAAGCAATCAACCATCCGCCATCCGGCAATGCAGAGACTGCAGGGTCTATGTGACTAGATGATGAGTTTGCGTTGTTGACCTTTGTCTCAATCCCAATTTTGTTTCCTTCGCTATCGTAGCGTTGGGTATAGATGCTCTGGGTTGAGCTCGAGCTATCTTGCCAGGCAATTATCCATCCCCCATCGGAAAGAAGCGTTGTTGAGGGGTTGCGTTGGTCGCCGGGGGTGGTGGTGTTTATGGAGGAAAGTCCGTCGATTTCTACCGCGAAGGTACTATCAGAAAATCGAACCTCTTCGATGCCTTGAAGTGTGTCTGTGCCGTCGTTGCCGTCGGATAAATTCTTATCAGTAATTGTTAGGTGACCATTTTCCCAGCTGAATAGATAATCAGCAGCACTTCCAGAGTAGATAGCAGCGTCCTCGCCGGCGCCGCCTAGCAATGTGTCATCGCCTGCCCTTCCAGTGATTTCGTCGTTACCCGCCGTGCCGTTGAGTATCTCGCTGATCTGGGTGCCGTTAACGATAGCCATGGGAGTCCATTCCTAATAGTTGATATGGTAGATGGCGACATTCTGCCTATTGGTCATGACGAGCGCGCGGCGGATTGTGCCAATTTAGAGGTGTTCAGGCAAAGAAGTTCGTCTGCCCAACACGTCATACCGCGACATTGCTGTCGCAAAATCGATGATTGAAGATTATACGTGAGTGCTCTGCAAGGTTGGCGGTCTATTGAGAGTGCCTGGTCATGCGTGGTGCGATGACTTTTGTGCGGAGAAGCAATGGCGGGATTTTTACTCTTGATACTATACGACGCACTGCATCGTCAGCTGATATCTAGAAATGGGCTCGGGCCGTTTATGAGCTTGTAGCGCTGCTCTTGGATTTGGCTCTTTTTATGGCTTATTTTCTGGTGCGCGCGTGGCCTAGCGGCTCATAAAATATGACCGAACCGGCGATGCCCCCAAAGATGCCCCTAAAGATTAGGGCTTACAACGGAGGTGCAGGAAGGGGTGGGGAATTGCAGGCAATAAAAAACCGGCTCTAGGGCCGGTTCTTTAAGGCTTTCGGGTGATTTTGACACCACCTGAAAACGAAAGGTGGTGCCCAGGGACGGAATCGAACCGCCGACACGGGGATTTTCAATCCCCTGCTCTACCGACTGAGCTACCTGGGCAACGGGGCGCTATTAAACGGATTTGGCTTTGCAGTGTCAAGCCGGAGAAAGAAAAAATTTCAGTAAAGACGGGCGCTTACGAAATTTACGGGTGTTGCGGCGGTTCGCTGCGTGCTGCGCTTGCTTCTGTAGCCCGGATGCAATCCGGGGGGCATGCCTCGGTGAGTGAGGTTCTCGGATTGCATCCGGGCTACAGGGTTTAGGCGCTCGGTGGCACGTAGCCGTCGGCCTGGGCGTATTCCTCGCCGGAGAGGAACTTGTCCATCTCGCCCTGGAGGAACTTGCGGTCTTCGGCGTTCATCATGTTCAGGCGGCGTTCGTTGATCAGCATGGTCTGGTGCGCCTGCCATTCGTCCCAGGCTTGCTTGGACACGTTGTTGAAGATGTCTTCGCCTTTCGCGCCCGGGTAGGGCTGGCGGTCGAGGCCGGGGAGGTCTTGTTTGTGCTTGCGGCAGTGGACGGTGCGGCTCATGACGTTTCTCCTGCATTCAGTTCTTGCGCGGCTCGCTTGAGGAGCTTCTTTACCGGGGCGGCCAGGCCCAGGCGCGGCGGGGTGGCGAGGTTATACCAGAGCCAGTCGCCCTCGGCCACGCCAAGGGCGGCGGCTTCGACCTGGATCAGCCAGGGTTCGATGCTCAACTGGAAGTGGCTGAACGTGTGGGTCAGCCCAGCCAGTTCGCGGCGCTCGCCCAGCTGCAGGGCGTGCTGGCTGGCCAGCGGTTCGAGGGCGTTCAGGTCGTCCAGCTCGGGCAGGCTCCACAGGCCGCCCCAGAGGCCGGTCGACGGGCGGCGATAGAGCAGGATGGCGCCGTCGCGGTTGGCCAGGAGTGGCATCAGCGTGCGCTTCTGCGGCAGCGCCTTGCGCGGCTTGGCGATCGGGTAGCGGATCTCCAGGCCCAGCAGGTGTGCCTGGCAGCCGCTCTGCAGCGGGCAGATCAGGCAGCTTGGCTTGCTCCGGGTACAGAGCGTGGCGCCCAGGTCCATCATCGCCTGGGTGTAGTGATTGACTCGCTCGTCGGGCAGGAAGCACTCGGCTACCTGCCACAGCTGCTTGGCCACTTTCGGTTCGCCCGGATAGCCTTCCTGGGCCACGTAGCGGGCCAGCACGCGTTTGACGTTGCCGTCGAGGATTGGCGCGCGCAGGCCCATGCTCAGGCTGGCGATGGCGCCGGCGGTGGAGCGGCCAATGCCGGGCAGCGCGGTGAGCTGCTCGACGTCGCGGGGGAATTCGCCGCCGTGCTCGGCCATGACGATCTGCGCGGTCTTCTGCAGGTTACGTGCGCGGGTGTAGTAGCCAAGGCCGGTCCACAGGTGCAGCACTTCGTCTTCCGGGGCCTTGGCCAGGGCTTGCACGGTCGGCAGGGCGTGCATGAAACGGTCGAAGTAGCCGAGTACGGTGCTGACCTGGGTCTGCTGCAGCATGATTTCCGAGACCCACACCCGGTACGGGTTAATGTCCTGCTGCCAGGGCAGATCCTTGCGCCCGTGCTGGTCATACCAGGCCAGCACGGCGCCGTTGAATTGCGCGGGCGTCATCGGTTGAACAGGCCCTTGAGTGCGTCCTTGAGTTCCGGGCTGACCTTGTCGCCGAGCTTTTCTTCGATCTTCTCTTCGAGCTTGTTGCCGGCCAGCTTGGCGGCGACCTTGCCCATGCCGTCCTTGTCCAGGCGGCAGGCCTTGGCGCCCAGCTCCAGCGGGCCGCGGCAGAGCAGGGGCCATTCGATGTCGGCGTAGCGTTCGTTGACCTGGCAGGCCTGGTCCGGCATGGCGCTCTTGTCGCCTTCGATGACGATGCCGATGCGGTAGTCGAGGCCGAGTACGCGCAGGTCGACATCGCCTTTGCCTTTGACCGTGAGGCCGGGCAGGCGGGCTTTGAGGTCGGGATTGCTGGCCACGCCATTGCGGAAGGTCAGGTTGCCGTCGAGTTCTTCGAAAGGGGTGTCCTTGCCACGTGGCTCACCGGTGAGCGACTTGCGATTGAGGGTGGCGATGCCCTGGCACAGCTGCTGCTCCAGGTTGGCTTCGATCAGCACGCCGTCGCTTAGGCTGAAGCCGGCCTTGCCGTTCAGCGCGTCGATCCAGGCCTTCTGGCTATTGCCCTGGGTGCGCACGTCGGCATTCAGGTCGAGCAGGCCTTTGATCGGGGCCTTTTCGCCCTGGGCTTCGATAAGTTTTTCCACCGGGATGCGGGTCAGCTGTTTCTGTGCGGTGAGCAGTGGCACGGCAGGGCGCACGTCGAGTTGCGAGGTGACGGCGAAGTTGCCGCCATACAGGTCGCCACGCAGCTCCTGCAGGTTGAGTACGCCGCCGCGGGCCTTGGCCTTGAACAGGGCGCTTTCGATGGGCAGCTTGTTCAGGGTCAGCTGGCCGAGGCTGATGTCGGCCTGCACATCGAGCTTGCGCAGTTGTTCGAGGGGCAGCAGCTGTTCGTTGCTCCAGGCCTGCTGGGTTGGCGAGTTCGGCAGCGGTGTGCTGCCGCTCTTGCCGGCGGCGGCCACGGCGCCCTTGATCTCGTTCTTGCGCGCGACACCGGCGCTGGCGTCCTGATCCTTGGGCGGCAGGTAACGGTCGAGGTCGAGCTTGTCGCCCTTGAGCTGCAGGCGCAGGGCCTGCTTGGCGAAGTCGCTGACGGCCAGGCTGCCGCTGAAGCTGCTGTCGTCCAGTTTCAGGCTCAGTTCGTTGAAGTTGATGCTGGTCGGCGTGCCGGCCAGGCGGGTCGACAGCTCGAACTGCTGCAGGGTGTTGGCGTCACGCATGGCCGGCAGCTCGACGCCGAGGCCGCTGAGGAATTCGCGCAGGTTGACCTGGGCGATGGACAGGCCGCCTTGTAGCTGGACGGTCTTGTCCAGGTCGCGCAGCTTCAGCTCGCCGATGGCGCGCAGCTGGTTGGCGGTGAGCTTGAGGCTGTTCCACTCGGCGACCTGGGCGGCCTGGTCGAGCAGCAGCTGGCCCTGGGTGGCGAAGGTCAGGGTCTTGCCCTTGAACGGCTCGCCGGAGGCCTCGCCGGCCAGCTTGAAGTCTTCCAGCTGGTAGCGCTTGAGGGCGCGGTCGAAGCGCAGCGCGGTCTGCAGTTCGGTCTTGGCGCGCAGCACCGGCTGGTTGGTGCCGAAGAAGGCGGTCAGTTTCAGCGGGATGCTGGCGCCTTCGCGGATCGCCCCGGTGCTCAGCTCGATGCCTTCGGCGCTGAACTGGCGGCCGTTGCTTGCGTCCTGGTAATCGATGCGCGAGTTGCTGATGGTCAGGCTGTCGATATCCAGCTTGATCGGCTGGCTGTCGGCCGTTTCGGCAGGGGCCGGTTCGCTGCCGGCAGGCGCCGTGCTATCGCTGGCGGTAGTGGGCGGGGTGGCGGCGGTTTGCGCCGGTTTGCCCACGCCTTCCCAGTTGCCGCGGCCCTTGGCGTCGCGTTGCAGGGTCAGGTTGAGGCCGTCGAGGCGGATGTCGCTCATCTGCACTTCCTTGCGCAGCAGCGGCAGCACGCGCACGGAGAGGCCCAGCAGGCGCAGGTCGGCGAAGGGTTTGTCCGGGGTCTCGGCGCTGGCCAGGGTGGCGTCGGTCAGTTCCAGACCGAGCCAGGGGAACAGGCTCCAGCCGATGTCGCCATTGAGCTTGAGTTCCAGATTGGCCTTGTCGCGGGCCAGTTGCTGGATCTCGTCCTTGTAGTCGTTGGGGTCGAACAGGTGGGTCAGGGCGAAGCCGAGGCCGACGATGATCAGCAACAGTCCGAGGAAGACCAGGCCCAGGATTTTGCCGATAGATTTCATGAACGCGTCCTTGTTTGGATGACTTTTCTGGGCGCCGAGTATAGCGCCGGCTCAGAGTGCCGCGGCCACCTTCTCGGCGATTGCCAGGCTGGCGGTGAGGCCTGGGGACTCGATTCCGAACAGGTTGACCAGACCGGGCAGGCCGTGGGCGGCAGCGGTTTGGATGACGAAGTCGGCGGGCGGTTCCCCGGCGCCGCTCAGCTTGGGTCGCACGCCGCTGTAGCCGGGCTGCAGGCGGCTGGGGTCAAGGCCGGGGAAGTAGCGCTGGATCGCCGTGGCGAAAGGCTCGCGCAGCTGCGCGTCGACCTGGTAGTCCAGGCTGTCCAGGTAGCGCATGTCCGGGCCGAAGCGCAGCTGGCCGCCGAGGTCGAGGGTGGCGTGGATGCCGAGGCCGGCGATGTTGGCTTCTGGCATTGGGTAGACCAGGTGCTGGAACGGGCTGCGCCCGCTGTAGCTGAAGTAGCGGCCCTGGCACAGATGCAGCGGCGGTATCGGCGCGAGACCGGCGGTCTGCGCCGCCAACTGCTGGGCGAACAGGCCGCCGGCATTGATCACCAGCTGGGCGCGCAGCTGGAACGGCTCGCCGGCGCTGATGCCGCTGGCCAGCCAGCCGTCGGCGCTGGATTGCAGATGCTCGATGCGCGTACGCAACACCAGTTGCGCGCCGCGGGCTTCGGCGACGGCCAGCAGTGATTGCAGGTAGGCGTGGCTGTCGAGGATTCCGCTGCTCGGTGATAGCAGGCCAGCGACCGCGCGAACTGCCGGCTCCAGGCCAAGCAGCTGGGCGCGGTCTAGCGGCTGCAGGTCGCTGACCCCGCAGGCGGCGGCATTGGCCTGGAGCTTTTCCAGCTGGGCGATTTCTGCCGCCTCCACCGCCACCAGCAGCTTGCCGATGCGGCGGTGCGCCACGCCCTGTGCGGCGCACCAGGCATACAGGCGTTCGCGGCCTTCGCGGCACAGCTCGGCCTTGAGTGAGTCGGGCGGGTAGTACAGGCCGGCGTGGATCACCTCGGAGTTGCGGCTGGAGCTGTGGCTGCCGATCAGGCTTTCCGCTTCGACGATCAGCGTGCTCTGTCCGGGGCGTGCCAGGCGTGCGGCGCAGGCCAGGCCGATGGCGCCGGCGCCGATGATCAGGGTGTCGATGCTATGCATGATGGCTGGCGTGAACAGTGGCTGGTTTTGGCGGCTGGGGCGGTGTTGCCGAGCGGCCTGGGGCGTTAGGCTGGCAGCATAACAAGAACCGAGAAGCGCCCATGAATGTCGCCGTAATGGCCGTGCCGCTGTATATCGCACTGATCCTGCTGGAGCTGGCGTACGAGCGCTACAGCGGGCGCCACACCTATCGTCTGGCGGATGCGACCACCAGCATCAACACCGCCGTGTTGCGCGTATTGCTCGAAGGGCCGCTGCGTCTGCTGCTGGTGATCCCTTACGCCTGGCTATACGAACATGCGCGGCTGCTGGAGCTGGATGCGAGCTCGCCCTGGGTCTGGCTGCTCGGTTTTATCGCCGTGGACTTCTGCTTCTATTGGGCGCATCGCAGCCTGCACCGTTACAACCTGCTGTGGGGCGCGCACCAGCCGCATCACTCCAGCGAGGACTTCAACCTGTCCACCGCGCTGCGCAAGGGCGCCTTCCAGACGGCTTTCGACTGGCCGTTCTACCTGCCGCTTGCGTTGTTGGGGATTCCGCTGCCGCTGTTTCTGGTTCTGCTTGGCGCGCAGCTGGTCTACCAGTTCTGGATCCATAGCCAGCATGTCGCCCGGCTCGGCGTGCTGGAGTGGTTCATGGTCACGCCGAGCAACCACCGCGTGCACCACGGGCAGAACGACTGCTACATCGACAAGAACCATGGCGGCGTGTTCATCATCTGGGATCGCCTGTTCGGCACCTTCGTCGACGAGCGCGAGCCGGTGCGCTACGGGGTGACCACGCCGGTGCGCACCTTCGACCCGATCCGCCTGCAGTTTTCCTGGTGGCGCCTGCTCTGGGCCGATGCCCGCGCGACTCGCTCCTGGTGGGACAAGCTGCGCCTGTGGTGGATGCCCACCGGCTGGCGCCCGGCAGATGTGCAGGCAAGGCCCTGGCCATCGATGCCCGCGGACAAGTTCGAGCGGCCCTATCCGAGCAGCCTGCGCTGGTATGCCTTTCTGCAGTTCGTGGCGATCAATGCCATGGCCCTGTGCTTCCTGGCCAGCGTCAAGCGCGCCGCCGTGTGGGAGCCCTGGCTGCTGGTGCTGGCGATCCTCAGTGGCTGCGTCAGCCTCGGCCTGCTGTTCGAGGGCAAACGCCGGCTGTGGTCGCTGGAGGTGGTGCGGCTGCTGGCGCTGGCCGGTTTGGCACTGGGCTGGGGCTTGTGGCTGGTGCCGGCGCAGTGGCTGCTCGGCGTGCTGCTGGCGGGGCTGTGTGTGGCCAGCCTGCTGTGGCTGAAGTGGTTGGCGGCGCGACCGCAGGTGGTAGCGACGTAGCCCGGATGCAATCCGGGGTGGGACTTTCCCGGATTGCATCCGGGCTACGGTCCGTAGGGTGGATGACGCTTTTTCATCCACCACGGCGCCGCTCTCGCTGGATCGATGGGGCGCGATCCACCCTACGGGCGGTAATTGCATGCCGCTTTCGTAGGAGCGAGCTCTGCTCGCGAAAGGGGGGGGCAGCTATTTCGCGAGCAGAGCTCGCTCCTACAGGCTGGTGCGCGCGGCGCACCCTACTGCGGTTTTGCGCCGGTTACAGGCTATCCAGCTGCAGGCCGGTGCGGGCGGCCAGGGCCTGGCTTTCCAGATGGTCTTTCGGCGCGGCCAGGTGCAGCGGCTTGCCGGCTTCGCGGGCCATGCGCTGGGCTTCGTCGAGGATGCGTCGGGCCACGCCGCGCTTGCGCGTGACCTTGCGTACGCACAGGTGCGACAGACGCCAGCAGTCGGCGCCATGGGTTAGCAGGGCGGCGCCGAGCAGGCGGTCGTTGAAGCGCCCGGCGATCAGTCGGCCTTCGCCGATGCCGCTGGCGATCAGCGCGTCGGCGCTGGCGTAGGGCGTCAGCAGCCAGTCCGGGGCGTCGGCGTAGACCTTGGTCAGGTCGGTGTGATCCTGGGCCGATGGGCGGGTGACGATCTCGACAAACACGGGCATCGCAGCTTCCTCGCGGGCGGGTGGCGCAGTGTAAGGTCAGCCCGACCGCGCCGATAGCCTTTGCGAAAGCAGTCTATCCAAAGCGGCGCAGGCCAGAGCCAGCCTGCGCTGTTAATTCAGGAATGGATAAGCACGCTCTTGGCCTGCCGGTGTGCAAACTGGTGCGGCCGGCATCAGCGCTGCCGGCCGGCGGCGATCAATGCAGGCGATGCCGATCGTGCAGGAAGCTCAGCACCGCCCGGCGGCAGCGGTTGTACTCCGGATCGTCGGCCAGGGCGATACGGTCGCGGGGGCGCGGCAGGTCGACGGTGAGGATTTCGCCGATGGTGGCCGAGGGGCCGTTGGTCATCATCACGATGCGATCCGACAGCAGCACTGCCTCGTCGACGTCGTGGGTGATCATCATCATGGTGTTGCCCAGGTCCGCCTGAATGCGCATTACCTCGTCCTGCAGGTGGGCGCGGGTGAGGGCGTCGAGCGCGCCGAAGGGCTCGTCGAGCAGCAGCACCTTGGGCTTCATGGCCAGAGCGCGGGCGATGCCGACGCGCTGCTTCATGCCGCCGGAAATCTCCTGCGGGTACTTGTGCAGGGCGTGGCCCATGTTCACCAGCTTGAGATTGTGTTCCACCCATTCGCGCCGCTCACGCCGGCCCATGCTGCGCTTGAACACCTTGTTGACCGCCACTTCGACGTTCTCGAACACCGTCAGCCAGGGCAGCAGCGAGTGGTTCTGGAACACCATGCCGCGATCCGGGCCGGGGCCGCTGACTTCCTTGCCGTCGAGGATCACCACGCCGAGGCTGGGTTCCAGCAGGCCGGCGATGATGTTCAGCACCGTCGACTTGCCGCAGCCAGAGTGGCCGATGATGGAGAGGAACTCGCCCTGGTCGATGCGCAGGTTGATGCCCTTGAGCACCTGCGAGGAGACCTTGCCGCGGGTAAAGCTCATGTCCAGTTGTTCAATGCTGAGATAGCTCATGTCCGGTTCCTCAGGCTGCGGGAATGCCGCGAGTGATGCGCTGGCCGACGAAGGCCACCAGGCGATCCAGGCAGAAGCCGACGATGCCGATATAAATGAGCGCGAGAATGATGTCGCTGATCCGCGAAGCGTTCCAGGCATCCCAGATGAAGAAGCCGATACCGACCCCGCCGATCAGCATTTCCGCGGCGATGATCGCCAGCCACGACAGGCCGACACCGATGCGCAGGCCGGTGAAGATGTAGGGCGCCGCCGCCGGCAGCATGATGGTGCGGAAGTACTCCCAGGCATTCAGTTGCAGCACCTGGGCCACGTTGCGGTAGTCCTGGGGGATGTTCCGGATGCCCACCGAGGTGTTGATGATGATGGGCCAGATCGCGGTGATGAAAATCACGAAGATCGCCGAAGGGTGACTGTCCTGGAAGCCGGCCAGGGACAGCGGCAACCAGGCCAGTGGCGGCACGGTACGCAGCACCTGGAACAGCGGGTCGAGGCCGCGCATGGCCCAGTCCGACTGGCCGATCAGCACGCCCAAGGCGACACCCGCCGCCACCGCCAGCAGATAACCCAGGGCAACCCGCTGCAGGCTGGCCAGCAGCTGCCAGGCCAGGCCAACGTCATTGCCGCCATTGTCGTAGAAGGGGTCGATGATCAGCTCCCAGGTATCGCTAAGCACCTGGGAAGGCGGCGGCAGGGCTGCACCGGCGCCTGAGCAGAGCAACTCCCAAAACAGGCCGAGCAACAGCAGGATGACCAGTGGCGGCAGCAGATCCTGCAGCAGAATCTGCTGCAGGCGCGTGCCGATCCGGCTCAGTCGCGACGGCGCGGCGTCCGCCGCTGGAGTGGTCGCGGCGGGAGGGGCAAGTTTGACGTTGGCGTTCATGGGCTATCTCCTTGCAGGCAGCTCCGGGCTTCAGGCCATGGCCTTGATGGTCAGGCTGTCCAGGTAGGCTTGCGGGTTTTCCGGGTCGAACACCTTGCCGTCGAAGAATTTCTCGATACCGCGCGAGGTCGAGGTGGGAATCTGCGCGGCTGGCAGGTTCAGGGCAGCGGCGGCGGCGCGCCAGATGTCCTCGCGGTTGACCTGGGCGATCAGCGCCTTGCTGTCGAAGTCGGCCGGCAGGTAGCCCCAGCGCTTGTTCTCGGTGAGGAACCAGAGGTCGTGGCTCTGGAAGGGGTAGGAAGCGAAGTCGTCCCAGTAGCGCATCTGCTCGGGATGGTTTTCCACCACCTTGCCGGTGCCGTAGGCGAAGTTGCCTTTCATGCGGTCGACAATGTCGGCGTAAGGCGCGCCGATCCAGCGGCGTTGCGAGCAGATCTTCGCTACTTCTTCCTTGTTTTCCGGCTTTTCGCAGAACATCTGCGCTTCCATGATGGCCATGGTCAGTGCCTGGGTAGCTTTGGGGTTGGCGGCGACATAGTCGCTGCGCAGGGCGAAGGCCTTTTCCGGGTGGTTGTGCCACAGCTCGCCGGTGGTGTTGGCCGTGTAGCCGATCTTCTGGTTGATCAGCTGGGCGTTCCACGGCTCGCACACGCAGAAGGTGTCCATGCTGCCGACCTTCATATTGGCGACCATCTGTGCGGGTGGTACCACGATGGTATTGATGTCGGTGTTCGGATTGATGCCGCCGGCTGCCAGCCAATAGCGAATCCACAGGTCATGGGTGCCGCCGGGGAAGGTCATGGCCGCGCTGATTTTCTTGCCGCTGGCCTTCTTCGCTTCCAGAGCCGCCTTGAAGGGTGCAGTGTCGACGCCGATTTTCAGGTCACGGTATTCCTCGCCGACCGAGATGCACTGGCCGCCGAGGTTGAGGCGGGCGAGGATGGAGATCGGCACCGGCTGGTTGTTCGGGGTGACGATGCCGGCGCTGATCAGGTAGGGCATGGGCGTGAGGATGTGGCCGCCGTCGATACCGTTCTTCGCCGAACCCAGCACCAGGTTGTCGCGGGTGGTGCCCCAGGAGGATTGCTTTAGGACCTCGACCTCGGTCATGCCGTATTTGGCGAAGAAGCCTTTCTCGGCGGCGACAAACAGCGGCGCGGCATCGGTCAGGGCGATAAAGCCCAGCTTGGCCTTGGTGGTCTCCACGTCGCCACCTGCGGCCCAGACACTGCTCTGGCTGCCCAGGCTCATGCCGCCGAACAGGGCTACGCCCCCCGCAGCGGCGATGGACTGCTTGAGGAAGCGGCGGCGCGAGGCCTGCAGCAGGTTGGTGTTGTCATCATTGATCGGCTTGTCGGTCATGGCTCGGTTTCCTCTAGGCGAAAAAAAACGATGTCACGCTGACCGGCTGAGCCGGCGGACGTGGACATCGTTGTCCGGATCGAATTGTGGCGCCCACCGTCTGGTCGGGCTTGCAAGGGTATAAGCGAAAGCCGTGCCAGGATTTTTGAAGATGCCAGTGTGCTGGCCTTTTCATGCGTATTACGTCAGTTATATCAAGCAGTTGCGAGAGGAGGTCGGTGCGACTGAGGCGTTTGCTGGCAGTTTATACGGGCCGGCGGGGCGTCGTCGCTAGCGCTCCGCACCGTTGCGGTGCGCGGTCGCGATGACATGCCAGTGTTCAGTGCCTGAGTCGGGCGCGCGGCTGAGCTGATGGGTTCTCGGTGCTGGTGGTCAGCAGGCGCTGGGCCACTTCCTCCAGCTGCAGCCCCTGGTTCATTGCGGCCTGGCGCAGCCAGGCATAGGCCTCACTCTCGTTGTAGCCCTGTTGTCTGATCAGCAGTTGTTTGGCGCGTTCGACCAGTTTGCGCTCCTCCAGCGCCTGGCGCGCCTCGCGCAGTTCGTCCTGCATGACCTGCAGTCGTTGCGCCTGGTGCTGCAGGAGGTCCAGGGTCGAGCGCGCCAGGTTGCTGCTCAGGCCGTCTGCGGGCGGGCTGTCGAGCTCACTGCTGTGCACGCTGAACAGGCGGGCCTGCTCTTCGTGGTGCTGCAGGTCGCTGAGGTTTTCCAGTACCCGTCGATGGCTGTGCAGTTCCTGGCGAATGCGCTGCATGCCCAGCTGGCAGCACTGCAGTAGCTCCTGTTCCAGCTGGCTCTCGATGCCTTGCATCAGGTCGATGCGCTGGGTGTGCAGCTCGAACCACAGCTCGCCCAATTGTGTGTCCAGCTTGGCTTTGGCATGGGTACTGCGGGCAATCTCGCGCAGGCGGCAGGCTTGCAGGTTGCTGGCGCTGGCGCAGAGCGCTTGCCACTGTTGCGTGGCGGCCTCGCTGGCGAAGCGCGAAAAGGTGCTGAAGCTGCGCTCCTGACATTCCTGCAGATGGTTCAGGCGCTCCAGCTGTTCCTCAACAAAGTAGCCACAGGCAAAGCCGGCCACGCCCAGCGCCCGCTCCTGACCTGCCAGCTCCTTGCCCTGCATGAAATTGAATAGCGCCACCAGGCAGCGGGTGATATCGGGGTCGACTGCGCTGTCGGCTGCCTCGAAGACCACCGCGAGCAGGCTGCCGATCAGGCGCGCCAGGGTGGCCGTGGCATCCTGCGCGCTGGTGCGGCGATCGAGAATACGGCGGCGCAGGGCGGGCAGCTCATCGAGCAGATGCAGGGCGTGGGCGATGCGGGTGAACAGGCGGGTTTTTTCGGCGGCGCCGAGGTCGTTCTGATCAATTTCCTCCAACGCTGCACGCAGCTCGTGTTCCAGGCTTGCGGCTGCCTGGCTCAGGCTTTCCAGGCGCGGTCGCAGGTGCGTTGCCTGGCTGCTCAGATAAAGGTTGGAGTAACCGCGTTCTTTTTGCAGGGCGTGCACCAACTGGCTGATGCGGGTAACCAGAGCGCAGGTCTGCGACAGGTCTTCCAGGCGCAGCAGCTCACTGCGTCGTGCAGCCAGCATGAAGCGCAGGGTGGCCGGTAGTTTTCGTTCCTGCATGGGTGTCGCCTCGGGATAACAACCTGCCAGCACCTGCAAGATGCAGTCCATCCGGCCGGGTGCGTATCCCCTCCGGCGGCTTTACGCCTATAATGCCGGCCTTTTCCGCAAGCATTTTCGGGAGCTGGTGATGGCCGAACGTACGGCATCCGTCGAGCGCAACACCCTGGAGACCCAGATCAAGGTCTCGATCAACCTGGATGGTACTGGCAAGGCCAAGTTCGATATTGGCGTGCCGTTCCTCGAGCACATGCTCGATCAGATCGCCCGCCACGGGCTGATCGACCTGGACATCCAGTGCAAGGGCGACCTGCATATCGACGACCACCACACCGTGGAAGACGTCGGTATCACCCTCGGTCAGGCCTTCACCAAGGCAATCGGCGACAAGAAGGGCATGACCCGTTACGGTCATTCCTATGTGCCGCTGGACGAAGCGCTGTCGCGCGTGGTGATCGACTTTTCCGGTCGCCCGGGCCTGCAGATGCATGTGCCGTTCACCCGCGCGGTAGTTGGCGGCTTCGATGTCGACCTGTTCCAGGAGTTCTTCCAGGGCTTCGTCAACCACGCCCTGGTCAGCCTGCACATCGACAACCTGCGCGGCACCAACACCCACCACCAGATCGAAACGGTGTTCAAGGCCTTCGGCCGCGCCCTGCGCATGGCCGTCGAGCTGGACCCGCGCATGGCCGGGCAGATGCCGTCGACCAAGGGCTGCCTGTAAATGCAGACGGTCGCAGTAATCGACTACGGCATGGGCAACCTGCACTCGGTGGCCAAGGCCCTCGAGCACGTCGGTGCTGGCAAGGTGCTGGTGACCAGCGATGCCGCCGTGATTCGCGAAGCCGACCGCGTGGTATTCCCCGGTGTCGGCGCGATCCGCGACTGCATGGCCGAAATCAAGCGCCTGGGCTTCGACAGCCTGGTGCGCGAAGTCAGCCAGGATCGGCCGTTCCTCGGTATCTGCGTCGGCATGCAGGCCTTGCTCGAGCGCAGCGAGGAGAACGATGGGGTCGATTGCATCGGCTTGTTCCCCGGTCAGGTGCGTTTCTTCGGCAAGGATCTGTATGAAGGCGGCGAGCACCTGAAGGTGCCGCACATGGGCTGGAATCAGGTGGCGCAGGTGGTCGAGCACCCGCTGTGGCACGAGATTCCCGACCAGGCGCGCTTCTACTTCGTGCACAGCTACTACATCGAGGCCGGCAACCCGGCCCAGGTGGTCGGTGGCGGCCACTACGGCAAGGACTTCGCTGCGGCGCTGGCCGAAGGCTCGAAGTTCGCCGTGCAGTTCCACCCGGAGAAGAGCCATACCCATGGCCTGCAGCTGTTGCAGAACTTCGTCGGCTGGAATGGCCGCGCGTAAATGAGCCGGGGCAAGAAAATCCCGCAGCTGGAGCTCGCAGGGCCCCAGCAGCAGGCCGCGCTGCAGACACTCGGGCGCTTTCTGGAAGAACGCTTCGAGCTCGAGCTGGGCTCGTTCGAAGTGCAGGAAGTGCTCGACCTGATCAGTCGCGATATTGCTCCGCATTACTACAACAAGGCGATCTCCGATGTGCAGGCGGTGCTGTCCGACCGCTTCGCCAGCCTGGAAAGCGACCTGTGGGCGCTCGAGAAGAGCTGACCTTTTACCGAATTCATGACTTGAGCAGGTTCAACCGATGCTGATTATCCCCGCTATCGATCTCAAGGACGGCGCCTGCGTGCGTCTGCGCCAGGGCCGCATGGAAGACTCCACGGTGTTCTCCGATGATCCGGTGAGCATGGCCGCCAAGTGGGTCGAGGGCGGCTGCCGCCGTCTGCACCTGGTCGATCTGAACGGTGCCTTCGAAGGCCAGCCGGTCAACGGCGAGGTGGTCACCGCCATCGCCAAGCGCTACCCGCACCTGCCGATCCAGATCGGCGGCGGCATCCGCTCGCTGGAAACCATTGAGGCCTACGTCAAGGCCGGCGTCAGCTACGTGATCATCGGCACCAAGGCGGTGAAAGACCCGCAGTTCGTCACCGATGCCTGCAAGGCCTTCCCGGGCAAGGTCATCGTTGGCCTGGACGCCAAAGACGGCTTCGTCGCCACCGACGGCTGGGCCGAAGTGTCGACTGTGCAAGCGACTGATCTGGCCAAGCGTTTCGAGGCCGACGGCGTCTCCGCCATCGTTTATACCGACATCGCCAAAGACGGCATGATGCAGGGCTGCAACGTCGAGGCCACTGCGGCCCTGGCCGCAGCCAGCAAAATCCCGGTGATCGCTTCCGGCGGCATCCACAACCTTGGTGATATCGAGAAGCTGCTGCTGGCCCGTTCGCCGGGCATCATCGGCGCCATCACCGGCCGCGCGATCTACGAAGGCACCCTGGATGTCGCCGAGGCGCAAGCCTTCTGCGACGCCTATAAAGGCTGAGGATTCCGACATGGCGCTGGCTAAACGCATCATCCCTTGCCTGGACGTGGATAACGGCCGCGTGGTCAAGGGCGTGCAGTTCGAGAACATCCGCGACGCCGGCGACCCGGTGGAAATCGCCCGCCGCTACGATGAGCAAGGTGCCGACGAAATCACCTTCCTCGACATCACTGCCAGCGTCGACGGCCGCGACACCACCCTGCACACGGTCGAGCGCATGGCCAGCCAGGTGTTTATCCCGCTGACCGTGGGTGGCGGTGTGCGCACCGTGCAGGACATTCGCAATCTGCTGAATGCTGGCGCCGATAAAGTGTCGATCAACACCGCGGCGGTCTTTACCCCCGAGTTCGTCGGCGAGGCGGCCGCGCGTTTCGGCTCGCAGTGCATCGTCGTCGCCATTGACGCCAAAAAAGTCTCGCTGCCCGGTGAAACCCCGCGCTGGGAAATCTTCACCCACGGCGGGCGCAAGCCGACTGGCCTCGACGCCGTGCTGTGGGCGAAGAAGATGGAAGACCTCGGTGCCGGCGAAATCCTCCTGACCAGCATGGATCAGGACGGTGTGAAGAGCGGCTACGACCTCGGCGTCACCCGCGCCATCAGCGAGAGCGTGGGCATCCCGGTGATCGCCTCCGGCGGCGTCGGCAACCTCGAACACCTGGCCGCCGGCATCCTCGAAGGCAAGGCCGATGCGGTGCTCGCCGCGAGCATCTTCCACTTCGGCGAATACACCGTGCCGGAAGCCAAGGCCTACCTGGCCAGTCGTGGGATCGTCGTTCGCTGATCTGGCAACGGGCGGGGCGTGCAAGGCGCTCCGCCATCCCTCACAAAGGCGCGATCAGTACTATTACTTAATAGTGCTTCAGCCATTTCCTGATTTCCGCATCTCGTCCACGGCGTTATGCATTCTGTCGGCTAAACGGCTCTAGGCAAAATGGCGTTCTGCCAGCATGCTAGGCTTAATGGCAGAAAAGCGTTGTCAATAATTTGTCGGTGCTTGTCGGTGTGGCGTAGAAAACTATTTTCTGACGCACGCTAAAGGTTCCAAGATTTCTGCCGTCAATTCGCAAACGGGATTCCCTCTCCGCGGTGGCATGCCTGGGTGGCAGAGCTAAGGCGGTTCACTCTGTGCAGGTACAAAAATAATGAGCAGCATCTTTACTGGCCTGACTACCGCCCAAGTAGCCGCGTTGACCACCGCACAGATCGCGGCACTGACCACCGAAGACATCGATGGTATGAGCACGGCGCAGATGGTTGCCTTTACCACGGCGCAGATTCCGGTGCTGTCTACCGAGAACATCCAGGCGCTGACTACCGCCCAACTGCAAGCCATGCAGACGGTCGACTTCGCCGCCCTGACCAGTGATCAGATTCCCGCGTTCGATGCCGCCCAGACCGCGGCGCTGACCACTGCCCAGATCGTTGCACTGACCACCGCCCAGGCCGCCGCGCTAACCGCCACCCAGGCCGCTGCCCTGACTACCGCTCAGCTGCAGAAGATGCAAACCGCCGACTTTGCGGCGCTTGGCACTGATTCATTCGAGGCATTGACTACCGCCCAGGTGGTTGCCCTGACCACTGCCCAGATTGTTGCCCTGACCACCGCTCAGGCCGCCGCGATGACGCCCGCCCAGGCCGCCGTCCTGACCACTGCTCAGCTACAGAAGATGGAAAACGCCGACCTGGCGGCGCTCGGCACCGATGTGATCGAGGCGCTCTCCACCGCCCAGATCTTCAACCTGACCACCACTCAGGTGGCCAGCCTGACCAATGCCCAGGTGGCTGCCCTGGAAGTTCAGGATCTGGCAGTCATGAACGCCGCCGCGATTAAGGCGCTGACCGCGACCCAAGTAGCGGCCCTGACCACCGAGCAGATCCAGTCCCTGAGCACGCTGCAGATTGCTGCGCTGGATACCGATGTCAGTTCTTTCACCACCGCTCAGATTGTGGCCCTTGAGTCGCATCAGGTCGCCGCGCTGAATTCCGTGCAGGTTGGCGCTCTCACTCCGGCCAAGCTGGCGACTCTCGAGGCAGACGATATTGCCTTCCTCAGTACCGCGGTTGTTGCGGCGCTGAAGACCAATCAAATCGCCGGGCTGACCACTGCCCAGGTGGAAGCACTAACCACCCTGCAGGTCAGCAAGCTGACGTCTGCGCAGCTGGCCGCGCTGACTACCGCGCAGATTCAGGCTTTGGAAGATGCCGACCTCGCCGCCATCTCTACAGCCGTTATTGCTGGTTTGAGCACTGTGCAGGTCGCTGCGTTGACCACCGACCAGATCCAGGCTCTGACCAGTGCGCAAGTTGCCCGGCTGGATACTGCTGATGTGCGGGCGCTTACTGTCGCCCAGCTGGAGGCCATGGATAGTGCGCAGATTGGCGCCCTGACCGCGCCCCAGGTAGTGGCTCTGACCACTACCCAATTGCAAGCCATTGAAGCGGGTGATCTTGCGGCATTGAGTACGGCCGCCATTGGCGCCCTGACCACGCTGCAGGTGAGCAAGCTGACCACCGAGCAGGTCGAAGCGCTGACCACCCTGCAGGTTCGTTCTCTGAAATCGACCCAGCTGGCAGCCTTGACCACCGCTCAGGTTCAGGCGCTCGAGGTTGAGGATGTGGCGGCTATTTCCACAGCCAGCATTGCAGCGCTTACGACTGCACAGGTTGCCAAGCTCACTACCGATCAGATTCAGGCGCTGACTTCGGTGCAGATCAGCAAGCTGGACACGGCCGATATCAAGGCGCTGACCTCTGCGCAATTCGCCGTTCTGGATTCGGCTCAACTGGCGGGCCTCACCAGTGCTCAGGTGCTGGTGCTGACCACGGCGCAGATTGCCTCCATTGATGAGGCTTCCATCCCCAGCTTCGCCCCCGCCACCATTGCGGCGTTGTCCACGGCACAGGTGCGGGCGCTGACAGTCGATCAGTTGGAGGCGCTGACTACCGCCCAGGCGCAAGCCTTGACGGCTACTCAAGTAGCCGCCCTTACCCCCGCGAAAATTGCGGCGATCGAGGCCGAGGACCTGGCCGTTATCAACACTGCGGCCATCAAGGGGCTGACCACTGCCCAGGTGCAGGCCCTGACCAGTGATCAGGTGGCGGCCCTGACTTCCGCGCAGATCAAGGCCATGGATGTGGTGGACGTAGCCGCCCTCAGCTCCGACAGTATCGCGGCCCTGAGTACCCTGCAGATCAGCGCCTTGACCGCCGGGCAGATCGCCGCGCTGACCACCGCGCAGATTGCCGCCATCGATGACACCAGCCTGGCCGTATTGTTGCCCGCAACCATTGCCGGCCTGACCACTGCACAGATTCGCGCCCTGACCAACGATCAACTGGTTGCGCTGACCACCGCGCAGGCTGCTGCGTTGACCGGTACTCAGGTAACTGCCCTGACCGTGGCGCAGATTGCCGCCTTGGAAGCGGCGGATGTCGCGAAGCTTTCTACGGCCGCCATCGTCGGCCTGACCAGTGCTCAGGTGGCAGCTCTGACTGACGGTCAGCTGCAGGTGCTGACTACTGCGCAGATTGCCAAGATCGATGCAATTGACCTCAAGGGTCTGAGCACTGCCGATATCGAGCTGCTGAGTGTCGCTCAGATTGGCGCCCTGACCGCGACGCAGATAGCCGCCCTGACAACAGATCAGGTGCGTGCCATTGAGGTCGGTAGCATTCCCTCGCTGTCGGCTGCCGTCATCAAAGCCATGAGCACGGCGCAGGTTGCCGCGCTGACCACCGACCAGATCGTTGCTCTGACTTCTGCCCAGGTTGCTGCTCTCGATCCCGCCGATTTTGCCGCGCTGGGCGTGGCCCAGTTGGTCGCCCTCAGCCCAGCCCAGGCGGCGGTGCTGACCTCTGCGCAGATTGCTGCGCTGTCGCCTGCCAAACTGGCAGCGATGGAAGAGACCGATCTGGCCGCCCTGACTACCCAGGCTGTCAGAGGGCTGACCAGCGCCCAGATCGGCGCCTTGACCACCGATCAGATCGTTGCCCTGACCACCGCCCAGGCTGCTGCTCTCAGCACAGCGCAGATCGCCGGTCTGAAGACGGCGCAGATTGGTGCGCTTGAGGAGCAGGATCTGGCGGCGCTGTCCACCGCGGCCATCGCCGGCATGAGTACGGCGCAGATCGCCAGCCTGCAGGCTACCCAGGTCGATGACCTGACCACGCTGCAGATCCAGGCCATCCAGACGGTCGATATCAAGGCCATGACCACCGACCAGATGGCTGCGCTCACCGCGCCTCAGGTCTCCTCCCTGACCATTCCGCAGCTGGTGGCCATGACCACCGCGCAGATCGATGCGCTGAACACGCCGCTCACTGCCGAGCAATTGGTCGCTCGCGAAATCGGTGCGCTGACCCCTGCGAATATCAGCGCGCTGACGACCGCACAGATCGCTGCCTGGACGACCGCCCATGCCGCCGCTTTGGTCTCGACCCAGGTCGTGGCCATGACCACGGCGCAAGTGCGCGCCTTTGAAACCGAAGACTTCCAGGCCCTCTCTGCCAGCGTGATCACGGGCCTGAGCACCGCTCAGGTCGCCAAACTCAAGAACACCCAGATCGCGGCTCTAACGACCGAGCAGATCACGGCCCTGGAAGTGACGGATGTCAAGGTTCTTAGCACCGGGCAAATTGCGGCGCTGACCACTGTCCAGGCAGCAGTGTTGAGCACCGCACAGGCCATCGTGCTGACGACGGCGCAGATTCGCGCCCTGCAAACTGCCGATTTGGCTGCGCTCAGCACCTTCGCGGTGAGCAAGCTCACCGCAGCGCAGATCACTGCGCTGACCACCGCCCAAGTTGCCGCGCTGACGTCCGATCAGGTTGAAGCCCTCAGCGTTGCCCAGATCAAGGCGCTGGGCACTGCCCAGGTCAAGGCGCTGGAGACCGACCAGATAGCTGCGCTGAGCTCTGCGCAGCTCTCCGCGCTGGAAACCGCCGATATACTGGCGCTGACCACCGACCAGTTGACTGCGCTGAGTACCGTTCAAATCGGTCAGTTGAGCTCAGCTCAGATCACCGCGCTGACCAGCAAGCAGATCATGGCGCTGGAAACCGATCAAATTGCCGCGCTGAAGACGGCGCAGATCGTCGCCATGGGTAGCGAAGACTTCAAGGCGCTGAGCGTCGAGCAGATTGCTGCGCTCGATAGCGCGCAGATCCGTGCCTTGCAGAGCGCGGATATTCTTGCCCTGACCACCGCGCAATTTGCCGCATTGAGCACCGAGCAGTTGGCGGCCCTGACCACGGCGCAGATCCGCGCCATCGAGACGGCTGATCTGCGTCAGCTGAGTACCCTGCAGATTGCCAGCCTCAGCTCCAGCCAGGTTGGCGCGCTGACCACGGCGCAAATCGCCAAGCTGCTGACAGCGCAAGTCGCCGCCCTGGAGACCCAGGATCTGGTCGCTCTCAGCACCGCTGCCATCGTCAGCCTGACCAACAATCAGGTGGCTGCGTTGAGTACCGCGCAGATCGCGGCGCTGACCACCGCGCAGATTCGCGCCATGCAGACCAACGATCTTGCCGTGCTCGACGATGAGCAGATTGCCGCTCTGACCACCGCTCAGGTAGCCGCGCTGACCACCGCGCAGATCGCGGCCATGACGCCGGAACAGATTGCTGCCTTGCAGATCCAGGATCTGGGCGTGCTCTCGACTGCCTCGATCAAGGCCCTGACCACCACCCAAGTGGCGGAACTCACGACCGAACAACTGGCCGCGCTGTCGACCGCACAGCTGGCTGCGCTGGAAACTGCGGATATTCGCGTACTCAGCAATGAGCAGATCGCTGCACTGAGCAGCGACCAGGTCGCTGCGCTGAACACCGCTCAAGTGTCATCCCTGACCACGGCGCAGGTTTCCGTGCTGTCCACCGAGGACATCGCTGCGCTGGGTCTGCCGGCATTCAAGGCGCTGACTACCGCACAGCTGCGTGCCCTCGGTGAGGAACAACTGGCGGCGCTGACCACTGCCCAGGCGGCATCGCTGACCTCGGTGCAAATTCGTGCGCTGACCGTTGGCCAACTGGCTGCTCTGGAAACAGCTGACCTGGCCGTGCTTGCCACCGCCAGCATTGCCGCCTTGCTCAGTGCGCAGGTGCAGGGGCTGACCGGTGAACAGATCGCCGCGCTGACCAGCGCGCAGATCAAGGCCTTGAGTACCCAACAGATTGCCCTGCTGAGCGAAGAGCAGGTGGCGGCCATCGAGACCGCAGACCTGCAGCAACTGACCACCGCCGCCATCCAGGCGCTGAGCTCCGCTCAGGTTGCGGCGTTGAGCAGCGATCAGGTCGCGATCCTCAGTACGGCGCAGATCCGCGCCCTGGATACGGCGGATGTGGCTGCCCTGGCGCAGGAGCAGCTGATCGTACTGAGCAGTGCCCAATTGCAGGCGCTGACCACGGCGCAGATCGTTGCCCTGGGCTCCGATCAGGTAGCCGCGCTGAGCACCGATCAGATCGAGGCGCTGACCACGGCGCAGGTGCGCGTCTTGCAAACCGCCGATCTGCAGGCCCTGAGTGTCGAGCAGATCCAGACCTTGACCACCGCCCAGGTCGCCGCACTGACCACTGCCCAGGTGGCTGCCCTGACCTCGGATCAGGTCGCGGCACTGGAAATCGATGACCTCAATGTCCTCTCCACCGCCAGCATCAAGGCGCTTGGCAGCGATCAGGTCGCGGCCTTGACCACCGATCAGGTGGCAGCCCTGAGTACCGCCCAGGTGGCGGCGCTGGACAGCCAGGATGTCGCCGCGCTCGGCACCGCGCAGATCGTCGCGTTGACCAACGAGCAGATGGCCGCCCTGAGTTCCAGCCAGTTCGCCGCGCTGGGCAGCGACCAGATCGCCGCCATCGAGATCGATGACCTGCAGCAACTGTCCACTGCCGTTATTCGTAACCTGAGCTCCGCTCAGGTGCAGGCCCTGACCACCGACCAGGTGCAGGCCTTGACCGGCTCACAAGTGTCTGCCCTGACTACCGCGCAACTGAACAAGTTGAGCACCGAGCAGATCGTCGCGCTGGATGCCGAGGACCTGACCCTGCTGAGCACGGCGCAAATAGCCGCGCTGACCACTGCCCAGGTGGCTGCCCTGACCGTGGAGCAGATTGCCAACCTCGGCTCCCTGCAGCTTGGCGCCTTCGATACGGCGGACATTCGTGCCCTCGGCACGGCGCAAATAGTCGCGCTGACCGAAGAGCAAGTGGTCGTGCTGAGTTCCGCGCAATTTGCCGCTCTCACTACTGATCAGATCCGCGCCCTGGAGGCGCAGGACCTGGCCGCGCTGAGCAGCACCGCGATTGCCGGCCTGAGCACGGCCCAGGCCGCCGCGCTGACCACCGCGCAGATTGCCGCGCTGACCGAGGACCAGGTTCCGGCCCTGACCAGTGCACAGATGGCGGTGCTCAGCACCGAACAGGTCGCCGCATTCGAGCCTTTCGATCTAGCTGCTCTGGCGCCGAGCACCATCTCCGGCTTCAGTTCCGCGCAGATGGCCGCGCTGAGCACGGCGCAGATCGCTGCGCTGACCTCCGATCAGATCGCCGCGCTGGATGCCTCCGATCTGGCCGCACTGACCACCGCACAGATCGTCGCGCTGACCGAGAATCAGGCGCGTGGCCTGACGTCCGCGCAGGTCGCCGCTTTGAGCACCGAGCAACTGGCTGCTCTGGAAACTGCCGATCTGGCCAAGCTGACCACCGCTGCCGTTGGTGCCCTGTCTTCGGCACAGCTGGCGGCTCTGACCCTGGATCAGGTCGCAGCGCTGACCGCCTCGCAGATGGGCAATCTGGCCACCGCCAGCCTGGCTGGCCTGAGCACCGAGCAGGTCGCGGCGCTGTCGTCCACCCAGGTGGCTGCTCTGGG
The DNA here is from genome assembly GCF_013200955.2 of Pseudomonas campi. NCBI lineage: Bacteria > Pseudomonadati > Pseudomonadota > Gammaproteobacteria > Pseudomonadales > Pseudomonadaceae > Aquipseudomonas > Aquipseudomonas campi. The sequence continues at coordinate 381,550 of NZ_CP053697.2, forward strand.
TGTTGACCAGGTAGCCGTGCTCAGCACTGCCCAGATCGCGGCCCTGGATGCCGTCGACGTTGCCGCGCTGAGCAATACCCGCATCGTTGCCCTGACCACCGCCCAGGTGGCTGCCCTGACCCTGGCCCAGCTCGAAGCCCTGAGCACCTCGCAGGTGCGCGCACTGGAAACCGAAGATGTCGCCGCGCTGACCACTGAGCAAGTCGCCAGTCTCGATATCACCCAGGTAGCTGCACTGACCACTGCGCAGATCGCTGCGCTGACCACGGCTCAGGTGCGCGCGCTAACCGTCGAGCAGCTTGAAGCGCTGAGCGGTACGCAGGTTGCCGCGCTGGAGACCGAGGATCTGGTGGCCCTGACCACCGATCAACTGCAGGCGCTGTCCACCGAGCAGGTGGCCGCCTTGAAGACCGCGCAGATCGCTGCCCTCACCACGGCGCAGGTCGTGGCCCTGGAAGCGGGTGACATCGCTGGTCTGAGCGCCGCCCAGCTGGTGGCACTGACCACCGCACAGGCCGCCGTGCTGACCGTCGAGCAGATCGCCGCGCTGAGCACGGCGCAGGTTCGCGCGCTGGAAACCGCCGATCTGGCGGTCCTGCCGACCGATCGCATCGCTGCCCTGAGCACCGTGCAGCTGGAAGCCCTGACCACCGCGCAGGTGGTTGCCCTGACCACCGACCAGGCGCGTGCGCTGACGTCTGACCAGATGGCCGCGCTGACCACCGCGCAGGTGCGCGCGCTGGCTACTGACGACCTGGCCGCGTTGACCAGCGATCAGATCGCTGCGTTGACCTCCGATCAGATCACCGCGCTGAGCAATGCTCAGGTAGTGGCCCTGACCACTGCTCAGGCCGCTGCCATCGAAGTGGCTGACCTGGCTGGCCTGACCACTGGCCAATTGCAAGCCATGCAGACCGATGATCTGGCCGCGCTGACCACCGCGCAGATCGCCGGCCTGAGCAACGCCCAGCTGGCTGCGTTGAGCACCGCGCAGATCGTTGCTCTGACCAGCAGCCAGGTGGCTGCCCTGACCAACGGTCAGGTAGCCTCCCTGTCGACCGCTCAGGTAAGGGCGCTGGAAACCGTCGACCTGGCGGCAATGACGACCGCACAGGTACAGGCGCTGACTACCGCCCAGGTAGTGGCATTGAGTACCGCGCAGGTAGCCAGCCTGACCCAGACCCAGGTTGCCGTGCTGGAAAGCAGCGATCTGCGCGCCTTGACCACGGCACAGATCGTTGCCCTGACCACCGCGCAGATCCAGGCGCTGACCACCACCCAGATCACCCAGCTGACCAGCACTCAGATCGCCGCGCTGGAAACCGCCGATCTGGCGGCGCTGAGCCAGGAGCAGGTATTTGCCCTCAGTGGTTCGCAGCCGACCGCCCTGACCACCGCGCAGATCGCCAGTCTGCCGACCGCGCAGATCGCCGCCTGGCAGACTGCCGACCTGGCCAACCTCACTACCGAGCAGATTCAGGCGCTGACCACGGCGCAGATGCAGGCGCTGACCCTGGATCAGGTTCCGGCCCTGACCACCCTGCAGATCCGTGCTCTGGAAACTGCCGACCTGGCCGCGCTGACCGCCGAGCAGGTGGTTAATCTGACGACTGTACAGGTCGCGGCATTGACCACTGAGCAAATCCAGGCGTTGACCACTGCTCAAGTGGCTGCACTGGAAACTGTCGATCTGCGGGCGCTCACGACTACCCAAATCCGCGCCCTGGAAAGCGCCGATCTGGCAGCCCTCACCGATGCCCAGATTGTGGCTCTGACCACCGCCCAGGTAGCGGCATTGACCACGGCGCAAATCAACAAGCTGACCGTCGGCCAGATCGCCGCGCTGGAGACCGCCGATCTGGCGGCCCTGAGTACCGCGCAGATCGTCGCCTTGACCACGGCGCAGATCCAGGCGCTTGGCGCTGGCCAGATCGCCGCGCTGACCACTGCCCAGGTGCGTGCGATAGAGACCGCCGATGTGGCGGTGCTGACCGCCGAGCAGATTGCCGCGTTCACCACCGCGCAGATCCAGGCGCTGAGCACGGCGCAGATCGTTGCCCTGACCACCGCGCAGATCCAGGCGCTGGAGCAGGCCGACCTGCAGGCGCTGACCACGGCGCAACTGGTCGCCATGCAAACCGTCGACCTGGCGGCCCTGCGTACCGACCAGATCGAGGCGCTGACCACCGCCCAGTTCGCGGCGCTGACCAGCAGCCAGCTGCTGGCCCTGACCACCGAGCAGGTCGCGGCTATCGAAACTGTCGATCTGGTGGCGCTCAGCGCCAGCCAGATCAGCAAACTGGAAACTGCCGATATCGCCGCTCTGCAGGGGGCGCAGATCGCCGCCCTGACCACCGCCCAGGCCGCAGCGCTGACCACCGTGCAGATTGCCGCGCTGACCAGTGATCAGGTGGGTGCCCTGGAAGCGGCCGACCTGGCCGTGCTGAGCACCGCGCAGATCCGTGCCATCGATGCCGCCGATCTGGCGGCACTCAACAGTGCCCAGCTACAGGCGCTGACCACCGCCCAGGCGGCGGCCCTCACCACTGACCAGGTGGCAGCGCTGGCGCCGAGCCAGGTCGCTGTTCTGGAGGCTGCCGACCTGGCAGCCTTGGGCACCGCGCAGATTCAGGCCATGAGTTCGGCCCAGCTGGCTGCCCTGAGCAGCGTCCAGCTGCAGGCGTTGACCGTTGCCCAGGTCAAGGCTATCGAGGTCGCCGATCTGGCCACCCTGAGCGCCAACCTGGTGAACAAACTGACCACCGCTCAGGTGCAGGCGTTGACCAGTGCCCAGGTGATTGGCCTGACCACCGCCCAGGTCGAGTCGCTGACCACCGTTCAGGTCGCCGCGTTGACCACCGCGCAGATCCAGGCGCTGCAGACCGACGATATGGCGGCCATGACGCCGTCGCAGATCGTCGCCCTGACCACCGCCCAGGCCGCAGCACTGACTGGCGCCCAGGTGGCGGCCCTGACCGTCGATCAGGTCGCGGCGCTGCAAACCGCTGATCTGGCGGCGATTGGCACCCTCATCATCCCCAGCCTGACCGTCGGCCAGATTGCCGCGCTCAGCGAGGCTCAGGTTGCGGCGCTGACCACTGCGCAGATCGCGGCCATGCAGACTGCCGATCTGGCAGCTCTGAGCGCCGATCAGGTCGTGGCACTGACCACGGCCCAGGTCGCGGCGCTGACCACGGCGCAGCTGGCCAGTCTGACCACCGTGCAGATCGAGGCGCTGGAAGTGGCTGATCTGCAGGTGCTGAGCACCGCGCAGATCGCTGCGCTGACCACCGCCCAGGTCCAGGTCCTCAGCCAGGCCCAGGTTGCGGCCCTGAGCACCGCTCAGGTACGCGCCCTGGAAGCTGCCGATGTGGCCGTGTTGACCAGCGACCAGCTGAGCGCCCTGACCACAGCGCAGATCCAGGCCCTGAGCACTGCGCAGATCGTTGCGCTGACCACGGCCCAGGTATCCGCGCTGGAGACTGTCGATGTGGCGGCCCTGACTACCGCCCAGGTAGTCGCCCTGCAAACCGCCGATCTGGCTGCCCTCACGGTCGAGCAGGTCGCGGCATTGACTACTGCCCAGGTCGCCAAGCTGACCACCGCTCAGGTGCAGGCACTGACCACCGGCCAGGTGGCGGCGATCGAAAGCGCCGATCTGGCGGTCATGAGCAACGCCCAGCTGCAGGCCCTGAGCACCGCTCAGGTGCGTGCACTGAATGCCGAACAGATCGCGGCGCTTAGCCCGGCCCGGGTCGCTGCGCTGTCCACCGTCAGCATCCAGGCACTAAGCACCGCACAGATCGTCGCCTTGACCAGCGACCAGGTCGCCGCACTGGGCACCGCCCAGGTCGTCAGCCTGACCAGTGACCAGGTTGCTGCCTTGCAGACCGTCGATCTGGCGGCCATGAGCACAGCGCAGATCCGTGCTCTGGAAACCGCTGATCTGGTGACCTTGAGCCAGCAGCAGGTTGCGGGTCTGACCAGCGCCCAGGTGGCTGCCCTGAGCACTGCCCAGGTTACCGCGCTGACCACTGCCCAAGTGGCGGCGCTGCAGAGCGTCGATCTGCAGGCCCTGAGCACTGCGCAGATTGTCGCCTTGAGCACTGCCCAGGTGCGTGCTCTCAGTGGCGAGCAGGTGGCTGCCCTCAGCACCACCCAGCTACGTGCCCTGGAAACTGCTGATATCGCCGGCCTGAGTACCGACCAGATCATTGCCCTGACCACCGCGCAAGCGGCTGCCCTGACCACGGCCCAGATCCTCGCCTTGACCACCGCTCAGGTTGCCGCCCTGGAAGTGGCTGATCTGGCCGCGCTGACCACGGCGCAGATCCGTGCCCTGGAAACGGCCGACATCGCGGTGTTGAGCGAGGATCAGGTCGTAGCCCTGAGCACCGCCCAGGTGGCTGCCTTGACCACCGCCCAGGTGGTAGCGCTGACCACGGCGCAGGTCGAACTGCTCTCCGTGGCTCAGGTGGCTGCGTTGACCACCGCTCAGGTAGCGGCCCTGCAGACCGCCGATGTGGCTGTGCTGTCCGATGTCCAGCTGGCTGCACTAACTACTGCCCAGGCCGCAGCCTTGAGCGGTGCGCAGATCGCCGTGCTTAGTGTCGATCAGATCACCGCCCTGCAGGCCGTGGACTTCGCCGCGCTGTCCACCGCCGCCATCGTCGGCCTGACCACCGCTCAGGTGGCCAACCTGACCCTGGCGCAGATCGCTGCGCTGACCAGCAGTCAGATCGGTGCGATGGAAGTGGTCGATCTGGCCGCAATGACACCGGAGCAACTGGCCGAGCTGACCTCTGACCAGGCGGCCGCGCTGACCAGTGCCCAGTTCGCCGCGCTCAATGAAGATCAAGTGGCGGCGCTGAACCCGGATGCGCTGAGCTCCGCCGAGATCGCCTTCATCGAGTCGCTGACCACCGACAGCGTGCCCGCGCTGACCACCGAGCAGGTGGCAGCCTGGACCACCCGGCAGATCCGTATTCTGGAAACCGAGGACCTTGCCGCGCTGACCACGGTGCAAGTGAAAGCGCTGACTACCGAGCAGATGCAGGCCCTCACCACCACGCAGATCCAGGCGCTGACTAGCGCCCAGGTCGCCGCGCTGGAGAGCCAGGACGTTGCCGCGCTGAGCAATACTCAGCTGGTGGCGTTGACCACCGCGCAGGCAGCTGCCCTGACGGATGCTCAGCTCAATGCCCTGAGTACCGCGCAGATCCGCGTGCTCGAAGTGGCCGATCTGGCTGCGCTTAGTGCCGGTCGCATTGCCGCACTGAGCGCCGATCAGGTTGCTGCCCTCACCGGCGCGCAGATCCAAGGGCTGACCACGGCCCAGGTCGCCGCCCTGACCGGCGAGCAGATTGTTGCGCTCAGCACTGCGCAGATCCGCTCCATGGAGACCGCCGACATCGCGGTACTGACCGCCGACCAGGTGGCCGCCATCGAGACCGAGGACTTGCTGGCGCTGACCAACGAGCAGATCACCGCGCTGACCAGCGCTCAGGTGGTAGCGCTGAACAACACCCAGGTTGCTGCCCTGAGTACCGCGCAGATCAAGGTACTGAGCACCGAGGATGTGGCCGCCCTGACCCTCGATCAGATCGGTGCGCTGACTACCGCCCAGGTACAGGCGCTGACCACTGCGCAGATCGTCGCCCTGACTCCGGCGCAGTACGCGGAGTTCTCCACTGCGCAGATCAGCAAACTCACCACTACCCAGCTTGAGGCCCTGGGCACCGCCGAAATCGTGGCCCTGACCGAAGAGCAAGTGGCTGCCCTGACCACCCTGCAGACCGCGGCCCTGAGCACCGCCCAGTTCGCCAGCCTGTCGGCTGCGCAGATCGCGGCTCTCAGTACTGCCAGTATCCAGGCCCTGAGTGCCGCGCAGCTGGTGGCACTGACTACCGCCCAGGTACAGGCACTGGAGATCACACAACTGGCGGCGTTGACCACCGACCAGATCGTGTTGATGGAAACCGCGGATATCGCCGCGCTGACCGCCGACCAGATCCAGCTGCTGTCCACCGCCCAGGTGGCTGCGCTGACCTCGGCCCAGGTGATTGGCCTGACCACCGCGCAAATCGCCGCACTGGAACCGCAGGATCTGGCTGCGCTGTCCACCAGCATCATCCCGCTGCTGACCTCGGCGCAGGTGCAGGCTATTACCGTCGACCAGATCCCGCAGATGACCACGGCGCAGATCCGCGCCCTGGAAATTGCCGACCTGGCCCTGCTCAGCAGTGACCAACTGGCCGCCCTTACCCTGGATCAGGTCAGCACGTTGACCACTGCTCAGGTGGTTGCCCTGACCACCGCGCAGATTCAGGCGCTGAGCAACGACCAGATCCAGGCCCTGACCGAAGCCCAGGTGGCGGCGCTGGAAACCGCCGATATCCAGGCCCTGACCACCGCCCAGGTGGCCGGTATGGAGGCGAACGATGTTGCCGCGCTGACCAGTGCCCAACTGGTCGCGCTGACCAGTGACCAGGTGCAGGTGCTGACTGCCGAGCAGATCCAGGCCATGAGCAAGACCCAGCTGTCGCAGCTGGAGACCGCCGATCTGGCCCTGCTCAACACGGTGCAGATTCGTGCCATCGAGACGGCCGACATCAGTGGTCTGACCTCGGCGCAGATCGTCGCCTTGACCACCGAACAGGTCGCTGCGCTGACTACTGCACAAATCCAGGCCCTGACCACCGCGCAGTTCCAGGCCATGCAGGCCGCCGATCTGGCTGTGCTGACCACCGCCCAGATCCAGGCCATGGAGACCCGCGACATCGCCGTGCTCAGCACTGCGCAGATCGCGGCTCTGACCAGCGATCAGGTGCAGGCACTGACCACCGCACAGATCGTTGCCCTGACCACAGATCAGGTGCCGGCTCTGGATGCTGCCGACTTCGCCCTGCTCAGCACGGCGCAGATCGTCGCCCTGCAGACCCGCGACGTGGCGGTGCTGACGTCCGCGCAGATCGTCGCCCTGACCACCGAGCAGGCCGAGGCGCTGACCTCTACCCAGCTGGCGGCGTTGACCACTGCACAGTTGGTCCGCATCGAGGTCGAGGACCTGGAGGTCATCACCACGGCCACCCTGCAAGGCCTGTCGGCCGAGCAGGCAGCCGCCCTGACCACCGACCAGGTTGCCGCACTGACCAGCGCCCAGTTGGTGTCTCTCGGCACCGACGACGTGGCTGCGCTGACGACCGCGCAGATTGTTGCGCTCGGCAGCGATCAGGTCGCTGTGCTGACCACCGCGCAGATTCAGGCGCTGACCACCGCGCAAGTCGCCGCCATGCAAGTGGCCGACTTCGCCAATCTGACCTCTGACCAGATCGCCGTGATGGAAACCGCCGACATCGCGGCGCTGACCACCGCGCAGATCGTCGCCCTGACCACTGAGCAGGCCAGCTTCCTGACCTCTGCTCAACTGGCCGCGCTGAGTACGGTGCAACTGGTGCAGATGGAGGTGGCCGACCTGGCCGCGCTGTCGGTCGCCGCGATTGTCGGTTTGACCACTGCCCAGGCCGCAGCGCTGACCAGTGCACAGATTCAGGCGCTGACCAGTGACCAGCTGCCAGCCATGGAAACCCGCGACATCGCCGCGCTGACCACCGCGCAGATCCAGGATCTCACCAGCGAGCAGTTCCAGGCGCTGACCACCGCACAGATCAAGGCGCTGACCAGCGCCCAGGTCGAGGCGCTGGAAATCGAGGACCTGGTCGCACTGGGTACCGATCAGATTCGCGCATTGGATGCCACCGACCTAGCGTTGCTCAGCACCGACCAGTTGGTCGAGCTGACCGTGACGCAGATCGAGGCACTGACTACCGAGCAGGTGGTCAAGTTGACCACTGCACAGGTGCAGGCGCTGACCACCGATCAGGTGCAGGCGCTGACCACCGAGCAGGTGGCGGCCATGCAGGGCGCCGACGTGGCGGTGCTGACCAGTGCGCAGATCGTTGCCCTGAGCGTTGCCCAGGTGCAGGCGCTGACCACCGCGCAGATCGTCGCGTTGACCAGCGACCAGTTCGCCGCGATGGAAGTCGGCGACCTGGCCTCTCTGAGCAACGATCAGGTCCAGGCTATCCAGGGCTCCGACCTGGCAGCGCTGAGTTCCGATCAGATCGCCGGCCTGACCGTCGGTCAGGTGCAGGCACTGACCACTTCGCAGATCGTTTCGCTGACCACGGCCCAGGTCGAATCGCTGACCCTGGCCCAGGTAGCAGGGCTGACTACGGCGCAGGTCGCGGCCATGCAGATCTCCGATCTGGCGGCTCTGACGGCGGCGCAGATCGAGGCGCTGACCACCGCCCAGGTGCAGGCACTGACGGCTTCGCAGATCTACGGCCTGACCACCGCCCAGGTGGCCGCGCTGGAGACCGAAGACCTGGCGGCGCTGACCACCGCGCAGATCCAGGCCATGCAGAACAGTGACCTGGCGGCGCTGACTACCGATCAGATCCCGGCACTGACCACCGATCAGATCCAGGCGCTGACCACCTCGCAGATCAAGGCGTTGACTGTTGCACAGATCGCCGCCCTGACCAGCGACCAGGTCGCCGCCCTGGAAACCGCCGATGTGGCGGCCCTGACTTCGGCGCAGATCGGCGCCATCGAGGCCGGTGACTTCGCCGAGCTGAACACCGCACAACTGGTGGCGATCGACGTATCGGATGTTGCCGCACTGACCACCGATCAGCTGTCGGCGCTCGACATGACCCAGGCAGACGCCTTCACCGCGTCGCAGCTGGCAGCCATGAGCACCGACCAGCTGGCCGTGCTGACCACCTCGCCGCTGATCCTCGATCTCGACGGCAACGGTGTGCAGACCCAACACTGGGCGGCCAACACCCTGTTCGATATCGACGGCGACGGCGATCTCGACCAGACCGGCTGGGTCGGCGAGGGCGATGGCCTGCTGACACTGGATCGCAATGGCGATGGCAGCATCAATGACGGTAGCGAGCTGTTCGGCACCGCCACTACCCTGGCGGATGGCAGCAAGGCAGAGGATGGTTTTGCCGCCCTGGCCGAGCTGGACAGCAACGGTGATGGCCGCATTGATGCCAGCGACGAAGCGTTCGCCGCCCTGCGGGTGTGGATGGATGGCAACAAGGACGGCGTCAGCCAGTCCGGCGAGCTGTTCAGTCTGTCCAGTCTTGGGATCGCCAGCATCAATCTGCAATCTCAGCAGACCAGCGAACTGAACAACGGCAACTGGATCGGCCTGAGTGGCAGCTACGAGACCGTCGACGGCCAGACGCACAGCATGGTCGACGCCTGGTTCCGCAGTGGTGAGGCTGGTCAGGCCATCGATCTGACGGCGCTGAACCCGGCGTCGATCAGCGAGCACGGCTTGAGCCGGATCGATCTGGGGCATGATGGTGGTGTCGCCAGCACGCTGAAGCTGGATGCCGAGAGCATCAGCCTGTTCGGTCAGACCGGACTGGTGGACACCAGTGGTCTGGGTGCCTCGCAACCGGTGCAGCTGATCGTCAATGGCGATGCCAACGACAGTGTGCAGATTGCCGGCTCTGCCGAGCAGTGGCAGGCTGCCGGCAGCGTACAGGTCGACGGCACCAGCTACGACGTGTACAACGATGGCGACATCCAGCTGCTGGTGGCCAGCAACGTGAACACCAGCTTCTTCTCCTGAGTAAGCGCTGGTAACTCTTCCCCGGTGGCGCCTGGCGCTGCCGGGGAGGCACGTGTGCAATCCCTCCCCTGACAAGGCGTACGCATGCCCGCCAATCCCCTTGAAAGTCCGAACCTGGACGTTGCCCTGCTGAGTGCTCTACAGCTGGCCGAGCAGGCTGCTCTCGAACCCATGCACCTGATCGCCGTGGCCGAGCGCCTGGGCCAGGCACGCCGCTCAGCCGACGTGGTCAGGCTGTACCAGACCTGGCTAGGTCATTGCAGCTCGACTGCCGACTACATCGTGCAGTTCAACCTGGGGGTAACCCTGTCGCAGCTGGAGCAATTGCCGGCGGCGGAGCAGGCTTACCGGGCGGCGATTCAGCGCAAACCGGATTTCGTCCAGGCCTGGTTCAATCTGGGCGCGGTGATCGAGCGCCAGGGGCGGGCAGAGAATGCCCTGATCATCTGGCAGTCGATGCTCGACCACCCGCTGGTGGGCCCCGAGCTCAATCCTGAGCTGTACATCATGGTGCTCAACAGCATGGGCCGGCTGATGGAGGAAACGCGCCAGCTGCAGTCGGCCGAACAGAAACTGCTGGCCAGCCTGCAGGCCAATCCGCTGCAGCCCAAGGTGATCCAGCACTGGGTGCACCTGCGCCAGAAACAGTGCGAGTGGCCGGTATTGACCCCGCTGGATGGCCTGTCCTGCGGTGACATGCTCAAGGCTACCTCGCCCCTGGCCATGCTTTCCGCCAGCGACGATCCGGGCCTGCAGTTGGCCACCGCCATGCGTTTCGTGGTCGAGCGGGTCAACCAGCGCGTAGCCCTGCTGGCGCCGCCGCAAGGCTACGACCATCCGCGCGTGCGCATTGCCTTTCTCTCTTCGGACTTCTGTCTGCATGCGGTATCGCTGCTGACGGTGGAGCTGTTCGAATTGCTCGATCGCGAGCGTTTCGAAGTCTACGGTTTCTGCTGGAGCCGCGAGGATGGCTCGGCCCTGCGTGCGCGGGTGAAGGCGGCCATGGACTACTTCATTCCCATCGGCGGCATGGATGACGCCAGCGCTGCGCAGCTGATCCAGCAGCACGAGATCGACATCCTGGTCGATCTGCAGGGCCTGACTTCGGGCGCGCGGCCGAACATCCTGGCTTATCGCCCGGCGCCGCTGCAGATCACCTACCTCGGTTTTCCGGGGCCGACCGGCCTGCCGTGCGTCGATTACGTGATCGCCGACCGCTACCTGATTCCCGATGCGGAAAAGCCTTTCTACAGCGAGAAGCCACTGTACCTGCCTGTGTTCCAGTGCAGTGACCGCCAGCGCCCGGTAGCTCCGTTACCCAGCCGCGCCGACTGCGGGCTGCCGGAAGACAAGGTGGTGTTCTGCTGCTTCAACAACAACTACAAGTTCAACGAGGAAACCTTTTCCTGCTGGATGCGCATCCTCGCCGCCGTACCGGACAGCGTGTTCTGGCTGCTGGCCGACAATCAGTGGTCACAGGCCAACCTGCTGGCCTGTGCCGAGCGCCATGGTGTGGCGGTCGAGCGGCTGATCTTTGCCCCGCGCGTGGCGCCCGAGCTGTACCTGGCGCGCTACACGGTGGCTGACCTGTTCCTCGATGCCTATCCGTTCAACGGTGGCACCACGGCCAACGACGCCCTGTGGATGGGCCTGCCGGTGCTGACCCGCTCCGGGCGTACCTTCGCCTCGCGCATGGCTGGCAGTTTGCTCACTGCCCTGGAGCTGCCCGAGCTGATCACCGACAATCTGGTCGACTACGAGCGGCGTGCCATCGAACTGGCGCGTGATCCCGCTCAGCTGCGAGACCTGCGCCAACGCCTGGCCGAGGAGCGCGAGACTTCACTGTTGTTCGATATGCCGCGCTTCGTGCGCAGTTTCGAGGAAGGCCTGCTGGCCGCCAGAAACGCCTCGGCGGCGCGCGACTGACCCCTTTTACCGCGGAAGCTACCGATGGCCCCCGAGAACCTCGTCTACGCCTGCCTGACCCATGTGCCGCTGGAGGTGGACTATCCGCACTATGTCACGCCCATCTACATGGGTGATGCGCAGGGAGAAGGGCGCCTCAACCTGCGCGACCTGGCCCCGGAGTGGGAGCCCTATCATCCCGTGCTGGGCTCGATCGCCGGTGCATTCGCCCTGAAGAACCTGCTGTTGCAGCGCCCCGGTATCAGCCATGTGGGCATCTGCCAGTACCGCAAGTTCATGACCCGCGAGCGCCTCGGCGTGCAGGCCGACAATTACCAGGTGATGGACGTGCTCTCGACCGAGCAGATCGACCGTGACGTGCTCACCGCGCAGATGCTGCCCACGGATTCGGACTTTCTGATCGGCAAACCCGGACAGTTCACCCTCAACGGGGTTAACCACGGCTACCTGTACCAGTACAAGGACGTGCACCACGTCGAGGACTTCCTGCGCTTCACCGCGGCGGCTGTGGAGCTGGGCGTGCTGGATCGCCAGGAGGTCTGTCCGTTCTTCGACGAGAAGATCTTCTTCCCCGGCGGCATCGAACTGGGTGTGCTGCCTGCGGAGTTCTGGGTCCGCCATATCACCGCCATCGAAGCGGTGGTGCGGCGCTGCGTGGAACTGCACCCGACCCAGCGGCCAGACGTGCAGGCGCGGGTCTGGGCCTTCTGTGCCGAGCGTCTGGGCAGCTACTACCTGCTGCGCCAGTTGCGCAGCCTGCCGAGTGCCAACGGCGATTGGCTGAGCCGGCATACCGGTCAGCTCAATCTGCTGGTCAAGTCTGGCGAGCGCAGTTACGTACCGGGCGTCTGAGCCCTCAGGGTCTTTTTACGATCTCCTGGCCGCGAATCAGGAGAGCGTAAACAGGCTCTCAGAATAGCGCTTCGACCTGCTGCAGCAGGCCACGGTGCATCAACCCGCTGCGTGCGTGCAGGGTGACCAGGCTCTGCAGCATCAGCAGCTTGCTGTTGAGCAGGTCACGGCGGGCCAAGAACAGGGTCTGCTGGGCGTTGAGGATATCCACCGTCGAGCGCACCCCGGCCTGGTAGCCTTTCTCGGCTGATTCCAGGGCACGCTGGCTGGAGTTCACGGCGGTTTGCAGGGCTTTGCTCTTGGCGTAACCGCTGACCACGCCCAGGTAGTTGCGCTCGATCTCCTCGGACAACAGACGGGTTTCGTCATCGAGCTGGGCCTGGGCGCTGGACAGGGCGAACTGCGATTTGCGCGAGGCGGCATTGACGCCGCCGCCGGCGTACAGCGGCACGTCCAGGGACAAGCCGAGGTAGGAGGTGGACTGGCGGCGGAAGTCGTCGGCCAGGTTGTCGCGGTCTGAGTGATTCAGTTCACCGACCAGCGCCAGCTGTGGGTAGTGCCCGGCTTTCTGCGCGCGCAGTTCCGCCTCGGCCACGGCCACCGAGTCGCGCCGGGCGTCCAGGCGGGGGGCGGCCAGTCGCGCCTGCTGCTGCCAGAAGGGCAGGTCTTCACCCGTCTTCAGGGGAGGCGCTGCCGGCAGCTCATCGCGCATGGTCACGATCTCATCGATGGCGACCCCGGTGCGTCCGGCCAAGGCATGGCGGGCGGCCTGCAGACGGGCCTGGGCCTCGATCTCCTGGGCCTTGACCAGGTCCAGGCGGGCCTGGGCCTCTTCGGTGTCGGTTATGGTGCCGTCGCCCACTTCGTAGAGCCGGCGAGTCTGTTTGACCAAGCCTTCGATGGCGATCTTCTGCTGCGCGATCAGGCTCAGTTCATTCTCCTGGCGAGCCACCTCGAAATAGGCCTCGACCACGCGCGGGAAGAGCTCCTGGAACGCATCGTCATAGATCGATTCGCCCAGTCTGCCGCGCGCCTTGCTCTGGGCGTAGTAGGCGGCCTGGGCGCGGTCGTAGAGCACTTGGCGGGCGCTCAGGCTGAGGCCGCTGCTGGTTGACTGCGGGTCTTCGTTGTTGCCGTCGAGATCGCGGCCGCGGAGCTGCCGGGTGCTGCCGTAGCGGCCGCTGGCGTTGACCTGCGGCAGCAGCGGCGCCAGGCCAATGGCCTCTTCCTGCTGGCTGGCCTGGTAGTCGAAGGTGGCGGTCTGGAACGTCGGGTCGTGGTACAGCGCGTTGTCGTAGGCGTCCAGCAGTGACAGGGGCGCCGGCTCTGCGGCCTGGGCGAGTGGCAGCAGCAAGGCAGTAAGCAGGGCGAGGTGCAGGCGCATGCTCATTCTTCCTTGAGCGCGCCGCGAATGCGCTTTTCCAGCGGGCTGAGCAGGTAGTTGAGGAAGGTGCGCTCGCCGGTCTGCACCATCACTTCGGCCTGCATCCCGGGCTTCACCTCAAGGCCGTGGGCCTGCAGCTTGGTCACGGCCTCGGCGCCCACTTCAACCTCGACGGCGAAGTAGGGCAGGCCGGTCTGCTCGTCCAGTAGCTGATCACCGGAAACCGTCAGCACCTTGCCCTCTACCACGGGCAACGTGGCGCTGTTCAGCGAGGAGAAGCGCAAATTCACCGGCAGATCGATCTTCAGTCGATCGGCAACCACGGGCTCGAACTTAGCCTTGATGATCCACGCCGAGCCGCGCGGCACGATGTCCATCAGTTTTTGCGCAGCGGGAATGACGCCGCCTTCGGTGTGCACCGCCAGGCCAATCACCTGGCCGGCGACCGGGGCACGGATGGCGGCGTTGCTGACCTCGAACTCCAGGGCCTTGATCCGCTCCTCCAGGCTGGAGGCCTCGGCCGCGATACTGGCCAGCTGGGACTCGGCCTCGATACGAAAGCTCTGTTGCAGCTGCAGGGCTTGCAGTTTGCTCTCGGCGATACTTTGCCGGGTCTTGCCGATATCCGCGATGCCGGAGGCCAGTTGGGCGCTGAGCTGGGCGGAGTTGCGCTCGGCTTCGAACAGGCGGTTACGTGGTACATAACCTTCAGCCGCCAGTTGGCGCAGACCGGCCAACTCCTTGCGCTGGTAGTCCAGCTGGGTTTCCAGATGGTTTCTGATCTGTTCATAGGAGCGCAGTTGCTCCTGCAGCGAGGCAGCCTGGTTCTCAAGAATCTGTTGGCGACTGCTCAGCTCGTCACGGCGGGTCTCGAACAGATTCTTCTGCAGATCCATATTGCGTTTGGCGCGCGGGTCGTCCTGTCGCGCCAGCAGGTCTGGCGGCCAATCGATGGCGGACAGACTGTGGCGCTCGGAACTCAGGCGTGCCTCGCTGCTGCGTGCGCTGAACCACTGGCCGAGGGCAACCTCCAACTGAGCCTGGGCCTGCACCGTGTTGAGCTGGATCAGTAATTGACCGGCCTGCACATGATCGCCTTCGCGCACCAGGATATCGTCTACTGCACCGCCGGCCAGGGCTTGTACCGTCTTGCGCTCGCCGGCCACCACGACCGTGCCGTTACCGGCTACGCCTTGCGCCAGCGGCGCCAGGCTGGCCCAGAGAATGAAGCCGCCGAGCCCCAGGGCAATAATCCACAGGCCCAGTCGGGCGGTCTTGGCGGCGGAACTGATGTCGGCTGGCAGGGTTGGCTTGGTGAGGGAGGCGGACATGATCAGCTCGTTTGGGTGCTGGGGTCTGTGCTGGCAGGGGCATTGCTCGGAAACAAGGCCTTGAGCACCTGGTCACGCGGGCCAAACATCTTCTGGGTACCTTCCTGCAGCACGAGCAACTTGTCGACTACCGCCAGCACGTTGGGTCGGTGAGTAACCAGTACCACGGTTGAGCCATGTTTGCGCAGGGCATCGATGGCGGCGACCAGCGCGGCTTCGCCAGCGTCGTCGAGGTTGGAGTTGGGTTCGTCCAGCACCACCAGTGCCGGTTTACCGTATAGGGCGCGGGCCAGGCCGATGCGCTGCTTCTGCCCGCCGGACAGGCCGAGACCGCCAGGCCCGAGCAGGGTGTCGTAGCCCTGCGGGAAGCGCAGCACCATCTGGTGAATGCCGGCCAGGGTAGCGGCTTCGATGATCTTGTTGGAGTCGGTTTCACCGAAGCGGGCGATGTTCTCGGCCACCGTGCCATCGAACAGCTCGATGTCCTGCGGCAGGTAGCCCAGGTGGGGGCCCAGCGCTTCGCTGGCCCACTGACCTATCTCGGCACCGTCCAGACGCACCGAGCCGTAGCTGGGTGGCCAGACCCCGACCATGGCGCGAGCCAGGGACGACTTGCCGGAGGCACTCGGGCCGATGATGGCCAGTACCTCACCCTTGGCCAGGGCCAGGTCGATGCCGTTGACGGCCGGGCGCTTGCTGCCCGGTGGTGTTACCACCAGGCGCTCTATGCGGATCGCCCCGGTCGGGTCCGGCAGGGTCATACGCTCAAGCTTGCGCGGGAACTCTTCGAGTAAATCGCACAGGCGCTTGTAGCTGGCCTTGGCGTTATCCAGTTGCTTCCACGAGCTGATGGCCTGCTCGGCCGGCAGCATGGCTTTGCTGATCAGGAAGCCCGCCGCCATCATCACCCCACCGGAAATCTGCCCGTCGAGAATCAGCAGCATGGCCAAGCCCATGGCCAGTGATTGCCAGGCGGTACGCACCAGGCGGGTAATGGTGGAGATACCGGCAGCTTTGTCGCTGGCCGTGGACTGTGCGCCAATCAGCCGTTGCTGCATGGCTGCCCAGCGTTTCTGCAGGTTGCTCAGCATGCCCATGGCCTGGATCACTTCGGCATTCTGCAGGGTGCTGTTGACGTATTTGGCCGAGTGCACGGAGATCTGGTTGGCTTCGTCCAGGCCCTTGCGGGTGGCATGCTCGTTCCAGATGGCCAGGGCGAACAGGATCAGTGCGCCGAGCAGGGTGAACAGCCCCAGCCAGGGATGCAGCAGGCCGGTGACGATGAGAAAGATCGGCATCCAGGGCAGGTCGAGGAGCGAGATCAAGGCCGAGCCCGTGAGGAACTGGCGCAGTGCGTTGAGATCGCTGAGCACCTGTGCCGGGTTGGCATTGTGCTCCTTGAGGCTCTTCTGGAAGGCCACGCCAAACAGACGCTCACCCAGGTCGAGGTCGATGCCGGCGCTCATCTTGATCATCACCTGGCCACGTATCCACTCGACCAGTGAGCTGAGCAGGAACAGGCCGAGAGCCAGTATGGTCAACAGCAGCAGGGTGGTTTCGTTGCGGCTGGCCATCACCCGGTCGAACACCTGCATCATGTAGATGGCCGGCACGATGGTCAGCAGGTTGATCACGCCACTGAACAGGGCGATGACCCAGAACAGACTGCGGTAGCGCAGTAACGCTGCATCGATATCGCGGGTAGGGTCGAGGCGTAGGCGCATGGGTGAATACAGGTCTCTCTACGAATCGCAGCATGATGCCACTATCGATTGCTCTTGGCATGCATGCATTGTGTGGCACTGGCTGCTGGCGTGTGCAAGCCGCATGGGGCAATCTGCGTGTGGCAAGTGAAGAGACCTTGGAGCGAAGATGTGTTGCGTTCGGCTGGGGTCGATGTTGCTTAAGTTATACTCCGGCTTTGTATTTTTATAAGGAAGCAGCTATGTCGTTGAAGCGTCTGCTGGTCGCGCTAATAGGGGTAAGCCTGTTGTACATCGGTGCAGCTCGCGCCGAAGTGGACGAGAACTACTCGGTGATTCTGATGACCGAGAACTTCCCGCCTTACAACATGGCGACCAACGACAAGAACTACGCCCGCGAGGAAAACCTCAAGGGCATCGCCGTGGAAGTGGTGCGCGAGATGTTCAAGCGTGCCGGCATCAACTACCACATGACCCTGCGCTTTCCCTGGGCGCGGATCTACAAGCTGGCGCTGGAAAAGCCCAACCACGGCGTGTTCGTCGCCGCCCGGCTGCCGGAGCGCGAGAAGCTGTTCAAGTGGGTCGGTCCGATTGGTCCGGATGACTGGGTAATGCTGGCCAAGGCCGATAGCACCATCACTATCAACAGCCTGGAGCAGGCCAAGCAATACCGCGTCGGCGCCTATAAAGGTGACGCGATTGCCGAGCATCTGGTTGCCCAGGGGCTTGAACCGCAGACGGCGTTCCGTGATCAGGACAACGTCGAGAAGCTGCAGGCCGGCAGGATTGATCTGTGGGCCACCGGTGATCCGGCGGGGCGCTATCTGGCCAAGCAGGCAGGCGTCACGGGTTTGAAGAATGTGCTGCGTTTCGACAGTGCCGAACTGTTCCTCGCCCTCAACCCGGAAACCCCGGATGAAGTGGTGAACAAGTTGCAGGCCGAGTTGGACAAGATGCGTGCTGAGGGCTTCATCGACAAGGTGCTCGCTAGCTACCTGGAGTGATACCCGCCGCTAAAGAAAAACCCGGGCTTGCCCGGGTTTTTTGTGGCTGCAGACTGGCTCAGCACCGTAGCCCGGATGCAATCCGGGAGCGGAGCGGCCTGTTTCCCGGATTGCATCCGGGCTACGACTGGATCAAAAGCCCGTTGCAACGGTATCGGGGCCGGTAAAACACTCAGGCCGTGGGAGCGAGCTCTGCTCGCGAAGCTTTATGGGATGCCCGGTTCGCGAGCAGGGCTCGCTCCTACAGTTTGCCCGTCGCAGAAAAACGCCGCGATTCCTGGGCGAAATCGCGGCGTTTTTATGTGAACAGCATCAGGGAGCTGTCCGGGCTTTGTGTGGGGCGCCGATGGGCTCAGTCGCCGCGCGTCACGCTCAGGCCCTTGAGCAGGTTGAGGGCCTGGCTGAGCTGGTAGTCGTCGTCCTGCGGGCGGGCTGGTTTTTCGCTCTTCTTGCCGCTGGGTTTGTCTGCGCCGCCATTGCCGTTGCCCAGGTGGCCGGCCAGGTCGGCTTCCTTGATGCTCTCGCCATCCTGCTCGCGGGTCAGTTTGGCGCGCGCCACTTCGATGTCCGGGACGATGCCCTGGGCCTGGATCGAGCGGCCTTTCGGCGTGTAGTACAGGGCCGTGGTGAGCTTCAGTGCGCGGTCGTTGTTCAGCGGCAGCACGGTCTGTACCGAGCCCTTGCCGAAGCTGTCGGTGCCCATCAGCACGCCACGCTTGTGGTCCTGCAGGGCGCCGGCGACGATCTCCGAGGCCGAGGCGCTGCCACCGTTGATCAGCACCACCAGCGGCACGCCTTCGCTGGCGTCGGCCGGGTCGGCATTGAAGCGCAGCTCGGAGTTGGCGATGCGCCCCTCGGTGTAGACGATCAGGCCTTTCTTGAGGAAGTGGTCGGTGACTTCCACTGCCGCCTGCAGCACGCCGCCGGGGTTGTTGCGCAGGTCGAGGACGATGCCGCGCAGCTTGCCGTTGTTGTCCTTGCGCAGCTTGGCCAGGGCCTTGCCGACTTCCTCGCCGGTGTTGATCTGGAACTGCGAGATGCGCACCAGGCCGTAGCCGTCATCGAGCAGCTGGCTCTTCACGCTCTTGACCTTGATCACCGCGCGCTGCAGCTCCACGTCGAACGGCTGGCCGCCTTCACGCAGCAGGGTCAGGACGATTTTGCTGCCGGCCTTGCCGCGCATCTTGTCGACCGCTTCCATCAGCGACAGGCCCTTGGTCGGCTGGCCGTCGATCTTGACGATCAGGTCGCCGGGCTGGATACCAGCACGCGAGGCGGGGGTGTCGTCGATCGGCGAGACCACCTTGAGGAAGCTGTCTTCCATGCCGACTTCGATGCCCAGGCCGCCGAACTCGCCGCTGGTGCTTTCCTGCAGTTCGGCGAAGTCTTCCGGCTCCAGGTAGGCGGAGTGCGGGTCGAGGTTGCTGAGCATGCCCTTGATCGCATTCTCCAGCAGGGTCTTGTCGTCCACCGGCTCGACATAGGCCGACTTGATGCGATCCATCACCTCGGCAAAGGTGCGCAACTCATCCAGCGGCAGCGGTGCCTTGGCATTTTCCACGGGCGCCGCCACCGGCTCGGGAGCAGCCTGCAGGGCAGGGCTGCCGACCAGCAGGCCAAGGGCCAGGGCGAGAGGGGTGAGGCGGTGGAAATGCGACATGTGAACTCCCAGGAATAATTGCCAATGCCAGCCTCGGGCTGTCATCCGCGACACCATTGCGCCGGGTCGCTCGGGCGGCCCTGCTGGCGAATGGCGAAATACAGTGCGGGCGTGTCCTGCCCGCCACTGGTGCCGACGGTGGCGATCGATTCGCCAGCCTTGACGATATCGCCGGCCTCTTTCAGCAGGCTCTGGTTATGGCCATAGAGGCTCAGATAACCATTGCCATGGTCGAGGATGACCAGAAGCCCGGCGCCACGCAACCAGTCGGCGAACACCACGCGCCCGCCATGCACGGCATGCACCTGGCTGCCGGCACTGGCGCCGATCAGCACGCCGTCCCACTTGGTGCGCGAGTCACCGCCGCGCGGTGAGCCGTAACGAGCCACCAGGCGCCCGTCGACCGGCCACGGCAACTTGCCCTTGGCGCTGGCAAAAGGGCCGCCATAGCTGGCGCCGGAGCTGGTGACGCTCGGGCCGAGGGGCAGTGGTTTGTTGTTCGGGGTGTGAACCTGCTGCTGTTCGAGCAGGGCCAGGCGCTGTGCTTCTGCTGCTTCGCGAGCCTGGCGGGCCAGGGTTTCCTCGATGGTCTTGAGTACGCGGGTCAGCTCGGCCTGTTCCTGCTGGCGGGCCTTGAGCTTGCTGTCGCGCGCACTGTATTCCTTGTTCAGTTTGGCCAAGGCCAGCTGACGCTCCTTGCGTACGCTGGCGAGCTGCTCGCGCTGGCTGTCCAGGGCGCTCTTCTGCTCGACCAGGCGGGTCTGCTGGGTGGTGATATCGGTCTCGATATTGGCCAGCTGGCGCAGGGTTTCGTTGAAGGCCGCCAACTGCTCCAGGCGTGCCTTGCCGAGGTAGTCGTAATAGGTGAGGGTGCGCGAGAATTTTTCCGGCTGCTGCTGATTGAGCAGCAGGCGCAGCGGCTCCTGCTGGCCGCCCTGGTAGGCCGCACGGGCCTGGATGCCGATCAGTCGTTGCTGTTCAAGGCGCGATTGCTGGAGTTTTTTTTTCTCCTGATCGAGACGCTGTAGCTCCTGCTCGCTCTTGTTCATTTCCTGCTGCAGGCCCTTGACCTGCTTCTCCAGGGTGCCCATCTCGCTTTCGGTGCGCTTGAGGTCCTTCTGTACGCCGGATTTTTCTTTCTGCAGTTTTTCCAGCAGCTTCTTCAGTTCGGCGACATCGGCGCGGGCGGCTTCCAGCTGTTGCTGGGCGGCGGCTTTCTCGTCGGCGAAGGCGGCCGGAGCGAGCAGGCTGGTCAGGACTATCAGGGCGAGGACGCGAAACATGGGCTGAGCAGCACCTGGGGTAGGAGACGGCCTAGTATGCCCGTCGCGTTGCGCAAAAAAAACGCCCGCCGGTGCTGACCGGCAGGCGTTTCGCGACGCGGAGCGCTTTAGAGTCTGTTTCGGATCTCGCGAGCTAGAGAAAAACAAGGCGAAAACGGCTGAGGAAGCGGAGTTTACGAGCTGTAAATGAGCATTCCGAAGCCGTTTTCAACGCAGTTTTTCCGACGCGCAGCAGATCCGAGACTGGCTCTTATTGCAGGCTGATGATGCTGGTGCCGGTCATTTCCGCCGGAATCGGCAGGCCCATTAGGGTCAGCAGGGTTGGTGCCACGTCGGCCAGCACGCCGCCTTCGCGGAGGGTGGCCGGACGCTTGCCGACATAGATGAACGGCACCGGCTCGCAGGTGTGCGCGGTGTGCGCCTGGCCGGTGCACTCGTCTTCCATCTGCTCGACGTTGCCGTGGTCGGCGGTGATCAGCGCTTCGCCGCCGACCTTGTCCAGCGCCGCGACGATGCGCCCGACACAGGCGTCCAGGCATTCCACCGCAGCCACGGCGGCAGAGAACACGCCGGTGTGGCCGACCATGTCGCCGTTGGCGTAGTTGACGATAATCACGTCATAACGCTGGTTCTCGATGGCGTCGACGATGCGGTCGGTGACTTCCGGGGCGCTCATCTGCGGCTGCAGGTCGTAGGTGGCGACGTTTGGCGAGGGGATAAGGATGCGCTCTTCGCCGGCGAATGGCTCTTCGCGGCCGCCGGAGAAGAAAAAGGTGACGTGGGCGTACTTCTCGGTCTCGGCGATGCGCAGCTGGGTCTTGCCATTGTTGGCCAGGTATTCGCCGAGCACGTTGGTCAGCGCTTCCGGCTTGTAGGCGCTGGGCGTCGGGATGCTCGCGGCATACTGGGTGAGCATGATGAAGCCGGCCAGTTGCGGCACGCGGGTGCGCTCGAATTCCTTGAAGCCGGGTTCGACAAACGCGCGGGTCAGCTCGCGGGCGCGGTCGGCGCGGAAGTTCATGAACACCACGGCGTCGCCGTCTTCGACTTTCACCGGCGCACCGATGGTGGTGGCTTTGACGAATTCGTCGCTCTCGCCGCGCTCGTAGGCGGCGGCCAGGCCTTCTGCGGCGCTGGCGGCATTGAACTGGCCCTGGCCTTCGACGATCAGGTGGTAGGCCTGCTCGACACGGTCCCAGCGGTTGTCGCGGTCCATGGCGAAGTAGCGGCCGGTGAGGCTGGCGATACGGCCCTTGCCGAGCCTGGTGAAGGTAGCGTCAAGCAGCTCGATCGACGGCTGGGCGCTTTTCGGCGGGGTGTCGCGGCCGTCGAGGAAGGCGTGCAGGTAGATCTTCTCGGCGCCACGCTGGGCGGCCAACTCGGCCATGGCGACCAGGTGGTCCTGGTGGCTGTGCACGCCGCCATCGGAGAGCAGGCCGAGGATATGCACGGCCTTGCCGGCACTGACCGCCTTATCCACGGCGCCGGTGATGGCGGCATTGCTGAAGAACTCGCCATCGCGGATCGCCTTGGTCACCCGGGTGAAGTCCTGGTACACCACACGGCCGGCGCCGAGGTTCATGTGGCCGACTTCCGAGTTGCCCATCTGTCCGTCCGGCAGGCCGACATCCATGCCGCTGCCCGAGATCAGGCCGTGCGGCTGGGTGGCGCGCAGGCGGTCGTAGACCGGCGTGTCGGCCGCATGGATGGCGTTGTACTCGGGATTGTCGCTGTGGCCGAAGCCGTCGAGGATGATCAGGACCAGGGGTTTGGGCGTGGCGCTCATGGGGGCTGGCTCGCTGTGCATGGTGAGCAAAAAGGTCGCGCATTTTACGGCCATAAGCCCGCCGCGTCACCGCCCGGCGGGGCTTGGCCGATAAGGCATGCTGTGTATACTGGCCGGCATTTTAACGCCCTGGAACCGCGCAATGTTGGCCAACCTGATTGAATTTGCCACTAACCACTATGTACTGACTGCCTGCTTCGCCTTCCTGCTGGTGCTGCTGATCGTCACCGAACTGCGCAAGGGTGGCAAAAGCCTGTCCAGCCGTGAACTGACCGCACTGGTCAACAGCGATCAGGCTGTGGTGCTGGATGTGCGCAACAACAAGGATTTCGCCAGTGGCCATATCGTTGGCGCCATCAACATCCCCTTCGACAAGGTGGCCAGTCGCATGGTCGAGCTGGACAAGCACAAGGCCAAGACCGTGATCGTGGTCGATGCCATGGGCCAGCATGCCGGCAGCGTCGCCCGCGAGCTGCAGAAAGCCGGCTTCACCGCTGCCAAACTGGGTGGCGGCATCGCCAGCTGGCGTGGCGACAACCTGCCTGTGGTCAAGTGATATGCCCGAGGTCGTGGTTTACTCCAGCGCCTGGTGCCCTTACTGCATCCGTGCCAAGCAGTTGCTGAGCAGCAAGGGTGTGGCTTTCCAGGAAATCAGTGTCGACGGCAAACCCGAGGCGCGCGCCGAGATGACGCGCAAGGCCGGGCGTACTTCGGTACCGCAGATCTGGATCGGCACTCGCCACATCGGTGGCTGCGACGACCTCTATGCCTTGGAGCGCGCTGGCAAGCTGGACGCGCTGCTACAGGCCTGAACCCTTTCCGTAACCCGTAATAAGAAGACTTCGTCATGACCGAGCAAGTTACCAACGGCGCCGCCCAAGCCGAGCAAGGCCCACAGTTCTCCCTGCAACGTATCTATGTGAAGGACCTGTCCTTCGAAGCGCCGAAGAGCCCGGAAATCTTCCGCCAGGAGTGGGCGCCGAGCGTCGCCCTGGACCTGAACACCCGGCAAAAAGGCCTGGATGGCGACTTCCATGAAGTGGTGCTGACCCTCTCGGTCACCGTGAAGACTGGCGAAGAGACCGCCTTCATCGCCGAAGTGCAGCAGGCCGGCATCTTCCTGATTAAGGGCCTGGATGCCGCGTCCATGAGCCACACTCTCGGCGCGTTCTGCCCGAACCTGCTGTTCCCCTACGCCCGTGAAGCGTTGGACAACCTGGTGGTGCGCGGCTCCTTCCCGGCGCTGATGCTGGCACCGGTGAACTTCGACGCCCTCTACGCCCAGGAGCTGCAGCGTATGCAGACCGCCGGTGCGGAAACCGCTCAGGCCTAAGAGCCTGCCCACGATCTGCTGCGCGTCGGCCATACTGCGTTAAAACTGGCCTCGGGATGCTCATTTACAGCTCGTAAACTCCGCTCCCTCGGCCGTTTGACCAGCCGAAGGCTGTTACTGGTGTAGCGCCTTGTCTGGCTCTAGCTCGCGAGATCGTAAGCAGGCTCTATGCCTGCGGTAATGAAAAAAGCGCCCCGCGGGGCGCTTTTTTTCTGTCTCGATTTACCTGGCCTGGCGTGAGCTGCTCGCGACGCGTTGAACTGGCCAGGGTTCGCCAGCAGAACTCGCTCCTACTCCATGGCGAAGTCATGCTGGCGCCAGGCCTCGTACGTCACCACGGCCACGGCATTGGACAGGTTGAGGCTGCGGCACTCCGGACGCATCGGCATGCGCAGGCGCTGTGGGTCGGGGATCTGCTCCAGTATCTCTGCTGGCAGGCCCCGACTTTCCGGGCCGAACAGCAGCATATCGCCGCGTCGATACTGCATTTGTGCGTAGCTGTGACTGGCTTTTGTGGTAAATGCCAATATCCTGTCGCTACGGGTAACTGTGATACAGTCGCTCAATGACTGATGGCGTTTTAATGTCGCGTATTCGTGGTAATCCAACCCGGCGCGACGCAAGCGCTTGTCGTCCAGTTCGAAGCCCAGCGGCTCGATCAGGTGCAGCTGGCAGCCGGTGTTGGCACAGAGGCGAATGATGTTGCCGGTGTTGGGTGGAATCTCGGGCTGGAACAGGACGACATGGAACATGGGTCAGGCTCAGGGACAGGGCAGATGGCACGCATTCTACTGCGTGTTGTCACCCATCGTCGGCCTTGGTGGCGGATGATGTGCACTGGGTAAGTAGGGGGCATGCAGTTGGTGTGGTTCGCGAGAAAGAAAATAACAGCGGACGGTCTGCTCGGTATCGAAACCGGGCCTGAGGGAATTGCCCTGGCGCGCGTGCTGCGCGTGGCCGGTGAAACCCCGCGTTTGCTCGACTGCCAGTTCCGCCAGGCTGTGCCGGCTGAACAGCCCGCCGTGCTGAAGAAGATGGTTGCCGAGCTGAGCCTGGAAGGCACCCCGGTCAACCTGTTGCTGCACCCCGCCACTTACCAGATGCTCCTGCTCGACAGTCCCGACGTGCCCAGCGAAGAGCTGCGCGACGCCATGCGCTGGCGCATCAAGGATCTGATCGCCGAGCCGCTGGAGCAGGTGGTTGTCGATGCCTTCGCCCTGCCCGATGATGCCTACCGTGGCCGTTCGCGCATGGCCTATTGCGCGGTGCTGAGCAAGGCACGCATGCAGGCCTGGGCCGACTTGTGCGCGCAGGCCGGGCTGCAGCTGCAGAGTATCGATGTCACCGAAATGGCCTTCCGCAACCTCGGTCTGCTGGCTGGAGCCGAGGGCATGAATCTGGCGTTGCTGCGCCTGCGCTCCAGCGAGGGGCTGATCTGTGTGCAGCATGCTGCCGATCTATACATGGCGCGGCGTATCGAGCAGGGCCTGGATCAGGCCGGTGATGATTTCGGCGCGGTGACCCTGGAAATCCAGCGCTCGCTCGACTATTTCGAAAGCCAGCTGGGCAAGGGCTACATCAACCGTCTGTTGCTGTTGCCGATGAAGCGCAATGGCGCGGCCGTTCTGCAAACCCTGTCCACGGGGTTGGCGGTCAAGCTGCAGGCCCTCGACCTGCGCGAACTGTTCCCCGGGCAGGCCACTGCCGCGCTCGACGAAGCCGAGCAGGCCTACTGCATGGCCGCGGTAGGTGCGGCGCTGCGGCAGGAG
The DNA here is from genome assembly GCF_013200955.2 of Pseudomonas campi. Classification (NCBI taxonomy): domain Bacteria; kingdom Pseudomonadati; phylum Pseudomonadota; class Gammaproteobacteria; order Pseudomonadales; family Pseudomonadaceae; genus Aquipseudomonas; species Aquipseudomonas campi. The sequence continues at coordinate 407,236 of NZ_CP053697.2, forward strand.
GTCGGTTGATGCAGAACCTCAACCTCTATCAGATTGAAAAACAGCAGCGCAGCGGCCCGCAGAAAAACCAGATGCTGGCCTTGTTGGCCGTGCTGGTGCTGTTGTGCCTGGCCCATGCGGCCTGGCAAGGCTGGCAGCTGCGCCAGGGTGCTGCGCAACTGAGCCAGGCCGAAGTGGCGGCGCAAGAGCAGGAAACTCTGCTGGCCGCGGCCAAGGCCAGTTTCGTCGAGCCGCAGCTGGACAGTGGCCTGCCGCTGGAGCTGGCGGCCCGTGAGGCAGACAACCAGCAGTTGCAGCGCTTGATCGGCTACCTGCAGGTGCTGGCCAGCCAGCGCACGGCGGGGTTCGTCGCGCCATTGCAGGCACTGGCCGAGCATCATCCGGCGAGCGGCCTGTGGCTCAGCGGCATTGGCCTGAGTGCCGGCGGCACGCACATGCGTCTGCAGGGCAGCAGTCAGGACCAGGAGCTGCTGCCGCAATACCTGCAGCGCCTCGGCCAGAGCCCGGTCTTCCAGGGCCGCGAATTCGCCCGTTTCGAAGTGCTGCGCGGCGACGACCAGTTGCTGCATTTCGATCTGTCCTCCCAGGCTGGCGACAAGGAGCCGGGCAATGAATAACTGGTTGCAACGCTGGCATGGCATGGCGCCGCGCGAGCAGTGGCTGGCCTTCAGTGTCGGCCTGGTGGTCGGTGCACTGCTTTATATGCTGCTGCTCGGCGACCCGCTGAGTGCGCGCCTGGCCAAGCAACAAGCCAGTTACAAGGTGACCGAGGCACGGCGCCTGGAGGCCCAGACCGGTCTGGCCGACTTGCAGGCGAAGCTGGCGGCCGATCCCAATATCCCCTATCGCAGCGCCCTGCTGGCGGCCTCGGCCAGCCGCGAGGAGCTGATCAGCCAGATCGACCAGAACACCGCCGAGCTGGTCACGCCGCAGAAGATGAAGGCCGTGCTGGCGGAGTTGCTGCGTTCCCAACCGCGCCTGCGCCTGGTCGGCCTGGAAAGCTTCAGCGAGCCCATGCAGTTGCCCGGCGCCGCGCCGGTCAAGCTTGAGCCGGGCGCCGAGCCGGCCCCGGTCACTCTCTATCGGCATGGTCTGCATCTGCAGCTGCAAGGCGGCTATTTTGACCTGCTGGCCTATCTGCAGGCGGTCCAGGCCAGCGGCTGGAAGCTCAACTGGGACAGCCTGGATTACCAGGTCGGTGAAGGTGGGCCGTCCCAGGCGAAGATCAGCCTTAAGCTGTATACCTTGAGTCGCCAGGCGGGGTGGGTCGGTGTCTAGATTGTTGCTGCTGAACCTGTTGCTGGCGGGTGGCCTGGCTCATGCCGCACCCGCCATCGATCCGACCCAGCCGCCGGCCAACCTGCTGCCGGTCGTGAACGCCGGCGAGGTGCAGGCACCGCTGGTGCTGCAAGCGATCCTGCGGGGCGCCCAGGGCAGCCGTGCGGTGATCGGCGGTAGCACCCTGCGGGTCGGCGAAGAGCATGCTGGAGCCCGCGTGCTGGCCATCCACGCACACAGCGTATTGATTGAACGTCAGGGCCAGCAACAATTGCTGCGCCTGGCCGAACCCGTATTGAAACCGAGCCGATGAAGCCTATGAACACATTCCTGCCGCGTCTCGGCCTGCTGAGCCTGGCCTGTCTGCTGAGCGCCTGCCAGACCTTCATTGATGGCGATACGCAACTTTATGAACAGAGCGGCAAGCTGCTCGACGAAAGCCTGCAACAGGCCCAGGGGCAGAACAAGGTCATGCCGCCGCCAGCGGTGCAGGCCTCGCTGATTCCGCCGTTGAGCAGTTCGCTGAGTATCGGTAGCGGCCCGCGCTTCGATGTGTCGGCCAAGGACATGCCGGCCCGCGAGTTTTTCCTCAGCCTGATGGAAGGCGCCGGGCAGAACCTGGTGGTGCATCCGGAGGTGACCGGCAACATCACCTTCAGCCTGCGCCGGGTCACCCTGGAAGAAGTGCTGGCGGCGGTACGCGATAGCTATGGCTATGACTTCCGCCGCAGCAGCTATGGCTACCAGATCCTGCCGAACCGGGCGATCACCCGCAGCTACAACCTCAATTATCTCAACCTGCAGCGTGTGGGCGTGTCCGACACCCGCGTCAGCTCCGGCCAGGTGGTCAGTGACGAGAGCGAAAGCAGTAACAGCGATACCGGCAGCAGCTCCAGCGACAGCTCGGTGACCACGCTCAATGCCAGCCAGGTGACCACCAGCAGCGATGTCGACTTCTGGCGTGAAGTGCGCGAAGTGGTGGCGATGATCGTCGGTGGTGAGGAAGGCAACAGCGTGGTGGTTAACCCGCAGGCCAGCCTGCTGGTGGTGCGCGCCAACAGTGCCGATCAGGAGAACGTCGCGCGTTTCCTCGAACAGGCGCAACGCAACCTGCAGCGTCAGGTGGTGCTGGAAACCAAGATTCTCGAAGTGCAGCTCAATGACGGCTTCCAGGCCGGCATCAGCTGGGAACAACTGGGCAGCGATGTCAGTGCCGGTATTTCCGGTGAAACCCTTACTGGGCCGACCGGTATCGGCGGCGTGTTCAGCAGCGTGCTGAACCTGGGCGACTTCACCGGACTGATCCAGTTGCTGCAGACTCAGGGCGAGGTGCGGGTGCTGTCCAGCCCGCGCATCTCCACGCTGAATAATCAAAAGGCGGTGATCAAGGTCGGCACCGACGAGTTCTTCGTCACCGAAGTGTCGTCGAGCAGCACCACGACCACGGCTGCCGGGGTCACCGAGCCGACCCAGGACATCACCCTGACGCCGTTCTTCTCCGGCATCTCGCTGGATGTCACCCCGCAGATTGACCAGAACGATGTCGTCACCCTGCACGTGCGGCCGACGGTGAGCCGCGTCGAGGACCAGAACAAGACCATCGTGCTGGGCGAGGACAACGTCTTCAACCTGCCACTGGCCCTGTCCACCTCGCGCCAGTCCGACTCCATCGTGCGGGCGCGCAGTGGCCAGGTGGTGGTAATTGGCGGCCTGCTGCAGAGCACCAACGAGAACGAGGATGCCGAAGTACCGTGGGCCAGCACCCTGCCTTTCGTTGGCCCGCTGTTCAAACAGCAGCGCAAGGCCCTGCAGAAGAGCGAGCTGGTGATCCTCATGCGCCCGCAGGTGGTCAGCGACGAAGTGTGGCTGGATGAGCTGCGCAAGAGCGCGGAAGCCTTCAAGGAACTGAGATAAGGCGATGTACGAAGCCTTCTTCGGCCTGCGCGAGAAGCCGTTCGCGCTGACCCCCAACACCGGGTTCCTGGTGCAGCTGGCGCCTTACCAGGCCTGCCTCAATCTGCTGCGCGTGGCACTCGGTGAAGGTGAAGGCTTTATCAAAGTCACCGGCGAGGTCGGCACCGGCAAGACCCTGCTCTGCCGTGCACTGCTCAACCTGCTGGAGGGCGAACGCTACCAGCTGGCTTACCTGCCCAACCCCGGCATGAGCCCGGTTGGCCTGCGCCAGGCGCTGGCCCGTGAGCTGGGGGTCGAGGGCATCGAGGATCTGGATGCCCAGGGCATTCTCGATGCGCTGCATCGGCGCCTGATCGAGCTGGCTGCCGCCGGCAAGAGCACCGTGGTGCTGCTCGACGAGGCCCAGGCCCTGCCGACCGCGACCCTGGAAGCCCTGCGTCTGCTGACCAATCTGGAAACCGAACAGGCCAAGCTGCTGCAGGTGGTGCTGTTCGGCCAGCCGGAGCTGGACGCCACCCTGGAGCGCAACGAGTTCCGCCAGCTGCGCCAGCGCATCACCTTTTCCTACCGCCTGCGCCCGCTGGATGTGAAGGACACCGCCCGCTACCTCAACGAGCGCCTGGCCGTGGCCGGTTATCGCGGCGAACCCTTGTTCTCCGCTGCCGCGATTCGCCGCCTGGTGCGTGGCAGCGGCGGCATTCCGCGCCTGCTCAACATTCTCGCGCACAAGGCGCTGATGGTGGCCTATGGCGAAGGCCGGCGGCAGATCAGCGTTAGCCATGTGCGCCGCGCCCAGCTGGATACCGAAGGGGCTCAGCCATTTCTGCGCAGCACCACGCCCTGGCTGGGCTGGGGCCTGGCGGCGGCCAGTCTGTCGTTGCTGCTGGTGATCGGTGCCTGGCCCTGGCTGGCGCAGTGGCGGGAGTGGTTGCCATGAGCCTGGTCAACGACATGCTGCGCGACCTCGAAGAGCGTCGCGCAGCGCCTGCCGAGCGCCTGCAACTGGATGGCCTGCACGCCGTGGATGAAGCGGCGGCTTCCCGTCGTGAGCGCGCCGAGCGCATGCGCCGGGGTTCGATCTGGATGGCGGCGGTGATTCTGCTCGGCCTGCTGGTTGGCCTGATGATCGGTCGGGTGGTCAACGGTCAGATCCCCTGGGGCGGGGTGCTGCCCAAGCACGAAGCGGTGTCGTTGGCGCCGGTCGTGGCCGCGCCGCGCCTGCTCGACGTACTGCCACAACACGATAGTCGCGGTCTGGTGCTGCAGCTGCTGCTGGATCGCTCGGTGCCCTATCAGCGCACCGAGGAGAGCGGGGCGGTGAGCCTGCGCCTGCCGGGTGTGACGCTGACGGGCGAAGCCCAGCGCGGCCGCGTGCAGCGGGATGGGAGCAGCCTGTCCTGGCGCGTCGAGGCGCAGGGTGCGGATGTGCAGGTACTGCTGGTCGGGCTGGGCGAGAGCCTGGAGGTGCGTGACCGCCTGGAACCGGCCGGCGATCGCTGGGTGCTGTGGCTGGAAGTGCCGCTGACGGCGGCGCCAGTAGAGCCCGAGCCGGTCGTGGAACTGGATCAGCTGCCCGCTGCCGAACCCGCTACCGTGCAGGCCGAACCGGCCTTGCCGGCCTGGGCCACTGCCCCGCTACCCAGCGATGCGCCTGCGCCGCCAGTGGCCGCCGAGCCGGCCGCTGTTGCGCCCCCCAGCGATCCGCCGCAGGTCAGCGTCACGCCCTATCGCCCGGATGGCCTGGTCCAGGCCCGTCAGGCCCTGCAGGACGGTGACTACCCGCGCGCCATCCGCGAGCTGGAAGCCCTGCAGAAAAGCCGCGGCCGTGACCCGGAAGTGCTGCGCTGGCTGGCCCGCGCCTATCTGGCTGGTGGCGAGCAGCAGCGCCTGCTCAGCTGGTTGCCCGCTCAACTGGCGCAAATGCCCCATGACAGCGAGTTGCGCCTGTTGTTGGCGCGCAGCCAACTGCAAGCCGGCGATACCCAGGGCGCGGTGGCGACCCTGGAACAGAACGCCCCGGCGCTGGAGCAGGAACCGACCTATTTCGCCCTGCTGGCCGCCAGTTACCAGCAGACCAGCCAATGGCAGGAAAGCGCCGCGCTGTACCGGCGCATGACCGCCCTGCGTCCGAGCCAGTCCACCTGGCAGCTGGGCCTGGCGATCGCCCTGGAACAGCTCGATCAATCGGCCGAGGCCGCCCGCCATTACCGCCTGGCCCTGCAGGGGCTGGGCCTGGACGATAGCGCCCGACGCTTCGCCAGTGAACGCGCCACGGCGCTGGGAGGTCGTTGATGACCCAGGATGATCTACGCCAGCGCAAGCTGCGGCTCGGCGACCTGCTGATCCAGGCCGGACTGATCAGCGATGCGCAATTGCAGCTGGCCCTGCAGGAACAGAAACGCACCGGCTCCAAGCTCGGCCGCACGGTGGTCGACATGGGCTTCGTCGCCGAGGTCAAGCTGCTCACCGCGCTGTCCGAGCAGCTGAAGATCCCGTTCATCGAGCTCAAGCACTTCAAGTTCGACCAGCAACTGGTGCAGACCCTGCCGGAAGCCATGGCGCGGCGCTTCCGCGCCATGGTCCTGTCGCGCGAAAGCGGCGGCTTTCTGGTCGGCATGTCCGACCCGCTCGACCTGTTCGCTCTCGACGAGATGGAGCGCATCCTCAAGACCCGCGTCAACCCGGCCGTGGTGCGCGAGGCCGAGCTGCTGGCCACCCTCGACACCGTGTACCGGCGCACCAGCGAGATCGCCTCGATCGCCGGCGAGCTGGAAGGCGAGCTGAAGGACAGCGACTTCGACCTGTCCAAACTGGGCGCCGACAACAACACCGAAGCGCCGGTGGTGCGCCTGCTGCAAACGCTGTTCGAGGACGCGGTGCAGATGAAGGCCTCGGACATCCACATCGAGCCGGACGAAGGCCTGGTGCGTATCCGCCAGCGCATCGACGGCGTGCTCAACGAGCAGGTGATGAAGGAGGCGCGGGTTGCCTCGGCGCTGGTCATGCGCCTGAAGATCATGTCCGGCCTGGATATCTCGGAAAAGCGCCTGCCCCAGGACGGGCGCTTCAATATCCGGGTCAAGGGTCGCGCTATCGACGTGCGGGTGTCGACCATGCCGGTGCAGTTCGGCGAGTCGGTGGTGATGCGTCTGCTCGACCAGAGCGGCGGCGTCTCCAACCTGGACACCAGCGGCATGCCGGCCGACATGCTGGTGCGCTTCCGTCGCCTGCTGCAGCGCCCGTTCGGCCTGGTGCTGGTCACCGGCCCCACCGGTTCCGGCAAAACCACCACTCTGTATGCGGGCCTGTCCGAACTGAACAGCCCGGAGAAGAAGATCATCACCGTGGAAGACCCGGTGGAATACCGCTTGCCGCGGGTCAACCAGGTACAGGTCAACGCCAAGATCGACCTCAGCTTCGCCCGCGTGCTGCGCGCCGCCCTGCGCCAGGACCCGGACATCGTGCTGATCGGCGAGATGCGTGACCAGGAAACCGCCGAGATCGGCCTGCGCGCGGCGCTCACCGGTCACTTGGTATTGTCCACCCTGCACACCAACGACGCCCTGACCTCGGCCATGCGCCTGATCGACATGGGCGCTGAGCCGTTCCTTGTCGCCACTTCGCTAAATGCGGTGCTGGCCCAGCGCCTGATCCGTCGCGTGTGCGAGAACTGCATGGAGGCGGATACGCCCGAGCCGCGCCAACTGCTGTGGCTGGAAAACCTGCACCGCGCGCCGCTGACCGGACGCACTTTCAAGCGTGGCGCCGGTTGCCACCAGTGCCACAACACCGGCTATGCCGGGCGTATTGGTGTTTACGAACTGCTGGAAATGGACGACGGCATGATTGCCGCCTTGCGCCGCAACGACCCACAAGGCTTCGCCGAAGCGGCCCAGGCCAGCGCCCACTACCGCCCGCTGGCGTCCTGCGCGCTGGACTACGCCCTGGCCGGGGTGACCAGCGTCGAGGAAGTGCTCAAGGTCTGCGCCACCCTCACCGACGAGGTGCTGGTGTGATGCGCGGGTGGCGTGTATGCAGTCTCCCCTTCGCTATGCGAGAAGGGGTATGGATGCAGGTGCCCGGTAGCTTGGCTGTCATTCGAAAGCTTCCAGTCAAAGCCCCCTCTCCCGTTTACGGGAGAGGGCCGGGGAGAGGGCGCTTTGGTAGCCCGGATGCAATCCGGGAACGGAGTTGCCTGCTTCCCGGATTGCATCCGGGCTACGTGCCTGCCGCGGGCCTTTCCAACTCCCCCAACCCCTCGGCTTTGGCGTCCTGCGTCGCCCTACCTTCTGCATCCATGCAGTCGTCTCCCACCAGTGGGAGAGGGGAGCTGTGCGCGGGCGGGCGTTACCCATGAGCCAGTTCCGCTACACCGGCCGTGACGCCCAGGGCAGCAAGGTCAGCGGCAGTCGCGAAAGCGGCTCGGCCGACAACCTGGCCAGTGAGCTGCTGGCCGAGCGCATCACCCCGCTGAGCATCGAAGAGCAGGCCGCCCAGGGTAACGATGATGTGCTGGCCAGCATCAAGGAACTGTTGCGCAGCAAGCGCGTGGACCTGGAAGAACTGATCATCTTCTGCCGGCAGATGTACAGCCTGAGCAAGGCGGGCGTGCCGATCATCCGCGCCATCGGCGGCCTGGGTGAGTCCCATCGCAACGAATATTTTCGTGAAGTGCTGCAGGCCGTGCGCAGCGACCTCGAAGGCGGCGTGAGCATGGCCGTGGCCCTGCATGCCCATCCCAAGGTGTTCAACACCCTGTTCATCAGCATGATCAGCGTCGGTGAGAACACCGGCCAGCTCGACCAGGCCTTCAAGCAGCTGTCCGGCTACCTGGAGATGGAGCGCGAGACGCGCAAGCGCATCAAGCAGGCCACCCGCTACCCGCTTTTCGTGCTGTCGGCCATGGGCGTGGCGCTGGTGGTGATCAACATGTTCGTGATCCCGGCATTCGCCAAGGTGTTCGAGCAGTTCAAGGCCGAGCTGCCCTGGCCGACTCGGCTGCTGATCGGCACCTCCGAGTTCTTCCAGGATTACTGGTGGCTGCTGCTGTTGCTGTTTGCTGGCGCCATCTACGGCTTCATCCGCTGGACCGCGACTGACGCCGGCGCGCTCAAGTGGGATCAGATCAAGCTGCGCTTGCCCATCGTCGGCGGTGTGTTCGAGCGTATCGCCCTGGCCCGCTTTACCCGCACCTTCGCCATGATGTACCGCGCCGGCGTGCCGCTGCTGCAAACCCTGTCGATCAACAGCGCCAGCGTCGGCAACCTGTTTATTGGCCAGGCCATTATCGGCATGCGCGAGGGCGTTGAGCGCGGCGAGGCGCTGACCAGCACGGCTTCCACCAGTGGTCTGTTTACCCCGTTGGTGTTGCAGATGATGGCGGTCGGTGAAGAAACCGGCGCGCTGGATGACCTGTTCGTCGAAGTCGCCGATTTCTATGAACAGGAAGTGGATTACGACCTCAAGCAGCTGGCCGATGCCATCGAGCCGATCCTCATCGTCGCCATGGGCATCATGGTGCTGGTGCTGGCGCTAGGGGTGTTTCTGCCGATGTGGGACCTGGCCTCGGTGGCCAAGGGCGGCGGATGAGGCCTGATTACGATGCCGATTACACCGTGCGCAACATGCGCCGGATCGGCTGGGGTGGGGCCTTGCTGATACTGCTGGGCATAGTGCTGGCGCTGGGTTGGAAGATCGCCCAGGTCAGTGAAAGGCGGGCGATGGAGGCTACCCGCGAGCACTTGGCTGCCAGCCTGAATAGCCTGACAGCTGAGCAAATGGGCAAGGATCAGGTGCTGGAGCCTGCCTGGCGCAAGAGGAATCCGTTTGTTCTGCTGCGTTGGCAGCAGGACAACTACTGCGGCGAACTGGCCGCCGGTGATGCACCGCAAAGCGGCTGCTGGTACTGGCTCCCAGGGAAGGTCTGGGTGATCTACCGGGCGCGCTTTGCCGACGGATGGACAAGAGGGCAGGGTGAAGTGCGTGCCTGGCGGTTGTTGGTGGTTCCCGATGGAATGCCAACTGCGTCACAATCGTCGGGTGCGGCTTTCGCCCTGGAGCTTGAAGCGGTACCCGCTGCGGAGTTGTCTGCGGCGGGGTATTGAAGTCACTGAGGGAAAGTAATGAAAAACAGCAAAGGTTTTACCCTGATCGAATTGATCGTGGTCATCGTCATCCTCGGCATTCTTGCTGCGGTCGCGTTGCCGCGCTTTATTAACTCGGCCAAGGATGCCCACGAAGCAGCAGTTAAGGGCATCTCTGGTGGTCTGGCTTCGGCGGTGTTGTTGGTACGCTCGCAGTACGAGTTGAACCGCAATGGCGGTGTAAACGGTAACGGCTGCGTTGCCAGCAATACCTGCCAAATCAACGTGGGTGGCTTCGGTGACGGCACCGTCGATGTGAATGCCAATGGCTGGCCGATTGGCACCGCCCGTGCGGGTGCCCCAGCAGCTACCGTGGCTATGACCCCGGCGACCTGCAACCAGGTTTTCGACAGCATCCTGCAGGGTTCGGCCCCGACCAACGGCGTTGGCGCCGCAGCTGTCGACTATATCGCCACGGCTAACGGCACCGTTTGTACCTTCACCTACCAGCTGGATGGTGAGGACGACACGATCACCTATGACGCCAATACTGGCACTGTGACCTTCACCTTCATTTGATGTAGTCAGGAGTAGAACGATGAAAAAGCAACAGAGCGGTTTCACCCTGATCGAACTGATCATGGTTATTGTGATTCTCGGGATTCTGGCGGCGTTTGCGTTGCCCCGGTTTGCCAACCTTGGACAAGATGCCCGAATTGCGACTTTAAATGGCGCGTTGGGTTCGGTTCGGGCGGCTGCTGCGGTGGCTCATTCCGCCTCATTGGCTAAAAACCTTGCGGCTGCCGGCTCGGTCACGTTGGAAGGAACGACTATTACCATGGCCAACTTCTATCCGACAGCCGATGCTGCCGGTATTGTCGCAGCGGCCCAACTGAGCTCTGAATTCAGCACCTCTGGCGGTGGCACTGCCGCGTTGGTAATTCAAATAGCGGGTGCTCCGACGCCTGCGACCTGCTCCTTCACCTATGCCGCTGCGGCAGCTGGTGCTGCTCCAGTGATCACTGCGCCTACGGCTGCAACTACTGCTGGTTGTTAAGCCCGGGATGGCTGGGCGCGGCTTCACCCTGATCGAGCTGCTGATGGTCATGGTGATCATCGGCACGCTTGCCGTCGTAGTGGGGCCGCGTTTCTTCGATCGACAGGTGTTCGATGAGCGCCTGTACTACGAAGAAAGCCTGAGTGCCGTGCGCTATGCGCAGAAGCTGGCCCTGGCCAGTGGCTGCCAGATTCGCGCGCGGGTCGATGGCACAGGGTATGCGCTGTCCTATGCGGCAGCGTGTGGCGGGGTTGCTTCCGGCAACCCGGTCGCCAACCCTTCCGGCGGCGATTACACCGCGGGCAATCCGCAGAATGTCAGTGTTGCCCCAACGCTGAATGTCACTTTTGACTCTCTGGGTACCGCTACCGGTGCCGCGAATTTCGCCAGTTTTGCCGGTGGGGCGTTCACCCTCACCGTCAACTTGGCCACCGGCTTTATCGAGACCACGCCATGAGCCTGCCCACCCGCCAAGGTGCGCAGCGCGGCATGACCCTGGTCGAGCTGGTGATCACCATCGTCATCCTCGGCATTGCCGCTGCCGCGATGTTCTCGGCCATGGCGGCGATCACTGGGCGTTCGGCCGACCCTATGTTGCGCCAGCAGAGCCTGGCGATTGCCGAGGCCTACATGGAAGAAATCACCCTGCAGGCGTTTAGTGACCCGGATGGCCTGGCCGATTGCGGGCGTAGTTGTTTCGACGATGTTGGTGATTATCACAACCTCGCCGAGGCGCCTCACGATGCGCGTGGGAACGCCATAACCGCGTTGAGTGGCTACCAGGTGCAGGTGACGGTTACGGCGCAAGACCTCGGGCCTGCGCCGGGTGTGGCTGCCTTGCGCATCGCCGTCACAGTGAACGACCCCGCCGGGCAGCTCCTTGAGCTTGCCGGTTACCGGACGAGCTATTGATGACGTACCCGCCTGCTGGTGTAGGAGCGAGCTCTGCTCGCGAATGGTCCTGCGTCACCGCTTCGCGAGCAGAGCTCGCTCCTACAAATGCTGCGTTTGCTGCTAAGTCCTTAGCCCTTTGTCCTCGCGCCGTTCGCGGCTTCACCCTGGTCGAGCTGGTGATGGTGATCGCCCTGGCCGGGGTGGTGGCGGTGCTGATCAGCACGGTGATGTCCAACCCGCTGCAGAGCTTCGTCGATCAGAGCCGGCGTGCCGAGCTGGTCGACCTGGCCGCCGGGGCGCTCAACCGCATGGCACGCGATGTACGCCTGGCGGTGCCGAATTCGTTGGTTCACAGTGGCGACACAATCCAGATGCTGTCGATTGCTAATGCCGGGCGTTATCGGGCCAACCAGCCTGACGCGAGTGGAGCACGGCAAGACCCTCCGGCTTGCTCCGCAACAGGTCTGTGCACGATTGATGTTCTTACCCCGATTACCCCTCTGAGCACCACGACTCCACATTGGCTGATTATCTATAACACCAATACCACGGAGCTGGATGACACGGCCTCTCCATCGGTTATTTCACCTAAAGCCTTCACTTGGAGTGGGGGAAGCTTGAGCGCGACTCTTCCTGGCTTCCGCTTTAAATATGCTTCCCCACAGCACCGTTTTTATCTGGCCAATGAGGTGGTGGGCTACAGGTGCGATGGCGGTGGCCGACTCTGGCGCTCTGTGTCGCCCAACCTCGATGGTTCCGGGGCTACCGAATCGTTGCTGGTCAATTCCGTTTCTGCCTGCTCTTTCTCTTATGCCAGCGCGACCAATACCCGTAGTGGCTTGTTGACCATCCGTCTGTCGCTAACCCAGGACGACGAAACCATCACCCTCTTACAGCAGGTTCATGTCGACAATGCGCCCTGACTCTCGCCAAGCTGGCTTCGGCCTGGTCGCGGCGATGTTCGTGATCATCATCATTGCTGCGGTGATCGCCGTGATGGCGCGTCTGGCCGTGACGCAAAACGCCACCAATAGCATGGCTATCCAGCAGGCGCGGGCCTATCAGGCTGCTCGGGCCGGCTTGGAATATGGCATTGCGCGGATTCTCGCCGATGCGACCTGCGCCGATTTCACCCTGGATGGCTTTGCCGTGCTGATGAGCTGCACGTCCAGCAGCACGCCGGTGCTGGAGGAAGAGGGTAAGACCAGCGCGACGCTGTTCTATACGATCGAAGCCACGGCGACCTTCGCCACCCCCGCAAGCCCGGATTACGCCTATCGCAAGCTGACCGCCGTGGTGGAGAAGCCATGAGCGTGCATTTTCGGGACTCAGCCCGACGCTATCGCTGGGCATTGTTGTTGCCAGTCCTGCTGCTGGCCGATATAGCCTTCGCCGCGACCTATACCTTTAGAAGCAACAACGCCACCCCCAGTGGCGGCGGGGGCTCGATCTGTTCCGGGAGCTGGAGCAGCAGCGGCAGTGTGTTCACTTGTAGCGGTACGCTCACCCTGGATGCGGGGGATGTGCTGCGGGTGCGCACCACCGGTGGTGAAACCCTTACCCATATCACTGTTGTCGCCAACAACAACATCAGCCTGAACAGCAACACCATAGGCACTGTCGACAAGAACATAAGTCTACAAACCAGTTCCGGCAGTATCACCGCCACGGGCACCAATAGCATCGAGGGATCGGTGACCACCGCCAGTGGCCCGATCAATCTGGCGGGCACCAGCGTCAGCGGCTCGGTGACTGGCAGTGGCACGGCCACCCTGAGCGGCGGCAGCGTTGCCGGTAATGTCAGTATCGCTGGCAATCTCACCACTAACGGCACGGCCATCGCCGGCAATGCTGCCAGCAATTACGGCATTATCAGCCTCACCGCCGGTAGCGTCGGCGGCGCGGTCAGCAGCGGTGGCTCGATCAACACCAGCGGAACCCTGGTCAGTGGCAGCCTGACCAGCACCAGCGGCACCGTGAGTCTCAGCGGCGGCAGTGTCGGCGGCCTAGTGCGCAGCGGTTGTTGCAACGTCACCAGCAATGGCACCGACCTGCTGGCCGGCGCGCGCTCGGACTCCTCGGGCCTGAGCATTACCGGCGGCACCATCGCTGGCGATTTTGTGGCGACGAACAACACCGCGGTGTTTTCCGGTGTAACCATGACCAGCGGCTCGGTCAGCGGCGCAAGCACAGTGACCTTCACCAACAGCACCGTCGGCAATGCACAGAACAGCGTAAACGTTACCGCCAACAGCGGTGCGGTGACGCTGAATAACTCGACTGTTTTCGGCAACCTGACCGCACCCAGCTACTCGACCATTTTCGTCAATAGCCCCAGCACGGTAACCGGTACCTGCGTGCCCAACTCGACGCCGGCCAATGCCTGTTCGCCTGTGGCCACCCAGATATTGAGCTGGTCCCTCGATGAAGCCAGCTGGACCGGCGCGGCTGGCGAGGTGCTCGACAGCACCAGCAATGCCCTCAACGGCACGGTGCTGAATGGCGCCAGCACGGCCAGCAGCGCGCCGGCCCTGCCGCAGGTCAATGCCCAGGGCACCTGCGGCTATGGCACGTTCAACAGCGCTTCCAGCCAGTACGTGCAGCGCGCCGACAACAACCTGCTCGACCTGTCGGGCAGCTTTACCATCGGCCTGTGGGTCAAGCCACGCACGCGGCCGGCCTCGGGGCTGATGAGCATCCTGTCCAAGGATGAGAACTACGAGTTCCACCTCAACCCCAGCGGCACGATCAACTGGTGGTGGCAGACCACCGGCGGCGCCACCAATCAATTCAACAGCACCACGGCGTTGCCGGTGGGGCAGTGGAGCCATGTGCTGATCCGTTATGCGCCGGGTGACCAGCGCATCTATATCAACGGCACTCTGGCTGGCCAGGCCAGCTTCGGTGGTACTCCGCTGGCGAATGGCGACCCCCTGCAACTGGGCGCAGACCAGGGCACGGCTGGCCGTTATTTCAATGGCGAGCTGGATGAGTTGCGCATCTACAGCGGCGCGCTCAGTGACGCGCAGATCAGTGCCCTGGTGGCCGAGCGGCACTCATGCGGCCTTAACCTGCAGTGTTTCAGTGACGACTTCCAGGATGGCAGCCTGGGCGACGACTGGGCGGTGGCCAGCCGCGGCGCTACGGCGTTCACGCCGACGGTTACTGGCCAGCGCATGCGCCTGACCAGCAACCAGGGCAACGTATCGACCTCGTCCACCCTGCAGCGCCTGTTCCCGGCGGCGGGCAACTATATCCAGGTGCAGTTCAAGTATTACGCCTACAACGGCAGCGGCGCCGATGGTGTAGCCGTGGTGCTGTCGGATGCCACGGTAACGCCGCAGCCGGGCGCCTTTGGCGGCCCGCTGGGCTACGGCACCCGTGGCGATGCGGCCAACCCCGGTTTTGCCGGTGGCTGGCTGGGGGTGGGGATCGACGAGTACGGTAACTTTTCCGTCGAGGGTGGGGGCAATCCGCAGCAACAACGGCCCGACTCGGTGGCCATCCGCGGTTCCAGTGCTACCGGCGGAACCAGTGGTTACCGCTATATCGCCGGAACCCCGGCCGGCCTCAGTCCCGGAGTCGACAACGCGGCGAGCACTGCGGCAGCGCCCGGACACATCTACCGCATCACCATGGATGGTCGCTTCAGCAACGAGGCGCGAGTCACCGTGGAGCGTGATAGCGGCGCTGGTTTTGTCGTGCTTAATGGCCTCAATGCAGTCAATGTACTGGCAGCGGCCAACAGCCAGGCCCCGCTGCCCAGCGACTTCTACTTGTCGCTGACCGGCTCCACCGGCGGCTCGACCAATATCCACGAGCTGGACGATCTGCAGGTCTGCGCCACCGATATCAACCCCATCGGCCAGCAGATCGATCACTTCGAGTTCAGTTACAGCGGCACCGCGCTGACCTGCAATCCGCAGCCGGTCACCATCCGCGCCTGCCTCAACAGCAGCTGCAGCAGCCTCTATACCAATGACGTCAGCGTCACTCTCACGCCCTCCAGCTACTGGTCCGCTGTTGGCCCGGCTCAGGGTGGTGGCAATACCATCACTTTCAATGGCGGTACGGCGCAAGCCCGTTTGAGCGTGGCCACGGCCGGCACGGTGAGCCTCGGCGTGCAGTCCTCGGTGCCGGCGACCAAGCCCAATAGCCAGCCGGTCTGCTCGACCGCAGGCTGCCAGATCAACTATGCCGACAGCGGCCTGCTGCTGCAGGTGCCGAATATGCTGGCGGCCAAGCCGACGGCGGCGACCATCAGCGCAGTGCGCAAATCAGACAATGTCCTGCAGTGCGTGCCGGCGTTTGCCGATGTGGATCGCATTGTGCAGTTCACTTCCGCCTATATCGATCCGGGTAGTGGCAGCCAGCCGGTGGTGGTCAATGGCAGCACAGTCACCGGTACGGCCACCGATGTCAGCCTGCATTTCGATGCCACAGGCACCGCGCCGTTGACCGTGCGTTATGACGATGCCGGGCAGATGAAGCTCACTGCCCGCTATGTGGGCAGCGCTGGGAATGCAGATGAGGGGCTGGTACTTGAGCAGCGAACGGTTGACGGAGTATTCGTCAGCAAACCCTATGGCTTGTGCCTGAGCACCGAGAGTACTTGCGCCAGCGCCGATGCCGACTGCGCTGTCTTCCCCGGCGGCATTCGCGCCGGCGATGCCTTCCCCCTGACCATCCGCGCGGTGGGCTGGGAGAGCGATGGCGAGGCTTCGACCGCGCAGGCACTGTGCAGCGGCAATATCACCACGCCGAACTTCCGCCACTCGGGCATCCGCCTGAGCAGTGCGGTGCAGGCCCCTGCCGGCGGCGAACCCGGCGACGTGACGCCAAACAGCTACGACCACGCCCTGGGCAATCAGACCGAGGTCGCTGCCGCCATCTCCGAGGTTGGCGTTTTCACGCTCAGCGCCACGCCGGCAGTCAGCTACTTCGGCGAGACGGTCGGCGGCGGCAGTCGCGATCTGGTCGGTCGCTTCATTCCCGCCTATCTGAGTGCCGAGGGCAGCGCCAGCCTGACGCCCAGCTGTGGCAGCACCTTCAGCTACCAGGGCCAGCCGATCGGCTTTGCCAGCAATCGCCAGCCGACCCTGACCCTCACGGCCAGGAACCGCGCGGGCGATGCCACCCGGAACTACGACCGGGAGGGCTTCTGGAAGCTGGCCGATCCTGCTGTGGGCAGCTACAGCTCGATTACCGGCATCCCGGCCCGGGATGCGCGCCTGGTCAGCGAGGGGGCGGCCACGCTGGCCGTTGAAGGAGTCAGCGATGGCGATGATGGGGCGCGTACCTACCGCTGGACGGGCGAGCGACTGCTCTACCAGCCCGCCGCGTTGCCCGGTAGCGACGACTATCCGTTTGCGGCCCAGATCCGGCAGACCTTTGCGGCGGCCAGCCTGCGCGAGGTCGATCAGGGGCAGGTGGTCTGCCACGGTAGCGGCGGTGGTTGCCTGGATTACAGCTACGACTTCACGGTCAACGCCAGCGCGAATCTTGGCAGTCAGGTGCGGCTGGGCCGCCTGCGCATCGACAACGCCCATGGTTCTGAGCTGCAGGCCCTGGATCTGCCGCTGCTGCTGGAAACCTGGCAGAACGTCGCCGGCGGGGCTTTCCTGACTGAAGGGATGGATACCTGCACCGTCTTGGGGGCGCCTGCACTGGATCAGTACACCGGCAACCTGGCTGCCGGGGAAACTACGCCGACCCTGGTGCCCCCCCTGGCCGGCGTCGGTAAGCTGCAGTTGAGCGCCCCGGGGGCTGGCAATGATGGCTCGCTGCAGGTCAGCTTTCCCGACTCGCAGGCCTGGCTACAGTACCCCTGGGATGGCGCCAACCGCCAGCTGGCGCGTGGTCTTGCCACCTTCGGCATCTACAAGGGCGCCGCGCCGCTGATCTTCCGCCGCGAACTGTACCGCCAGTAAGCAAAAAGGCCACCTGCGAAGGTGGCCTTTTTGTTGGGCTTGTAAAAGAGGGGAATCCCCGGCCTGCCTGTACCAAGGTCCCCAAAACTGGGATTGCTAGAGTCTATGCAGGCTGTGTGCCAGTTTTATTACGTTGGCTGCAGGCCTTGTGAATACTGGGTTTCAGCGTTTCTCGGCCGGGTCGCTCGCGGCTGATTTGGCTGGCTGCTGGGCTGCGAGGGTGCACCGGGCTGAGGCAGGTGCATTGCTCTGGCGCATGGGGGCGCGATCTGGGTGTTCGTGTCTGCAACCGCTCCTGCGCCACCGCCTGCACAACAGATAACAGGAGATCGCCATAAGAAACGGGCCCGATTGGGCCCGTTCTCAGTTGCTTGCGCTAAGCCTGCGGCTTATTCGTCGCCGTCGTCGTCATCCGCGCCGTCGACCTTCATGCCCAGCTCCTTGATCTTGCGGGTCAGGGTGTTGCGGCCCCAGCCCAGCAGCACGGCGGCATCGCGGCGGCGGCCGGCGGTGTGCTTGAGGGCGGTCTCGATCATGATCCGCTCGAAGGTCGGTACGGCGCTGTCCAGCAGGCTCGACTGGCCACGGCCGAGGGACTGGTCGGCCCACTGGCGCAGGGCCTGCTCCCAGTTGCTCGCCGGCGCGCTTTCCTGGGGCTGGGTGAGCAGTTCCGGCGGCAGGTCGTCGACATGCACTTCGCGGCCGGAAGCCATCACAGTGATCCAGCGGCAGGTGTTCTCCAGCTGGCGCACGTTGCCTGGCCACGGCAGGTGCTTGAGATAGTCCTCGGTTTCGCTCTTCAGCAGCTTGGGCTCGACGGCCAGCTCCTGGGCGGCGCGGGCGAGGAAGTGGCGGGCCAGGGTGGGGATGTCTTCGCGGCGATCCGACAGGCGCGGGATGTGGATGCGGATCACGTTGAGGCGGTGGAACAGGTCTTCGCGGAACTTGCCGGCCTGCACCAGGGTTTCCAGATTCTGGTGGGTGGCGGCGATGATGCGCACGTCGACCTTGACCGGGGTATGCCCCCCGACCCGATAGAACTCGCCATCGGCCAGCACGCGCAGCAACCGTGTTTGCGTATCGGCCGGCATATCGCCGATCTCGTCGAGGAACAGGGTGCCGCCGTCGGCCTGCTCGAAGCGCCCGCGGCGCTGGTTGGCCGCGCCGGTGAAGGCGCCTTTCTCGTGGCCGAACAGCTCGGATTCCATCAGGTCCTTGGGGATCGCCGCCATGTTCAGCGCGATGAACGGCGAGGCCGCGCGCGGGCTGTGACGGTGCAGGGCGTGGGCGACCAGTTCTTTACCGGTACCCGACTCGCCGTTGATCAGCACGGTGATATTGGAATGCGAGAGGCGGCCGATGGCGCGGAAGACTTCCTGCATGGCCGGCGCTTCGCCGATGATTTCCGGGGTGCGTGCTTGCTCCACCGGTACGCTCAAGCCTTGTTGTTCCTGAGCGTGCTGGTTGGCGCGCTTGACCAGGGAGACCGCTTCATCGACGTCGAACGGCTTGGGCAGGTACTCGAAGGCGCCGCCCTGGTAGGAGGCCACGGCACTGTCCAGGTCGGAGTGCGCGGTCATGATGATCACCGGCAGGCGCGGGTGCAGGTCGCGAATGCGCGCCAGCAATTCCAGGCCGCTGGCGCCGGGCATGCGGATGTCGGAGATGATCACGTCCGGCTGCTGGCGGGCGAGGCGGCTTAGCACGCCGTCGGCGCTGTCGAAACTCTGGGTGGTCATGCCTTCCTGTTGCAGGGCCTTTTCCAGCACCCAGCGGATGGAACGGTCGTCATCGACAATCCAGACGGTTTCACTGCGGCTCATGACTAAGAGGCTCCTTGTTCCAGGGGCAGGAAGATCGAGAACACGGTATGGCCGGGGTGGCTCTCGCACTCGATCAGCCCCTGGTGCTGACTGATGATGTTCTGGGTAATGGCCAGGCCCAGCCCGGTACCGTCCGGACGGCCGCTGACCATGGGGTAGAAGATGGTTTCCTGCAGCTCGGCTGGAATGCCCGGGCCGTTGTCGATGATTTCCACTTTCACCACCAGGCGGTGGCGCACGTGGCCGATGGTGAACTGGCGCAGGGTGCGGGTGCGCAGGCTGATGCGGCCCAGGCGCAGATCGCTTTGCCCAGCCAGTGCCTGCATGGCATTGCGCACGATATTGAGCACGGCCTGGATCATCTGCTCGCGGTCGATCAGTACATCGGGGATGCTCGGGTCGTAGTCACGCACCAGGGTGATGCTGCCCTGGCATTCGGCTTCGATCAGGCTGCTGACCCGCTCCAGCACTTCATGCACGTTGGTCATGGCCAGCGACGGCAGCTTGTTCGAGCCGAGCATGCGGTCGACCAGGTTACGCAGGCGGTCGGCCTCCTCGATGATCACGTTGGTGTAATCCTTGAGGCTTTCTTCCGGCAGCTCGCGGGCCAGCAGCTGGGCGGCGCCACGGATGCCGCCGAGCGGGTTCTTGATCTCATGGGCCAGGCCGCGCACCAGCATCTTGGTGGTTTCCTGCTTGGACAGCTGCGCTTCTTCCTTGGTGATGCGCAGCAGGCGGTCGCGCGGGTGCACTTCCAGCAGCAGCAGGGTCTGACCAAGGCTGAGAATCGGCGTTACCGCGTAGTCGACGGTCAGGGTCTGCCCGTTCAGTGCGGTGAGCATGGCTTCGCGCTTGGTGAAGGGGTGCGCATGTTCGACGGCCTGGCGCAGGGAGCTGAGTGCTTCCGGCGACTCGGTGAACAGTTCGCTGATGAACTGGCCATGGCTGCGCTGGCCACTGACGGCCAGGAGCATCTCCGCCGCGGGATTCATGTATTCGAGGCGCAGGTCGCCGTCGAGCAGAATGGTCGCAGTGGTCAGGTTGTCCAGCAGCAGGCGGTGCAGTGTGTCGTTCAGGGTCATGGGCAGGCATCCGGCAATGGGCAGGAAAATGCAAGAAGCAAACCAAAGCCCCGAAAAGACGCGTGTTATCTGCTGGCGCCGCCATTTCAGCTACGTTTCAGCGCAGCTCGCGGGGTAAGGGGTGAACCAAAACAGGGAGAGTATAGAAATCGGTGCAGATCGGTGCGTCAAAATGGTGCATTGCTTTGCAGGGGCGGAGCCTGTCTGCGCTTTCTTGGGCTGGCAGGCTATTGAAAAGCACAGCCGAGGTAGTCACTGCATCTAGTAGGTGAGGGCGTGAAGTTACGAACTGGAGATGCGGGGCCTGAGTTCCCCTTGCGTAGGGGCGCTGTGCGCACGGGAATGCTCGCAGGGTGGGGATGCGTTACAGCGCACCCTGCGGGGGGGGCTCAGATAAAGGGGATCAGCGGAATATCCTTGGGCTCTTTCGGCTTGTCCTTCAGCGGGCATTCCGGGCGTACGCCGTAGTCGGCTTTCTTGCACGGGTTGGCCTGGCGTTTCTGTGCCAGGGAGATGCGCTTGAGGTGGAAGGGTTGGCTGGGGGTGCGCTCGAGGATGCGGCCCTCGGCATCGAGGATTTCCACGGAAATCTGGTGGGTGCCGCGGTCGATATTCTTGAGCGGGAATACCGGGCTGCGCCCCGGCGCGCCGACCGGCTGGCCATCCAGTTGTAGGCGAAAGTTGTGTCCTGATTGCAGGTTGGGTTCGCTGCTGGCGGTGACGATCAGGTCGCCGCTCGGCTCGATGATGGTGGCATCGGGTTCGGGAATGATGATGCGCAGCAGCTGGTAAACCGGAGCCTTGGGCTCTTCCATGGTCAGTGGCACGGGCGGCGGGGTGTCGCTGCCGCTCATGCTGTTTGAGGGCGCCATCTCGATACGCTGGGCCTGCCCGGACGGTGGCTGGTCGGTGAACACGCGATTGCCGTCGGCGTCGATGTAGGTGTACACCCCGGCCTGCGTGGGCAGGCCGGTACAGCAGAGCAGCAGGCAGAAAAGCAGGCGATACATAGTGTCAGGTTTGCTCGCGTGGCAGGGTTTGATCACGGGGCTGGCTTGGGCTTCGGGGGCTTCGGTGGTGGCGGGCGCAGGGCTGGGCTGCTGGTGTTGACCCGCTGTACGGTGAAGGTCACGGCCGGGCTTTGCTGGATCTGCTGGTCGCCACTCAGCACCTCGACGGCCAGGCTGTGCTCGCCGCGGTCGATGTTGACCAGTTGCAGACGGGTGACATTGCTGGCCTGGCCATACGGCTGGCCGTCCAGCAGCAGGCGCAGTAGATGGCCGGCCTGCAGGCGGGGCTCAATCTGCACGCCGACGGTGAAAGTGCCGTTGTTGGCGCGCAGCGCTTCATCGCTGGGGATGTCGGTGAGTTGCAGCACCTGGTAGGCAGCGCCAGTGGCGGCGGCAGTTTCTTGCGGCTCGACGGCGCCGGGCGGTTGCGACTCGACGGTATTGGTCGGTGGCAGCTCGACGGCTTCCGCAGCCTGGCCTTCCGGTGGCTGGTTGGTGAACACCGTGTTGCCGTTGGCGTCGGTGTACTTGTAGATCTGCGCGGCAGCAGGCAGCGCGATAGCGCAAAGCAGGCAGGCGGTGAGCAGGCGCATCGGTGTACTCCCGGGTGAGCTGTGCCTAAGCCTTGCATCTGTAGGGCTGGCTGGCAAGCACGCGGCTTTGCCAGCGTGTTGCGGCGCAAAAAAAAGGCCTCCCGAAGGAGGCCTTTTCATCACGCGGCTAGCTTAGACGCTGTAGTACAGGTCGTATTCCAGCGGGTGTACGAAGGTGCGTACTTTGATTTCTTCTTCGGATTTCAGCTCGATGTAGGCATCGATGAAGTCGTCGGAGAAAACGCCGCCCTTGGTCAGGAACGCGCGACCTTTATCCAGTTCTTCCAGCGCTTCTTTCAGGCTGCCGCAAACTTGCGGGATGTTGGCAGCTTCTTCCGGCGGCAGGTCGTACAGGTTCTTGTCGGCAGCGTCGCCGGGGTGGATCTTGTTCTGGATACCGTCCAGACCGGCCATCAGCAGTGCTGCGAAGGCCAGGTACGGGTTGGCAGCCGGATCCGGGAAGCGCGCTTCGATGCGGCGGGCTTTCGGGCTGGAAACGTACGGGATACGGATCGAGGCGGAACGGTTGCGCGCCGAGTAGGCCAGCATGACCGGAGCTTCGAAGCCCGGGACCAGACGCTTGTAGGAGTTGGTCGACGGGTTGGTGAAGCCGTTCAGGGCCTTACCGTGCTTGATGATGCCGCCGATGAAGTACAGGGCAGTGTCGGACAGGCCGGCATAGCCTTCGCCAGCGAAGGTGTTCTTGCCTTCTTTACCGATCGACAGGTGCACGTGCATACCCGAACCGTTGTCGCCGTACAGCGGCTTCGGCATGAAGGTAGCGGTTTTGCCATAGGCGTCAGCCACGTTGTGCACGCAGTACTTCAGGGTCTGAACTTCGTCAGCCTTGGCAACCAGGGTGTTGAACTTCACGCCGATTTCGTTCTGACCGGCAGTCGCCACTTCGTGGTGGTGAACTTCGATGACCAGGCCCATTTCTTCCATGGCATTACACATGGCAGTACGGATTTCGTGGTCGTGGTCGCACGGCGGAACCGGGAAGTAACCACCTTTGACGGCCGGGCGGTGGCCCTTGTTGCCGCCTTCGATGTCGGCGTCGGTGTTCCAGGAGCCTTGTTCGGAGTAGATCTTGAACATGGAGCCAGAGATGTCGGACTTGAACTTCACTTCGTCGAAGATGAAGAACTCAGGCTCCGGGCCTACGAATACGGTGTCACCGATACCGGTGGTCTTCAGGTATTCCTCGGCGCGCTTGGCGATGGAGCGCGGGTCGCGGTCGTAGCCTTGCATGGTGCTCGGCTCGATGATGTCGCAGACCAGGATCAGGGTCGGTTCTTCGGTGAACGGGTCCAGTACCGCGGTGTCGTCGACCGGCAGCAGGATCATGTCGGAGGCTTCGATGCCTTTCCAGCCATGGATGGACGAGCCATCGAACATTTTGCCGACTTCGAAAAATTCGTCGTCCAGGGCGTCACGGGCCGGCATGGTCACGTGGTGTTGCTTACCCTTGGTGTCAGTGAAGCGCAGGTCTACCCACTTCACGTCGTGTTCTTTGATCAGTTGAATCGACTTCGACATGCTGTCCTCCAGGTGGATAAGGCTCGAAAGGTGAGCCCTCAAAAGTTCGGTGAAGCCCGGCGGGATAGTCCGTCATGGCAACCTGCCTCACAAGGGAGCAAATTGCGTGCCAGTGCCCCGGAATGGGTGTGCGGCCCATAACTCAGGGTTTTCGCGGGTTGTGGCGATTATTTATACAGCTGCGCGCACCATTTTGGGTCTTTAAATAATTAGTGCGCACCATTTTAGGTCTTTGGCAAACTACCTTATTGTTTTTGGTTAAACCTTGAGCAATTTCCGCTATAATCCGCGCCCCTCTTTTTTGGTTGCCTGGCGTACGCGCTGTCCCATGAAACTCATCGTCAAACCCTTCGCGGAAATCACTATCAAGAGCCGGCCGGTGCGCAAGCAGTTCATCCGCCAGCTGGCGAAGAACATCCGCACGGTGCTGCGTGACCTGGACCCCCAGCTGGAGGTGCAGGGCGAGTGGGACAACCTCGACCTGATCAGCCAGGTGCGCGAGCCGAAGCTTCAGGCGCAGATGTTCGAGCGTCTGCGCAACACCCCCGGCATCGCCCACTTTCTCGAAGTGCACGAATACCCCTACGTCGATTTCGATGACACTTTCGAGAAATGCCGCGCGCATTTTGGTGCCCAGCTGCCCGGCAAGATCTTCGCTGTGCGTTGCAAGCGTGCCGGCAACACCCACGACTTCAGCTCGATGGAGCTGGCCAGCCACGTTGGCAGTCGCCTGCGTATCGAGTGCGGTGCCGCTGGCATCGACCTCAAGCAGCCCGAGGCCGAAGTGCGCTTCGAGGTGCGCTACGAGCGCCTGCTGATCATCCATGCCCAGCACGAAGGCCTGGGCGGCTATCCGCTGGGCTCCATCGAGCAGACCCTGGTGCTGATGTCCGGCGGCTTCGATTCCACCGTCGCCGCCTACCAGATGATGCGCCGCGGCCTGCTCAGCCACTTCTGCTTCTTCAACCTCGGCGGCCGCGCCCACGAGCTGGGTGTGATGGAAGTGGCCCACTATCTGTGGCAGAAGTACGGCAGCTCGCACCGCGTACTGTTTATCAGTGTGCCGTTCGAGGAGGTGGTCGGCGAGATACTCGGCAAGGTCGACAACAGCCAGATGGGCGTGATCCTCAAGCGCATGATGCTGCGCGCGGCCAGCCGTATCGCGGCGGAGCTGAACATCGATGCGCTGGTCACCGGCGAGGCGATCAGCCAGGTGTCCAGCCAGACCCTGCCTAACCTCTCGGTGATCGACTCGGCCACCGACATGCTGGTGCTGCGGCCGCTGATCGCCGCGCACAAGCAGGACATCATCGACACCGCCACGGCCATCGGCACCGCCGAGTTCGCCAAGAACATGCCCGAGTACTGCGGGGTGATATCGGTCAACCCGACCACCCGGGCCAAGCCGGGGCGCATCGAACATGAAGAAACCCACTTCGACATGGCCATCCTCGAACGCGCCCTGGAGCGCGCTACGCGGATCACCGTCGATCGGGTGATCGACGAGCTGGGTCAGGACCTGCAGATCGAGGAAGTGGCCGAGGTGCTGGCCGGGCAGATCGTCCTCGATATCCGCCATCCGGATGCCGCCGAAGACGAGCCGCTTACGCTTCCCGGCATCGAGGTGCAAACCCTGCCGTTCTACGCGTTGAACAATCGCTTCAAGGGTCTGGATGAAACACGCCAGTACCTGCTGTATTGCGACAAGGGCGTGATGAGTCGCCTGCATGCCCACCATCTACTGAGCGAGGGGCATGCCAATGTTCGCGTCTATCGCCCGCATTAAGCGCGCGGGCCTGCTGGGCGGCAGCATCCGTCATCGCCCTCCCGACCGGCCGCGCATTCACCCGCTATTCATCCAGGCTGCGTAAACTGCGCCGCCAACGACTTCAGAATCATCAATCGAGACGACATCCGTGATCGAAAATCTCCGCAATATCGCCATCATCGCCCACGTCGACCATGGCAAAACCACCCTGGTAGACAAACTGCTGCGCCTGTCCGGCACCCTCGACCGCAAAGAGCTGGAATCCGAGCGCGTGATGGACTCCAACGACCAGGAAAAAGAGCGTGGCATCACCATTCTGGCGAAGAACACCGCCCTGAAATGGAACGGCTACGACATCAACATCGTTGACACCCCCGGCCACGCCGACTTCGGCGGTGAAGTAGAGCGCGTGATGTCGATGGTTGACTCCGTACTGCTGGTGGTCGACGCCCAGGACGGCCCGATGCCGCAAACCCGTTTCGTGACCCAGAAGGCCTTCAAGGCCGGCCTGCGTCCGATCGTGGTGATCAACAAGATTGACCGTCCGGGCGCGCGTCCGGATTGGGTGGTTGACCAGATTTTCGACCTGTTCGACAACCTCGGCGCCACCGAAGAGCAGCTGGACTTCCCGATCGTCTACGCCAGCGCCCTGAACGGTATCGCCGGTCTGGACCACGAGAAGATGGACGACCACATGGACGCCCTGTTCCAGGCCGTGGTTGATCACGTACCGTCGCCGAAAGTCGACGTCGACGGCCCGTTCCAGATGCAGATCTCGCAGCTGGACTACAACAGCTTCCTCGGTGTTATCGGTATCGGCCGCATCGCTCGCGGCAGCGTCAAGACCAACACCCCGGTGGTGGCCATCGGTGCCGACGGCAAGAAGCGTCAGGGCCGTATCCTGAAGATCATGGGTCACTCCGGCCTGCACCGCGTCGAAGTCGGCGAAGCCCAGGCTGGCGACATCGTCTGCGTCAGCGGCATGGACGAGCTGTACATCTCCGACACCCTGTGCGACATGAACAACGTCGAAGCCCTGCCGCCGCTGTCCGTCGACGAGCCGACCGTGTCCATGACCTTCCAGGTCAACGACTCGCCGTTCTGCGGTAAAGAAGGCAAGTTCGTCACCAGCCGCAACATCAAGGAACGTCTGGAAAAAGAACTGCTGCACAACGTCGCCCTGCGTGTTCAGGAAGGCGACAGCGCCGACAAGTTCAAGGTATCCGGCCGTGGCGAACTGCACCTCTCGGTACTGATCGAAACCATGCGTCGCGAAGGCTTCGAGATGGCTGTCGGCCGTCCGGAAGTGGTGATCAAGGAAGTCGACGGCGTTAAGCAGGAACCCTACGAGAACGTCATCGTCGACATCGAGGAAACCCACCAGGGTGCCCTGATGGAACAGATGGGCCTGCGCAAGGGCGATCTGACCAACATGGTCCCGGATGGCAAGGGTCGTATCCGTCTGGAGTACACCATTCCGGCCCGTGGCCTGATCGGTTTCCGTAACTCCTTCCTGACCATGACCTCGGGCAGCGGCATCCTGACTTCGACCTTCAGCCACTACGGCCCGATCAAGTCCGGTGAAGTTGGCCACCGCCAGAACGGCGTGCTGGTTTCCATGGCCACCGGCAAGGCGCTGACCTACTCCCTGGAAACCCTGCAGGACCGCGGCAAGCTGTTCCTCGAGCCGGGCCAGGAAGTTTATGAAGGCCAGCTGGCCGGCATCAACAGCCGCGACAACGACCTGGTGATCAACCCCACCAAAGGCAAGAAGCTCGACAACATGCGTGCTTCCGGCAAAGACGAAACCATCGCCCTGGTGCCGCCGATCAAGTTCACCCTTGAGCAGGCCCTGGAATTCATCGATGACGACGAACTGGTGGAAGTCACGCCGAAGTCGATCCGTCTGCGCAAGAAGTTCCTCAGCGAAACCGACCGCAAGCGCCACAGCAAGAAGTAACTTCTAGCTGAGCTGTCCCCAACGCCCCCGCCGGCCCAGCCTGCGGGGGCGTTGTCGTTTTTGCGCGGGAAAAGCGCCGCATGACGCATTTATGCAGGTTAGTGGCGCATTGCTTCTATCGTTTCACTCATGAAGTCGGCGAGGCTGGCGATAGCTATCGAATAGTCTCGGGGTGTGCAGCGCCTGGCTCGGCAATTGCTGGCTCCAGCGCTCCGCAGGTTCGTCTGATTGAGGAGTTCGGCGATGAACGCGTTATTGAAGCCGGGGATGCGCACGCTCGAGCGCTTCCGTTTCGCCCGCAAGTTCCAGTTGCTGGCGCTGATGTTCATCCTGCCGCTGGCTTATGCCGCCTGGGTGATTGGCCAGACCTACCTGGAGAAGCTCTGGGTGGTCGATGGCGAGCGCTCTGGGGTGCGTCAGTTGCAGGCGCTGGATCGGGTCGAACTGGCGCTGGTGGCCCAGCGCAACCTGAGCGCGCGCTGGAAGGCCACCGAGCGTAATCGCCAAGCCAGTGCCGAGTCCCAGGCCGCGCTGACCCGCCTGCAGCAGGGCGAGGCGGGCCTGGATGAGGCGCTGCAGCAGCTGCAGCAGGTGCTTGCTGACGAGGCTGCCAGCAGCCATGTCACGGAGCGCCTGCAGACTCTGCAGGGCCTACGCGAGGGCCTCGGTGGCCAGGCGCTGAGCAGCGTCGGCTGGTGGCCGGATGCCTATGACCGGTTCACCCTGGCCTTGCAGCAGCTGGTCAGCCTGCGTGAGCAGATCGCCACCGAGAGCGGGCTGATTCTCGATCCCTGGCTGGAAACCTACCTGCTGATGCAGATGTCCACCCAGGGCGCGCCGCGCCTGCAACAGCAACTGGGGGTGCTGGCCAGCGTGGGCCAGGGCGCGGTAGCCGCCGGCCAGTTCAGCCTGCAGAGCCGTTTGCAGCTCCGTGAGATCCGCAGCGCCACCGGCGAGTCGCGCCTGCAGCTGGGCAAGTTCGGCGAAAACCTCGAGGGCAAGCTGCCCAAGTCGCTGGCGGCCTGGAAGGAAAGCTATGCACAGAGCCTGGCCGGGCTCGACGGCTGGCTCCAGCAGCTCGATCAGAAGATGTATGGCGATGGCGGCATCAGCCTCGACGTGGCCAGTTTCGAGCAGGGCATGGATGCCACCCAGGCGCATATCGCCCGCCTGCAGGAGGCGACCCTGGCGGCGCTCGACCAGCGCCTGCAGCAGTATCGGGCGCAGGCCCTGCGTGCGCTGATTCTGACCCTCGGCGCCTTCACGACCATGGTGGTGCTGGCGCTGTATGCCTTGCTCTGCCTGCAGGCTTCGATCCGCGCCAGTGCCGCGCGCATCACGGCGCTGGCGCAGCAGTTGCGCGATGGCGACCTGCGCAGCCATGTCACCGTGCATGGCCAGGATGAGCTGGCGCTGATCGGTGTGGCGCTCAACGACGCGGTGGCGCAGTTGCGTGGTTCGTTGCAGGGGGTCAACCAGGAGACGGCCGAGCTGGGCGATACGGTCGTTGTGCTTAGCGACCAGGCCCAGGTGGCGCTGCGTGCGGTGGAACAGCAACAACAGCAGGTCAGTCAGATCGCCGCGGCCGCCACGCAGATGGCTGCCACCGCGCAGAGCGTGGCGGAGAACTGCGAGATGGCCGCCCAGGATGCCACCCAGACCCGTCATGTGGCTGAGGCCAGCAACCAGCGCAGCGTGCAGACCACGGCCAGCATGCATCAGCTGACCCGTCAGCTCGGCGATGCCGCCACGGCACTCGGCGAGCTGCGTGAACAGGCGCAGCAGATCAACCGGGTGGTCGATGTGATCAAGGGCATCGCCGAGCAGACCAATCTGCTCGCCCTCAACGCGGCTATCGAAGCGGCGCGGGCCGGCGAGCAGGGCCGCGGCTTCGCCGTAGTCGCCGATGAAGTGCGCAGCCTGTCGCAACGCACCCAGGAGTCGACCCGCGAGATCAGCGCCACGGTGGAAAGCCTGCAGCGTGTGGCCGTGCAGTCGGTTGAATTGATGCAGGCGGCTTGCGGCCAGGCCGAGGTGGATGCCGGAGCGGTCACCGAGCTGGGCGAGCACCTGGGCGAGATCGCCAGTGCCGTGCAGCGGGTCAGCGACATGCTCACCCAGATCGCCACGGCGGTGGAGCAGCAGGCGGCGACGGCCGAGGAGGTCAGCGGCAATATCCAGCAGGTCGACCAGGCCGCCGCGCGCCTACTCGATGGCGCCCAGGCCGTACACGGCGTGGCCGACCGCCTGAGCGCAGGCAGCCGCAGCCTGGCGCAGAACACCGCACACTTTCATCTGCAGTGAGCACAGCGGTATTTGACGAACTTTTCACGGCTGACCGCGCACAGTGAGCAGATAGGCCGGCAATTCCCGGCGATCGACTGCGTAGGGCTGGGCGGCAATGGCGGTAACTGAGCGGGTGGCGATGAAGCGGGCGGGTATCGACTGGGCCGGCCTGGGCTGGATGTACCTGTTCTTCTGGTATTTCTCCGGGGTGACGCATTTGCTCATCCTGCTGGGTGATGGCGCCGGTTTCAGTGGTTTCCGTCAGGCCTTGCTGATGAGCACGATCTGGCTGGCGCCCTTGCTGCTTTTTCCGCAACGCGCGCGGCTTTTCGCTGCCGTTCTCGGTGCAGTGCTGTGGCTGTCTTCACTGGTTGCCTTTGGCTACTTCCTGATCTACGGCCAGGAGTTCTCGCAGAGCGTGATCTTCATCATGTTCGAGTCGAACGTGAGCGAAGGCAGTGAGTACATGGCGCATTACTTCGCCTGGTGGATGGTTCCGGCCTTCCTCGCCTACGGTCTCGGCGCCCTGCTGCTATGGCGCCGTCTGCGCCCGGTGCATCTACCGTCGCGCTTGCGGGTCGCCGCGCCGCTGATGGTGCTGACGCTGGTGCTGGGCTATCCACTGAGCAAGGAGTACGTGGAGAAGGACCGCTGGAGCGAGGCGGTCGAGCACTTGCAAACCCGCATGCAGCCAGCAGTCCCCTGGCAACTGGTGGTCGGCTATGGCAAGTATCGTGAGCAGTTGGAGCAGATGCAGTCTTGGCTGGCCAGTAACGCGGCGGTGCCGCCATTGCGCAATCTCCAGGATCTGGCCGGCAGCCCGCCAGCGACCCTGGTTCTGGTGATCGGCGAGTCGACCAATCGCCAACGTATGAGTCTGTACGGCTACCCACGGCAGACCACACCGGAGCTGGATGCCCTGCGCGAGCAGCTGGATGTGTTCGACAATGTGGTTACCCCGCGGCCCTATACCATCGAAGCCCTGCAGCAGGTGCTGACCTTTGCCGACCAGCAGAACCCTGACGCCTACCTGAGTACGCCATCGGTGCTCAACATGATGAAGCAGGCCGGCTACAAGACTTTCTGGATTACCAACCAGCAGACACTGACCGAGCGCAACACCATGCTCACCACCTTCTCCAAGCAGGCGGACGAGCAGGTTTATCTGAACAACAACCGCAACCAGAACGCCCGCCAGTACGACGGCGATGTGCTGGCGCCTTTCGACAAGATGCTCGCCGACCCGGCACCACGTAAATTCATCGTGGTGCACCTGCTTGGCACGCACATGCGCTACCGCTTCCGCTATCCCGAGAGCTTCGAGCGTTTCAGCGATGCGCAAGGCGTGCCGGCCACGGTCACCGAGGATCAGTTGCCGACCTACAACAGCTACGACAATGCCGTGCTGTACAACGATCATGTGGTTTCCAGCCTGATCAAGAATCTCGACAGCCAGCAGCAGCGCAGCTTCCTGCTCTACCTGTCTGACCATGGTGAAGCGGTGTTTGATGCCCCGGCTGCCGATATCCTCGGGCGTAACGAAGGGCGGCCTACTGCGCCGATGTACACCGTGCCGTTCATCCTCTGGCGTTCCCCGCAGTGGCGCGAGAGTGACCCACGCGGTTTTGCCGATGTGCTGGGACGGCCCTACAGCAGCGAGCATTTCATCCACACCCTGGCGGATCTGGCCCACTTGCGCTTTGACGAGTATGAGCCGAGCAAGAGCCTGGTCAGTGCTCAGTTCCAGGCGCGCCCGCTACTGATTGGCGATCCGCTGAAACCTAAGAGCCTGATTGATTTCAGCCTGATTCGCCCGAAGGCCAAGGTGCAGGCTGCCGGCCTGGTACAGGCTGATCGTGTGCCAGCGGCCAAGGAAAAGGCTGCGGCGGAGCTGTAACGGCGTTTCTAATGTCCATCGGGCTACCGTTCGGCGGCCCGGCTGCCGCAATGTCGACAAAGTCCCCCGCAGGCCGGGCGCGCCCTTGACTGCAGAGATTTTGCGGCACTTAATCAAGCCAGACCACTTGCTTGAAAGTGGCAGGTAATACCTCTCTCCCAATTCTGGCCCCGTGCCCTTGCTCATCTGCCCTCACATGCTTTGCATTGGGGTACATGTGTCATGTCCAGCGTCTTCAAACCGACTGCAGTCACCATCGGCATCGCGCTCGTGGTGCTCGCGCAACATGCCTCAGCCCAGTTCTATGCCCTGATCGATCTCGGCAGCCTGGTGCCCAACTCCTACAGTGTGCCGCACAGCCTCAACGAGAATGCCGATGTGGTCGGCTACAGCTATGCCGGGTTCGGCGCCCATGCCTTTGCCTGGACGGCGGCCGGTGGCATCTTCGACCTCGGCACCCTGGGCGGCAATACCAGCTACGCCTATGGCATCAATGACCAGCAGCAGGTGGTCGGCTATGGTCTGCAGGGCAGCAGCGAGCAGGCCTTCATCTGGTCAGCTGCGACCGGCATGCAACTGCTCGGCACCCTGGGCGGCGCCACCAGCAATGCCCGCGAAATCAACAATGCCGGGCAGGTGGCCGGTTACAGCCAGATCAGTACGGGCAAGAGCCGCGCCTATCTCTGGACGGCCGAAACCGGCATGCAGAATCTCGGCACCCTCGGCACGGCCAGCAGCAACAGCTACGCCACCGGTATCAACGACAGTGGACAGGTCGCCGGTTTCAGCAATATCGGTCCGTTTACCCACGCCTTTCGCTGGGACAGTGCCCAGGGCATGCAGGATCTCGGCACCCTGGATGGCGGAAAGAGCTACGGCAAGGCGATCAGCAACAACGGCAGCGTGGTCGGCTACGCCACGGCGGGGGGCGTCGAACATGCCTTCCTGTGGACACCCGCCACGGGTATGCAGGACCTGGGCACCCTGGGCGGCAACAACAGCTACGCCAAGGGCGTCAATGACAGTGGCAGCGTGGTCGGCCAGAGCGATACGGCCACCACGGCCCAGGGCTTTGTCTGGAGCCAGGCCGAGGGTATGCGCAACCTCAACGCGCTATTACCCGATGCTCATGGTTGGACTGTCGAGGCGGCGCTGGGGATCAACGAGCGCGGCGTTATCACCGCCCTCGGTCGCGACACAGGCGGGCGCACCCATGCGCTGTTGCTGGCGCCTTTGCTCGATGAACAGCCCGCCGCCGAAGAGCCGCCAGCAGAGTAAGCACCTCGGGCTGTTAGCCCTGCGTACAGTGGCTGACCTGCGGTTGCGGGATGATCGGCAGGTCCGTGCTGGTGAGCAGCAGGCGGGCGAAGCAGCCCTGCTTGAGCGTGGTTTCCAGCAGCAGGCTCTGCACCGCCTGCAGGTCGCCTGCCAGCAGCGCCTGGTTGACCGCTACGCCCTGGAAACGGTTGCCGCCCAATTGCAGCTGGCGCACGCCTTCGCTGCGGATCATCGACTTGCCACTGCTGGCCAACTGGTTGTCGAACAGGCCGATCTCGCCCTGCTGCGCCTGGCTGCCGCGCAGGCTGATGGCGTAGTCCGGCGAGGCGCTGATGCGGTTGGCGACGATCAGCGCGGCGTCGAGGTTCTCGCCGTCGATACCGCTGCCGGTGCTGTTGGCGATCAAGTTACCGGCCAGTAGCAGGCGCCCGCCGCTGTGGCCTTGCAGCTGGATGCCGTGGCTGCCGCTGTTGCCGATCAGGTTGTCGCGCAGGCTCAGCTCGCCCGACTGCGCGCTGACCTCGATGGCGGCCTTGCCGCTGGCGAGGATCAGGTTCTGCGTAACATCGCCGCTGCTGGCCCCGGCAATGCGGATCGCACTCTGGTTGCGCACGTGTTTGATGCGATTCAGGCGCAGGCTCAGGCGGCTGTCGTGCAGGTCGATGGCGTACTGCTGCAGGTCGTCGAAACGCGAGTCGTCGATCAGCGCCAGGGCATCGTGCAGCTCGGCGCCGCTGGCCATCTCGCGCAAGCGGCTGTGGCGGATCAGCAGCCGGGCAGGTGCCACGCCCGCCCCCTGGCTGGCGCTGCGGCGAGTGCTCAAGCCGCGGGTGAGGTGGGCGTTGTAGCCCAGGCGGGTAAGGCTGGAGTCCTCGATCCAGGTGCTGCTGCCGGCCCAGGCCAGGATGAAGGGACGAAACAGTGCCGGGTCGTCGCTGTCCATGCTGCCGCTCCAGCTCTGCAGTTGGCTGCGCTGCAGCTGCAGCTGGCCCTGGTTGATCAGCGCGGCGCCACTGCGGCTGTTCAGGTACAGCTGGGTGTCGTTGATCAGCAGGGCGGCCTTGGGTCCGATCAACAGCGGGTAGCTGAGCAGGTAACCGTCCTTGTGCCGGCGCAGGATCTGCGGGTTCGCCACCGCGCGCTCCAGCTGGGCCAGGTCGATGCTCCCGGCGTCGATCTGCAGGGCCCGTGGGTGCTGGCTCTGATAGGCGGCGATGACCTTGAACAGGCCGCTACCGACCAACGGCTCGAATGGCCAGCTGCCGCTCTGGGCGGAGAACAGCGGTGGTTGGCTGACCCGCGCGCGGCCCGCTGGCAGGCTCAACGCCAGTTGCGTGGCCGTCACGCTCGGGCTGTTGCTGGCCAGCAACTCGGCCAGGGCCTGTTGCTGCGGTTGGCTGGGCAGTGCCTCGATCTGGTGGCGATAGAGGGTCTGCGCCAGCAGCGGTGGAGCCAGCAGCAGGGCGACGAGCAGTGTGCCGAGGGATGCAGTGAGCCGGGCCACGGTGGCACCTCGCAGGTCAGGGAAGGTTGGGGTAGAGCGGTTTGAGGCGCCCGCCGAGCTGGCCGTAGGCATCCACGGCGCCGTCTTCGTCCTGGTACAGCTGGCGCGCCAGGGTGTGTTGCGGATAGCGACTGAGGAAGGGCAGTAGCCAGGTCATCTTGTGCGCTGGCACCGCTTCCTGTTCTTTGCCCTGCAGCTCGCTCAGGGCGTCGGCGTCGAGCACGCTGCGCACGGCGAAGTTGGCCAGTTGCTGCAGTTTGGCGGCATCCGCCGCGCTCAGACCGGGGCCGTTGCGCTGGCTGGACTCGGCCAGCAGCATCAGCGGCACCAGGGCGTAGTGGGTGTAGTTGGCGGCCAGGCGGCCACGGGCCAGTTCATTGGGCAGGTAGGCATAGTCGCCCTGGGTGGACGGGGTGATCTGCGCCAGCGCCAGGCGGAAGTTGCGCTCGCCCCAGGCGATATAGGCGGGCCGCTCCAGCAGCATGCCGGTGGCGGCAACGGCCCAGGCGGCCCAGTAATCGTGGTTGTTGAAATAGGCGAAGCCGGGTTGCTGGCGCGGGCTGTAATCCTCGATCACCAGCTCGGCCAGGCGCGCCAGCCACTGCTCTTGCTGCGGCGATAGCTGCGGCTGGCCGCCACTCAGGGCCTGGGTCTTGAGCAGGGTGGAGGCGATGGCTGCCAGCGACCACTTGCGTGCGGCGATCCCGGTCTTGTTGGTCTCGCGGCTTTCCAGGGCGCCGGCCACGGCCCAGGCCTGTAGCCACTGGTCGAGGCAGGCCAGGGCGACAGTCGCCTGTTGTGGCTTGCTGGCGGCCAGGTAGTAGTCGGCGAACTGCGCCAGGCGCTGGTTGAATGCGGTGAGGTGGGCGTGCAGTTCCTTCGACTGTTTCGACTGCTTGCCACTCAGGGTCGATTTGCTGGCGTCGCTCTGGTCGTACTTGCTGTCGATCAGCAGCGGCCCGGTATAGGGCTTGAGCACGGGCTTGGGGCAACTCGCCGCACGGTAGTCGCCGACCTCGGCGCTCAGCGCGCTGGGCTGCGGCGGCCAGATCGACTGTGCCTGGACGCCGCTGGCGGCGAGGACCAGCAGCGTGCTCAGCGCGCTCAGCTTCAGCGGCATAGCTTGATCTCCACGCTGCCCGGCTCGGTCAGCGCCGCGGTGGGTTCGAGGAACACCGAGAGCAGGTTGGCGCCGCGAAATTCCTTGGCTTTGCTCAGCTCCAGGTAGAACTGGCCGCCCTCGACGATGGCCTCGCGGCGGTACCAGACCTTGTCGCGCTGGCCATTGTCGTAATAGGTGATGATGTAGAAGTCCTTGAGGTTCTTGTCGCTCAGCTTGATATCGAGAAAGCCCGGCAGGTCGGCGAAGTTCTGCCGCTGGGCGCCGCTGTTGCTGAGGATCTCCAGGCGCTGATCGACCTGCAGCGGTGGCAGCGTGCTCTGCTGGCTAGCCAGTACCTGGCCTTTGCCGCAGCCGCCCTGGATCGCCGGCAGCAGCTGGCGATACATCAACGGGTCTTCCAGACGGAAGCTGGCCGGCAGCTCCCAGATGATCATCTTCGGCGGTGCGTCCGGCGAATAGTCGGCCGACTGCAGGTAGTTGAGCAGCGCGCCTTCCTGGCCGGCGCCGGGCAGCGCCAGGTTGAGGATGTCGACGCTGAGGTATTCCTTGAGGTAGCCGTCGAAGTTGTAGTTCTTGGTCTCGTCGTCGCGGTTGGCCGAGTTGCTGGTGCCGACCAGGATCACCTCTGGAGTCGCCGCCTCCTCGAACAGCGCGCTCATGTCGTCGCCTGCCGGCACTGTCTGGAAGCCGCGCACATACTGGAAACCGTAGTTGTTGCCGCAGATGCGCTTCAGCCCGCGGCTCATGGTGCCGTCCTTGGGCACCA
Source organism: Pseudomonas campi (assembly GCF_013200955.2). Taxonomy (NCBI): domain Bacteria; kingdom Pseudomonadati; phylum Pseudomonadota; class Gammaproteobacteria; order Pseudomonadales; family Pseudomonadaceae; genus Aquipseudomonas; species Aquipseudomonas campi. Next base: position 443,021 of record NZ_CP053697.2, read on the forward strand.
TGACGCTGGGCTCGGTGCGGTAGCTCTTCTTGCTCAGCCCGGCGTAGAACGGCTGCTGCAGCACCGCGTCGGCGACGATGCGGGCGGTGACCTGGGCGCCGGTTGGTGTCCAGTGGTGGTCACGGCGGAAGAAGTAATCCGGCTGTGGCGGCTTATCCACCAGCGGCAGGATGTCCGGCACCAGGGCACCACCGGCGCGCAACTGGCCGAGGAAGGTTTCCAGGTTGCGCCGGGCCAGGGCGTAGTCGAAGCCGTAGGCGCTGTCGGCGCGTACCTTGTCGCGGTGCATCATGCCGCGGGTCGGTTGCACGGCGATCACCACCTGCACCTGCTTGGCGGCGAAGGCATCGATCAGACGGCGGAACTGCGGCTGCATCTCGGCCGGGATGCCGAACTGGTTGCTCAGGTCGACCTCGGAACGAAACAGCCAGGTACCTTCGCCGGGGGCGATGTGCTTCATCGCCTTCATGATGCCTTCGGCATAGTGCGAGGAGTCCGCCAGGCCGGGGCACAGCAGGCATTCCAGGCCGCACTGCTCATCGGCCTGCAGGGTCGGTGTGGCAAGCAGCAGTAAGCTGGCGATCAGGCGCTGGGCTGTCTTCATGGGCGCTCTACTTGATGCTGTCCAGGCCGTTCATCAGGCCGATGGCGCGGTAGCCACTGCCCTCCGGGACTACCACATAGGAGTAGGAGCGGCCCTTCTTGAGGAACAGCTCGCCGAACTTGGCCACGTTCTGTTCGCCGGCATAGGCGGCGAAGCCGATCTTGACCTCGTTGACCATGCGCGTGCCAGTGCCGTTCTGCGCTACGCCGTCGACCACGGCGTGCTTGCCGTCGAGGGTCTTCAGCGCCATGGGTTTGTCGGTGAGGTTGTAGAAGGCGATCTGCGCTTTCTTGGTGTCCTCGACGTACTCGTCGGCGATCTGCACCAGACCGCTGCCGTTGTAGACCAGGGTCATGGCGGTCTTCGGCTGCAGGTTGATCTCCACGCTGCTCTGGTTGACCGTCACCTTGTGCGCGCCGGGGGTGATGAACAGGTAGTTGCCGAGCTGGCCAGCACCGACCTTCTGTGCGGCGCTCTTGCCGCTGACCATCATCTCGGCGCCGCCGGGCGCCAGGTTGAGCACCCGGATATAGGCCGACCCGGCCGGGGCCACGGCGTCGTAGAGTGCGGCGTTGCCGTCTTGCGCGCTGGCGGGCAGCGAGCCGAGCAGGGCCATGGCGAGCAAAAGAGGTTGGGCGGCAGCGAACAGGAAAGGTTTCATGGTCAGGCTCCTTAGAAGAATTGATTGGCGGCGACTTGCCAGCCAGTGGTGGTCGGCTCTTCGCTGAGCAGGGTGCGCAGGGGGAATTCCCAGATCACCGTGGTGATGCTCGGGTCCTGCAATTGCTTGCCTTGGAGGAACTGCTCCATCGCGTAATAGGGCCCGCGGGCCTCGACGGCGGTGGTCTGCAGATCGGTCTGCAGCGATTCCTTGAGGAAGCCCTGGAAGTTCCAGTCGTCGATCTTGGTGTAGCTGGAGCCGACCAGCATGATCGGCTGCTCGCTGTCGCCGAACAGCGCGGCGTCGCTGACTTCCTGGTTGTCCTTGAGGGTTTCGAAGACCGCCAGCGGCGATGGGGTGAAGCGCTCCGGCGCCAGCTCGCGGTTGAACTGCAGGTAGTTGACCAGGTCTCCGTCGAGGGATTTTTCGGCCACCTGGCGCGAGCTGTAGGTGGCGCTGCCGATCAGTTCCGGATGCTGGCGGGCCAGCTCCTGAGCGGCCAGACGCGCGCCGAAGGGCGTCCAGTGGGTGTCGGTCTTGAGGAACAGCGGCTGCTGGTCTTTTTGCGCCAGGAAGGCATCGCGCAGCGGTGTCGCCTCGATGCGGCTGGAGCGCAACTGGGCAATGAAGTCACCGTACAGCTGCTGCGAGCGGCTGTTCGGCGTGCGCGAGGCGTACTCGGCATAGACGTCCAGCTTCATCGGCAGCGGCAGCACGATCAGGCGCTTGTTATGGGCCTTGAGGGTTTTCTCCACCGCGGCGATCTTCGCCACGTTGCTGTCCAATGCCTGCTGGTAGGCGTTGGGCAGACGGTATTCCTCGTTGGTGAACAGCCAGCCTTCGCGGCCCAGCATCACACCGCTGGAGCCTTCGCGGAACAGCAGGTACTGGGCACTGGCCCAGAGTTCGATGGACGGATCGCGAAGGAAGAAGCCCTTGTCGTAGTAGTCCTCGAACTGGCGCAGCAACTGGCCGCTCATGAACAGCTCGGCAGCCTCGGCCGGCGACTGGGTCTTGGCGAAGCCGACGACCTTGGGCAGCGAGTACAGCAGCAGCGCGGCGAGCATCAGGATAAACGCGATGCCGTTGAACTTGTGTGCGGAATTCATCACTGGAAACATGGCAGCCTCCTAGAACTGGAAGTAGAGAAAGGGCGAGAAGGAGTTGGCGGCCAGGCGGCTCAGCGACAGGCCGAAACCGGCCCACAGCAGCAGCGTGCCCAGGCCACCGACGTGCTGCATCCAGTAGCCCTGCTTGTGTCCGGCGTAGTAGCGCAGGTTGATGCGCCCGGCGAGGATGATCCAGAGGATGGCCAGGCCGGTGAAGGCCACGGTCATGCTGGAGGTCTCGATGAAGTAGGCATCCAGCGAGCCGAGGCCGCGCAGGCCAAACATGCCGGTGAGGATATTCACGGCGTGGTCGATATCGCCGGTGATGAAGAACGGCATCACGCCCATCACCAGTACCACGGCAATCAGGTTGCGGTGCAAGCGATAGGGTCCGTTGACCTTGGTCACCCAGCCCATGCGCCGCTCGATCAACATGAGCACGGCAAAGTACAGGCCGAAGAGGATGTAGGCGAAGCTTGCGCCGTGCCAGAAGCCCGACAGCAGCATGGTGCAGAACAGTGCGCCCTCGGCCTTCATGGTCCGCGAGCGGATCAGCGGCATGTAGATGTAGTCGCGCAGGAAGTCCGCCAGGGTCAGGTGCCAGCGTCGCCAGAACTCGGTCATGCTCTGGCACAGCAGTGGCTGGTTGAAGTTCTCGGCGAAGCGGAAGCCCATCATCATGCCCAGGCCGATGGCCATGTCGCTGTAGCCGGAGAAGTCGAAATACAGCTGCAGCAGGGAGATGAACATGCCGAACCAGGCATCCACCATCTGCGGTTGCGACTCGCCGAGAATCACCGTGCCCATGGGCGCCAGCGAGTCGGCGATGAGCACCTTCTTGACGAAGCCGAGCATGAAGCGCGCCGCGCCGAGGCTGAACAGTTCCAGCGAGTGGGTGCGTTGCTTGAGCTGCTTGTCGATCAGGCTGTAGCGCAGGATCGGCCCGGCGATCAGTTGCGGGAAGAGGGCGATGAAGGCGGCGAAGTCGACGAAGCGGGTCGTCGGCTCGGCATCCTTGCGGTAGATGTCGACGATGTAGCTGATGGCCTGGAACACATAGAAGGAGATGCCCAGCGGCAGGATGATGTGTTCCAGGGTGAAGGTGTTGACCCCCAGCGGCTGCAACACGTCGTTGAGCACCTCGAAGCCGAAGTTGGCGTACTTGAAGTAGCCCAGTGCGGCCAGGTTGCCGGCCACGCCGAGGCACAGCAGGCGGAATGCGGCGCGCTTGTCTTCGCCGTCGACGCGCCGCTTGATCAGCATGCCGAACCAGTAGTTCCAGTAGGAAATGCCGACGAACAGCAGGAGGAAGTCCGGGCGCCACCAAGCGTAGAAAATGTAGCTGCCGAGTACGATGACATGCGAGCGCCAGCTGTCCTTCACCAGGTAGTAGACCAGCAGGAATACCGGGAGAAACAGGCAGAGGAAGATGTTCGAGGTAAAGACCATGGCGACACCTATGTGGGTTAGTAGCGCAGTACGACGCCGAACGACAGTTGGGAATCGTTGTCGAGGTTGCCGATGGCATCCCCCGCCCGGAAATAGCTGGCGGTGAACAACGCGTTGACTTGCACGTGCTTGTCTTGCAGGGCGAGCGGGAACATTTCCCAGTAGTAATTGAGGTCCAGGGTCTGCCCCAGGGAGCGACTGCCGTTCTGCTCGGCCGGCTCGCCCAGGCTGATCGGCACGGCACCGTCGGCATCGCGCAGGTACAGGTCGCTGAAGCGCAGGTCGAGGTGGTGGCGCGGCTGCGGCTGGGTTTCCAGGGCGATGCCGTAATAGGCCAGGTTGCGCAGGTCGACGCCGATGAAGGAACTGACCAGGCCGCTGCTGTAGGTGTCGGGGTTGGCCACCCGGTCGGACTGGATGGCGTTGAGGTAGAAACCGTCGTCGCTGGCGTCCGGCTTGTCGGTGATGCCGCCATGCAGGGCCAGGCGCGGGGTCCAGGGCAGGGCGTGGAAGCGCTTGCCGATCTCGCCGAGCACGGCCCAGCCGCTGCGGTCCTGTTCATCGCCGCTGGCCAGCTCGACATCGCCGTCGAGCGCCACTAGTTCCAGGTGGTAGTCGCTGAACAGCGGGCTGACGCTCAGCGCATCACCGTGGAAAAACAGCCCGGCGCGGGCGCCGTCGAAGTCGCTGGGGTCATCCGCATCGCGCCCGGAATGGTCCTGCTCCAACAGCAGGCGCACGCCGGCCCAATTCTCGCCGCTCCAGCGCAGGGCGTATTCGCCCATGGCGTAGGCGATGTCGCGCTCGCTGTCATCCAGCGCTTTGATGTCGCTGTTGTAGCTGTGCAATTGCTGGGCAACGGCGACGAAACCACGGGCGAAGGTGTCGTCGAAGTTCAGGCGCAGCGACTCCAGGCTGTCGTCCCACCAGATGCCGAAGTGGTCGGCGTAGCGCTGGCGCCCCAGGCTGAGGGAGAAGCGCGGGTCGTCACCGAGCAGGTTGCGCCGCACATAGAACTCGCGCAGCTCGGCGCTGAAGTATTCGATCTGCTGACTGTTCTCGTCCTGCAGGCCGGTGCTGGCCTGGCTGGAGCTGTTGTAGTTGAGCCAGGCGCGACCGAAGGCTTGCCATTTCGGCCACTGTGGTTCGCTCGAACGCCAGCTCAATGAAGGTTCGTAACGTAGGCCGTAGAAGCCCTTGTCGTCATTGCCGGGCTGCGAGTTTTCCGGGCCATAGCCACCCTGTACGGTGAGCTTGTGGCCCAGCTCGAAGGGGCTGGGCGTAGCGGCGGCCGCCTCGGGGCTGGGCAGGCTGCTCGGTTCGCCGACCACGCTTTCCGTTTCCGCGGCCAGCGCCGGGCCGATGCTCAGGGCCAGCAGCCAGGGCGTGTAGTGGCGCAGGGGCAAGGATCGCTTCATAGCGCCGCCTCGATTTCGCGGATGATTCCGCTGCGCGCCTGCAGGGCCTGGCTCAGCTGCTCCTGGCTGATCTGCGCTTCCAGTTCCTTGAGGAACTTGCGCGCGCCCAGTTCGCCGCCGTCCACGGCGATCTTGGCGTAGGCGTAGGCCTTGACCTTGTCGTGGCAGATGCCTTTGCCACCGCCGTAGAGGGTGGCGATGCGGTAGTAGGCCGAGGGCACGCCGCGGGCGGCGAGGATGCGGTAGGTCTCGATGGCCTTGGCCTGATCGACTTCATCCAGGCCGCCCATGCTGTAGAGCTCGCCGAGGTTGAGGTAGGCGTTCTGATAACCCTCGGCCAGCAGGCCCTGGATGATGTCCTGTGCCTTGAACGGGTCGAGGCTGCTCCAGCCGCGCACCATGTAGGCCGAGGCGCGCAGGGCGCGGCCCTCCTGCGGGCGGGTCAGCTCGACCTGGTCGATCAGGGCGAAGACTTCCTCGGCGCTGTAGGTTTGCGGCGCCGACATCATGTAGCTGGCCTTGGACACCAGCGCCTGGTCGGCGTGGCGGGCGATGGCGTTGTCCAGCCACTGCATGACCTGCGGATCATGCTCGCGGGGAATGCCGCTGAGCAGGCTGCCGATGGCTTGCACCACCGCCACCGGCAACTGGTCGATCTGCCCCAGCAGGCTGCTGACCCGGGCCGGGAACAGTTCGTCCTGCTGCTCGCCGAGGAACTGGTAGTAGCGATCCACCGCCCGCGCATCGCTGCGCAGGGCGCTGAGGTAGAGGTTGTCGGCCAGTGCACGCTGGCCCTGCTGTTCGGCCAGGCGCGCGCGGTACAGCGGGGCGGCGCAGGTGCTGGTGCAGGCGCGCTGGTGCAGGGCGATCAGCTCGCGCACCTGGGCCGGCTGATACAGCTCGGGGTAGACCAGGAACAGGTCGAGGCTGACCTGCACGCTGTTCGGATCGCGGGTCGCCGGAAAGCGCTGCACGGCCGCCTGGAAAAAGCCGCGCTGGGCCTCCAGGCCGTTGGCCTGGCGTTCGCTGAAGTTGGCCAGGGCCACCAGGGCGCCGAGCTGGCCCTGGCCATCGGCAAAGGCTGCCTGGTACAGCGCGACGGCTTCCTGCTGGCGCGCCTGATCCGCCGAGCCGGCCAGCACATCGGCCAGCAGTTGCATGGAGGCGCGGTCGCCACGGCCGGCGAGCAGGCGCAGGTCGGCCTCGACATCGGCCTGCGGGTCCTGGTGCAGGCGGTATTCGATCTGCTGCAGGCTGGCGGCCTGGGCGGAGCTGGCGGCCAGCGCGGCGAGCAGTAGGCTGAGCGGCAAAGTCCTGGTCATGCTGCGGTTCTCCTGGTCGTCCTACAGCAGGCGCTTGAACAGATCGACCGCGACTGGCTTCTGGTAGGCCGTCACGGGCAAGGGTTTGGCCGGGCTGATCTGCAGCAGCAGTTCCTGGGTCAGCGGGTCGAGGGCCGAGCCGATCACCGTGCCGCTGAGGCTCTCGCCGACGCCGAACACCTGCAGGTCGATGGAGCCGATGTCGCCCAGGTCCTTGAGCTTGTCGAAGGGGAAGCTGGCCCTGACGAACAGGCTGTTTTCCTCGACCGGGATCAGGTGCACCAGCTCGGCGAATTTGTAGCCGTAGCCGTCGGTCATCTTCTTCGGCAGGTACAGGTAGCAGTCGCACGGGCTGGCGATGGTGGTTTCGATCAGCGAACGGCCGAGCAGGGCCTGCAGGTCGGTCTGGCTGATGTCGGCCAGGGCCTTGAGATCGGCCGGGGTGGTGAAGCTGGTGGCCAGCTGGGTGGACACCGTGGCGATCGGCTGGCCGGCCTTGACCCGCTCGGTGCCGGCCGGCACGAGGAATTTCACATAGCCGTTTTCCGGCATGCTGATGACATGGGCGTCGGCGCTGACGATGGCCTGGGTGGCCGGCACGCGGAAGAAGAACAGGTAGGCCTTGTAGGCCAGCACCCCGGCGATAAGCAGGCCGGCAAGCAGGTACAGGAGGCTGCCGAGCACGGCCTGTACGCGCTCCAGTAGGCTGCGTTCGGCGGCGAACTTGTGCTTGCGCTGCTTGATGTAGTTTTCCCGCTGCATCACGTTGAACAGGCCGTTGACGTCGGCGATCTCGCCGGACATGTAGGCGCTGATGATGTAGCGCAGGATGTCGCGCTTCTGCCCATCGAGGTCGATGAACTGGGCGCCGATCACCTCGCCCTGCTGCGAGGTCACCTTGATCCGCGCGTCGATCTTCAGCACCACCTTGTGCAAGTCGAGCTGGATCGAAGCGTTGTGCAGGCTGCCGGGTTTGAGTTCGCGCGGGCAGCGCAGGCCGAGGCCACCGAGGGAGATGTCCTCGATCTCGCACTCGATGTCTTCGCTGCCGCTGTGCAGCAGCACGCGTGCGGGGATCTTGGTGCGCACATACTGGCGCTCGTCGACCGCTTCATGGACCACGTTTGCCGCAGGGCTGGAAATGGCGCTCGTCATGGGGCACTCGCCTCGGATCAGGGTTGGGAAAGGGTCAGCAGCATGGCCACCGCACCCAGGAACAGGGCGATGGAGGAGGCCAGCATGGTTTTCGAAGACCAACGGTTGAGAGCCATGTCGAAGCCCTCGCTACTGCGATCGAGGGTGGTCTTCTGCCGGGTCCAGCTCTGCTGATCCATGTGGAACAGGGCGTAGACCTTCATCGCCGAGCCAACGATCTGGTTGTAATAGAGAACCAGCGGGTACAGCGGGTCGACCGGGTGCTCGGCGAACAGCAACAGCAGCGTTACCAGGGTGCGCGACAGCAGCACCCAGAACAGGTAGACCAGCAGGAACTCGATGCCGAACATCAGGCCGGCCGCGACCGAGGTCACCAGGCCAAGCAGGCTGGTCCACATGGACACGCGTTGGTCGTAGAGCACATACATAGTGAACAGCCCCAGATGCCGCAGCCCGAGCAGGCGGGTGGTGCGGAAGTTCTGCCGCAGGGAGTTGCCGTACCAGCGGAACATCAGCTGGCGGGTAGCGCGGAAGAAGTTGCTGTCTGGTGGATGCTCCACGGTCAGGGTGTTGCTGTCGGGCACGTAGAAGGTGTCCCAGCCAGCGCGCATCAGGCTGAACCAGGACGACTTGTCGTCGCCGGTGAGGAACTGGAAGCGGCCCAGGCGCCAGTGCTGGAGGAAGTCGGCCTCGACATCCTGGATAAAGCCCGGCTCGGTCATCACGCTGGCGCGGAAGAACGACAGCCGCCCGGTCATGGTCAGTACCCGCCGCGACAGGGCCATCGAGCACATGTTGATGTGGCGCTGGACGAAGCGCAGGGCGTGCCACTCGCGCATCAGCTTGCCGCCTTCCACCTCGCAGAATTCGTTGGTGGTGATGCCGCCGACGCTGGGCAGGTAGGCGAAGAATTTCACCGCGTTCTCCACGCAGCCGGGCAGCATCATGGTGTCGCCATCGACCACGCCGACCACCGCGTCTTCCAGTGGCATCTGCCGCGACAGCGCGCGGAAGGCGTGGGCCAGGCCATCGCGCTTGCCGGTGCCACGGGCGCGGATGATCACCAGCTTGATGTCGTCACGCCCGCGCACCTCGTCACGCATGATCTGCTTGATGAAGTTCTCGTCGGCCTTCTCGACGATCGAGGCGATCACCGTGCACGGCACCGGCAGGCGCTGCACTTCCTGGAACACCGAGCGGTAGACCTTGAAGGTGGTGTGGGTGGGGATGCGGAAACTGGTCACCACCATGAACATCTGCGACGGCAACGCGGCCTCGCCCATGGCCTCGACCGCCCGGCGCATGCGCGGGAAGCGCCAGCGCAGGAAGTACATGCCGCGCAGGTAGTGCATGGCCGCATTGCCATAGCGCCACATGCCGATGGCGCCGATCAGGAAGATGAAATGCCGGTGCGAGGGGTCGAGCAGGCGCGGGTCAATCAGTTCGGCGAAGGTGGCCAGCACGCCGAACAGGCAGGCCCAGGCAAAAAACCGGGCGCACAGTCGTCCCTGGAACAGCGCCTGGGCGCTGCTCGAAAGCTGAATGGGCATGACTCAGCCCTCGGCCTTGCGCAGGGCTCGCGTAGAGAGGCCGGCGATGCGGCGATGTCGTTCGGCACGCTCGCCTGCCCTGGCTTCGCTGATGTGCGCTGACGTTGTGGCAGGTCCTGTGCGGCCTGCTGCGTGGATACCCGTAGCCATTGCCTAACCCCTCATCCTGGAAGGTAGATCGTTGGTTCAGATCACGGCAGTTCAGTGGCGTACTGAGCTCGATTGGGCTTTTCGTTCTGCGGCCAGACGGCATCTACCGATACAGGCAACAGGGCTAGGCCTTTTTATGAGGGCCGATGCCAAGCGAGCTACTTCACAGTCACGGTCACGTTCGCTGTTACAAGTGCAAAGGCTGCGCCAATTTTTTTGCAGTTGCGTGAATGCCTGGGGTGGCGGTCCTAAGTTACGCAACAAATGGCCAATATTTGTTATAAAAATCTATAAAAACAGATAGTTACTTTTACGCCGATTTTTTGGCGTTATTTCTTTTTGAACTAAATAAATAACAAAGAGGAATTAAAAAGCGGTGGTACGGACCGCTGAGGGAGACCATTTTGGGGCGGCGAGAGCGGGCCGGGCAGGTTTTGGCACTGGCCTGACGCAGAGCCGGGGCGGCGTGTCTACCGGAGCATGGTGCCTGGGCTTTGCGGCATAAAAAGCCCGGCACTAGGCCGGGCAAAAGTTGCGTCAGTCGGTTTGCGCTGCCGGGCGTCAGTTCATGCCCAGCCAGGTTGGCAGCGCCAGGGAGATCCACGGCACGTAGGTCACCAGCACCAGGAACGCCAGCAGCAGCATCAGCCAGGGCATGGCGGCGCGGATGGTGGCAGTCAGCGGCATGCCGGTCACCGCGGAGGTGACGAACAGGTTCAGCCCCACTGGCGGGGTGACCAGGCCGATCTCCAGGTTGACCACCATGATGATGCCCAGGTGGATCGGGTCGATGCCCAGCTTCATGGCAATCGGGAAGAGGATCGGTGCGAGGATCAGGATGATCGCCGAAGGCTCCATGAAGGCGCCGGCGATCAGCAGCACGATGTTCACCACCAGCAGGAACATCACCGGGGTCAGGCCGGCCTCGATCACCCAGGCGGTGATCTGCTGCGGCAGCTGCTCGGTGGTCAGCACATGGGCGAACAGCATGGCGTTGGCGATGATGAACATCAGCATGATCGACAGCTTGGCCGACTCCACCAGCACCCTCGGCACCTCGCGCACGCGCATGTCCTTGTACACGAACAGGGCGATGAAGGCCGAGTAGATGGCGGCCACGGCGGCGGCTTCGGTGGGCGTGAACATGCCGGAGTAGATACCGCCGAGGATGATCACCATCAGCAGCAGGCCCCACACCGCTTTGCGTGCGGCGCCCAGCCATTCGCGGAAGGTCGCCCGCGGCAGCGCCGGCAGGTTCTTCTTCACTGCGACGATGTAGATCGCCACCATCAGCGTCAGACCGAGCAGCACGCCCGGGATCACGCCGGCCATGAACAGCTTGCCCACCGAGGTTTCGGTGGCGGCGGCGTACACCACCATGACGATGCTTGGCGGAATCAGGATGCCCAGGGTGCCGGCGTTGCACACGATGCCGGCGCCGAACGCCTGCGGGTAGCCGGAGCGGACCATGCCGGCGATGGCGATGGAGCCGACCGCCGCCACCGTGGCCGGCGACGAACCGGACAACGCGGCGAACAGCATGCAGGCCAGTACTGCGGCAATCGCCAGGCCGCCACGGATATGCCCGACGCAGGCGTTGGCGAAGTCGATCAGCCGGCGCGCCACGCCGCCGGTGGTCATGAACGCACCGGCCAGGAGGAAGAACGGAATGGCCAGCAGGGTGTAGTGCTCGCTGGTCTCGAACAGCTTGATCGCCAGCGAGCGCACCGAGTCCTGGCTGAACAGGATGATGGTGAACGAGCCGGCCAGGCCGAGGGAAATGGCTATCGGCACACCGATGAACATCAGCAGAAACAACAGCAGAAAGAGGAACAGGACGGTCATGGCTTGTGCTCCTCGTGTTCGCTCAGTTTCACCGCTTCGGCGGCCTCGTCGGCCAGACCCAGGCCGGTCTGCTGGCCGCGCAGGATGCGCACCAGCACCTCGGCGAAGCGAATGAACACCAGGGCGAAACCAACCGGCACGATCAGGCCGATATGCCACTGCATCACGCCGTAGTGACCGAGGTCTTCGGCGCCGATGGCGGCGGTGAACAGGGTCTGGATCCAGCCGAAGCTGGCCACGCTGAGCAGCCCGGCGTAGACCAGGCAGCACAGGCAGGCGATCACCCCGATGATGCGCTGGACCGGTTTGGAGGCCAGCTTGACCAGCGCATCGACGCCGATATGCCCGGCCGTGCGCACGCCGTAGGACAGGCCGAAGAAGATCAGCCAGGCGAACAGCGCCTTGCTCAGCGCGTTGCTCCAGGTCATCGCCTGGGCACCGGCGAGGATGGCGTCGCCGATGCTGAACAGCAGATCGCTGGCAGCCGGCCAGCGGTCGGCCAGGTTGTAGAACAGGGTGTAGAGGTTGTTGAGGATGACGTAGACGAAGGTCACCAGCGTCATGGCTCCCAGCAGGAAGGCGATGAAGCCTTCCTCGAAGTGATCCCAGACGCGCCGCAAGGCGTTCATGGATGGCATCTCCCGATGGCTGAAACGGCAGGCCGCAACCGCCGGGAGGGCGGCTGCGGGGTACGGGTCACTGCGCCTGGTTGGCGGCTTCGGCGGCCTTGATCAGGTCGGTGCCGATCTCGCCTTCGAACTTCTGCCACACCGGCTTCATGGCATCGCGCCAGGCCGCCCGCTGCTCGGCGTTGAGCACGGTGATCTCGCTGGTCTTGGCGTCGAGGATGCGCTGCTTGTCACCCTGGTTGAGGGCATCGGCCTGCTTGTTCACCTCGACGGTGACCTCGGCCATGATGCTGCTCAGCTCGCTGCGCACGTCTTCCGGCAGGCCACTCCAGAACTTGGTGTTGGTGATCACCATGTAGTCCAGCAGGCCGTGGTTGGACTCGGTGATGTACGGCTGCACCTCATGCATCTTCTGGCTGTAGATGTTCGAGTAGGGGTTCTCGGCACCGTTGACCACGCCGGTCTGCAGGCCCTGGTAGACCTCGGCGAAGCTCATCTTGCGCGGGTTGGCGCGCACTGCCTTGAACTGCTCTTCGAGCACGGCGGAAGCCTGCACGCGGAACTTCAGGCCGCGGGCATCCTTGGGCAGCAGCAGTTGCTTGTTGGCCGACAGCTGCTTGAGGCCGTTGTGCCAATAGCTCAGGCCGGTGATGCCCTTGCCTTCCATGGAGGTCAGCAGTTTCTGCCCTTCGGCGCTGTGCTGGAAGCGGTCGACCGCGGCCATGTCGTCGAACAGGAACGGCAGGTCGAAGATCTGCAGCTGCTTGGTGTACTGCTCGAACTTGGCCAGCGACGGGGCAATCATCTGCACGTCGCCGAGCAGCAGGGCTTCCATTTCCTTGCCGTCACCGAACAGCGAGGAGTTGGGGTAGACCTCGACCTCGACCTTGCCGGCCAGGCGCTCCTCGGCGAGTTTCTTGAACAGCAGGGCGCCCTGGCCTTTCGGCGTGCTGTCGGCGACCACGTGGGCGAACTTGATGACGATCGGTTCGGCGGCCTGGGTCAGGCCGGCGATGCCGAAGGACAAGGCGCAGGCGAGCGCCATGGCAGTCTGCTTGAACATGCGGGTGATTCCTTTGTTGTGATTGTTAGGGGTGACGCGCACCGCTGCGCCGCAACTCCATTTCACTGTAGTCGGCTCCGCAGAGCAGGGGCGTGGGTGCAGGCAACAGTCATAGCAACCCGGATGCCAGGTGTGCTGCGCTCGGGAAGTGCCGATTTAGAGCGGTTTGCCGGCTGAGGCTGGAGGGTTGTTGGCGGGTTTTCGCCAGATTCGCCGCGAGCGTTGGCGGGAATCCGCCAGGTTTGCTGGCAGGCGCGGCGTGAGGCCGGGAAATGCGGGCGTGTTGTGCGCGGCAGAAGAGGCGGGCGGGCTGAATTTGGCCTGTGGTTGGGCAACGGCCGGCTAGGGCCTGTTGCCGTTTCGATCACCAACCGCGTTGAGGCGCGGGCATTGCACCCGCGGCCATCTTCAGGCCTGGGTCTTCGGCCGCCAGGCGCAGTAGCCGGGACGCGGACCCACGCGCGGGTGGTTGCGGCAGGTGTCCGGGCGCTTCTCGTAGATGGTGCACAGGCGCGTCTTGCGATCCAGGTACATGCAATCGTTGTTGCTCATGCGGGTCAGGGTGAAGATGCCCGACTTGGCGTTGAAGCGCTCGATCATGCCGTCCTTCTGCAGGCGCTTGGCGATGTTCTTCGGCGGCTCGCCACGCTCGAACTCGTCGACCAGGCCGATGCGGATCAGGTCGACGATGCGCACTTCCACCGGCATGGTGCAGCAGGTGGACATGCAGCTGGTGCACATATCCCTGTTGTACTTGCTCCAGGTTTCCACGCGGTCGATTTCCGCGGCGGCGATCAGTTGAGGTTTCATCGGCAGGGTCACAGGCGCTTAGCGCACAAGGTTGGGCGCGCGATGATAACGGGCGCGGCGAATTTGTGAACCACTTCCTGCCGGGCGGCCGTGTAAGTCATGGCTTACAGGGCGTGCTGGCAATCGCGGCTGGTGGCGGTTCGAACAGCTGTTTAATCTGCCCACCAAGGACGACGCGCAGGAAGCGCAGCAAAACAACACGGATTCGTAGGATTGCTTGCCAGGATGGCGAGTCGACCAAGGAAGTCAGGTACCAGTCTGCAGAACCCCGCACCAGCGGGGTTTTTCTTTTTCTGCGTCCGGGTGTTTTGCTGGCCACCCGCGTGCGCCGCAATGGTGGATAAGCAAAGCGTTATCCACCCTACAAAGCATGTGAACCCGCGTAGGGTGGAAAACCGCGCAGCGTTTTCCACCGATCAGCCAGGGTCACAGCCTGTCCCGCAAGACAGTGATCAGGTTCTAACCCAGCCCCTCCAGCAACTGCCGCAGGGCACTCGGTGCCAGGCCTGTCCAGCGCTTGAACGAGCGGCGGAAGTTGGTGGCGTCGTGGAACTGCAGGTAGCTCGCCACCTCCTCGTTGCTGTAGCCCTTGACCCGATAGAGGTACAGCGCCATGTGCTTGCGCGCCAGGTCGAGCTGTTCCTGGAAGTGGCTGTCGTGCTTCTGCAGCTTGCGCTTGAGGGTCGAGGGGCTCATGCCGAAGGCCTGGGCCACGCCCTCCAGCTGCAGCGGCTCGCGGATATGCGCGAGCAGGTGGCCATACAGGCGGTCGAGCAGGCTGGCGCGAAAGCCCAGCGCCGCCAGCTGGCATTCGCTGTCCTGCTGCGCCACCTGGCCGGCGATGGCCGAGGCGCCCGGCCAGGGGCGATGCAGGTATTCACGGGGAATGCTCAGCACATCCACCGGCGCGGCGAACTGCACGTTCTCGCCCAGGTGCACCCAGTACTGTTCGACGTAGCGCGGCTGCGCATGGCTGAAGCTGGCGCGCCAGGGCAAGCGCTCGCCGGCCAGCCAGCGGCTCATGCCGACCAGTGCGGTCATGCTCGCTTCCAGCAGGAAGCGCTGCTGGGCGCCGGCGCCGCAGCTGTCCAGCCAATAGATATGCGCGTGGCGTTCATCCAGCAGCAGGCGCGGGCTGAGCAGCGGGCTGAGCAGGGCGCGCTGACGGCCGAGGATATCCAGCGCCTGCTGCAGGTTCGCCGCCTGCTGCAGGGCATGGCTGGCGGCGCCGTAGTGGCCGGGCAGCAGGCGCTGGCCGAACAGGAAGCTGCTGTCGTCGGCATCCAGCAGGCGCCGGCTGTTGTCGATCAGGCAGAGGAACTGCTGCGGGCTGAGGCGCGCCTGGCCGCTGAGGATGTCCTCGTGGAACAGCCCGCTGCCGCGCAGCAGGCGGTGGCTGTCGATCCCGCGCGACAGGGCCAGGTCGAGCAGCACTGCCGGTTGCCAGTGGCCGGGGATGAAGCGGCTGTCGCGCTCGTACCAGTCGGTCTTCAGGGTCATGGCCGCGGCCTCAGGCGCTGCAGGCGTAGGGCGGCTGCTTGGCCTTGGCCAGTGCCAGATTGAGCCGTTGCAGCAGGCTCTGCGCATCGTCCTGCAGGGCCATCACCGAGGCGGTCGTGGCGCGCAGTTGCAGGCGCTCGCCGTGCTGGCCGGTCTTGTGCGCCAGGTGCGCCACAGCCGCCTGCAGCTCCTCGGCCAGCTGACGCGCCTGGCGCTCGCCGGTATGCGGCAGCAGCACCACGAAACGGTCGCCGGCCAGGCGGCAGAGCAGGTCCTGGCGGCGCAGGTTGAGCAAAAGCAGCTGGGTCAGCGCCTGCAGCACGCGGTCG
The DNA here is from genome assembly GCF_013200955.2 of Pseudomonas campi. NCBI lineage: Bacteria > Pseudomonadati > Pseudomonadota > Gammaproteobacteria > Pseudomonadales > Pseudomonadaceae > Aquipseudomonas > Aquipseudomonas campi. The sequence continues at coordinate 458,615 of NZ_CP053697.2, forward strand.
CCCTCAGCGTGGCCGTACAGGCGGTTGATCGCGCTGAAGTCATCCAGATCGACGATCACCAGCGACAGCGCCTGCTGCTCAGCACGGGCCAGGGCCAGGCTCTGCTCCAGTTGCAGGCGCAGGTAGTCGGCGGCGCCCAGCGGGGTGAGCTTGTCGAACAGGCGGTGCTCGCGGAACAGCCGCTCGCGCTTCTCCATCTGCGCGCTGATCGCCAGCTGCTCGTGGTGCCAGTGGTACAGGCCGAAGGTCAGCAGGACCAGGCCGAGCGGCATCGGCGCCGACTCCAGCCAGTTGTCCCAGCCGATCGCATCGGCGATCTGGATGAACTCGTCGAGCGCGTCCACCCACCAGGAGAAGAACACCAGGCCCAGGCCGAGGGCGAGGAAATTGGTCACCCGCCCGGCCGGCCGGCTCTTCAGCACCAGGCCGAGCCAGACCAGGCACAGCAGTGCCGAGCCGCCTTCGCCGAGGATATCCAGCCACACCCACTGGGCCAGCGGCTTGAGCTCGCCGGCGGCCAGATGCAGGAGCAGGCCGAGGTTGGCTGCCAGCAGCAGGCCGGCGAGTTTCAGGCGGTGCAGTTTGAACAGGGAGGGCATGGCCGCGCAGGCTCCGCGAAACGGTGGTCGCGGCCAGCAGAACAGAGCCATGTGACGGAATGGTTGCAGCGGGGGAGGTCGGATTGGCTCAGGCCGTATGCGGATTATTTTTCCGGCGCCCAGGCTGTCGAATCGCGTAGGGCGGGTGAAACCCGCGAATCGGGCCAACGCGTGTTGCACCCGCCCTACGAATTGCGCCCGGAGTTTCCCCGCGCTCGGGTCAATTCAGCTCAAAGCACCCGCATCGCAGTGGCCAAGCCCCGTGATTCCGGCCCTGCACCACCGGTCTGTCACGCAACCGTCATGCCCCACTCCTAGCTTGCGCCCCAAGTCGCCGGGCAGCGGTTCCGGCTGCAACGGATTTCTTGGGGAGATCAGCATGCACAAGCGTCGTCTTACTGCCCGCCGGGCAGGTTTCCATATCAGCGCCCTGGCGCTGGCCATCGCCACCACACCGCTGTGGGCGGCCGATGAGGCAGCCGTGGAGCACGTCAATGTGGTCGGCCAGGCCGCCAGCATGGACCTGTCGCTGAAGGAGCAGCGCCGTTCCGATAGCGTGGAAAGCGTGGTGCACGCCGACGGCGTGGCCCAGCTGCCGGACGAGAACGCCGCCGAGGCGCTGCAGCGCCTGCCGGGCGTGTCGGTCGAGCGCGACCAGGGCGAAGGCCGCTTCGTCAGCGTGCGTGGCCTTGGCCCGGACCTCAACAGTGTGAGCATCAACGGCACCCTGGTGCCTTCGCCGGAGAGCGACCGTCGCGCGGTGGCCCTCGACGTGCTGCCGGCCGAGCTGGTGCAGTCGCTGACCGTGGTCAAGACCCTGACCCCGGACATGGACGCCAACTCCCTGGGCGGCAGCATCGAGGTGGAAAGCCTCTCGGCCTTCGACCACAAGGGCCTGTTCTATACCGGCAGCACGGAAGCCAGCTACGACGACAACACCGGCGAGACCAGCCCGAAATTCTCCGGCGCGGTGAGTGATCGCTTCAGCCTCGGCGACGGTACCGACAACTTCGGTATAGCCGCGGCCATGAGCTGGCAGGAGCGCGACTTCGGCTCGGACAACGTGGAAACCGGCGGCGCCTGGGACTTCGAAGACGGCGCCCGGCTGGAAAGCCTGGAGCAGCGCGACTACGAAATCACTCGCGAGCGCAGCGGCCTGGGCCTGAACTTCGACTACCAGGCCGACGACTACAGCAGCTACTACCTGCGCACCCTGTACAGCCGCTTCAAGGACACCGAAACGCGCAACGCCGCCGGCGTCGAATTCGCCGATGCCCAGTTGCCGGGCGAGAGCGGCGATGCCGAAGGCTGGCGCGAGCTGAAGGACCGTGAGGAGACCCAGGAAGTGCAGTCCTATGTGCTCGGCGGCGAGCGCCTGATGGGCCAGTGGACCCTCAATGCCCAGGCCGGCTACAGCCAGTCCAGCCAGGACACGCCGGGGCATATCGCCGGCGCCACCTTCGCCGGCAATGACGACTTCGCCGATGTCGGCTTCAACGACAGCAAGAAGCCGCACCTGAACATTGGCAGCGAATTCTCCGACCCGGCCAACTTCAGCCTCGACGAAGTGGAGTGGGCCGAGGAAGACACCACCGACACCGAGAAGAACATCAAGCTCGACCTGGCCCGCGACTACGAGCTGGCCGGTCACGCCGCCCAGGCCAAGTTCGGCGGCAAGCTCAGCCGCCGCGACAAGGACAACGACACCCAGATCTGGACCTACGAAGACTTCGGCGATTTCGGCTTCAGCGACGAGCAGCTGAGCATGGCCAACTTCACCAAGGGCGAGGTCGACTACGGTCTCGGCCACTTCGGCCCCGGCCTGTCCGCCGACAACATCGAGAGCCTGCTCGGCGACCTGGATCGCAGCGAGTTCTTCAACGAGGAAGAGTCGCGGGTCAACGACTTCGACATGAGCGAAGACATCGACGCCGCCTACCTGATGAACACCGTCGACATCGACGACCTGCGCATCATCGCCGGCCTGCGCTACGAGGGCACCGAGTTCACGGCCAAGGGCACTGGCATCCGCGATGGCGAGTTCGAGTCGATCGAAGCCGATAGCGACTACGACCACTGGCTGCCCGGCCTGCACGCGCGCTACCAGCTGAACCCGGACACCCAGCTGCGCGCCGCCTGGACCAACAGCGTGGTGCGGCCGACCTTCGGCCAGCTGGCGCCGGGCTTCGTTATCGACGGCGACGAGGCCAGCTTCGGCAACCCGACCCTCGATCCGCTGGAGTCGAGCAACTTCGACCTCGGCATCGAGCACTACCTGGGCCGCGCTGGCGTGGTCTCGGCCTTCGTGTTCTACAAGGACATCGACAACTTCGTCTACAACAGCGATCTGGCCGGCACCGGCGAATGGCTCGACTTCGCCGAGGCCAACACCTTCGCCAACGGCGACAGCGCCGACCTGTACGGTCTTGAGCTGGCCTACTCGCAGAAGTTTGACTGGCTGCCGGCGCCGTGGAACGGCCTGCTGCTGGGCGCCAACGCCACTTTCAGCCGCTCCGACGCCAGCATCAGCGGTTTCGACGCTGACAGCGGCACGTTCCGCGAGCGCGACATCGACCTGCCCAACCAGTCCGAGACGGTCGGCAACCTGATGCTTGGCTGGGAAGACGACAAGCTCAGCCTGCGCCTGTCGGCCAACTACAAGTCGGAATACCTCTACGAAGTGGCGAGCATCACCGATAAGGCCCACGACCTCTATGTGGACGACCAGACCTTCGTCGACTTCAGCGCCGGCTACTTCCTGACCAAGGGTCTGCAGCTCAAGTTCGAGGCGCAGAACCTTACCGACGAGAGCTACTACGTCTACACCGGCAGCCGTGGTTACAACGCCCAGTACGAAGAGTACGGCCCCACCTACAAGCTCGGCCTGACCTACACAAATCTGTGAATAGAAACGACCTGCTGCGCGTCGGCCATGCGTCGTTGGAACCGGCCTCGGGATGCTCATTTACAACTCGTAAATTCCGCTCCCTCGGCCGCTTCCGCCTAGCCTGGCTCTAGCTCGCGAGGTCTTGCACCGATGCGCGGTCAGCCCCCTCTCCCGCTTGCGGGAGAGGGCGTGGGGAGAGGGCCGGCGCCGCCCCTTGCCCCGAGCCGTTACTGCGCCCACACGCTTCGCTACAAGGACATCTCACCGCATGAATCCGCTGTTCACCCGTACCCTGCTGCTCGCCAGCCTGGCCCTGGCCGGTTGCGACCAGCTGCCGCCACTGGCCTCCGCCGCCAGCCCGAGCCTGGCCCTCAGCCCTTGGGGCGCCTCGGCCAAGGTCAAGGCTGAAGACCTGCGCTTCGTCCCCGCCGAGCTGAGTGGCGGCGCCGACCTGCGCATCGCCGCCAGCGAGCGCAACGGCCTGCTCCTGCTCGATGGCGAGGGCGCCGAGCTGGCGCGCTTGCCCGGTTCCTATTCCGGCCTGGACAGTCGCAGCGCCGGCCAGCAGCTGATCGTCGCCAGCCTGGATAACGCCACCCAGCAGGCCGCCCTGGTCAGCCTGGATACCGCCGGCAAGCAGTGGAGCCGCCCACAGCTGCTGCCGGTGCGTGACTACGCCATCAGCGGCCTGTGCCTGTACCGCGACGACGCGGCCAACCTCTATCTGTTCCTGATCGGCGAAGACGGCCAGGGCGAGCAGTGGCTGGTCGGCGCCGGCAACCAGTTGAACACCGAGGCCCAGCGCGTGCGCGGCCTGCCGCTGCCGCCGCAGGCCGAATACTGCCAGGCCGACGACGCCGGCAACCGGCTGTTCGTCAACGAGGAGAACGTCGGCCTGTGGGCCTACCCGGCTCATCCGGAAGCCGACGCCAGCCGCGTGCCGGTGGATATCCGCGCGCCATTCGGCAATCTCAAGGACAGCGCCGGGGCCATGGTCAGCGTGCCGGGCGGCCTGCTGGGCCTGGACCCCGGCGCCGCCGAGCTGAACCTCTACCAGCAGCAGGATGAAGCCTGGCAGCACGTCTCCAGCCTGCCGCTGAAGGGCCTGGATGAGCCCGAGCGCCTGGCCGTGCGCAGTTCCGAAAAAGGTTTGGAACTGCTGGTGCAGGACGACGGCGCCGGGCGCTTCTACCAGGGCGAACTGAACTGGCAGCCTGTCGCCGTTGAGCTGCCACCGGTGTTGCCGAGTATCCCGGCCCTGCGCCAGAGCGAGCCAGTCGGTCGCCACGGCGACGCCGCCGATGACCCGGCAATCTGGGTGCACCCCGAGCAGCCGGCGCTGTCGCGCGTGCTCGGCACCAACAAGAAGCAGGGCCTGCTGGCCTACGACCTGGACGGCAGGCTGCTGCAGGAACTGCCGGTCGGCCGTCTGAATAACGTCGATGTGCGCGCCGGTTTCGACCTCGGCGGCACTCAGGTCGACCTGGCCGTAGCCAGCAACCGCGACCACGACAGCATCCACCTGTTCGCCATCGACCGGGTCAGCGGCGAGCTGCGCGAGTCTGGCGAGATCCGCACGCCGATCAAGGAAATCTACGGCATCTGTCTGTTCCAGCCGGCGCCCGGCGAGCTGTATGCCTTCGCCAACGGCAAGGATGGCAGCTTCCTGCAGTACCGCCTGGACGGCGCTAGCGGTGAGATCAAGGGCGAGCTGGTACGGCGTTTCGCGGTGGACAGCCAGCCCGAGGGCTGCGTCGCCGACGACCAGCGTCAGCGCCTGTTCCTAGGCGAGGAAGACGCCGGCGTGTGGGCCGTGGATGCCCGCGCCGATGCGCCGGCCGAGCTGGTCAGCGTGCTGGCGGTGGGCGAGGTGCTCAAGGCCGATGTCGAGGGCCTCGGCCTGTACCAAGCCGGCGCGCAGGACTACCTGGTGATCTCCAGCCAGGGCAACGACAGCTACGTGGTGCTCGATGCCGAGCCGCCCTATGCGCTCAAGGGCGCCTTCCGCGTCGGCCTCAACGGCGCCCTGGGCATCGACGGCGCCTCCGAGACCGACGGCCTGGAGGTCAGCGCCGCCAACCTCGGCGGCCCCTGGAGCGACGGCATGCTGGTGGTGCAGGACGGCCGCAAGCGCATGCCCGAGCAGACGCAGAACTTCAAGCTGGTGCCCTGGAGCGAGGTAGCCCGGACGCTGAGCCTGGACTGATACCGTTCTCCGTAGGAGCCAGCTTGCTGGCGATCCTCCGTGACTCCGGTCGGGTACTGATCGCCAGCAAGCTGGCTCCTACAAAAAAGCGCTGTCATCAGCCGGTAACCGCAACGTAATCGAATAACCCCAGACTCCGCGCCGCCGTTGCCCCTCTCCCGCTTGCGGGAGAGGACCGGGGAGAGGGGAGAAACCACCGGCCAGCCATTGGCCCGTGCCGAAATACAGGAGCCCCACCATGCACCCCACCCTCGAACAGATGACCGTCTGGAGCCTGATCGGCGACGCCAGCCTGCTGGTCAAACTGGTCATGCTCATCCTGCTCGGCGCCTCGCTGGCCAGCTGGTACCTGATCGTCCAGCGCAGCCTGCTGCTGGGCCGCAGCGAACGCCTGCTGAAGGATTTCCAGAAGCGCTTCCGCCAGCAGGGCGACCTCGCCGCGCTGTACCGCGAAGGCGGCGACAGCATCGACAGCGATGCCGCGCTGGAGCAGATCTTCCGTGCCGGCTACAACGAATTTGCCCACCTCAAACGCGAGCCCGGTATCAGCGGCGAGGCGGTGATCGACGGCGTCGAGCGCAGCCTGCTGGTGGCTATATCCGAGCAGGAAGAGCGCCTGGAGAAGGGCCTGCCGTTCCTCGCCACGGTCGGCTCGGTCAGCCCCTATATCGGCCTGTTCGGCACCGTGTGGGGGATCATGAATTCCTTCATCGGTCTGTCCCAGGTACAGCAGGCGACCCTCAGCACCGTCGCGCCGGGCATCGCCGAGGCGCTGATCGCCACCGCCATCGGCCTGTTCGCGGCGATCCCCGCGGTGATCGCCTACAACCGCTTCGCCGCCCGCGTGGCCACCCTCAGCACGCGCTTCTACGCCTTCGGCAACGAACTGCAGGCGCGTTTGCATCGCAAGCTGCAGGCCGCGCCGGGCATCGCCCAGGCCGCCTGAGGAGAGCCCCATGCGCAAGCCGCAGAACAAGCACGGCCCCAAGGCCGAGATGAACGTGGTGCCCTATATCGACGTGATGCTGGTGCTGCTGGTGATCTTTATGGTCACCGCGCCGATGCTCACCCAGGGAGTCAAGGTCGAGCTGCCCAAGGTCGCCGCCGAAGCGCTGCCGACCGATAGCCAGCAGCGGGTGCTGACCCTCTCGGTCAAGGTCGATGGCAGCTACTACTGGAACCTCGGCAGCGAGCTGGATACCCAGAGCCAGACCGACAGCGCGGTGAACCTGGAGGAGATGCGCAGCAAGGTCGGCGCGCTGATCGCCGCCCATGGCGACACCCAGGTGTATATCCGCGCCGACGGCGGCGCCGACTACGCCACGGTGGTGGCCGGCATGGCCGCGCTGCAGCAGGGCGGAGTGAGCAACCTCGGCCTGATCACCGAGGCGCCGCAATGAGCAGCGCGCTGATGCCCGCGCCCAGCCTGGCCCTGCCGGCGCTGCCCAGCCCCGCCTGGCTGCGCAATGCCGGTGCGGCCGTGGTGGCAGTCGGTCTGCATGCGCTGGTGCTGGGCCTGCTGCTGTTTCACTGGCCGGACACTACGCCCGAGCCACCGCAGGTGCGCACCCTGACCACCCGCCTGATCAGCCTGGCGCCGCCGGCTCCCCCCGCGCCGCCACAGCCCGAAATGGTTGTTGCGCCGCCGGTGCCGCTGGAGCCAGTCAAGCCGGTTGAAGCGCCTAAGCCTGATCCGCGCATTCAGCAGCAGAAGCTGGAACAGGCCGCCCTGGCGCGTAAGCGGGTCGAGGAGCAGAAGCGCGATGAGCAGCGCCAGGAACAGCAGCGTATCGAGCAGCAACGGCTGGAGCAGCAGCGTCGCGAAGCCGAGGCGCAAGCGCAGCAGCAACGTCTGGCCGAACAGCAGGCCCAGGCCGCCGAGCGCGCCCGTCAGGTCGAAGCCGCGGCAGCCGCCAGCCGCCAGTACCTGCCGATTGCCAAGGACGCGCCGGATTACCCGGAACGCGCCCTCGACAAGGGCATCCAGGGCGACTGCACCGTCAGCTACCGGGTCAACCCGCAAGGCCGGGTGGAGAACCCGCAGGTGGTGGGCGACTGCCACCCGCTGTTCATTCGCCCGTCACTTTCCGCCGCTAAAAGCTTCCGCTACCAGCCACGCATCGTCGATGGCCAGGCGGTGGCCGTGGAAGGGGTGAAGAACACCTTCCACTACCGCATCGAATAAACCCCGCCCCGCCCGGACAACCCCCTCTCCCATTTATGGGGGAGGGCCGGGGAGAGGGCAGCAGACAACACCGATCCGTAGCCCGGATGCAATCCGGGACAACCCCACCTCCGTCAAGATCGAGACCCCGTGATGAGCCACGAGCACAGCCACTTCCACGCCAGCCTGGAAGCCCACGACGACATCGCCATCAACCCCAGCGCCAACCCGCCGCTGGCCGAGCTGATCAACCCGGCGCGGCGCAACGTGCTCAAGGGCGGCCTGAGCCTCGCCGCCCTCGGCTTCTTCGCCGGCGGCATCAGCGCCTGCAGCAAGGCCGGCGCCAGCCCGCTGCTCGGCTTCCAGGGCGTGCCAGTGCAGATCGACCCGCAGTTCGACCGCGTGCTGGTGGCCGAGGGCTACCGCGCCGTGCCGTTCTTTTCCTGGGGCGATCCGGTGGAAGCCGGCGCGCCGGCCTGGAACCCGGACGCCAGCGACGACTGGCAGGCCCAGCTCAAGCAGGCCGGGGACAACCACGACGGCATGGACTTCTTCGCCTTCCCCGGCGAAACCGAGCGCGGCCTGCTGGTGATGAACCACGAATACGTCAACCCGCCGCTGCACCCGTCCGGGCAGATCGACCAGACCAAACCACGGCCGCTGGCCGAGGTGCGCAAGGAACAGGCCGCCCACGGCGTTTCGGTGATCGAGGTGAAAAAGGGCGCCGACGGCCACTGGCAGCGGGTCATGGACTCGCCCTACAACCGCCGCATCAGCATGCTCACCGCCATGCGCATCGCCGGCCCGCTGGCCGGGCTCGACGTGATGAAAACCGTCAGCGACCCCAGTGGCCTGGAAGTGTTCGGCACCCTCAACAACTGCGCCACCGGCGTCACGCCCTGGGGCACCTTCCTCACCTGCGAGGAGAACTGGCACAACTACTTCATCAACCGCGATAAACAAGATTACGAGGCCAGGGTTTCGCACAAACGCTACGGCCTGGCCAAGGAAGGCACGAGCAAGAACTACGCCTGGGAAACCGCCGACCCGCGCTTCGACGCCACGCCCTATGCCGACCAGGCCCATGGCGGCCACGTCAACGAGCCGCACCGCTTCGGCTGGGTGGTCGAGATCGATCCGTTCGACCCCAAGGCGCAGCCGATCAAGCGCACCGCCTTCGGTCGCATCGGGCGTGAGTGCGCGGCGCTGAGCCTGGGCGCGGACGGGCGCATGGCCTTCTACTCCGGCGATGACGCCAAGGGCGAGTACGTCTACAAGTTCGTCCCCGCCGGGCGCTTCGACGCTTCCCAGCCCCAGGCCAACCGCGACCTGCTGGATCAGGGCACCCTGTACGTTGCGCGCTTCGACGCCGATGGCAGCGGCCAGTGGCTGGCGCTGGTGCATGGGCAGAACGGTCTGACCGTGGACAACGGCTTCGCCGATCAGGCCGAGGTGTTGCTCAACGCCCGCGCCGCTGCCGACCGCGCCGGCGCCACGCCGATGGACCGCCCCGAGTGGGCCGCCGTGCATCCCAAGACCCGCGAGGTCTACGTGGCCCTGACCAACAACGACGGCCGTGGTGCCAAGCAGCCCACCGACAAGGCCAACCCGCGCCCGCAGAACCTGCACGGCCAGGTGCTGCGCTTCAACGAACAGAACGCCGACCCGACCGCCACCGCCTTCACCTGGGAGCTGTTCCTGCTGGCCGGCGAGAATCGGGGTGCCAAGGGCCAGGATGGCCAGCCAGTACCGGTCAACCTCACCGGCACCATCAATGGCGACCTGTTCTCCTCGCCGGACGGCCTGGCCTTCGATGCCGCCGGGCGCCTGTGGATCCAGACCGACTACGACGACAGCGAAGCGCCGATGCAGGCCATGGGCTGCAACCAGCTGCTCTGCGCCGACCCGGCCACCCGCGAAGTACGCCGCTTCCTGGTCGGCCCGCGCGGCTGCGAAGTCACCGGCCTGGCCTGGAGCCCGGACGGCAAGGCCATGTGGGCGAACATCCAGCACCCCGGCATCAGCTTCCCGGCCAGCGACGGCAAGACCCGCCCGCGCTCGACCACGCTGCTGATCACCAAGCTGGATGGTGGGGTGATCGGTAGCTGAGGCGAGGGCGCGGTAGGGCGGGTGCAACCCGCGTGTCTGGTGCTCTGAACACGGCGCGCAGCCGGCGGTGACATGGCTATCGCGGCTGAAGCCGATCCTGCGGGAGAGGCGGCTGGCTCAGGGCTGGCGCGTGGCGCTGTGACAGTGGGCCAGCAGTTGCGCCAGGCCGGCCCGATAGGTGGCGGCGTCCATTTCGCAGCTGTGTTTGCTGATGGTGTAGGCCAGCCCGAGGCGCTGCTGGGCGCGGCTGGCCAGGCGGTAGAAATGCGCGCTTTCGGCCACGCATTCGAGCTGGCCCCAGGCGATGCGCTGTTGCTGGCCGTCAGGCGTGCTGACCAGTACGCCCTGTTCTTCGAGCGTCCACACATGCAGGCCGCGCAGCCGAGGCAGACTCTTGCTCAGTTGCTGACGCAGGCTGCGTTCCAGGCGCGCGGCGCTGTGCTGGCGAATGCGCGCACTGCGGGGTTGGCCGGCCTGCACGGCGCGTTGCAGCCAGGGCGCGGCAACGCGACGCCACAGCAGGAGCACCAGGCCGATCACCAGCAGCGTGGCGATGCTGCTGGGCGCGCTATAGCCGCCCTGCACAAGCAGCGGCAGCAGAGCGAGTAGCAGCACGATCAGACCCAGGGTCAGCGGGGCGAGCAGGCGTGCCTGCCAGTGCGCCAGGCGTTCAAAGGTCTGCTCATGGCTCGCCAGGCGGCAGGCAATGATGTCCTCGGTCAGTTGGTGCAGCTCGGCAGCATCCATGCTGAAACGCAGTTCCATCAGTTTTCCTTGGTGAGCGTTGGGTGTGGGCCAGTGTCGCATGCTTGGCGCGAGCCTACCGCTAGTTGATACAGATCAACCGCACTCTGGGCGAGGGGCCTAAAGTTAAGACTCCACGTTGCTTCGCAGAGGATTTGCAGATGAACAGATCAATACGCCTGGGCAGCCTTCTTGTGCTGCTCGCAGCCGGCAGCAGCTGGGCCGCGACCGATGCCACGACCGAGCAGCAGTGGCAGCAGCACATGAGCGAAATGCAGCAGATGCATCAGAAATGGATGGCCGGCAAGACCCCGGAAGAGCGGCAGAAGCTGATGCAGGAGCACCAGCAGGCCATGGGTGGCGGCATGCAGATGATGGGCGGTTGCCCCATGCACGGCGGCAAGCAGGGCATGCCAATGGGGCACGGCATGGGCATGATGCAGCTGGACACGGTGGAACAGGTGGATCAGCGTATCCAGCACATGGGGCAGATGATCGAGCAGCTGCGCGCCCACCGGGCGATGCTGGAGAAGTCCTGATCGGTTCTGCAACGACAGGCCAAACAGGTTCTGGGCAAGAGGATGGTGCATGAGTGAGCAGTACGGTGTCGGCGACGCCTCCTACCGGGCCGCGGGTGGTCTGCAGGGCTTGCGCCGGCTGGTGGACGATTTCTATCGCTATATGGACGAACTGCCGCAGGCCGCCGAGGTGCGCGCCATGCACCCCGCCAGCCTGGCGCTGGCGCGTGACAAGCTGGCCTGCTTCCTCAGTGGCTGGCTCGGCGGACCGAAGCTGTTCGGCGAGAAGTACGGGCCGATCGCGATTCCCAGTTTCCATGCCCAGTGGCCAATTAGCGCTGAGCACGCCGAGGCCTGGCTGAGCTGCATGCAACAAGCCATCGCCGTGCAGGGCTACGCGCCCGATTTTGCCGACTATCTGCTGACCCAGCTGCGCGTGCCGGCGCAGCGCATCGTCCAGGCCAGTGCCGCGCGCCACGGCTGATTCGGCTACGAAGGCGGCTGAGCTAGAGCTGCAATTCAGTCCCCCGGCGTGCCTGCTCGCCACTGGCTATGGCGGTTTGCGCGCGGACGCAGCGCGGCCTGCTCACTGCATGCCGCTGGGCGCAGCGGCAGCCTGGATTACACTGCTGGTATCGCGCCGAAACCAGGCCTCGCCATGCTGATCCCGCTTGTCCAGCGTTATGCCCGTTCAGCCAGACTCGTTGGCCTGCTATCCACTGCGTGCGCGTTGTTCGCGCTGCTGCCGGCCGTGGCGCAGGAGTACCGCGTGGGGGTGGAGCAGGTCGATTACTACCCGATCTACTCGGTGGCCCCGCCGGACTACCAGTACCGGGGGTATGCCCGGGAGCTGCTGGATCTGTTTGCCGCTCACGAGAACATTCGCCTGCAGTACGTGGCATTGCCCGTGCGCCGGCTTTATCACTCGTACCTGGCTGGGCAACTGGATCTGGTGTTTCCGGATAACCCGCGCTGGAGCCACGCCGCACTACCGGTAAATGCCATCCATTACTCGCAGCCGGTGATCAAGTTTCAGGACGCCATGCTGGTAAAGCCGGAGCGGCTGGGGCAGCCGCGTGCCAGCTTCCGCAAGCTGGGCTTCGTGCGCGGTTTTACCCCCTGGAAGTTCCAGGCCGAAATTGCCGCCGGGCAGGTGGAAATCCATGAGGCGCCGAATCCGCAAGGACTGATCCACATGACCCTGGCCGGCTATATCGACGCGGCCAACATGGCGCAGCAGGTGGCGCACTATCACCTGGTCCGTCAGGGCCAGCCGACGGGGCTGGTGGTCGAGCCGGCACTGCTGCCGCTCAGCGACAGCTACTACCATCTGTCGAGCATCCGCCATCCCGAGCTGATCCGGCGTTTCGATGCCTTCTTGCGCAGCGAAGCGCTGGCGGTTGCCGCGCTGCAGGCCAAGTACGGTCTGTAATACCGCTCAGCGCGTCATCTTCTTCACGAACACCACGACGAACAGGGCCATGGTGAAGCTGCCGGCGAAGGCCTCCAAGGCGGCAATCGGGCGGGCCAGGCCGTGCGGTGTGATGTCGCCATAGCCCAGGGTGGTGAAGGTGACCACGCTGAAATACAGGCAGCCGGCCAGATCCGCCAGGTTGGCCAGCCAGCCGCGCTCCAGCGCCAGGCGCAGCGGCAGGTCACCGTGGCGCACGCCGACCAGGAAGTAGAGCAGGCCGCAGACGAAGATCAGGCCCAGGGAAAACAGCACCACATTCAGCGGCTTCTCGCCGTAGCCGCTGAACAGGTCGACCAGCCAGGACAGCAGGCGCTTGCCGGAGAAGCGCGGCATCTGCAGGCGGCGCATGACCATCTCGCGGTGGAAGAAGATCCCGGCCTGCTCGAACAGCCCGGCCTTCTCCAGGTGCAGGCGCAGGTTGCGGTAGGTTTCCTCGGCCTCCTCGAACAGCTGGCGGGCGGCGTCACTGTCGCCGGCACGCTGGCGTTCGCGGCCACGGCGCTCCTGCAGCAACTGGCGATCCCAGATCACATTGTCCAGGCGTGCACCGTCCAGGCGGATACCCAGCAGGTTGCAGTCGCGCAGGTCGGCGCAGTGCAGATTGGTGCCGCGCAGGTCGGCCTTCATCAGCGAGCTGCCACGCAGGTCTAGGGCAAACAGGTGGGCGTTCTGCAGATCGGCGCGGTACAGGTCGGTATCGTGTAGCTGGTAGCCGCTGCGACTGCCGTGGTTGACCAGGTCGATCCCCGCCAGCGCGGCGCGCTTGAGCTGGAAACCCCGCATCGGCTGGCCACTGCGCGCGCGGGCTTGCAGGGCGTCACCCAGGCTTTCGGCCAGGTGCGAGTCGGTTGCGCCATCGCGCCAGGCGTCGTCTTCGATCGGTTCCGCAGCCATGGGGCAATCCTCCGCTGTCTGCAGGCAAGCCTAGTTGCCCTGCGGACGAATGGCGGCTGCTCGGGCTAAAGAATCCTGCGCTACGGCCGATGTGCAGGTGTCAGCCCGAAATGGGTTGGCCGGCCTCGGCAAGGTAGCCGGCGCTGCTCAATGGACTGAATTTATGGCGTTGACCCTCAGCAATGCTTCCTCGCTCGGCATTCAGCGCAGCCTGAGTGAGACGTCGCGTGCGCTGGATGTCTCGATGCAGCGACTGTCCGCCGGTTATCGGATCAACAGCGCCAAGGACGATGCGGCCGGGCTGCAGATTGCCAACCGGCTGACCAGCCAGATCAGTGGCCTCGGTGTGGCCGTGCGCAACGCCAACGACGGCATTTCCCTGGCGCAGACCGCCGAGGGCGCGCTACAGCAGTCGACCACTATTCTCCAGCGCATGCGCGACCTGGCCCTGCAGGCGGCCAGCGGCTCGAATGGGCTCAGCGAACGCAGTGCCCTGCAGGAGGAAGTCGCGCAGCTGCAACAGGAGCTGACGCGCATCGCCGAGACCACCAGTTTCGCCGGGCGCAAGCTGCTCGACGGCAGCTTTGGCTCGCAGCTCTTCCAGGTCGGTGCCAACGCCTTCGAGACCATTGCCATTGGCCTCGGCAATTACCGCTCCGATACCCTTGGCAGCAACGTCCGCGACCTGGTCAATGGCACGCTCGGCGCCGCGACGGCGGATCAGCTCGGTGGCTTGCTGGAACAGGCCGGCACGTTGGCGGACAACGATGTCAGCAGCGAGCTGACTATTGCCGGCCGCGGCACGGCGACCTTCGATGTGGCCGGCTCGGCCAGCCAGGTGGCCCGGGCGATCAACCGGCAGAGTGAAACCACCGGCGTCACGGCCGATGCGCGAACGGTGCTGCAGCTGACATTCAGCGCCGACGACATCTACTCCTTCGAGCTGTATGGCCGCAACAGCGAGGCGGTAAGCATCCACGCCGAGGTCGAGGACGGTGATCTCGGCCTGATGGCCGAGGCGATCAACGCCCGGGCGACCACCACGGGCATCAGTGCGCGAGTCGAGGGCGACAAGCTGTGGCTGACCAGCGAGTCCGGTGACGACATCGCCATTGAGTCCTTCCTGTCGAATGCCACGGGCACCGCGCAAGCGCAGAACTTCGACTACCAAGGGCTCGAGGAACTGACGGTGGCGCTGGCGACCCTGGACGACGATTCGGCGCTGCGGGCCATTGGCGTGGTGCGTCTCACCAGTGCTGTGGCCTTCTCCAGCCAGGCCGCTGCGGCCACCCTCGACGGCAGTGTGACGTCGAATACCAGCAGCCTGGAGACGGTCGACGAACTGGATCTGCTGACGGATATCGGCGCGCAGATCGCCATCGGCGTGATCGACGGCGCGCTGATTGGCATCGACAGTAGCCGCGCCAATCTGGGGGCGATACAGAATCGCCTCGAATACACCATCGCCAACCTGGAGAACGTCGCGGAAAACCTCTCGGCGGCGCGCAGTCGCATCCGCGATACCGACTATGCGGCGGAAGTCTCGATTCTGGTCAAGAACCAGATCCTGCAGCAGGCCGCGACGGCCCTGCTGGCCCAGGCCAACCAGCGGCCGCAGGCCATTCTGAGCTTGCTGCAAGGACTCTGAACGGTTCTCTAGCCGCACACAGCGCATAGGCGTCGATGAGCTTGTACAGGAAGCTACGTACGCCGTCATTCAGGCTGGCCCTGCTCGTCGAAGAAGCTACCGGCGCCGCCCAGCTAGGCTCGCGGGCTCTTGCTGCGGTGAACGTCAGCCTAGTTGGGCGCAGCGGTAGTGCTGGACTGCTGTGGATGCAGGGTGGACAGCCCGCTCCTGGGTGTGTCTGATGAAAACCAGGCTGTCGGGATGGCGCAGACTGTCCCCTGGCAGGGGAAGGGCAGCCGGTTTTCCGCCGGGCCGTCGAGCAGTTGGTAGTGATACCAGGGCAGCAGGCCACGGCGCAGCGACAGGGTGTGGCAGGCACTGCTGTCGAAGGAGTAATAGGACAGCGCCTGGTTGTCGCCGTAGCGCAGCTGGTACTGCATGTAGGTGAAACCCTGTGTGGAGCTGTGGCGACTATGGATGGGGCCGCTGAATTCGGAGTTGCCCACGCAGTTGCTCACGGCTTCGCGGTGTACTTCCCCGGCCAGTTGCGCGTCGATGAACAGCAGCACGATCATCCCCATCAGAATGCGTGAAGCGTTGTGGGCGAAGAAGCGTAAGCGTGGGTGATCGAAGTGGGGCAGCAGGCAGAACACCAGGTAGCTGACAATCACCAGCCCACAGCCGAACTCACCCATGATGAAGTGATAGTTGAGCCAGTGCAGCAGGCGGGTGTCGTTCTGGCCGTCGACAATGACCACTCCCAGCAGGGGGATCAGCAGGAAGTTGCTGGCCACCCCGTCCTTGCCGCCACGCAGGCCGAGCCAGAGCAATTTGCCGAGGCCGTAGACGAAGATGCCGAAGAGCATGAACGGCAGCAGCGGTATGCCCAGAAAACCCGGTATGACCCAGACCTTGTCGCTGTCTGGTGCATTGTTTCCCTGTGGCATGCTGGCACTCCCTGTCCCTGACGGGCGCCGCTGGCGGATGCAGCAGGCGCGGCCGGCGATTGTAGGGCAAGCCGGTAGCCGGCAGAGCGACTCAGGTGGCAGCTTTGCCCTTTGACCGGCTCGGTCGCTGGTGCGGATCAGACCTGCACATGGCGCTCCACCCACAGCGCATAGGCGTCGATAAATTTCTGCAGGAAGCCACGCACGCCATCGTTGAGCTTGCCCTGCTCGTCGAAGAAGCTGCCGGCGCCGCCCAGGTAGGCTTCCGGCTGCTGCAGCACCGGCACGTCGAGAAATACCAGGGACTGACGCAGGTGGTGGTTGGCGCCAAAGCCGCCGACCGCGCCCGGCGAGGCGCTGAGCACGGCCCCCGGTTTGCCGCTGAACACGCTCTGGCCATAGGGCCGCGAGCCGACATCGATGGCGTTCTTCAGCGGCGCTGGCACCGAGCGGTTGTATTCCGGGGTGACGAACAGCAGCGCATCGGCGCTGTTCACCTGCTGGCGGAAGCGGGTGTAGGGCAACGGTGGCGGGCTGACGTCGATGTCTTCGTTGTACAGCGGCAAGTCGCCGATCTCGACGATGTTCAGCTGCAGCGAAGGCGGTGCCAGTTCGGCCAGGGCCATGGCCAGCTTGCGATTGATCGAGGCCTTGCGCAGGCTGCCGACGAGGACGGCGACCTTGTATAGCGTGCTCATGGGGTTTTCTCGCGGCTAGTGGGTTGAGCAGGAACTATAGACGCGCCAGTTCAAGGCCCATCTGCCACTGACGTATTGGCAACGCCCAGGGCTATGGCTACTCTGCAGCGGCCGGCGGAGTTTGCCGGCGTCAACCACTCCTCAAGGATGAAACCATGCAGACAAAGCAACTGCTTGCTTGTGCATCGCTGTGCCTCGCCAGTTCCCTCGCTCATTCGGCCGTTCTCTACGACGTCAACTTCCCTTCGCCACCGCATGTCGATGGCCAGCCGATCCTCATTGACGGTACACCCAATACACCGTCGCGGCAGAACATGGGGTCGGTGCAGATGGTCAGCAACTTTGCCGGCCAGCCGGGCAACTGGGGGGTGTTCAACCAGCCCAGTTGCGGCGCTTCCTATGACCAGATCGAGTTTTTTCTGCCGGCAGGGCAGCAGAAAATTTATCTGAGCTACGACGTACAGACGTCCTCATTGAATAACAGCGATAGCGCTTTCAGCATTTCGCTGGATAGCAAGGACTATGGCGCTCGTTCGTTGAACTTCCATGGCGGCGGGAACGACATCTATCTGTTTAATGTCGGAGGCAAAAGCAGCCGCTTTGGCTATTTCACCGATCAGCAGCTCTACCAGATCACTATCCATGGCGATGTCGCCAAGAACCTGCTGACCATCGCTATCAATGGCAACCAGGTTCACAGCAGCACTTTGGGTAGCACAACGCTGACTGGTATCCGCATGACCATGTCGCCCTGGACTGGCGCGGCAGATCAGTGCTCTCAAGCAACCGCTGCCGTCAGCAATATCAAGATCTACGAAGACCCCGCCGATCTGCAGGGGCCACCGCCGGAACCCATGCTGGGCCTGGAACTCAAACTACGCCCCGGCACGACCGATGTGCTGCCCGCCAGCGGTGGCTATATCCGCCACAGTCGGACCCTGTTCAACCGCAGTGCCAACGATCTGAGCCTCAGCTACTGGATCACCACTGAACTGCCCGACGGCACCAGCTATCCGCTGCTCTCGCCGCGCACCGTGCAGGTTCCTGCGGGCTCGAGCTTCTCCGAGCTGAAGAACTTCCTGATCCCGGCCTGGTTGCCTGCCGGTGGCTACAAGGCGCGCCTGGTGGTGGCCGATGAGGCCAGTGGCGAGCGGATCTATGCGGACCTGAACTTCAGCAAGCGCGCCGAATAAGGCGCACAAGGGCATCGGCAGTGCCGCCGGTGCCCTTGACCCCTGGCACAAATGCGCAGAAATTGACCAGGTGTCGGCGCAATGCTGACCGGTCGAACAACAGTCATCAACGGGTTGCATGCTGACCCGGACAACAACAGATTCCTTGTTTTGCCAGTTGCTGCCCAGCGCACCGGCGGCCTGTCGCTGCCGGAAAACCCTGAGGACACCGCAATGGATAGGTTTCAGTCGTTTGACCCGCGTTACCAGTTGGAGGCCGAAGAGGCCCTGGATGAGTTGATCCTGGAGGATGTGCCCGGCCGGGTGCTGATCCACGAGGAAATCCAGTTGACCCTGCAGGCCATCGAGCGCCTGGCCGGACAGCTACGTCAGCGAACGCCGCCGGGGCGTCAGCCCAGGTTCTGACGGCGGGCGCTCTACACCGGTAGAAGCCTGTTTACGATAGCCCGTAGGGTGCGCTGTGCGCACCGGAAGCCCCAGCGGGGACTGAGGTGCGCGCGGCGCACCCTACGGCAGGGCGTCCAGGTTCAAACCTGGGCAGCCCTGTTCCTCGTGCGCGCGGGGACAAGATCGGCAACCGGCGCTTAGCGCAGGATCATGCAGGTGGCGGTGCCGTAGGCGTAGAGGGTGCCGTCAGCGTCACGAATGCTGCCTTCGGAAATGACCAGGCGCGAGCTGACATTGATCACCTTGCCTTCGGCGCGCAGCGTGCGGTTGAAGGGGATGGCCTTGCTCATCTTTACGTTCAGCTCGATGGTGCCGTAGCTCTCGCCGGCGCCCAGGGCGGTGTGGGTGGCGCAGCCGGTCACCGAGTCCAGCACGGTGGCGGCAAAACCGCCGTGTACGCCACCCAGCGGGTTGGTGTGGCGCTCATCGGCGGTGACGGCGAAGACCACGCGGTTGGCCTCCACCGTCTCGACTTCCATGGGCATGGTCTTGGCAATGCCAGGCTTGGGGAAGTGCCCGGCGGCGAAGGCTTGCATGATTTCCAGGCCGGTCATCTGTTGCGGGTTCATCAGTATTTTCCTTTAGGAATGGTTTGCTGCTCTTGGCGATCAGAATCTGTTTACGATCTTCTGAATTAGAGCCAGACAAGGCGCTACGTTAGTAACAGCCTCTGGCTGATCAAAACGCCGAGGAAGCGCAGTTTACGAGCTGTAAATGAGCATGACTCGCTCCGCTCGCCCCTTCGGGGCCGCACTGAAGTGCGTTAGCCGCAAGCGGCTTGCCGAGGCCGTTTTTAACGCGGTATGGCCGCGAGTCAGGAGATCGTAAGCAGGTTCTCAGGCGGCGCGGCGATTGGTTTGCAGCTGTTCGAACCAGCCCAGCGCCTCGTCCCACAGCGGCGTGGCGCTGCTGCGGAAGTAGCCCATATGGCCAATGGCGCCGAGGCCTTCGGCCTGGGAGTCGATGGTGCGGGCCTGGTAGGGCGCGGTGCTGTAGGCGGCCATGAAGGCATCACGCGAGCTGGGTGGCGCCCACAGGTCGTCGAGGGTGTTGGCGGCGACGATCGGCGTGCGCACGTTGGCGAACTGGGCGGCCAGATGGCCCTGTTCGGGGTCGTCGAAGAAATAGCGCGGGTAGCGGCACCAGCGTTTCCACTGCTGGTACACGCCCAGCGGCAGGTCTTCGCCCATGCCCAGCTTGCTCCAGGCCAGGTAGCCCTTGCGCAGGACGATCAGCGGGCCGACCAGGTTCCACATCAGCTGCACGCGGGCGCGCTCCAGCGGCGGCATCCAGCCGTGCCAGCCGGCACCGGTGCCGAAGGTGTAGAAACCGGCGACCCGCTCGTGCCCCGGCAGCAGGCCGAAGGCATGGCCGCCGAAGGAGTGGCCGACCATGTAGGTCGGCAGGTCGTCGCCGTGCAGGTGGTCGAGGGCGGCGGCCAGGTCATGGGTGGCCCAGTCCAGGTAGCGCATATCGAAGCCGCGCAGCTGCGCCGGCTTGGACTGGCCGATGCCGCGATAGTCCAGGCTCAGGGTGCTGTAGCCGCGCTGCGCGGCATATTCGGCGAAGCGTCGGTAGAAGCCCTGCGGCACGCCGGTGGCACCGCCGATCAACAGGCGCGCGCGCGGCTGCGGCGCATGGTACAGGGTGGCGCGCAGCGGATAGCCGTCGCGGGCGCTTAGCTGCAGTTCTTCGCGGCGGATGGTGGAGTTTTCACTGGTCATGGCGGGTCTCCCGCGGGTAGTCACGCAGTAGCTGGAAAAGCGCCGCGCTGGCGCGTTGCAAGGGCTCGCCGCTACCGGCCACACGGGCCTGCAACAAGCCGCCTTCATAGAGCGAGATGAACAGATGGGCGAAGCTGTCGGCGCTGTCGGTGTTGAAGCCGACGCCCTGCAGTTGGGTCGTCAGGGTCTGGCGCAGACGGCTGAAACAGGCGGCCAGGGCGGCGCGGATCTCGACATCCTCCGGGCCGCTTTCCAGGGCCACGGTGGCCAGCGGGCAGCCGCGCTCGAAGCGACTGCCTTCCAGTTGCTGCAGGGTGTTGTCGAGCCAGCGCTGCATGGCCCGCAGGGGGTCCGGATGCTCGCGGAACAGCTGAGCGAAGAAGCTATCGGTGCGCTGGCCGATGTACTCGATGGCGGCCACCGCCAGCTCGCTCTTGCCGCCGGGGAAGTGGTGATAAAGGCTGCCCTTGGGCGCCTGGGCCTGGGCCAGCAGTTCGTTCAGGCCGGCACCATGCAGCCCCTTGCGTTGCAGGGTATCGGCCATGGTGGCGATCAGTTTGTCGCGGGTGCTGAGGTTGTGTGCGTTCATGACGCTATATGTAGACCGGTCGGTCTAGCGATGAAAAGCGTCAAATACGCCGATTCAGCGGGCGAATCGGTCGCGATCAGCCCTGCGTGGAGCTCGTCGCTCGTAGGGTGGATGACACTTTTTTCATCCACCACGGCGCCGCTCGGTGGATCGATGGAGCGCGATCCACCCTACAGGCGGACCTTCGTAGGCGTGCGAGTCTCAGGCAAAGACTGCCAGCAGGTCCTCGACCAGCGCCTGCTGCGCTTCGCTGGGCTGGCGACCGCGGTGCTGGGCCAGGCGGAATTCGACGCTGAAACCCTGCTGGTCGGGCTGCACGACCTGCAGCTGGCCACGCCCGACCCAGGGTGCGGCGATGTGCTCGGGCAGGTAGCCGATATGCGCGCCGGACAGGATAAAGGCCAGGGTGCCTTCCACCTGTTCGCAGCGCGCGCTGCTGCTGCCGGCCTGCCAGGGCTCGTCGTTGTCGAAGAAGCGGTAGGGGTGCAACACGCCGTCGCAGTGCGCCAGTTCCGCGGCCTCGACCTGCCCCCGGCCGAACAGCGGATGGCCGCGGCCGCAATACAGGTGCTGCTGCTCGACGAACAGCCGCTGGTAGTCCAGTGCGGTCTGTGCCCCGGAGAAATAGCCGATGGCCAGTTGCAGCTGGCCTTGCAGCAGGCGCCGTTCCAGTTCGGCCGGCACGGCGCTGAGCAGCTCGATCTGCACCGCCTGGTTGCGCCGGCGGAAACGCCCGATGGCCGCCGCGACCTGCTCCAGCACCTCGTCGGCCAGCGCCTCGGACAGGCCGATATGCAGCTCGCCGAGCAGCTTGTCGGCCATGCCCTGGGCCTCGCCCTTGAAGGTCTCGATGGCGCCGAACAGCTTGCGCGTGGCCGCCAGTACCTGCTCGCCCTTGGGCGTCAGGCGGAAACCGGCCTTGCCGCGCTCGCACAAGCGAAAGCCCAGGCGCGTCTCCAGCTTGGCCATTTGCGTGCTGATGGTCGATTGGCCGATCCCCAACTCGCCCTGGGCGGCACTGAAACCGCCGCTCTCCACCACGGTGACGAACAGGCGCAGCAGTTGCAGGTCGAGGTCGCGCAGTTGGCTGAGCATGGCGGTTCCAAACATCGATGAATAGCGATGCCAGAGTAGATCACTTCGTATTTATCGGAAGCAATGCCCGGCGCAGGATGCAGCCTGTAGGAGCCAGCCTGCTGGCGATCCAGCGCACACCAGGCGGCGGTGATCGCCAGCAAGCTGGCTCCTACGGAAGTCGCGCTCAGTCAGTCCAACGAGGTTGTCCACCATGCGTCTTGCTGCAAGCTTGTTCATGCTCGCCTTCGCCCTGCCGCTGCAGGCCGAGGAAAAGGTCCTCAACCTGTACAACTGGGCCGACTACGTGGCGCCCGAGGCGCTCAAACGCTTCCAGGGCGAGACCGGTATCCGGGTCAAGTACGACACCTTCGACAGCGCCGAGGTGCTGGACGCCAAGCTGCTCACTGGCGGCAGCGGCTACGACGTCGTGTTTCCCGCCTCCAGCGGCCTGGGCCGGGCGATCCAGGCCAAGGCTGTGCAACCGGTCGGCAGCCTGAGCAACGCCGGCAACCTCGACCCGGAGATGCTCGCCAAGCTGGCCTTCATTGATCCGGGCAACCGTTTCGGCGTGCCCTACACCTGGGGTACCGTCGGCCTGGGCATCAACCGCCAGGCCGTGGAGCAGCGCCTGCCCGGTGTGGCGCTGGACAGCCTCGACCTGCTGTTCAAGCCCGAATACGCCGGCAAGCTCAAGGACTGCGGCGTCGCCGTGCTCGACTCGCCGCAGGAAGTGGTGGCCATCGCCCTCAACTACCTGGGCAAGAAGCCCTACGGCGGTAATCCGGATGACCTGCAGGCGGTCAAGGCGCTGCTCGCCGCGCTGCAGCCCAACCTGCGCTACGTAGCCTCGGCGAAACACATCGACGACCTGGCCAAGGGCGAGATCTGCCTGGCGCTGACCTACACCGGCGACGCCGGCATGGCCGCCGCCCGCGCCGCCGAAGCCAAGCAGCCGTTCGAGGTGCTCTACCGCATTCCTCGCGAAGGCACGCTGATCTGGTTCGACACCATGGCCATCCCGGTGGATGCGCCGCACCCCGAGGCGGCGCGGTCCTTCATCGACTACATGCTCAAGCCCGAGGCCATCGCCGAGCTGACCAACGCGCTGTACTTCGCCAACGCTAACCGCGCGGCCACCCCGTTGCTGGACGCGGCGGTGAGCGGCGACCCGGACATCTACCCGCCACGGGTGGTGCGCGAAAAACTGTTCGCCGAGCAGATCCTGCCGCTGCGCGCCCAGCGCGAACGTACCCGGCTTTGGGCCAGCTTTCGCACCCAGTACTGAGCCCGACCCGGACCGCGTAGGAGCGAGCTCTGCTCGCGAAGCTTCTGCATGACCGACTTCGCGAGCAGAGCTCGCTCCTACAGAGAACCCCCTGTCTTTACCCACCGAGAACCCAACCATGGAACAAGCCTTCGACAACGACCTGGCCATCACCCGTGACAGCCTCTACGGCACCGTCGCCGAGCCGACCTACGCCGGCATCACCAGCTTCATGCGCCGCCGCTATACCCGCGATCTGCGCGGGGTGGACCTGGTGGTCAGCGGCGTGCCGTTCGACACCGCCACCAGCAACCGCCCCGGCAGCCGCTTCGGTCCGCGTGCGATTCGCGCCGCCTCGATCCAGTCGGCCTGGGAGCGCCACTATCCCTGGGAGTTCGACCCGTTCGATGTACTGGCCTGTATCGACTACGGCGACTGCAACTTCGACCACGGCACCCCGCAGGACACCCCGGCGGTGATCGAGGCGCATGCCGACAAGATCCTCGCGGCCGGCTGCGCCATGCTCACCCTGGGCGGCGATCACTTCATCAGCTACCCGCTGCTCAAGGCCCATGCCAGGAAACACGGCCCGCTGGCGCTGATCCACTTCGACGCGCACAGCGACACCTGGCCGGACGAAGAGGGCGCGCGCATCGACCACGGCACCATGTTCTACCACGCGGCCAAGGAGGGCCTGGTCGACCCGGCGCGCTCGGTGCAGGTCGGCTTGCGCACCACCAATGACGACGTGATGGGCTTCCAGGTGCTGGATGCACGGCAGGTCAATCGCAGCACGCCGGAGCAGATCGCCGAGCTGATCCGCGCCCGCGTCGGTGACCAGCCGGTGTACCTGACCTTCGACATCGACTGCCTCGACCCGGCCTTCGCCCCCGGCACCGGCACCCCGGTGTGTGGCGGCCTCTCCAGCCATCAGGCCCTGGAAATCCTGCGCGGCCTGCGCGGCATCAACCTGGTCGGCATGGACGTGGTGGAAGTGGCGCCGCCCTACGACAACGCCGAAGTCACTGCCCTGGTCGGCGCCACCCTGGCCATGGAGATGATCTGCCTGTACGCGGCGCGGCTTAAGCTGGGGGGCTAACCCGTAGGGTGGAAATCGCGGTTTATTTCCGCCATTGGCGTTCGGCTCGGCTGCCAGTGGTGGACCGGTGAAGCGCGGTCCACCCTACGATCCCAGGCGACAACTCGGGGTTATCTCGGGCGCGCAAAATGCTCCTTGGGAGGGGCAGCAGCCGGGATGTTGGGCTTCGTTGCTGCGCCCTGCACCCGATCCTACGCCGGCTTTGTCTGACCATCCTGCGCGCAGATGATCTGCTGCAACTGCTCGGCCGCCGGCGACAGGCTGTGTCCGGCGCGGCTGACGATGCCATAGGCCGAGCGGGCCAGGGCCGGGTCGCCGGCCAGGCGCAGGGTGACCAGGCGTCCGGCCTGGACATCGGCGGCCACCACATCCCAGGGCGCCAGGCTGAGCACATCGCTGGTCGACACCAACTCCTTGAGCACCATGAAGTTGTCGCACTGGATGCTCAGCGGGTTTTCCCCATCGCCCAGACGCTGCAGCAGGCGGTCGACCTCCACCGGCATCTGCGTGCCGGCCAGGGGGAATTCATTCAGGTCGCCTGGCGACAGCGGCTGGCGCTGGCACAGCGGGTGCTGCGGGCGGCAGAACAGCACGCCGTGGTGGCTCTGCAGCGCCGTCACCTGCAGTTGGGGGTCGTCGTGGAACTCGCGGGTATCGGCGATGAACAGCTCGATCTCGTCGTTCAGCAGACGGCTGCGCAACTGCTGCCAGTTGTCGATCAGCAATTGCACGCGCACCCGTGGGTGGCGCCCGGCGAACTGGCCGAGGGCCTGCGGCACCAGGCGCGCGGCAGGGTAGGGGCCGGCGCCCAGGCGCAGCTCGCCGCTGCTCAGATTGCCCAGCTGGCTCACTGCATTGCTCAGCGCCCGGCTGCCGGCGAGCAGGCGGCGGGCATGCTCCAGCACCAGTTCACCGTGGGCGGTGAGGCTGATGCCGCGGCTGTGGCGGTCGACCAGGTTGCAACCGAGGCTGCTTTCCAGCGCCTGGATGCTGCGGCTCAGCGCCGGTTGACTGAGGTGCACGGCCTCGGCGGCACGGGCGAAGTGGCCGTGCTCGGCGAGGGCGACAAAGTGGCGGAGCTGGCGAAGGTCATTCATGCATGATTTGCATCGTTAGTTGATTTGGAATGCATTGGAATTATTGGCTTGCATTGGCCAATCTGCCAGCACTGCCCACCACAATGAGCGTCTGCGCATGTTTTCACGCAACCGAACTGCCGCCGTGCTGCTGAGCCTGGCGTTACCCCTGGCCGGCCATGCCGCCCTGCCCGAAGAACAGATTGCCGCCTCGATCCACCCGGAGCTGGCCGAGCACAGCAAGCATTTCGTGCAGAAGGTCTACCAGGTGGCGGACAACGTCTATTCCGCCGTCGGCTGGCAGCTGGGCAACGTGGCGATGATCGAGGCGCCGGAAGGGCTGATCATCGTCGACACCGGCGAGGCGGTCAGCGAGTCGCGCAAGATCATGGCCGAGTTTCGCAAGATCAGCGACAAGCCAGTCAAGGCCGTGGTCTACACCCACTTCCACCCGGACCATATCAACGGCGTGAAGGCCTTCGTCACGGAGGAGCAGGTGCGCAGCGGCGAGGTACAGATCATCGCCCATGAAACCCTGCTGGCCAACGTGGTGGCCCAGGGTGCGCTGGTCGGGCCGATTCTCTCGGTGCGTTCCGGCTACAGCTTCGGTGCCGGGCTGCCGGACAGTGACCACGAGCAGATGAACGCCGGCATCGGCCCGCTGGCCAAGGTCGAGGCCTCGACCTTTATTGCGCCGACCCTGACCTTCAAGGACAAGCTCGACACCCGCATCGCCGGCCTGGATCTGCAGTTCCTGCATGTGCCCAGCGAGGCTCCCGACGAGATCACCGTCTACCTGCCGGCTAACCGCGTGCTGATCAGCGCCGAGGTGGAGCAGGGGCCGACTCTGCCGAATATTCACACCCTGCGCGGCACCAAGTTCCGTGACCCGGTGGTGTGGGTCGAGAGCCTGGACAAGCTGCGCGCTTATCAAGCCGAGCATATGGTGCCGCTGCACGGCCGTCCGGTCAGCGGTCAGGCGCAGGTCGAAGAAGTGCTGCGCATGACCCGCGACGGCATCGCCTATATCCACGACCAGAGCGTGCGCTGGATGAACAAGGGCCTGACCCCGGACGAGCTGGTCGAGAAGGTCAAACTGCCACCGCATCTGGCCGGCTATACGCCCTATCTGCGCGAGTACTACGGCACGGTGAAGCACAGCGTGCGGCAGATCTACAACGGCTACCTGGGCTGGTTCCAGGGCGACCCGGTGGCGCTCGACCCGCTGCCGCCGAAGCAGAAAGCCGAACGGCTGATCGCCCTGATGGGCGGGCATGACAAGGTACTGCTGGCCGCCGGCGAGGCCTATCTTAAGGGCGAACACCAGTGGGCCGCGGAGCTGGCCAGCTATGTCATCAGCCTGGACAACGAGGATCAACTGGCCCGCGACATCAAGGCGCGCAGCTTCCGCAAGCTCGGCTACGCCAGCATGAACATCAACTGGCGCAACTGGTACCTGATGAGCGCCATGGAGCTGGAGGGCAAGTTCGACGGTGACGAGGTGCAGCAGCTGGCCCAGGACATGCGCAGTGCATTTCTCTCCCCGGACATGCTGAAGAACTTCCCGGCGCGGGTCTTCCTGCAGAACTGGATCACCCGCATCGATCCGGACCAAGCCAATGATGTGCAACTGACCCTGGGCTTCAGCTTCCCGGATATCGGCGAGGAGTGGGCGCTGGAAGTGCGCCGTGGCGTGGTGCAGTTGCACCAGGGCATTCCCGTGGGCACCACGCTCAAGCTGACCCTCGACAAGAGCTACCTGGACACCGTGATGAGCGGCGAGAACGGCCTGCTCAAGGGCGCGCTGCTGGGCGATGTAAAGGTCGATGGCGACCTGCTGGAGATCAAGACCTTCCTCGGCTGCTTCGACTTCGAGGATGCGCCGATCGCTTTGACGCTGCGCTAAGGCGTTGTTACCGGCGGCCGCTCCGTGCCGCCGGGACTGGTTCACATCTTCCTGGCCGCGCTGGACGGCGCGGTTGACCGGCGCTGGCGCAGCCTTTGTAATGCCCGGCCTGCTGACTGCAAACACGGAAGTTTTATGTCTGACGCCGATACCCTCGCGGCTCCTGCGCCCGTTGCCTTCCCTGACGCCGTTCCGGCGCTTGCCCGCCGGCAGAAGCGTGCCAGCCTGCTGACCCTCAGCCTGATGGGCGTGGCGCCGCTGGCGATTCTCATGTGGGACCCGCTGTACCGTGATGTGCGGGTCTTCCCCAGCGTGGCGCTGTGCGACAGTGACAGCCCGCTGTCGGCCGAGCAGTGCCAGAAGCTGTATAACGAGGCCCTGCGGCGCAATGCGCAGATCGCGCCCAGCTTCGTCAATTTCACCGCCTGCGAGGGCGATTTCCTGCGCATCAGCCCAAGCTGCAAGGACGGCACCTGGTGCGAGCCGCAAGCCGTGCAGAACTGTGCGCTGGGCGATGATGGCCTGGCCCGGCCGAACCCGGCGGCCTTCCTGGTCAGCGAGTCGCTGCTCGAACGTCTGCGCCAGGGCGAGCAGCCGGCCCTGGCGGAGCTGGACATGGAGGAGCTGCAGCCGGTCTATGGCATGAGCGAGGAGAACCTCGGTGGCGTCAGCAGCGGTTATACCTCCACCTATCACTACCCGAGCTATTACGGCGGCTTCAGCAATCGCAACTGGTACATGTTCACCAGCCAGGGGCAGTACCTGGGCGACCAGAGCATCCGTCAATTGAATCTGCACACCAGCCATCTGCAGGCGGGCGCCGGCTACGCCCAGCATTTCCAGGCCAACGCGCTGCCTGCGCGGATGGGTGGCACGGCCCGCGGTGGCTTTGGCGCCTCGGCGCGCAGCAGCATGGCGCTGGCCACGGGGTGATTACGATGCGAATGCACCCTCGCTGGCTGCTGCTCTGTGCGTGCCTGGCCTGCTGCGGCACGCTGCGTGCGGAGAGCCTGGGAAAAAGCATCGGCGAGGCCGAAGCGCTGCTGGCCCAGTTGCAGAAACAGATTGCCGGCAAGCCCGAGTCGCTGCGGGTCAAGCTGCCCGCGCGTAATCAACACCACAGCCTCAAGGAGCTGGGTTTGCACCCTCTCTGCCAGCCACCGGTGCTGGTGCGTGCAGCACCGCCGGTGCGGGCCATGAGTCAGTGCATGGGCATGCAGTTCAGTGGCGGCGGCATGACCCAGGTGCAGGCGGCAATTTTCTGGGATCACAGTGGCAGCGCCTGGCAGAGCGGGCGGGTGTTGCGCATGCAGGTCAATGACCTGCGGCGCATGCGTACTGAACCGCTGGAAGATGTTGCCCTGGACAGCGAACAGGCCATGGTTCAGGGCATGGCACAAGCAACTGCGCAGGAGCTGCAGCAGCTCGACAGAGTCTGGCGCAGCCTGGTCGACACCCCACTCGAGGAGTGGCCCGGCTGGCAGGCTGGTATGCCCGAGGCCTGGCCCGAAGACCTGCTCGCCCTGCATCGCGACGGGCGCCTGCGCCTGAGTGGTTCGCGCCTGCGCGGGCTGCATGCCTGGCAGGCATGGTGGACGCCGCTGGCCAAGCCCGCGGCGGTGGAGGCTCTGGTGGGCGTCCCGTCACGCCTGGAAGGGGTGGTGCCGGCCTTGCAGCTGGCCGAGCTGCAACTGGGTGGGCGTCCCTTCGCCATGGTGCTGCTCCCCGCCAATCGCCAACCGACGCAGGCACACGCCCTGTGGAGCGACCGCCAGTGGCAGTTGCTGATGGTCCGCCTGGATGCGAGGTCCTGAGATGAGTAGCCCCTTGGAAATGCCTGACGAGCTGTTCGACGAGCCGCCGGTGCGAGTCCTGCAGCGCGATGCGATCAGCCAGACCGTGCTGTTGCTGGGCAATCAGCAACTGCTGGCGCAGTTGCTCTGCCTGCTGACCCCGCTGTTGATCGGCGCGCTGCTGGCGGGGCAGCTGGCCCTTGAGTTCCGTCCCTGGCCGTTGGGCAACTTCGAGCTGACCCTGTTGGCCTGGGGGCTGTTGTGGTTGCTGTTCCTGGGTTACTGCCTGCTGGCGGGCGCCTACCCCAACACTTATCTGTTCAATCCCCGGCGCCAGTGGCTGCTGCACCTGAACAGCGGCGAGGCCATCGACCTGGCGGGCATTGTGCGATTGCAGCAGGCGCGGCAGGCGGCGGTCGATCCGCAGAGCGTCGCCGCGCATTCCCAGGAAAACCTGTTGCCGTGCAACGCCCAGGTGCTGGGCGAGCTGGACTGGGGGAAGCTGCAGGCCATCGACGTCTATCGACCGCTGACCCTGCGCGACTATCTGCGGCGCTTGTTCAGCCCGGAGGTGCTGGTGGCCAGCTCGGTGGTGGCCGAGACATTTCTGGTGACCTTCCTGATCATCAGCTTCGACCTGGTCGGCTTCCTGCTGGCGCACTTGGTGCTCGGCCTGGCTGCTCTGGCCTGCGGCCTGGCCGGTTATGCCTTGCAGCAACAGGTTGCGGCACGCTGCCAGGCCCTGCTCGGCGCTCGCTCAATCGAGGATGTAGTGCGGGACGAAGCGTGAGCTGTCCTGGGTGATCACGCCCAGGTCCTCGCGCATGCCCATGCCGACCGGCTCACCGCCGACCAGCCAGCTGCCGATGATCGGATGCTGGCCGCCCATGCTTGGTGGCGGGCACCAGGCCTGTAGGATCGCCGGGCCGTCGCTGTAAGGGCCGGGCACTTCCAACTCCACGCCCTTGGCGCTTTCCACACGAATGTTGGCCCCCTCGCGGGAGAAGAACGGCTTGCGCACCCAGCGCGTGCCGAGCAGCTCGGCATCCGCGGTATCGGCGAAGCAGGCCGGCAGCAGGTTGGGGTGGCCGGCATGGCGTTGCCAGAGCAGCGGCAGGATGGCCTTGTTCGACAGCAGGGTCTTCCACACCGGTTCGATAAAGCGCGTGTGGCTCTGCGCCAGATGGCGGGAAAAGTCCTCTTGCAGCAACCATTCCCAGGGATAGAGCTTGAACAGCTGTTGCAGCGGCTGGTTGCGCAGGTCGACAAAGCCCTTGCCGGGCAGGTGGCCGATATCGTCGATATGCATCAACTGGGGTTGCAGGCCGGCCTGGCTGGCGCAGTCGGCCAGGTAGGTCAGGGTGCCCTCATCCTCGATATGGTCGCGGCAGCAGGCTAGATGCAAGGGTTGCCCGGCCAGGCCGATGTGCTGCAGACGCTCGATCAGCGCGTCCTGGATGCGGTTGTACTGGTCGGCCGCCACGGGCAGCAGGCCACGCTCGCGGCATTGCTCCAGCCACACCCACTGGAAGAAGGCCGCCTCGTACAGGCCGGTCGGCGTATCGGCGTTGTATTCGTAGAAGCGCGCCGGGCCCTGGCCGTCGTAGGCCAGGTCCATGCGCCCGTAGAGCGCCGGCTCGCGAGCCTGCCAGCTGTCGCGGATCAGTTGCCAGTGGGCCTCGGGCACCGCCATGCGCCGCAGCAGCGCCTCGCTGTCCACCACCTCGGCCACCAGGGCCAGGCACATGGCCTCCAGCTCGGCGCTGGGCGCTTCGATGGCGTCTTCGATCTGACGCAGGCTGAAGCGGTAGCAGATGCTCTCGTCCCAGTAAGGCTCGCCGCCGATGGAGTGGAAATGAAAGCCGAGTGAGGCGGCTTGGGTGCGCCAGTCCTGGCGCGGAGGGATGCTGTGCCTGAGCATGTAACGTCCATGTGGTGCGGGGCAAACGGGGCGCCACTTTACCATTGAGGCATGAGCCGGGAATTTCCGGGGGGCGTGACAGTGAAGCCAATCGCAGAAACATCATCGGCACGGGGTATGCGGGGGCAGGGGCGTCACTTGCGGTTTTTGTGCCGTGGTGCCAGCTAACTGGCTGACGCTGCGAGAGAGGTCAGGACGGAAGCCAGATCACCTTGCTGTACGGCCGCCTACAACACTTGGCGCAGGTATCTCTGGATCGCCTGCAGGTGGTGCTGTTCGGTGTGCTGTACCTGCGCAACCGGCAGCCCTGACATGTTGGCAGAAGAGTCAGGGCTGCGATCGCGCTGACTCAGGGCTTGTACACGTAGCCTTCGGCTTTCTCGTACTTGAAGCCATTGATGCCCGTGCTGGAGTACACGACGCTGTAGAGGTGGTGCTTGGTCGTGGGGTTCCAGTAGCGGTGCAGGGCCGTCGCGTTGGGCACCTTGGCCGTGAATACGTTGGCGGCCGCGCCCACATAGACATAGCCGACCTTGCTGTAGTAGGCGTCGTCACGACCGATGGTGTAGAGGCTGTTGGCGATGCTGCTGTTGTAGTAGCGATGCAGCACGGTCGTGCCGAATGCCGCGCTGCTCGGCACCTGTGCGGCGATGGCGTTGTAGCTGTACTTGTACAGGGCCATAGCGGCATCGTCGCGCTTGGTGACATACATGTTGTCGCCGGTCTTACCGATGTAGTGGTGCAGGGCGACCTTGGTCAGCGGCTTGGTATTGAGGATCTTCCACAGATTGCCGGAGCCGGTGCCGCAGTTGCTGCTGCTGGAGGTAGCGCCCACCTCCCAGCCGCTGGGCAGGGTCGAGGCATTGCACACGCTCATCTGGCTCTGCCCTGCCGTGCTTTGCGCTTCGTACTTGGTGCGTTTGCTGCCGCTGGCCGTGCCGCAATCACCTGACCCCGAGTAGCTGGTCTGGCGCGTGATGACCCAGCCGGTAGGCAGGGTGCGCAGACAGGAGTTGAGCTTGGTCTGGCCATAGCTGTTGGTGATCTGCCAGATCAGTCTGGGTGTGCCGCTGGAGCTGCCGCAGATACCGCTGCCGGTGTAGCTGCGCTCCTTGGTGTTCACCCAGCCGGTGGGGGTGGTGCGGATGCAGGTATCCAGCACGGTTTCCCCGGCCAGCCGGGTATAGGTGTAGAGGTTGCCACCACTGCAGGAGGTGGAGCGCTCCTGGATCTTGGTCATTACATAGCCGCTGGGGGCTGTCGAGCTGCAGGAGGTCGACGTGGTGGCGGCTTGCAGATCGCTGACGGAGACGCTGAACAGTGCGGCAAGAATACAGAGGTACTTGTTCATACAGATCCTTTGCATGGGCGTTCTTGAGGGTGGGGATAGCCACTCGGCTATGGATTCTAGCCAAGGTCAGGGTGCTGCTGAAGGTTTTGTGCATCCAAGTGCCCCGGAAGTTCCGGGGCCCTGAGAGTCCAGCACCGATCAGGCGATCAGGCTGCTGCTGTCCAGGCTGGCGACGCCGATCAGTTGGATCTCGAACTCGGCATCGGCATCGGCGTCCACGCTGCCGTAGAGCATGCCCCCCTCGAAGCGCAGCTGCGCAGTGGCACTGCCTTCGATGAAGGCGGCGTCGTTGATGAAGGCGAATGCTTCGTTCACCCCGGTGGTGAAGGTGTCGGCGTCCAGTCCGGAGAAGTCGAGCAGGTCGCCTTCGGCGAACTTGAAGTCCTTGATCACGTCTCGCAGCGAGCCCAGGCCCAGTTCGCTGAGTGCATTGAAGATGAACCGGTCGAGCCCACTGCCGCCGGTTAGTTGGTCAGCACCGCTGCCGCCGATCAGTATGTCGTTGCCCTGGCCACCATTGAGCTGGTCGTTGCCGGCATTGCCGCGCAGGGTGTTGGCCAGGCTGTTGCCGGTGAGGCGGTCGTTGTAGTTGCTGCCCGTGAGATTCTCGAAATTGAGCACGGTATCGCTGCCGGAGCCGCCGGTGGCCTGGGTGCTGGTCAGGCCCAGGTTGAGGGTGATGCCGGCTGTGGCGCTGGCGTAGGACAGGGTGTCTTCGCCGCTGCCGCCGTCGAGGCGGTTATTGCCGCTGCCTGCATGAATTGTGTTGTTCAGTGCATTGCCGATGCCGTTGGCGTTGCCGGTGGCCTGGATGCGCAGGTTTTCCAGGTTGGCGCCGAGATTGTAGGCGGTCAGGTAGCTGTAGACGGTGTCGGTGCCGCCGCTGGCCAGGTCGGCATTGGTATCGCTGACAGTATCGCCGCTGTTATCGACGTAATAACTGTCATTGCCGTCGCCGCCGGTCATGCTGTCGGCGCCGCCTTTGCCGTTGAGGATGTCGTTGCCGAGGTCGCCGCTGAGTTTGTTGTTGGCGCTGTTGCCGATCAGCTTGTCGTCGTACTGGCTGCCGTTGAGGTTCTCGAAGTTGCGCAGGGTGTCGCTGCCAGAGCCGCCGGTGGCCTGGCTGGTGGTCAGGTTCAGGTCGAGGGTGACCCCTTGGTCGACATAGCGGTAGGACAGCGTGTCGCTGCCGCTGCCGCCGTCGAGCACGTTGTTGCCGGCGCCGGCGTAGATGACATTGTTCAGCGCGTTGCCACTGCCATTGGCATTGCCGGTGGCCATGATGCGAAGTTTTTCCAGATTGGCGCCGAGGGTGTAAGCGGTCAGGTAACTGAAAACGGTGTCGCTGCCGCCGGCGGTGCTGTCGGCATTGGTCTCGCTGACCACATCGCTGCTGTGGTCGACGTGGTAGCTGTCGTTGCCGTCGCCGCCGGCCATCTGGTCGGCACCGGCCCCGCCGTCCAGGATGTCGTTGCCCAGATCGCCACTCAGCGTGTTGGCCGCCGCCGTGCCGATCAGGCTGTCGTCGTACTGGCTGCCGTTGAGGTTCTCGAATGACAGCAGGGTGTCGCTGCCAGAGCCGCCTGTGTCCTGCGCGCCGCTCAGGGCCAGGCTGACACTGACACCCTGGGTGGCATGCCGGTAGGACAGGGTGTCGTTACCGTCGCCACCGTCCAGAACGTTGTCGCCAGCGCCAGCGTGAATGAGGTTGTTCAGTGCATTGCCGCTGCCATTGGCATTGCCTGCGGCCATAATGCGCAGTTTTTCCAGGTTGGCGCCGAGGCTGTAGTCGGCCAGGTAGCTGAAGACGATATCGCTGCCGCCGCTGGCGGCATCGGCGTTGGTTTCGCTGACGCTGTCGCCGATGTCGTCGACATAGTAGGTGTCGTTGCCGTCACCGCCGATCATGTTGTCGGCACCGGCGCCACCGTCAAGGACATCCTTGCCGGCGTTGCCGCTCAACTTGTTGGCGTCAGCGTTACCGGTGAGCTTGTCGTCGTACTGGCTGCCGTTAAGGTTCTCAAAGTTGCGCAGGGTGTCGCTGCCGGAGCCGCCGGTGGCCTGGGCGCTGGTCAGGGCCAGGCTGGCCGTCACGCCCAGGCTTGCGTATTTATAGGAGACGGTATCGTTGCCGTCGCCGCCATTCAGGTTGTTGTTGCCAGCGCCGGTATACAGGATGTTGTCCAGCGCGTTGCCGGTGCCGCTCGCGGTGCCGCTGCTCATCAGACGCAGGTTTTCCAGGTTGGCGCCGAGGCTGTAGGCGCTCAGGTAGCTTTTGACCGTGTCGCTGCCGCCGAGGCTGCGGTCGGCCTCGGTTTCGCTGACCCGGTCGCCAGTGTGGTCAACGGAGTAAGTGTCGTTGCCGTTGCCGCCGGTCATGCGGTCGGCACCGGCGCCACCGTTGAGCACATTGTTCAGTTCGTTGCCGGTGAGCGTGTCGTTGTACTTGGAACCAGTGGCGTTCTCGATCTGTGCGCCGTAGGCAATGGCCAGGCAGTTGTTGATGTAGGTGCTGCCGTTCCAGAACGCCTTGCCGATGCTGCTGAAACTGCCGGCGTTGAGGTTGATGTTCACTGCGCTGGCCTGGTTGCTGCCGTCGATGGTGTCCGTACCGCCGGCGTCCCAGATGGTTTCGAATACGCTGCTGCCGGCATCCCACTTGTAGGTGTTGTTGCCGGTCTGCCAGTTCATGTTGGCGCCATACAGGTACTGGATGGCCGCGATGTCCAGCAGCATCGGGCCGGTGGGCTCGAAGTAGTAAGGGTCGTTGTAGCTCATCACCGTATAGCGCACATCGTCGTACTCGGTGCCGGCCAGCGTTTCGCCGCTCAGGAAGCTGGTTTCGAAGGGGTGCTTGAGGCCGAGGGCATGGCCGATCTCATGCACCAGCACGTGGTAGTCGAATTGCCCCGGCTGGGGATTGCTGCTGGTGTAGGGATGAAGCCAGATATCGCCTGACTTGGCCGTGGAGCCAGGCAGATAGGCCCAGGCCGCCGTCTGGTCGTCCATCTCCAGATAGCCGCCGAAGCGCAGGGTGCCGACCTGGCTGCTGGTCTCGGTGACCTTGCTGAAGGTGATGTTGGCGACCGAGCTCCACTCCGCCAGGGCGGCGATGGCCGCGCTCTGCTGCCCGGAGGTCAGCACGAAGTCGAACAGGGGTTCGTTGTCGGAGGAGTAGTTGCTGGCGAACTGGGAGCCGGCAGTCAGGAAGCTGTAGCTCAGCGTGACGCCGGAACCGGTGGTGCCGCCCCATTTGGTGCCATAGATCAAGCTATCGATCTGGCTGTCGTTGGACAGAACAACATAGGAAGCGGCGGTAGATTCGCTTGGGCTTGGCATACAGCATCACCATCCTGGCAATAGAAAAAGTAAAGGAGGCAGTTGCCTCCCTGATCGGGGCGGCTAATTTAGGGGGCAATCCCGGCATTCTCAAGATGTTGCCGACAAATACCCGTTTTTTGCGCACTGTTCGCCTGTCTTGGCTTTCTCGCGGCAGCGCATATGACTGGATCGTGGGTACAGTGCCAACCGCCCGGGAGCTGGGTGATGCCGCCTTGTGCCAGGAGCTCTCGGAGGTGGTGGGTCGCGGTACCTGTGGGCGTTGCGCCCCGTCGTGGGCTAATTTTGCACGTCGAGCCGATAGAGCCGTTCGGCAGATTGGCCGGCACATTGAGTGCCATAAGTACTGCCATAGACCAGCACGTCGTAGCTTCCGGCCGTGATGGGGACCTCTTCAATCACCCCCTGCTTTTCTCTTTCCCTGTGGGTTAACTCCAGGCCCGCGGGCAGGGGCTTGTCGGGGGGCACCAGCAGCTTGCTGAGGGGCGTGCTGGCGTTGATCACATCGACACGCATGCGGTACGGCACCTCCACAGTTGCAGCGGGAAGCGCCTTCGGCAGGATCTCGGGATCAGGCCGCATGGCGCAGCCGACTATCACATTGCCGAACATCAGAGCCTCACAGCCTGCCAGCAGCGCCACGAGGCCTGCGATAAAGAGCGCTTCAGACCTCATGTATTTTCCTTTTGCGATTGTGGCGTTCGGCTAAACAGCCGCCCTCCGATATAAGGGAACGATACGTCCCAGACGGGGACTGCTTGAAAGGAGGCAATCTGCGAGCTAAAGCGCTCGTTGCGTTCCGTAGCAGCAAAAATGAAACGATACGCAAAACGGTACGCAAATTTTTTGTTCAGCCCATAAACGACAAAAGGCCAGCACGATGGCTGACCTAAGTCGTTGTTTCATATGGTGGGCCCACACGGACTCGAACCGTGGACCAAAGGATTATGAGTCCTCTGCTCTAACCAACTGAGCTATAGGCCCCCAGAAGGACGGCGGATTATACCGGTGCCTTTTCGCTGCTGCCAATCGGCAAGGGGCCGAGGAAGTTGTTGGCGAAAGACTCGGCCGAGAGCGGGCGGCTGACCACGTAGCCCTGGATCTGTTCGCAACCTTCGCTGGTGAGGAAGATTTCCTGGGCCTTGGTTTCCACGCCCTCGGCGATCACGGTCATCTGCAGGCTGCGGCCGAGGGCGATGATGGCGCGGGTGATGGCGGCGTCGTCCGGGTCGCTGGGCAGGCCGCGGACGAAGGATTTGTCGATTTTCAGGATGTCCAGCGGCAGGCGCTTGAGGTAGCTGAGCGAGGAGTAGCCGGTGCCGAAGTCGTCGATGGCCAGTTGCAGGCCCAGGCTTTTCAGTTCGTGCAGTACGCCCAGTGCTTCCTCGGCCTGGGTCATGATGAAGCCTTCGGTGATTTCCAGTTGCAGGTAGCAGGCGTCCAGGCCGAAGTCGCTGAGTGTGTTGGCGATGCGTTCGGCCAACTGGGGTTGGCTGAGCTGGCTGCCGGACAGGTTGACCGAGAGTGGGCCGAAGGGCGCGTGCCGGCTTTGCCATTCGCGCATCTGCCGGCAGGCTTCCTGCAGTACCCAGTCGCCGATCTGCAGGATCAGCCCGGTTTCTTCCGCCAGGGGAATGAAGCGGTCGGGTGGGATGTCGCCGAATACCGGATGACTCCAGCGGATCAGCGCTTCGGCGCCCACCAGGTTGCCGCTGTGCAGGCACATCTTCGGCTGGTAGTGCAGGCTCAGTTCGTCACGCTCGATGGCGCGGCGCAGTTCGTGTTCGAGGGTCATGCGCTCGTTGGCCTGGAAGGTCAGGTTGCGCGTGTAGAGTTCGATGCGGTTGCGGCCCTTGGCTTTGGCGCTGTACATGGCCGCATCGGCATTCTTCACCAGGGTGGCGACATCTGTGCCATCGAGGGGGAACAGGCTGACGCCGATGCTGGCGCTGATGAAAAACTCGTGGGTGTCGGCCTCGAAGGGGGCGTTGAAGCAGCTCAGCAGCTTGGCGGCCACGCGCTCGGCATCCCTTGCCTGCTGCAGGCCGGGTAGCAGGACGATGAATTCGTCGCCCCCCAGACGTGCGACGGTGTCGATATCGCGCAGTTGTTCGCGCAGGCGCAGGGCGATGCTTTTCAGCAGGGCGTCGCCGACCGGGTGGCCGAGGCTGTCATTGATGTGTTTGAAGCGGTCCAGGTCGAGGAACAGCACGGCACCCTGGTGATTGTCGGCGAGTGCATCGCCGAGGGCGGCTGCCAGCCGGGTTTCGAAGAGCAGGCGGTTGGGCAGGCCGGTCAGGGGGTCGTGGTGCGCCTGGTGGTCCAACCGGGCCTGGGCATGCTTGAGCGTACTGATGTCGGCGAACACGCCAACGAAGTGGGTGATGTCGTCGGCCTGGTTGCGTACGGCGCTGATGGTCAGCCACTCCGGATACAACTCGCCATTCTTGCGCTTGTTCCAGATCTCGCCCTGCCAGTGGCCTTCGGCCGCCAGTTGGTGCCACATGGCGGCATAGAAGGCGCTGTCATGCTGGCCGGAGGAGAGCAGGCGCGGGGTCTGGTCGAGGGCTTCCGCTTCGCTGTAGCCGGTAATTTCGCTGAAGGCACGGTTAACCGCGGTGATGCGTTGCTCGGTGTCGGTGATCATCACGCCTTCGGCGGTGTTCTCGAACACGGTCGCGGCCTGGTGCAGGCGCTCCTGCATCTGCTGGCGCTCGGTGATGTCGCGGGCCATGGTCAGTATGCAGGGGGTGTCGTCGATCATCAGCGGCTGGGCGGATAGTTCGGCGAGGCGCAACTGGCCGTCGCGGGTGCGTATCCAGGCCAGCAAGTCTCTGGCTTGACCTTGCGTGCGAACCTGTTCCACCAGGCGCTCCCGATCAGCAGCCGAGCTCCAGATGGCCAGTTCCAGTGTCGTCTGGCCGATGGCTTCATGATTGTCATAGCCGGTGATGCGCGTGAAGCCTTCGTTGGCCTCGAGGATGCGACCATCCTCCAGGCGGGTGATCAGCATGCCGTCTGGAGTGGCATGGAACGCCTTGGCGAACTTCTCTTCGGAGGCTTGTAGTTGCTGCTGGGTACGCTTCAGCTCAGTGATGTCGCGCACGGCGACCACCAGTGCCGGGCTGCCATCGAGCTGCACCGGCTGAGCCGAAACCAGGCCGATAAAGAGCTCGCCGTTGCGCCGCCGGAAGGGCATCTCGAGGTTGTTCAGGACGTCCTCTTGCAGGCGGGCGAGTAGCTGCGTGCCGACGCCGGGCACGCCCCAGATGTCCAGCTGGGTGGCGGTCTTGCCGATGGCTTCGCTGGCGCTGATGCCGAGTTGCTGTTCGAAGGTTTGGTTGAGGGCCAGCAAGGCTCCATCGCTGCGCCGGGCGATGACCAGGATGTCCGGGCAGTTGTGGAAGACCGAGGCGAATTTTTGTTCCGACAGCTGCTGTGCGTGCTCGGCGTGCTTGGCTTCGCTGATGTCGATCATCAGGCCGCGCAGGATCAGCTTGGCGCCTTGCTGGATGGGCGTGACGATGTCGCGAATCCACACCACCCGCCCATCGGCGGCCAGCATGCGATAGTCCAGGCTGTGGTCGCGGCCGGCCTGGCTTTCGCTGATGCAGTAGTTGAGGGCCTTCTCGGCGTCATCCGGGTGCAGGGTGCGTTGCCAGAAGCCTGGCTGCAGCCAGTCGTTTAGCGGGTAACCGAGCAGGCGTTCGGCGTGCGGTGAGACATAGGTGAAGCAGTAATCCTCCATGCGCATTTCCCAAGCGATTGCGCTGAGGCTTTCGACCAGGCCGCGGTAATGCTGCTCGCTGCTACGCAGTTGCAGTTCCAGGGCCTGCCGTCCCTGGATTTCCTGACTCAGACGACGGTTGATGCGCAGCACGGCGGCGAGGATCAGCAGGACCACGAGCAGGGCGGGGAGGCCATAGAGCACGGCTTGCTGCCAGCTTTGCCGGCCATCCAGCACGCCGCCCACCCAGGGCTTTTGCAGGGCCTCGATTTCCTCTTCGGTGAGTTCGGCAAACAGCTTGTCGAGGATGCCGATCAGTACCGCGTGACTGTGTGGGGCGGCCATGGCCAGTTGATAGCGGTAGGGGGTTTCACCACTGACATACAGGCCTTCGAGCTTGAGCTGGCGCATGCTCCAGACGCTGGACGCGAGGTCGCCAATCAGGGCGTCGGCCTGGCCGGTGGCGACGGCTTGCAGGGCGGCGTTGACGCTGGGCAGCGGCAGCAGGTTGAGGTCCGGATGGCGCGTGCGCAGCAGTTCGTGCGGGGCGTAGTCCTTGACCACGGCAATCTTGAGGCCATAGAGCTGCTTCAGACTGCTCGGCTGCGGGCCATTATGGTGGGCGATGATGACGATGGGGAAGTCGAGGTAGGGGCGGGTAAAGGCAAGATCCTTCTGTCTTTCGGGCGTCGACATCACGCCGGGGAGCAGGTCGAGTTCGCCGCTCTTGGCGCTTGCCAGCACCTCGCTCCAGCTGCTTGGCTCCACGGGCCGCATGGCGATGTTCAGGCGTTGCTCGATCAGCTCGACATAGCTGGCGCTGAGCCCCTGATAGCGTCCTTGCTCGTCGCGAAATTCGAAGGGCGGCCAGGAGGCATCAACACCCAGGCGCACCTGGGGATGGTTGGCGAGCCAGGTCTGTTCATCTGGGCTGAGGGTGAGCGCATACACCGGGGCTGCCCAGTACGCCAGACACAACAGGAGAATGGCCAGCAGACGTGACATGCAGGCGGCTTCCGCAGCAAGGTGGAATTTTCAGTGTAGCCCTGCATTCCTTGGGGGATAAAGCAAAACCCCCGGTTTTGGCCGGGGGTTCTGATTTACTCGTCGAGGAAGGAGCGTAGATGCTCGCTTCTCGTCGGGTGGCGCAGCTTGCGCAGCGCCTTGGCTTCGATCTGGCGGATCCGCTCGCGGGTCACATCGAACTGCTTACCGACTTCCTCGAGGGTGTGGTCGGTATTCATGTCGATGCCGAAGCGCATGCGCAGAACCTTGGCTTCACGTGCGGTGAGGCCGGCCAGGACTTCGCGGGTGGCTTCCTTGAGGCTTTCCACGGTCGCCACGTCGATCGGCGATTGCATGGTGGAGTCCTCAATGAAGTCGCCCAGGTGCGAGTCTTCGTCGTCGCCGATCGGGGTTTCCATGGAGATCGGCTCTTTGGCGATCTTCAATACCTTGCGGATCTTGTCCTCGGGCATTTCCATGCGCTCACCCAGCTCTTCCGGAGTCGGCTCGCGGCCCATCTCCTGCAGCATCTGACGAGAGATGCGGTTGAGCTTGTTGATCGTCTCGATCATGTGCACCGGAATACGGATGGTGCGCGCCTGGTCGGCGATCGAGCGGGTGATCGCCTGGCGAATCCACCAGGTGGCGTAGGTCGAGAACTTGTAGCCGCGGCGGTATTCGAACTTGTCCACCGCCTTCATCAGGCCGATGTTGCCTTCCTGAATCAGGTCGAGGAACTGCAGGCCGCGGTTGGTGTACTTCTTGGCGATGGAGATAACCAGGCGCAGGTTGGCCTCGACCATCTCTTTCTTCGCCCGGCGCGCTTTCGCTTCGCCGATGGACATGCGGCGGTTGATGTCCTTGATTTCGGCGATGGTCAGGCTGGTGTCGTTCTGCAGGGCGATCAGCTTTTGCTGGCAGCGCAGAATGTCGGCCTGCAGGTTACCAATGGCCTCGGCGTACTTGGCCTTGCCTTTGGCCAGGCCGGCGGCCCAGGTTTCGTCGATTTCGTGGCCGGGGAACAGCTTGAGGAAGTCGGCGCGCGGCATGCGTGCATCACGCACGCACAGCTGCATGATGGCGCGTTCCTGGGCACGAAGCTGCTCCAGCGAGCCGCGTACGCGCTCGACCAGGGCATCGAACTGCTTGGGCACCAGCTTGATCGGCATGAACAGCTCGGCCAGGGCGAGCAGTTCGGCGATCGCCTGCTTGCTGCTGCGGCCATGCTTCTTCAGCGCCTTGCGGGCTTTTTCCAGCTGGTCGGAGACAGCGGTGAAACGGCGCAGGGCTTCTTCCGGATCCGGACCGCCATCGCCTTCTTCTTCCTCGTCGTCGCCGTCGCTTTCTTCCTCGTCTTCCGCGGCTTCAGCAGCCGGGGCGGCGGTTTTCAGATCGACCGGAACTTCTTCAGCCGGCAGGCTGCCATCGTCGGGGTCGATATAACCGCTGAGAATGTCGGACAGGCGACCACCTTCGCTGGTGATGCGCTGGTAGTCGGCGAGGATGCTGTCGACGGTACCCGGGAAGTGAGCGATAGCGCCCATGACTTCACGGATGCCTTCTTCGATGCGCTTGGCGATTTCGATTTCGCCTTCGCGGGTCAGCAGCTCCACGGTGCCCATTTCACGCATATACATGCGTACCGGGTCGGTGGTGCGGCCGATATCGGTCTCCACGGCCGCCAGGGCGGCTGCAGCTTCCTCTACTGCGGCTTCATCGGTGTCGGCTTCGGCCAACAACAGGGCATCCGCATCCGGGGCAGTCTCGAATACGTTGATCCCCATGTCGTTGATCATGCGGATGATGTCTTCCACCTGTTCCGGGTCGGAAATATCCTCCGGCAGGTGGTCGTTGACCTCCGCGTAAGTCAGGTAACCCTGCTCACGACCACGGGCGATCAATTCTTTCAAACGAGATTGCTGTTGCGCTTTTCCGGACATAACACCCTATCCATTGAAGGTCTTGGCGGGCAAAAAACAAGCCGAGGATTATAACTGATTAAGGGGCTCAGGCGCCAGTTGAGCTCTTGTCGCTTGCGGAAGAAGGGCGACTGAAGTGCTCGCGCAGTAGAGTCTTTTCTTCCGGTGTCAGTTCACTGGGGCTTTTTTGCATGACGCTGCGCAGGAGTTGCTCGCGTCGTTTCTGCAGCTGGTTATGGGCAAGTGTAGTAATGGTGTCGAAGAACTGCTTTTCAAGATTGTCCTGGTCGATCAGCCATTCTTTTTCCGCCAGGGCCTGCAGCAGGCGGCCCTGGGTGGTGCCGTGCCAGCGCGCGATCAGCTGCAGCGAGCGCAGTTGCGGGTTCTTCTGCAGGGCGCCGAGCAGGGCGACCAGCAATTGGGCGTAGGTGTCGTCTTCGGCGGCGAAATGGCTGACATCCTCGACCTTCTGCGCGAGATTGGGGTGATGCAGCAGGGTGCGCAGGGCGGTCAGGGTGGGTGACTCGACGCTGACGGCCTTGCGCGGAGTGCGCGGCTGGTCGTCGCGGCCGCCTTTCTTCCAGTTGCCGTCCTTTTTCCACGGCTTGCCTTCGCCTTTCTTCCAGTTCTTTTTCTGCTCGAAGCCGGCGTCGGCGGGTGGCTCGATATGGTTGGCGTAGTCGGCGATGTCGCCGTAGTCCGGCTGGGCGTCGTAATAGTGCTCGGCGGCCGGCCCGTATTCGTGCTCGGTTCTGCTGGGGCTGGCGGCGGGTGCGTGTTGCGTCATCTGCGCCAGGGCTTCGGCGGTGAGGCCGGTGATCTCGCCCAGGCGCATGCGCATCAGGGCGCGCAGGTTGTTGCCGGGAATCTGCTCGATCAGCGGGCTGGCCAGGGTCGCCAGGTGAGCCTTGCCTTCCAGGGAGCGCGGGTCGGCTTCTTCGCAGAGTTGCTGGAAGAAGTAGTCGGCCAGCGGCTGGGCGTGCTGGTTGATGCGCGCACGGAAGGCGTCGGTGCCTTCGGCGCGGACCAGGCTGTCCGGGTCTTCGCCTTCCGGGAGGAACAGAAAGCGCGCGCGGCGGCCGTCCTGCAGGCTTGGCAAGGTTGACTCCAGGGCGCGCCAGGCGGCCTTGCGCCCGGCGGCGTCGCCGTCGAAGCAGAACAGTACGCTGGGTACGATGCGGAACAGGCGCTTGAGGTGTTCTTCGCTGGTGGCGGTGCCGAGGGTGGCCACGGCATTGCGCAGGCCTTGCTGGGCCAGGGCGATGACGTCCATATAGCCCTCGACCACCATGATCTCGTCGAGGTCGCGGTTGTTCTTGCGCGCCTCAAACAGGCCGTAGAGTTCCTGGCCCTTGTGGAATACCGGGGTTTCCGGGGAGTTCAGGTACTTCGGCTTGTCGTCGCCGAGCACCCGGCCACCGAAAGCGATGATACGGCCGCGGCTGTCGCGGATGGGGAACATCACGCGGTCGCGGAAGCGGTCATAGCGCTTGCCGGTTTCAGTGTTCTCGATCAGCAGGCCGGCGTCGATCATCGCCTTCAGTTGCAGGTTGTCGCCACCCAGGTGCTTGAGCAGGTTGTCCCAGCCGGGCGGGGCAAAACCGAGGCCGAAATCGCGGGCGATCTCGCCGGACAGGCCGCGGCCCTTGAGGTAATCCACCGCGGCTTTGCGCGTCGGATGGCTTTTCAGGGCCTGGCGGTAGTAGTCGCTGGCGGCGGTCAGCAGGGTATAGAGCGGTGAGTCGGTCGGTTGGCGGGGTTTGTGTCCGCGCCCGCCTTCCTCGCGCGGGATGTCCATGCCGGCGCGCTTGGCCAGTTCCTCGATGGCCTGGAGGAAGTCCAGGTTGTCGTGGTCCATGATGAAGCCGAGCGCGTTGCCGCCGGCGCCGCAGCCGAAGCAGTAATAGAACTGCTTGTCCGGGCTGACGCTGAACGACGGGGTCTTTTCCTTGTGGAACGGGCAGCAGGCGCTGTAGTTCTTGCCGGCCTTCTTTATCTGGATGCGCGAACTCACCACCTCGACTATGTCGGTGCGGTTGAGCAGGTCATCGATAAAGGATTGTGGGATCAGGCCGGCCATGGGGTCGTCAGTGTGCTGGTGTCAGGGGCGGGAGCATAACAGGCTGTTGAAAAACTACCTGCGTTGCCATCGCGGCGTTAAAAACAGGCTCACAGCCAGCGGCTGAACGTGCTTTAGCACGGCCCCGAAGGGGTGAGCGCAGCGAATCAAATGCTCATTTACAACTCGTAAACTGCGC
Source organism: Pseudomonas campi (assembly GCF_013200955.2). Taxonomy (NCBI): domain Bacteria; kingdom Pseudomonadati; phylum Pseudomonadota; class Gammaproteobacteria; order Pseudomonadales; family Pseudomonadaceae; genus Aquipseudomonas; species Aquipseudomonas campi. The sequence continues at coordinate 503,170 of NZ_CP053697.2, forward strand.
TTTTTCGCCGTTTTGATCAGCCGTAGGCTGTTACTAACGTAGCGCCTTGCGCTGGCTGCCTCGCCTACGTTTTTCAACAGCCTGCTAAACGAAAAAACTCCGGTCATCGCCGAGCGGCGAAGCGGAGTCGGGTGGAGCCTTAAAATGCAAAGCCCGGCGTAAGCCGGGCCCTGCGGAAACCTTTGCGGCGTGACTGATGACTCAGTACAGGCGCTCGCGGCGGCGCTGTTCGCGCTGCACTTTCTTCGCGTGACGCTTAACAGCGGCTGCTGCCTTGCGCTTGCGCTCGGTGGTTGGCTTCTCATAGAACTCGCGGCTGCGCACTTCGGCCAATACACCGGCCTTTTCGCAGGAGCGCTTGAAGCGACGCAGAGCTACGTCGAAGGGTTCGTTCTCTTTAACTTTGACGGCTGGCATCCAGGTCGTACCTTCACTGTTTTACCGAATGGACGACGCGATCCGGCTAGGGCACGGGAATACGTCGGTTTTCAAGGGCTGCGGATATTAACGCCAAGCGCCGCAGAATGCAAAGCCTCTGATCGAAAAGCGCTGGTCGGGCTGTAGGGCGGCGATTATTATGCGCGCCTTCGAATTCCCTCTGTATTAAAGGCGCGAACCCATGCTGGTGCTGGGCTTGGAAACTTCCTGCGATGAAACCGGTGTCGCTCTGTATGACAGCGAGCGCGGCCTGCTGGCCGACGCCTTGTTCAGTCAGATTGAGCAGCACCGGGTGTTCGGCGGCGTGGTGCCGGAGCTGGCCTCGCGCGATCACGTCAAGCGCATGCTGCCGTTGATCCGCGAAGTGCTGGCCGAGGCCGGCGTAGAGCGCACGCAGATCGAAGCCATCGCCTACACCGCGGGTCCTGGCCTGGTCGGCGCGCTGCTGGTTGGCGCTTCGTGCGCCCAGGCCCTGGCCTTTGCCTGGGGTATTCCGGCGGTGGGTGTACACCATATGGAAGGCCATCTGCTGGCGCCGATGCTGGAAGAACAGCCGCCGGCCTTCCCGTTCGTCGCTTTGTTGGTGTCTGGTGGCCATACCCAGCTGGTGCGGGTCGATGGCATCGGCCGTTATCAGCTACTCGGCGAGTCGCTGGACGATGCCGCCGGCGAGGCGTTCGACAAGACGGCCAAGCTGATGGGCCTGCAGTATCCAGGTGGCCCGGAGATTGCGCGCTTGGCCGAGGTTGGTACGCCGGGGCGCTTCACCTTCCCGCGGCCGATGACCGATCGCCCCGGGCTGGATTTCAGCTTCAGCGGACTGAAGACCTTCACCCTCAATACCTGGCTGCAATGCCGCGAGGCGGGCGACCAGAGCGAGCAGATCCGCGCGGACGTGGCCCTGGCCTTCCAGCAGGCGGTGGTCGATACCCTGACCATCAAGTGCCGCCGCGCCCTCAAGCAGACCGGTCTGAATAACCTGGTGATCGCCGGCGGCGTGAGCGCCAACCAGGCGCTGCGCCAGTCCCTGGAGAAGATGCTCGGCGAGCTCAAGGGGCAGGTGTTCTATGCGCGGCCGCGCTTCTGCACCGACAACGGCGCGATGATCGCCTACGCCGGCTGTCAGCGTCTGCTGGCCGGTCAGCAGGATGGCCCGGCCATCGGGGTGCAGGCACGCTGGCCGATGGAACAGCTGCCGGCCATCTGAGGCGCTTGCAGCCCGATTGCTCAGAAGTGCCGTTCGCGTCCGGCGAATAGGTCGCGTAAATTGCCCCGATGGCGCCAGACGATCAGCCCGGTCAGCACGCACATCGGCAGCAGCGCTGCCGGTTGTTGCCAGGCCAGCAATGGCAATGTCAGCGGCGTGGCGATCAGTGAGGCGAGCGAGCTGGTGCGGGTGAGGATAAAGGTCAGCGCCCAGGCGGCGAGCGCCAGCACGGCGGCCGGCGGATACAGGCCGAGCAGCATGCCGGCGGCCGTGGCCACGCCTTTGCCGCCCTTGAAGCGGAAGTACAGCGGATAAAGGTGGCCAATCACGGCAGCCAGGCCGATCCAGGCTTGTTGCTGGATATTCAGCCCGAGCAGGCTGGCGATCAGTACCGGCAGCAGGCCTTTGCACAGGTCGCCGAGCAGGGTGATGATGGCCAGCTTCTTGCCCGCCACCCGGAGCATATTGGTCGCTCCGGGATTGCCCGAGCCACTGGCGCGAGGGTCCGGCCCACCGCTCAGGCGGCTGAGCAGGATGGCGAAGGACAGCGAGCCGAGCAGGTAGGCGAGCAGTACCAACAGCCAGAACATGGTATCCATTCCGGGGCGAGTGAGCCCCGATTCTAGCGGCGGGACACACTCCTTGTCGTGCTGTGGAGTTAAGTGCTTGGACAAAGTCTTTATCGAAGGTCTGGAAGTCGACACCCTGATCGGTGCCTACGACTGGGAGCGCGGCATTCGCCAGTGCCTGCAGCTGGACCTGACCTTCGCCTGGGATATCCGCCCGGCCGCAGCTGGCGATGACCTGAGCAAGGCACTCGACTATGCAGCGGTGAACCAGCACGTGCAGGCGTTCGCCAGCGCCGCCCGCTTCGAGCTGGTGGAGACCTTTGCCGAGCACCTGGCCGCCAGCCTGCTGAGCGAGTTCGGCATGCCCTGGCTGCGCCTCAAGGTGACCAAGCCCGGTGCCAACCCGGCGGCCCGTGCGGTGGGTGTGGAAATCGAGCGCAGTCAGCCATGAGCCGGATACTGCTTGGCCTGGGTAGCAACATCGAGCGCGAGACGCACCTGTGTGCCGGGCTCGATGCGCTGGCCGGGTTTCTCCATGACCTGCAGTGCTCGCCGGTATTCGAGAGCGCGCCGGTGGGGATCAAGAGCGGACCATTCTTCAATCTGGTGGTCAGCGCGCGCACCGATCTGCCGCTGACCGAGCTGGATCGCCGGCTGAAGATCATCGAGGCCGACAATGGCCGCTATGCGCCCAATCGCAAGGGCCTGCCGCTGGATATCGACGTGCTGCTGTATGACGAACTGGTCGGCAATTTCGATGGGCTGATCCTGCCTCGCGCGGAAATCCTCAAGAATGCCTTCGTGCTCTGGCCGCTGGCGCTGCTGGTGCCCGCGACAGTGCATCCGCTGACCGGTACGTCATTTGCCCAGCTCTGGGCGGCGGCGCAGATCGACCAGCAACTGCGCCCGGTGGCGTTCCAGTGGCGCGGCCGCGAGCTGACGCCGGCGGCGTTGCTCCAGGCCTGAGACACATCCGCTCGGAATCGAATCCGCGTGTGCCTCCCGGATTGCATCCGGGCTACGTTTGCGCGCTGCGTTCCTTGTAGGCCTTGAGCGCTTTCAGCCGCTCGCGCTTGAGCGCTTCGCCCAGCTCCGCGCCCTGAATTCCCTGCTCCAGCAGCGGCTGCACTGCCACCGCACGGGCGGCCTGCATGGCACCCTGCAGGTAGGCGGCTTGTGGGTAGTCGCGGTCCTCGAAGCCGAGACGGCCGCGGGCATCCATCTCGCAGGCGGCGAGAAATTCCTCGAAACGCTGCGGGCGACGGTAGACGTCGAAGCTCTGCAGCAAGCCGAGCAGGGTGTCTGCGCGCAGCTCCAGGGCGCGGTGGCCGTGGGTGTGGTACTCGCCGACCAACAGCGCCGGTTCGGCACAGTCCCGCGGTACCTTGCAGCGTGTATTCACCGCCTTGATCAACTTCAGGCCACGTGTTTCGTGGGCGATATGCCGTGGCCATTCGGCTGGCGGCGTGGTGCCCTTGCCCAGGTCATGCAGCAGGCAGGCCCAGCGCACGCTCAGCGGCTGCTGATGGCGGGCGCATTGCTGCAGCACCATCAGGTTGTGCAGGCCGGTGTCGATTTCCGGGTGATGGGTGGCGGTTTGCGGCACCCCGAACAGGGCATCGACTTCCGGCAGCAACTCGGCCAGGGCGCCGCAGTCGCGCAGTACCTGAATGAACACCTCGGGGCACGGCTCCAGCAGCGCGCGGGAAATCTCCTTCCAGCTGCGCTCCGCGGTCAGCGCCTTGAGCTCGCCGGACTCGGCCAGCTGGCGCATCAGGGCCAGGGTCTCCGGCGCCACGACAAAGCCCAGCGGTGCATAGCGTGCGGCGAAACGCGCCACCCGCAGCACACGCAGCGGATCTTCGGCGAAGGCGGGGGAAACATGGCGCAGCAGCCGCGCGGCAAGATCGCGCTGGCCGCCATAGGGGTCGATCACCAGGCCGTGGTCGTCCTCGGCCATGGCGTTGACGGTCAGGTCGCGGCGGATCAGGTCCTCTTCCAGAGTCACGTCCGGGCTGGCGTAGAAGGTGAAGCCGCCGTAACCCTGGCCGGACTTGCGCTCGGTGCGGGCCAGCGCATATTCCTCGCCGCTCTGCGGGTGGAGGAACACCGGGAAGTCGTCGCCCACCGGCCGGTAGCCCTGGTCGAGCATGCTCTGCGCATCGGCGCCGACCACCACCCAGTCGATATCGGTGATGGGCCGGCCGAGCAGGCGATCACGCACCGCGCCGCCGACTTTATAGATCTGCATGGAATCACTCCTCCGTTGCCGCGGAGGATAAGCGAAAAAGCCCGTACCTGCTGCCTGCCGGTACGGGCTTGCCTGGTCGAGCGGGGGCTCAGATCGGCGGAATCACCAGATCCAGGCGCGGGTACTCGCTGTCGGCATCCTGCTCGTTGCGCGGCGGCACGTGCTGCATGCCGACCACCTGCTCGCCCTGGCGGACTTCCAGGTGGATATCGAAGCCCCACAGGCGATGCAGGTGCTTGAGCACCTCGCCGGTGGAGTCGCCCAGCGGTTTGCGGTCGTGTTGCTGGTGGCGCAGGGTCAGCGAGCGATCACCGCGGCGGTCGACGCTCCAGATCTGCACATTGGGTTCGCGGTTGCCCAGGTTGTACTGGGCGGCCAGGGTCTCGCGGATGATGCGGTAGCCCGGCTCGTCGTGGATGGCCGGCACCAGCATGTCGTCCTGCTGGTCGTCGTCCATCACGCTGAACAGCTTGAGGTCGCGGATCACCTTGGGTGAGAGAAACTGCAGGATGAAGCTCTCGTCCTTGAAGTTGGCCATGGCGAACTTGAGGGTCGACAGCCAGTCGCTGCCGGCTATGTCGGGGAACCAGTGGCGATCTTCCTCGGTGGGGTGTTCGCAGATACGGCGGATATCGCAGTAGATGGCGAAGCCCAGGGTGTAGGGGTTGATGCCGCTGTAGTAGGGGCTGTCGAAGCCCGGCTGGTAGACCACGCTGGTGTGTGACTGAAGGAACTCGATCATGAAACCGTCGGTGACCAGGCCTTCGTCGTACAGGTCGTTCATCAGGGTGTAGTGCCAGAAGGTCGCCCAGCCTTCGTTCATCACCTGAGTCTGGCGCTGCGGGTAGAAGTACTGGGCGATCTTGCGCACGATGCGGATCACCTCGCGCTGCCAGGGCTCCAGCAGCGGCGCATGCTTCTCGAGGAAGTACAGGATGTTTTCCTGCGGTTCGGCCGGCCAGCGCTTGTTGTCCTGGTCGTGGCCCTTGCTGGCGCCCTTGGGGATGGTGCGCCAGAGGTCGTTGATCTGCTTCTGCAGGTGCTCCTCGCGGTCCTTCTGCCGGCGCCGTTCTTCTTCGGCGGAGATCGGGTCGGGGCGCTTGTAGCGGTCTACGCCGTAGTTCATCAGGGCATGGCAGGAGTCGAGCAGGTCTTCCACCGCGTCGATGCCGTGGCGCTCCTCGCACTGCATGATGTACTGCTTGGCGAACACCAGGTAATCGATGATCGAGCTGGCGTCGGTCCAGGTGCGGAACAGGTAGTTGCCCTTGAAGAAGCTGTTGTGGCCGTAGCAGGCGTGGGCGATCACCAGGGCCTGCATGCACATGGTGTTTTCTTCCATCAGATAGGCGATGCACGGATCGGAGTTGATCACGATCTCGTAGGCCAGGCCCATCTGCCCGCGGCTGTAGCCCTTCTCGGTGGAGAGAAAGTGCTTGCCGTAGGACCAGTGGTGATAGCCCAGGGGCATGCCGACGGAGGCGTAGGCGTCCATCATCTGCTCGGCGGTGATCACCTCGATCTGGTTGGGGTAGGTGTCCAGCGCATAGCGTTCGGCGATGCGCGCTATCTCGCGGTCGTACTGGCGGACCAGTTCGAAGGTCCATTCCGAGCCGGTGGAGATCGGCTGGCGTTTTCTCTCGGATACGGTCATCGCGGTTCCCCTCAGGTCACCAGGCGGCGCTGGAACAGTTCACGGAACACCGGGTAGATATCGGCGGACGAGACCAGCTGCTGCTGGGCGAAGGTGTCGGCATAGTTTTCGCCGACCTGCTCGTACTCGAACCACAGCGCCTGGTGTTCGCGCGGGGTGATCTCGACGTAGGTGAAGTACTGCACGAACGGCATGATCTGGTTGATCAGGATATCGCGGCAGATCGGCGAATCGTCGTTCCAGTTGTCGCCGTCCGACGCCTGGGCGGCATAGATGTTCCACTCGTTGATCGGGTAACGCGCGGCCATGATCTCCTGCATCATTTTCAGTGCGCTGGAGACGATGGTGCCGCCGGTTTCCCGCGAGTAGAAGAACTCCTCCTCGTCGACCTCTTTGGCACTGGTGTGGTGGCGGATGAACACCACCTCGATCTTGTCGTAGTTCCGCTTGAGGAACAGGTACAGGAGGATGAAGAAGCGCTTGGCGATGTCCTTGGTGGCCTGGGTCATCGAGCCGGACACGTCCATCAGGCAGAACATCACCGCCTTGGAGCTGGGATTGGGCTGCTTGGTCAGCAGGTTGTACTTGAGGTCGAAGGTGTCGAGAAACGGCACGCGGTTGATGCGTACGCGCAGCTTGCTGATTTCCTCTTCCAGCGCCTGGATGTCACTGAAGTTGTCCGGTTCTTCGAGCTTCAGGCGCTCCAGTTCGGCCAGGGCCAGCTTGAGCTTGCCGCGGCTGCTGCCGGACAGGGCGATGCGCCGGGCATGGGCCGAGCGCAGGGTGCGCACGATATTGATACGGGACGGGTTACCTTCGTTGCTGATACCGGCGCGCACGGTCTTGAAGGTGTCGCTGCCGGTCAGGTGGCGTTTGACCAGGTTGGGCAGTTCCAGGTCCTCGAACATGAAGTCGAGGAATTCCTCCTGGGTGATTTGAAAGACGAACTCGTCGATGCCTTCGCCGGAGTTGCTCGCCTTGCCGGCGCCGCGACCACCACCGCCCTGTGGGCGAGGGATATGGTCGCCACCGCTGAACTGCTTGTTGCCGGGGTGCACGGTGGTCTGCTTGCCGCCGCGGCCATGGTGCAGCACCGGCTCGTCGATATCACGGCCGGGAATGCTGATCTGTTCGCCGTGCTCCATATCGGTGATGGAGCGCCGGCTGACGGCCTCCTCCACTGCCTTCTTGATGTGGTCACGGTAACGCCGCAGGAAACGCTGGCGGTTCACCGTGCTCTTGTTCTTGCCATTCAGACGCCGGTCTATCACATAGCTCATGACATCTCCTTAGAACCTGCACATAGCCTGCGGCGCGTTTTGCTCTAGCTCGCGAGGCCATGAGTCGGTTCGTTGCACGTACGCCTTGCGGACGCACGGCGACCAGCGCGGCAGCGAGTGCCGCGCCGGCAACGGGTTACTGCGACTTGCGAACCCGCAGATACCACTCGGACAGCAGGCGCACCTGCTTCTCGGTGTAGCCACGTTCGACCATTCGGGTAACAAAGTCGTTGTGCTTCTGTTGATCCTCCTTGCTTGCCTTGGCGTTGAAGCTGATGACCGGCAGCAGATCCTCGGTGTTGGAGAACATCTTCTTCTCGATCACCACGCGCAGCTTCTCGTAGCTGAGCCAGGTCGGGTTCTTGCCGTTGTTGTTGGCACGGGCGCGCAGCACAAAGTTGACGATCTCGTTGCGGAAATCCTTCGGGTTGCTGATTCCGGCCGGCTTCTCGATCTTCTCCAGCTCCTCGTTGAGGGCCACGCGGTTGAGGATCTCGCCGGTTTCCGGGTCGCGGTATTCCTGGTCCTGAATCCAGAAGTCGGCGTACAGCACATAGCGGTCGAAGATGTTCTGCCCATACTCGCTGTAGGACTCCAGGTAGGCGGTCTGGATTTCCTTACCGATGAACTCGATGTAGCGCGGTGCCAGGTATTCCTTGATAAAGCGCAGGTAGCGCTCGCGCACTTCGGCGGGGAACTGTTCCTGCTCGATCTGCTGCTCCAGCACATACAGCAGGTGCACCGGGTTGGCGGCGATCTCGTGCGGGTCGAAGTTGAATACCTTGGACAGAATCTTGAAGGCGAAGCGGGTCGACAGACCGTTCATGCCTTCATCGACGCCCGCCGTGTCGCGGTACTCCTGGATCGACTTGGCCTTGGGGTCGGTGTCCTTGAGGTTCTCGCCGTCGTAGACGCGCATCTTCGAGTAGATGTTGGAGTTCTCCGGTTCTTTCAGGCGGCTGAGCACGGAGAACTGGGCGAGCATCTTCAGGGTGTCCGGGGCGCAATGGGCCTTGGCCAGCGAGCTGTTGAACAGCAGTTTGTCGTAGATTCTCACCTCGTCGGTGACGCGCAGGCAGTACGGCACCTTGACGATGTAGATGCGGTCGATGAACGCCTCGTTGTTCTTGTTGTTGCGGAAGCTGTGCCACTCGGACTCGTTGGAGTGGGCCAGCAGGATGCCGCTGTAGGGAATCGCGCCGAGGCCTTCGGTGCTGTTGTAGTTGCCTTCCTGGGTGGCGGTGAGCAAGGGGTGCAGGACCTTGATCGGTGCCTTGAACATCTCGACGAATTCCATCAGGCCCTGGTTGGCACGGCACAGGGCGCCCGAGTAGCTGTAGGCGTCGGCGTCGTTCTGCGGGAATTCCTCCAGCTTGCGGATATCCACCTTGCCGACCAGGGCGGAGATGTCTTGGTTGTTCTCGTCGCCCGGTTCGGTCTTGGCCACGGCGATCTGGTTGAGTATCGAGGGATACAGCTTGACCACGCGGAACTGGCTGATGTCACCACCGAACTCGGTCAGGCGCTTGGTTGCCCAGGGCGAAATGATGCTGTTGAGGTAGCGCCGCGGGATGCCGTAGTCCTCTTCGAGGATGGCACCGTCTTCACTGGCATTGAACAGCCCCAGCGGCGACTCGAATACCGGTGAGCCCTTGATCGCATAGAAGGGCACTTTTTCCATCAGCTGCTTGAGCTTTTCTGCCAGTGACGACTTGCCGCCGCCGACCGGACCGAGCAGGTAGAGGATCTGTTTCTTCTCTTCCAGGCCCTGAGCGGCGTGGCGGAAGTAGGAGACGATCTGGTCGATGCACTCTTCCATGCCGTGGAAGTCGGCAAAGGCTGGGTAGCGACGGATCACCTTGTTGGAAAAGATGCGCGACAGCCGAGAGTTGCTCGAAGTATCGATCAGCTCCGGCTCGCCGATAGCCATCAGCAGACGCTCGGATGCCGTGGCGTAGGCGCTGCGATCCGCTTTGCACAGTTCGAGGTATTCCTGAAGCGAATATTCCTCCTGGCGGGTCGATTCGAAGCGTTGCTGGAAGTGGCTGAATATACTCATAACTGCACCTCGCTCGCTGCATGGAGCCGGCAAGGGTCATTCGGGCGGGTGCAGAGGCGGTCGACGCGTCGGCCGTTAGAAAACCCCCAGAACACCTAAAAACGCTACCGATGGCCCGGAACCGGTGTGCCGGCTCTCCCTTTTGGATGGCCTCGACCTAAGAGTAGTTCGGATTCGGCAGCGTCAAGCGTGATGCTGGGGTTACAAGCTATTACCGTTTGTCGGCATATGCCCTGCGGGCGGCGTGGGGCGCGGCTTTGCGCCCTGTGTAAAAAATTATTCGGCGTCGCTGCGCGCGACCTGATCCGGGTACTGGCTGCGCCACAGCTCGAAGCCGCCATCCAGGCTGTAGACCTCGGCGAAGCCCTGATGCGCCAGATAGGCAGCCGCGTTCTGGCTGGAGTTGCCGTGGTAGCAGGTGACGATCAGCGGCTGGTCGAAGTCGGCCTTGGCGATGAAGTCGGCCAGCGAGTGGTTGTCCAGATGCTGCGAGTCGCTGATATGGCCGTTGGCAAAGCTCTGCGGGTCGCGGATATCGACCACCACGGCGCCTTGTTCGCGCAGGCTCTGGGCCTGCTCTGGCGGGATACGTTTGAATTCACTCATGGGTGGTTCTCCGGGCAGTCGCAGCGCAGACGTTCGCCGCTGTCGATGTTCATCAGGGTCATGGCGCCGCCCCACACGCAGCCGCTGTCCAGGGCGCTGAGGCCGGGCTCGTCGCACTGGCCTTCCAGCGCCGCCCAGTGGCCGAAGATGATCTTGCGCCCGCGGCTCTTGCGTTGCGGGTAGCTGAACCAGGGGGCGTAGCCGGGTGGGGCGGTGCCGACGCCTTCCTTGCTCTTCAGGTCGAGGGTACCGTCGGCCGTGCAGAAACGCATGCGCGTGAAGTAGTTGGTGATCACCCGCAGACGGGGAATGCCATGCAGGTCCTTGTCCCACTTGGCCGGCTCGTTGCCATACATGCCGTCGAGGAACAGCGGCAGGCGGGCATCGTCGCGCAGGACTTCCTCGACTTCGGCGGCGCGCTTGAGGGCTTTCTCCACGGTCCACTGCGGCGGGATGCCGGCATGCACCAGGGCGATATCGCGCTCGGCGTCGTGGTGCATGAGCTTCTGCTGGCGCAGCCAATCGAGCAGATTCTGGCGATCGGGCGCGTCGAGGATTTCCTGCAGGGTGTCGTTTTTCTTCAGGCGCTCGATGTTGTGGGCCACGGCCAGCAGGTGCAGGTCATGGTTACCCAGCACGCAGACCAGCGCGTCGCGCATGGTATAGAGGAAGCGCAGGGTTTCCAGCGACTGCGGGCCACGGTTGACCAGGTCGCCGACCAGCCACAGGCGATCCTTGGCCGGGTCGAAGGCGACGCGTTCGAGCAGGCACTTGAGCGGTTGCAGGCAGCCCTGCAGGTCGCCGACGGCGTAGGTGGCCATCAGTGCAGGGCGCCAGGCATGGCCAGGCGGAAGGGGGCGATGGTGGCGTCGAAGCGTTTGCCGTCGTCGGCGAGCATCTGGTAACTGCCTTGCATGTTGCCGACCTTGGTCGCCATCACTGTGCCGCTGCTGTAGGTGTGGCTCTCGCCTGGCTGCAGGTGCGGCTGCTGGCCGACCACGCCGGCGCCGCGGACTTCCTGCACGCGGCCATCGCCGTCGGTGATGATCCAGTGGCGGCTGAGCAGCTTGGCGGCCACCGTGCCGTTGTTGTGGATGGTCACCGTGTAGGCGAAGGCGAAGCGGTTCTGCTCCGGGCTGGATTGCTCCGGCAGATAGCGGGTGGCGACGCTGACGTCGACCTGGTAGCGCGAATCGGGCATGGGCGGCAACTCGGGAAGCTGTAAAGCAGTTTAGTCCTGGGTCTGGACCTTGGGTTGCGCGGCGAGCTGATCGGCCAGGCGCACGAAGGCGGCCAGGTCGAGTTGCTCCGGGCGCAGGCTGCCATCGACACCGGCAGCTTCGATTTCGGCGCTGCTGAGCAGGCCCTTGAGCGTATTGCGCAGGGTCTTGCGGCGCTGGTTGAAGGCCTCGCGCACCACGCGTTCGAGCAGGAGATGGTCCTTGGCCGGGAATGGCAGCACGTCGTGCGGCACCAGGCGGACGATGGCTGAGTCAACCTTGGGCGGCGGATTGAACGCGCCGGGGCCGACGTTGAACAGATGCTCCACGCGGCAGTGGTACTGCACCATGATCGACAGACGGCCCCAGTCGCCACCACCCGGCTCGGCGGCCAGGCGTTCGACCACTTCCTTCTGCAGCATGAAGTGCATGTCGCGGATCAGCGGGGCGTTGTCCAGCAGGTGGAAGATCAGCGGCGTGGAGATGTTGTAAGGCAGGTTGCCGACCACGCGCAGGCTGTGCGGTGCGGCTTCGAGACGGTTGAAATCGAACTTCAGCGCGTCGCCCTGGTTCAGGCGGAAGTTGGCCAAGTGGCCGAACTTGCCCTGCAGGATCGGGATCAGGTCGAGGTCGAGTTCGATCACGTCGAGCTGGCCGCCGCTACTCAGCAGGCCTTCGGTCAGGGCGCCCTGGCCTGGGCCGATCTCCAGCAGGCGCTCGCCTTCGCGGGCGTGGATAGCGCGCAGGATGCGGTGAATCACCCCGGCGTCATGCAGGAAGTTCTGGCCAAAGCGCTTGCGCGCGCGGTGTTGGTATTCGGACATCGGGACAGCTCCAGGCTTCAAGCCGCACGCTTGAAGCGAATGCAAAGAGCGGCAGTTTAACAGCATTGCCGGGGCAGGCCGTAGGCAAGCCGGGCTGCCTGCCCGGTTCAGCTCCTGCTGGAGGCCATCATGTAGGCGGTTTCCAGGGCCACTTGCAGGCTGCCACTGTCGATCTGGCCGCTGCCGGCCAGGTCCAGGGCGGTGCCGTGGTCGACCGAGGTACGGATGATCGGCAGGCCCAGGGTGACGTTGACCGCCGCGCCAAAGCCCTTGTACTTGAGTACCGGCAGGCCCTGGTCGTGGTACATGGCCAGTACCGCATCGCAGTGGTCGAGGTGCTTGGGGGTGAACAGGGTGTCGGCCGGCAGCGGGCCAATCAGGTTCAGGCCTTCGCCGCGCAGCAGTTCGAGGGTCGGTTCGATCACCTCGATTTCCTCGCGGCCCAGGTGGCCGCCTTCGCCGGCATGGGGGTTGAGTCCGCAGACCAGGATGCGTGGCTGGGCGATGCCGAACTTCTCCACCAGGTCGGCGTGCAGGATGCGCGCGACCTGTGTCAGGCGCTCGGCGGTGATGGCGGCGGCGACATCCTTGAGCGGCAGGTGGGTGGTCACCAGGGCCACGCGCAGGCCGCGGGTCGCGAGCATCATCACCACTTGTTCGGTGTGGGTCAGTTCGGCGAGGAATTCGGTATGCCCTGAGAAGGCAATGCCCGCTTCGTTGATCACGCCTTTGTGTACGGGGGCGGTGATCATGCCGGCGAAGTCGCCATCCAGGCAGCCCTGGCCGGCGCGGGTCAGGGTCTGCAGGACATAGGCGGCGTTGACGGCGTCAAGCTGGCCGGGCTGGACCGTTGCCTGCAGTGGGGTATCCCAGACATACAGGCTGCCGGCCGGCGCGGGTAGGCTTGGCCAGTTGCCGGGGGAGGCGCTCAGCAGTTCGATGTGCAGACCCAATTCTACTGCTCGTTCACTCAGCAGCTCACGGCTGGCGATGGCGACTAGGGGGTGAGGCTGGACGGTGCGCGCGAGCAACAGGCACAGATCAGGGCCGATGCCGGCAGGCTCACCAGGGGTCAGGGCGAAAAGCTGGGCGGTGGACATCGGCAGGTTCTCTTCTGGGCGGTGGTAGCGAGGCAAGCCAACACTTTACGCTGAAAGCTAGTGGCGAAAAAAAGCCCGGCGGTGCCGGGCTTGGGTGTTACAGCAAGCCCAGTTAGAGCTTGATCTCGACGTAGGCTTCGTCGCGGATCTGGCGCAGCCAGGCCTGCAGCTCTTCGTCGTACTTGCGATTGCGCAGGGCGTTCATCGCCTGCTGCTCGCGGAACTTCTCGCTGTTGTCGGTGGCGCGGCGGCCGAGCACTTCCAGAACGTGCCAGCCGTATTGGCTCTTGAACGGCTTGGACAGCTCGCCGCTGGAGGTCTTGGCCATCACGTCGCGGAACTCGGGTACCAGGGTGCTGGGGTCGATCCAGTTGAGATCGCCGCCATTCAGTGCAGAGCCTGGGTCCTCGGAGTAATTCTTCGCCAGCTCGGCAAAATCTTCACCGGAAACGATGCGCTCATACAGGCGCTCGGCCAGGCGACGGGTTTCGGTTTCGCTACGGATCTCGTTGGGCTTGATCAGGATGTGGCGCACATGCACCTCATCGCTCACCACGCTGCTGCCGCCACGTTTTTCCAACAGCTTGATGATCATGAAACCGTTGGGCGTACGAATCGGTTCGGTGATCTCACCAGGCGCCAGCGCGCTGATCAGACCATCCAGTGGCGGTGGCAGCTGGCCCGCCTTGCGCCAGCCAATCTCACCGCCTTCCAGGGCGTTTTCACTGGCCGAGTGGCTGATGGCCGACTGGGCGAAGTCGGCACCGCTACGCAGCTGGTCATAGACTTCGCTGACCTTGCGTGCAGCCGCCTGGATGGCTTCCGGAGAGGCACCCTCGGGCAGCGGAATCAGGATGTTGGCCAGGCGGAACTCTTCCGACAGCTGCATCTTGCCGAGGTCGGAGGCGAGGAAGTTCTTCACTTCCTGGTCGGTGACCTGGATGCGCTCACCCACGCGGCGCTGACGTACGCGACTGATGACCATCTCGCGACGAATCTGCTCGCGCGCATCATTGTAGGACAGGCCGTCGCGCTGGAGAGCGGCGCTGAACTGCTCGAGGGTCAGGTTATTGCGCTGGGCAATACTGGCCATCGCCTGGTTCAGTTCTTCGTCGGTGATGCGGATGCCGGAACGGTCGCCGATCTGCAGTTGCAGGTTTTCGACGATCAGGCGTTCGAGTACCTGTTGGTTGAGAACCTCGGTGGGCGGCAGCTGCGCGCCACGCTTGGCGATGGTCTGTTGCACCTCACGGGCACGGGCATCCAGCTGGCTTTGCATGATCACATCGTTATCGACGATGGCGACTACACGGTTGAGGGACTGGATCTCGGCCTGTACTGCAGAACCGAGAAAAACGGCGCCCAGCAGCAGCGGGCGCAGGCAATCAGAAAGCTTGATCTTCACGTTGACGATAACCCTGGATACCTTGGTCGAGGAAACTTTCCGCCTTGTTACCTACCACGCCACCGAGCCCTTTCAGGACGATCTGCAGGAAGATACCGCGGTCGGGTTGATCATTCTGGCTCGGGTTCAGACTGTATTCGTCGTAGTCGATCCAGTAACGGTTGATCAGGCGCAGTTTCCAGCAGCAGTTGTCGTATTCGAAGCCACCGAAGGCCTCGAGAGTACGGTTCTGGTTGTAGTCATGTTGCCAGCGTGCGATAGCGCTCCACTGCGGGATGACTGGCCAGATGATCGAGAAGTCGTGTTGGTCGACCTTGTAGTAGTCCTTGATGAAAACAGTATTTGGGTTGCCATCGGTTTCATATTCTTCTCTGCCGAAGTCACCGCCGCCGACATTCCACTCACCGGTGGACTGGTCATAACGCACGGCATCGTTGCGGTAGCGATAGCCGACGTTGACCACTTTGTTCGGGTTGGCTTCTGGCTGGTAGTGGAACATCGCACTGCCGGAGCGGGTGCTGCTGCTATCCGGATCCCAGTTGAAGTCAGACGAGAAGCGCCAGTCGCGGTTGAAACGGTACAGGTATTCCAGTGCGTACGGCGAGACATTGGCCTGCGCATCGTCACGGGTGCTGAAGTCGATGCCCGGCAGCTGCACTTCGCGGTCGGCAAAGTAGATGGCCTGGCCAATGCTGAAACGCTGCCGTTCGAAGCCGTTCGATTCGATCCAGCGGTTGGTCACGCCCAGCGACAGTTTGTTTTCGTCACCGATGCGATCCCTGCCGGTAAAGCGGTTCTCGCGGAATAGCGCGGAATAGTTGAAGGTCGACTCGCCGGTGTCGAAGACCGGGATATCGGTCTGGTCTTCCTCAGGAACATAGAGGTAGAACAGGCGTGGCTCCAGGGTCTGGCGGTAGTTGGTGCCGAACAGTGAAGTATTGCGGTCGAAGTACAGGCCGCTGTCCAGGCTGAACAGGCCGACGCCACGGTTCTGGCTGCTGCTGAACTCCTGCTCGGCGAGCAGGGTGTCTTCGCCGCGCTGATCCAGATCCAGATCGTAGTTGGTCTGCAGGTACTTGATGGTCGGTTTGACGTAGCCCCAGGTCCAGTTCAGCGGCAGGCTGACGCCTGGCTCCAGGTGGACGCGGTCGCCGTTGGCACGGGCCAGGCCCTTGATTCGGGTGTCGTACCAGGGTTCCAGGTTGCCATCTTCATCGCTGAAGTTGCCGCTGCGCAGGTCGCGATCGAAGCGCACGAACTCGGTTTGGTAGGCGAAGTTCAGGCCGCCCGGCTGGAACGGCAGCGCGCCGTTGAAAGTGATCTGCGGCAGGCGGTCATAGGGCGTGATGTCGGTGACCGTGGCCAGTTCGTAGGCATGGGCATTGAGGCGGGCGGTAAAGCTGTCGCCACGGTAGGTCAGCGCACCCTGCTGGTTGACGAAGGTGCTGCGGCTGACTTCCAGGTCGCTGTCGAGGTCCTGGAAATAATACGGATCGCTGATGTCGGTGTAGTCGACTTCCGCCAGCAGGCGCGAATCGAGGCCGCCCTTGTGCTGCCAGTTGTACATCCAGCGCTGGTCTTCATACTCGGACTGCAGCTTGCGCTCGTCTTCCTGGTCATCCAGCCAGGCGCCGCCGATCTGGCCTTCGCTGCTCTTGGTCAGGTAGCGCCCTTCACCTTCCAGCAGCAAGCCACGGTTGCTCATGTAGGTGGGGTACAGGGTCGCGTCGTAGTTCGGCGCCAGGTTGAAGTAGTACGGGGTGGCCAGGAGAAAGCCGGTGTCGTCCGACGAGCCAATGCTCGGAGCGAGGAAGCCGGACTGGCGGCGATCGTCGATCGGGAAATAGATGTACGGGGTGTAGAACACCGGAATGTCCTTCACCCGCAACGTCACATTGGTCGCGGTGCCGAAGCCGGTGGCCGGGTTCAGCTTGATGTTGTTGCCCTTGAGGTTCCAGGCGTTGCTG
Source organism: Pseudomonas campi (assembly GCF_013200955.2). Taxonomy (NCBI): domain Bacteria; kingdom Pseudomonadati; phylum Pseudomonadota; class Gammaproteobacteria; order Pseudomonadales; family Pseudomonadaceae; genus Aquipseudomonas; species Aquipseudomonas campi. The sequence continues at coordinate 519,750 of NZ_CP053697.2, forward strand.
CCCGGTTCGCAGCGGGTGTAGGTGCCATCCTTGAGGCGGATGATTGCGCTGTCTTCGCGCTTGGCGTACAGCGCGCTGCCGCGCACGTGGCCTTTGTGCAATACGTACTCGGCGTTCTCGACCTTGGCTTCGCCATTGTCCAGCTGGATCTCTGCGCGGTCGCCGACCACCAGGGTGCCCTGGTCACGCAGGCGTACGTTGCCGAGCAGCTCGCCGCGGTTCTCGGTCTGGTGCAGCTTGGCTTCGTCGGCCTCGATCTGCATGCCGGACTGACGGATCACTACGTCACCGGCGAGGGTGGCGGTCTGGGTTTCCTGGGCGTAGCGCGAGGCTTTGGCGGAGACGAACATCGGCGCCTCATCCATCGGCGTGTCGTCGCTCATGCCCGGGCGCAGGGGTTCGACATAGGAACCGGCGCAGTAAGGGCCGACTTCGGCCAGCTGGGCCGCGGACAGCTTGTCGCGCGGCACCCAGTCGAGATGGCTGTAGTCCGCACTGCGACTGCTCAGGCCTTTGCCCTCGCTTTCGGTAACCAGTACGGCCTGCGACTGCTCGCCAGCGCTTTCGCCGTCGGCAGACTTCGCGGAACCGGAGACCGCACTGACCGCAGTCGCGGTATGCTGCGGGCGCGGCAACTGGGCGCTGCTGTCGGCTTTTGGCGCACAGGCCCAACCACCGGAGGTGGAGGCCTGGCAGTCGAACTGCTCGGCGGCAATAACCAACGGAGTGGCTACTGGCTGCATGGCCAGCAGGCTGCCGGTGACCAGCAGTGGGAATTTTTTACGGAACACGGGGATTTTTACTGCCATCTTGTTAGTCCGGGCTTCCTGCGCGCCTTCGACCCGCGGGGGCCGCACGCCTCTCGATGGGCGAAAAAAGATGCTGGATAATAAAGCATGACCCGCGCAACGGCTAGCGCCGTCGGAGACCCTTGTAATGCCTGATCAAGATGTACGCTTCCAGCTGCTGCAGGGCTGGCTGGAGCAGTGTTTGCCCGCGTTGTTTGCTGCCGAAGGCTGGGGCCCTGTGCCCAATGCCGAGCTGACCCCGGCCAGCAGCGATGCCAGTTTTCGCCGTTATTTCCGCTGGCAGGGGGCCGGGCGCACGCTGATCGTCATGGATGCGCCGCCACCCCAGGAAGACTGCCGACCCTTCGTCAAGGTGGCCGGCATGTTGGCCGCGGCCGGGGTAAATGTGCCGCGGATTCTCGCTGCCGATGTCGAGCGCGGCTTCCTGTTGCTCGACGACCTCGGCCGGCAGACCTGGCTGGAAGTGCTCAATGCGGACAATGCCGATGGGTTGTTCGAGCAGGCCCTGCAGGCGCTGGTGACCTTGCAGAAACTGCCGGTCGACGGCCAGCTGCCGCCTTATGACGACGCCTTGCTGCGCCGCGAGCTGCAACTGTTCCCCGACTGGTACCTGCAGCGGCACCTGGGCGTCGAGCTGAATGCCGCGCAGCAGGCGCAGTGGCAGCAAGTGTGCGACCTCTTGGTCGATAGCGCCCTGGCCCAGCCGCGGGTGCTGGTGCATCGCGACTACATGCCGCGCAACCTGATGCTCAGTGCGCCCAATCCGGGCGTGCTGGATTTCCAGGACGCGGTACATGGCCCGGTCAGCTACGACGTGACCAGCCTGTTCAAGGATGCCTTCCTCAGCTGGCCGGAAGAGCGCGTGCTGAGCTGGCTGCAGCGCTACTGGCAACTGGCGGGCGAGGCCGGCATCGAACTGCCAGCGGACTTCGCGGCCTTTCACCGCGCCAGCGACCTGATGGGCGTGCAGCGTCACCTCAAGGTCATCGGCATCTTCGCGCGCATCTGCCACCGCGACGGCAAGCCCAAGTACCTGGGCGATGTGCCGCGCTTCTTCACTTATATAGAAGCGGTGCTGGCGCGCCGTCCCGAACTGGCGGTACTCGGCGAGCTGCTCGCCAGCCTGCCGCAGCGGGAGAACCAGCCGGCATGAAGGCGATGATCCTGGCTGCCGGCAAGGGCGAGCGCCTGCGTCCGCTGACCCTGCACACCCCCAAACCCTTGGTGCGCGCCGGCGGCGTGCCGCTGATCGAGTTCCATGTGCGCGCCCTGGCGGCGGCCGGCTTTCGTGAACTGGTGATCAATCACGCCTGGCTGGGCCAGCAGATCGAGGACTACCTGGGTGATGGCGCACGTTTCGGCCTGAGCATCCGCTACTCCGCCGAAGGTGAACCGCTGGAAACCGGCGGCGGCATCTTCCGCGCCCTGCCGCTGCTGGGTGACGAGCCGTTCCTGGTGGTCAATGGCGATATCTGGAGTGATTTCGACTTCGCCCGGGTGCGCCAACCGCTGGCGGGCCTGGCCCATCTGCTGCTGGTGGATAACCCGCCCCATCATCCGACTGGCGACTTCCACTTGCATGAGGGGCGCGTCAGCGATGCCGTCGCCGACCAGCCCAGCCTGACCTACAGCGGTATCGCCGTGCTGCATCCACAGCTGTTTGCCGGTTGCCAGCCCGGTACATTCAAACTGGCGCCTTTACTGCGTCGGGCGATGACGGATGGCCAGGTGACGGGCGAACACTTCCACGGGCGCTGGGTGGATGTCGGCACCCACGAGCGCCTGGCCGAGGTCGAGCAGCTGTTGGCGGCGGGGCACTGATATGTTCTGGCCGGTAACCGTGCTCGGGGTGCTGGCGGGCTGGGCGCTGGCCAGCATTCCGGGCGCCTTGCTCGGTGGCCTGCTCGGCCAGGTGCTCGATCGCCGCCTCAAACTGCAGTCCTGGGCCAGCCTGCGCGCCTTGTTCTGGCCGCCGCGACTGGATGACGATGAGCTGCTGTTCATGCTCCTCGGGCGTCTGGCCAAGTGCGATGGTCGCGTGCTGCAGGTGCATATCCACGCGGCACGCCAGGAGATGCAACGTCTGCGTCTGGGCGAGACGGCGCGGCAGCGGGCGATGGCTGCCTTCGCGCGGGGCAAGCAGATGACGGATAGCTTCGAGGAACCTCTGCTGGGGCTGCGTCGGCGCCCCGAGCGGGCCGAAGTGCTGCTGCGCAGTTGCTGGCGCATGGCCTGGGCTGATGGCCGGGTCAGCGAGCAGGAGTATGAGCTGATCCAGCAATGGGGCAGCTGGTTGGGCTGGGCGCGTGACGACCTGAATACTCTGGCCGATGAGTACGAGCCGAACCGGCGGGTGGTCGATCCGGTTCCCGGCGACTACCAGGCGGCCTTGCGCCTGCTCGGGGTAAAGAACAGCAGTGAGCCGGCGGCGATCAAGCGGGCCTACCGCAAGCTGCTCAGTCAGCATCACCCGGACAAGCTGGCCGGTGGTGGCGCCAGCCCCGCGCAGATTCGCGCGGCCACCGAGCGCACTGGTGAGTTGCACCAGGCCTATGAGCTGATTCGCTCGCGGCGCGGCTTTCGCTAAGAACCTGTTTACGATCTCCTGGCCGTCGGCCATACGGCGTTAAAAGCAGCCTCGGAATGCTCATTTACAGCACGTAAACTGCGCTTCCTCGGCTACTTTTGCCTTGTCTGGCTCTAGTCCAAAAGATCGTAAACAGGTTCTAAAGGCTCAGCCCTATTTCTTCGCCGGCAACGCCTTGTCCAGCCAGCCACGAATACGCCGGAACAGCTGTTCCTGCTCCGCACTCGGATTGCCCGGCAGGGCCTTCAGCGCTATCTGGGTGTAGGCCTTGTGCTGCAGGCGCTTGCTCGCATGCAGGCGGCGGGTGGCGGCGCTGCGGTCGCTGCTCTGGTCCTTGTAGTAGAAGTCGCCGGTAGGTAGCTGCAGCCCGGGCAGCAGTTCTTCCAGTGGCGGCGTCATTCCTTCCGGCAAGGCCGGTGCGGCCACCAGCAGATGCTCTACCTGTGGCGGCTTCTGCTCGGCGATGAAGCGGGCGGCCCAGTAAGCACCGTCGCCATGGCCAAGCAGGACGATGGCTTTCGCCTGCTGCTGTTCGGCAAAGGCGATGGCCGCCTGGATGCGGGCGAAGATGCGCGGCGCCGGGTCAATCGCCGGGCTCGGCGCTGTGGCGCTGCTGTCCGGGGTGGCCGGCGGCGTAGTGGCATCTGCCGCCGCATCTGCGCTGGCGCTATCTGCGGCCTCCTGGCTATCCGTTGCGGCTGCATCCGCCGGCGCGCTGGCAGCGCTGGGCGGCGTGGCGGTGTCGACTGTCGCCGGGGCCACTGCCGGCGCGAGCTGCGGCAGATCCGGCAGGGTCAGGCTGAGGCTGCTCCAGCCGGCATCTGGCAGTTTGCTGCGCAATGGGCCGATGGCCTGCGGCCAGTCTGCACTCTCCCCACTGGCGGGCAGCAGGATCACCACGCCCGTCGGCTCGCCGACATTGGCGGGTTTCCACAGCGCCAGGAATGTCTCGTCGCCCGCCTTCAGTTGTTGTTGCTCGTCTTGCGGCAGCTGGCGCTCGAGGCCGCTGGCCGCTTCGACGCTGCGTTCTTCCAGGGGCGCCCGCTCGGCCGCCGGAGCGTCGGCGGGGGAAGTTGCAGAGTCTGTCGCCGGAGCTGTTTCTTCAGCGGCTGGCGCTGTTGTCGCCGGGGCTTCTTCGGCCAGCACGGGATCGGCAAGAGTCAGGCTAAGGCCAAAGGCGGCAGCGATAAGTGTCGGGCGCAGGAGGTTGGGCATCACAGACATCTGAATGGCGGCGGGTTCCAGCAGACTAAGCGCTCGCCCGGAATTTGTCAGGTGTGGCTTGCCTGGCAACCGTGGCTCCGGAGTAAGGTATGGCGATGAAAGCTCGGCTGACGGACGATTGATGTGCGAATGAGGCAAGTGCTGTTCGGTGGGTTGCTGGTGTTGCTGTCACCCTGGCTATGGGCGGCAGCGGCGGGCGATGGTGTGGCGCTGGATGAGAGCCAGCGGGCCTGGCTGGCCGAGCACCCGCGCCTGCGTGTCGGCGTCGTGCTGCAGGCGCCCTATGCCGAGTTCACTCGCCGCCAGCAGCAACTGAGTGGCTTGAATATCGAGCTGTTCGAGGCGCTGGGCAAGAGCCTTCCGGTGCAGTTCAGCTGGCGTGGCTATCCCGATCAGCAGGCGCTGGAGGAGGCCCTGCGCGCCGGCAAGGTCGATCTCGCCCCCGGTCTCAGCCAGACTCCGGCGGGGCTGCGCCAGTGGCTGTATTCCGACCCTTACCTGCGCATTCCGCATCTGCTGGTGGGCGAGCGCCTGGGCACCGTGGCCATCGAACTGGAGCAGCTCGGCGCCACGGATGTGATCGCCACGCGTATGCCCAGCAGCGTGGCCGACTACCTGCGCAGCAACTATTTCAACCTCAAGCTGCTAGCGCAGCCGTCTGATCGCCAGGCGCTGCAGGCGGTGCTGGAACAGCAGGCGCGCTTCGCCGTGGTCGATCAGGCGCAGCTCAGCCGCCTGAGCCAGGAAAGCGAGTTCGCCACTTTGCAGGTGGTCGGCGATGTCGGTCTGCCGCAACTGCTGCGCATCGGCACCCGGCGCGACTGGCCGCAACTGGCAACGATCATCGATGCGGCCCTGCGTGCCCTGCCGGCGCAGACCCTGGAACAGTTGCAGAACCGCTGGCTGACCGCGCAGAAACCGGGCATCAAGGACTCGCCGCGCTTCTGGCGCAATCTCAGCCTGCTGCTCGGCACCTTGTTGCTGGTCAGCCTGGCCCTGCTGGCCGTGTTGCGCCGCCAGCGTTCGCGTCTGGAGCATCGCCTGCTCGATGCACGCCAGGCCCTGGCCCTGCGCGAAGCGGCGGAAGAGGCCTTGCGCCTGACCCAGTTCTCCATCGACCACAGCACCGTGGGCATCCTCTGGGTCAACTGGGACAGCCACATACGCTACGCCAACCGCGCGGTGGCGCAGATGCTCGGCTACAGCAGCGAGGCGCTGGTCGAACGGCCGCTGGAACTGATCGAGCCGAACCTGAGCATGGATCGCTGGCTCAACCTGTGGCGCCGGGTGCGCTCGCGTGACGAGGCCGCGCTGAGTTTCGAGAGCAACTGCCTGCGCGCCGACGGCAGCCTGATGCCGGCGGATGTGTCGCTGAGTTTCCTGCGTTTTCGCGACGCCGAGTACCTGGTGGTGTACATCACCGATGTCACCGAGCGCCGCCGCGCCCATGCGGCGCTGGAGGAAAGCGAGGCGCGCCTGAAGGGCATCGCCAGCAACGTGCCGGGCCTGGTGTTCCGCCTGGAGCGCCCGCTGCCTGGGGCGCCGGTGGACTTCGCCTATATCAGCGAAGGCAGTGAGCAGCTGGTGGGCTATCCGCCGGTGCAGATCATGGCCGCCGATTTCGGCATTCGCAGCCTGGTCCACCCGGACGACCGGGCGCTCTACCACGCCACCCAGGACTCGGCCATCGCGGCGGCCAGTGACTGGCAGTGGCAAGGGCGCATCCTCACCCGTGATGGTCGCCAGCGCTGGGCCGACATCAAGGCGCGGGCCCGCCACCTGGATGGCGAACACGTGGTGTGGGACGGCATGGTCTGGGACATCAGCGAGAACAAGCAGATCGAGCTGCAGCTGGCCGAGTCGCGGGCCCAGCTGCGCGACTTGTCGGCACACCTGGAGAGCGTGCGCGAGGAGGAGAAGGCGCGCATCGCCCGCGAGGTGCACGACGAGCTGGGCCAGGTGCTTACCGTGCTCAAGCTGGAAACCTCGATGTGCGAGCTGGCCTACGGCGAGCTGGACGGCGGCCTGCGCGAGCGTCTGGAGAGTATGAAGAAGCTGATCGCCAACCTGTTCCAGCTGGTGCGCGACGTGGCCACCGCGCTGCGCCCGCCGATCCTGGATGCCGGCATCGCCTCGGCCATCGAGTGGCAGGCGCGGCGTTTCGAGGCGCGCAGCCAGATCCCCTGCCTGGTCGAAGTGCCCGAGCAGCAGTTGCCAGCGCTGTCCGACGCCAAGGCGATCGGCCTGTTCCGCGTGCTGCAGGAAGCGCTGACCAACGTGCTGCGCCACGCCCAGGCGCATACTGTGGCCGTGCGCCTGAGCGTGGAGGGCGACCAGCTGTGCCTGAGCGTCAGCGACGATGGTCGCGGCTTCGATCCGCAGGCGGCGCGCGCACAATCGTTCGGCCTGGTCGGCATGCGCGAGCGGGTGCTGATGCTCGGCGGTACGCTGCAGATCGACAGCCAGCCGGGCGAGGGCGTGACCCTCAGCGTGCGGGTGGCCCTGGATGAACAAGAGGAAATCGCGTGATTCGAGTACTGGTAGCCGAAGACCACACCATCGTCCGCGAGGGCATCAAGCAACTGATCGGCCTGGCCAAGGACCTGCTGGTGGTGGGTGAGGCCTGCAACGGCGAGCAACTGCTGGAGACCCTGCGTCACACGCCCTGCGAAGTGGTGCTGCTGGATATCTCCATGCCCGGGGTCAACGGCCTGGAGGCGATTCCGCGGATCCGCGCGCTGAGCAATCCGCCGGCGGTGCTGGTGCTGTCCATGCACGACGAGGCGCAGATGGCCGCCCGCGCGCTGAAGATCGGCGCGGCCGGTTATGCGACCAAGGACAGCGACCCGGCGCTGCTGCTCACCGCCATCCGCAAGGTCGCCGCGGGTGGCCGCTACATCGACCCGGACCTGGCCGACCGCATGGTCTTCGAGGTCGGCCTGACCGATTCGCGGCCGCCCCATGCGCAGCTCTCCGAGCGCGAGTTCTCGGTGTTCGAGCGGCTGGTGCAGGGTGAGGGGGTCAACGAGATTGCCCTGCACCTGTCGATCAGCAGCAAGACCGTCAGCACCCACAAGGCGCGCCTGATGCAGAAGCTCGGCAGCCATTCGGTGGCCGATCTGGTGAAGTATGCGATGGAGCACAAGCTGCTGTAGCTCGGATGCAATCCGGGTGGGAGCGCTTCCCGGATTGCATCCGGGCTACCCGTGTTTTGTGTAGGGCGAGCCCTACAGCAGGCTTTCCCCTCGCCTTATAGCAATCAGTCATACCGCCCGATTTGCGCGATGCCCCGGCCTCTCTAGTCTGTAGCCATGGCAGACAAGAACACGGGTGTGGTGATGGCCGAGAATGCTTGCAACGATGTACTGGTCAGTTTTCGTGGTGTGCAGAAGAGCTACGATGGCGAGAACCTGATCGTCAAAGACCTCAACCTGGATATTCGCAAAGGCGAATTCCTCACCCTGCTCGGGCCCTCCGGCTCGGGCAAGACCACCAGCCTGATGATGCTGGCCGGCTTCGAGACGCCGACCGCCGGAGAGATCCTGCTCGCTGGCCGGGCGATCAACAACGTGCCGCCGCACAAGCGCGACATCGGCATGGTGTTCCAGAACTACGCGCTGTTCCCGCACATGACGGTGGCCGAGAACCTGGCCTTCCCGCTGACCGTGCGCGGCATGAACAAGACCGACTGCAGCGAGCGGGTCAAGCGCGCACTGTCCATGGTGCAGCTCGACAAGTTCCGCAACCGCTACCCCGCACAGCTCTCCGGCGGCCAGCAGCAGCGCGTGGCGTTGGCCCGTGCGCTGGTGTTCGAGCCGCAGCTGGTACTGATGGATGAGCCGCTCGGTGCGCTGGACAAGCAGCTGCGCGAGCACATGCAGATGGAGATCAAGCACATCCACCAGCGCCTGGGCGTGACCGTGGTCTACGTGACCCACGACCAGGGCGAGGCGCTGACCATGTCCGACCGGGTGGCGGTGTTCCACCAGGGCGAGATCCAGCAGATCGCCCCGCCGCGTGACCTCTACGAAGCGCCGAAGAACACCTTCGTGGCCAACTTCATCGGCGAGAACAATCGCATCAGCGGCCAGCTGCTCAGCCGCGACGGCGAGCGTTGCGTGGTCGGTCTGGCGCGTGGCGAGAAGATCGAGGCGCTGGCGGTCAACGTCGGCGGCCCCGGCGAGCCGGTGACCCTGTCGATCCGTCCCGAGCGCGTGCGCCTCAACGGTGCCAGCGAGCAGTGCGCCAACCGCTTCTCCGGGCGGGTGGTGGAATTTATCTACCTGGGCGACCACGTGCGCATCCGCATGGAGGTGTGTGGCAAACCCGACTTCTTCGTCAAACAGCCGATTGCCGAGCTCGATCCCGCCATGGGCGTGGGCGATGTGGTGCCGCTTGGCTGGCATGTGGAACACGTTCGCGCGCTCGATCCGCTGATGGCGGAGTGAGTGCTGTAGCGCCCTAGGGCCTGTTTAAAAAACCTGCACAGTGGAGAAAACAACAATGAGCAAACTGCACAGCAACCTTCGTCTCGGCGCCCTGGCCCTCGGCCTGGCGTGCGCCGGCCAGGCGGCGGCCGCCGATCTGACGGTGATTTCCTTCGGTGGCGCCAACAAGGAAGCCCAGGCCAAGGCCTTCTATCAACCCTGGGAAGCGGCCGGCAAAGGCAAGGTGATCGCCGGCGAATACAACGGCGAGATGGCCAAGGTCAAAGCCATGGTCGACACCAACAGCGTGTCGTGGAATCTGGTGGAAGTGGAATCGCCGGAACTGGCGCGCGGTTGTGACGAAGGTCTGTTCGAGGAACTCGACCCGGCCCTGTTCGGCGATGCCGCCAACTACATCGACGGCGCCGTGCAGCCTTGCGGCGTAGGCTTCTTCGTCTGGTCGACAGTGCTCGCCTATAACGCCGACAAGCTCGCTGCAGCGCCGACCGGCTGGGCCGATTTCTGGGACGTGGCCAAGTTCCCGGGCAAGCGCGGCCTGCGCAAGGGTGCCAAGTACACCCTGGAATTCGCCCTGATGGCTGACGGCGTGGCGCCGAAAGACGTGTACAGCGTGCTCGCCACCCAGGAAGGCCAGGACCGCGCCTTTAAGAAACTCGACCAGATCAAGCCGCACATCCAGTGGTGGGAAGCCGGTGCCCAGCCGCCGCAGTTCCTCGTCTCCGGTGACGTGGTCATGAGCTCCGCCTACAACGGCCGCATCGCCGCCGTGCAGAAGGAGAGCAACCTGAAAGTGGTGTGGAACGGTGGCGTCTACGACTTCGACTCCTGGGCCATCCCCAAAGGTGCCAAGGACCTCGATGCGGCCAAGGCCTTCGCCGCCTTCAGCGTGCAGCCTGAGCAGCAGAAGGTCTACTCGTCGAACATCGCCTACGGCCCGGCCAACAAGAACGCCGTGGCGCTGCTCGACAAGGGCCTGCTGGTCGACATGCCGACCACCCCGGAAAACATCGCCAACCAGGTGGCCATGAACGTGACCTTCTGGGCCGACTACGGCGAGCAGCTGGAACAGCGCTTCAACGCCTGGGCCGCCAAGTAAGGCTGGCCAGGCTATCGGCCGGGGCACCTCGCCCCTGGTCGATGCCAAGCAACTGCGTGACTCCCCGCACTGTGGTGCGGGGCTGGGGATGAGGCCGGTGCCCGGTGCGCGCCCTCATCTCTTTTTTCCTGCCGCCTCGCGCGGCCAGATTTCGCGGAGCTAGCAATGGCCGAAACCATCTCCCTCACCCAATTCGCCGGCCTCACGTTGAAGCAGAAGCTGGCGCGTGCCGAGCGGATCAATCGCCTCAAGGCGCAGGGCTTGATCCTGCCACTGCTGGTGTTCCTCGTGGTGGTGTTCATCCTGCCGATCGGCATCCTGCTCTACAAAAGCGTGGAGAACCCGGAAGTGGTGCGTAGCCTGCCGCGTACCGTGGAGGCGATTGCCGCCTGGGATGGCCGTGGCCTGCCGGAAGAGGCTGCCTACAAGGCCCTCAGCCTGGACCTGGGCGAGGCGCGCAAGAAGCAGACCATCGGTGACCTGTCCAAGCGCCTGAACATGGAGCTGGCCGGCTACCGCAGCCTGATGGCCAAGACCGGCCGTGCGCTGCCGTTCAAGCAGGAGCCGGCGTCCTACAAGGATGCCCTGGAGAGCCTCGACGAGCGCTGGGGCGACCCGGCCTACTGGCAGGTGATCCGCCGCAACGACAGTGCCTTTACCTCCTATTACCTGCTGGCGGCCCTCGATCATCGCATCGACGACCTCGGCGAACTGGCCCCGGCCACCCCGGATCAGGCCATCTACCTGGACATCTTCGCCCGTACCTTCTGGATGAGTCTGGTGATCACCGCTATCTGCCTGGTACTGGCCTATCCGCTGGCCTACCTGCTGGCCAACCTGCCGACCCGTACCAGCAACCTGCTGATGATCCTGGTGCTGCTGCCGTTCTGGACCTCGATCCTGGTGCGGGTGGCGGCGTGGATCGTGCTGCTGCAGTCGGGCGGCTTGATCAACGGCGCGCTGATGGCCATGGGCATCATCGACGAACCGTTGCAGCTGGTGTTCAACCGCACCGGGGTCTATGTGGCCATGGTGCACATCATGCTGCCGTTCATGATCCTGCCGATCTTCAGCGTGATGAAGGGCATTTCGCCCACCTACATGCGCGCCGCCATTTCGCTGGGCTGCCACCCCTTCGCCAGCTTCTGGCGGGTGTACTTCCCGCAGACCCTGGCCGGCGTCGGTGCCGGTTGCCTGCTGGTGTTCATCCTGTCGATTGGCTACTACATCACCCCGGCGCTGCTGGGCAGCCCGAGCGACCAGATGATCAGCTACTTCGTCGCCTTCTATACCAACACCACCATCAACTGGGGCATGGCCACGGCCCTCGGCGGCCTGCTGTTGCTGGCCACCATGCTGCTCTACGTGGTGTACAGCTGGCTGGTGGGCGCGAGCCGCCTGCGACTGGGATAAATAAACGCCTGCGCAGCAGGCCAGCTGATGACCCTCGCCCCTCCGGGGAGAGGGTGCCCGCAGGGCGGGAGAGGGGCGGTGCCCCGCTAGAGAATGATTGGAGAACGCAGATGCTGAGCCCCTACAAATCCCCCATCGAACGTGCCTGGTTCTGGGCCCATCGCAGCCTGTGCGCGCTGGTGCTGCTGTTCCTGATCCTGCCGGTGCTGGTGATCATCCCGCTGTCGTTCAACTCCGGCAGCTTCCTGGTCTACCCGCTGCAGGGTTTTTCCCTGCGCTGGTACGAGGACTTCTTCACTTCGGCCGAGTGGATGCGTGCGCTGACCAACAGCCTGATCGTCGCCCCGGCTGCCACTGTGCTGGCCATGGTCTTCGGCACCCTGGCGTCGATTGGCCTGACCCGCGGCGAGTTCCGCGGCAAGGCGCTGGTGATGAGCCTGGTGATCTCGCCGATGGTGGCGCCGGTGGTCATAGTCGGGGTCGCCAGTTATCTGTTCTTCGCCCCCATGGGCTTTGGCAACAGCTACCTGGGGCTGATCCTGGTGCATGCCGTGCTCGGCGTGCCGTTCGTCATCATCACCGTGTCGGCGACCCTGCAGGGCTTCAACTACAACCTGGTGCGCGCCGCGGCCAGCCTGGGCGCCTCACCGCTGACGACGTTCCGCCGGGTGACCCTGCCGCTGATCGCGCCCGGGGTGATTTCCGGTGCGTTGTTCGCCTTCGCCACCTCGTTCGACGAAGTGGTGGTGACCCTGTTTCTTGCCGGCCCCGAGCAGGCCACCCTGCCACGGCAGATGTTCAGCGGTATCCGCGAGAACCTGTCGCCGACCATTGCCGCCGCAGCGACCCTGCTGATCGGTTTCTCCATCGTCATGCTGCTGACTCTGGAGTGGCTGCGTGGGCGCAGCGAGAAGATGCGCACCGCCAACCCCAGCTGAAAGCGCCTGCGACCAAGGTCGAAGCCACGGCCTGACATACGACAACTGCCTCGCACGACGACTCAGGCTACAATCGCGCCACCGTGATTCATGCCCTGAGGTCGTCATGCAACCCTTCGCCATCGCCCCGTCGATTCTCTCCGCCGATTTCGCCCGCCTGGGTGAGGAAGTCGACAAGGTGCTCGCCGCCGGCGCCGACATCGTCCACTTCGACGTGATGGACAACCACTACGTGCCCAACCTGACCATCGGCCCGATGGTCTGCGCGGCGCTGCGCAAGTACGGCATCACCGCGCCGATCGACGCGCACCTGATGGTCAAGCCGGTCGACCGCATCATCGGCGACTTCATCGAAGCCGGCGCCAGCTACATCACCTTCCACCCGGAGGCCAGCGAGCATATCGACCGCTCGCTGCAGCTGATCCGCGACGGCGGCTGCAAGGCCGGCCTGGTCTTCAACCCGGCTACCCCGCTGGACGTGCTCAAGTACGTGATGGACAAGGTCGACATGATCCTGCTGATGAGCGTCAACCCGGGTTTCGGCGGGCAGAAGTTCATCCCCGGCACCCTGGACAAGCTGAAAGAAGTCCGTGCGTTGATCGACGCCAGCGGCCGCGAGATTCGCCTGGAGATCGATGGCGGGGTCAACGTGCAGAACATCGGCGCCATCGCCGCTGCAGGCGCCGACACCTTCGTCGCCGGCTCGGCGATCTTCAACCAGCCGGACTACAAGACCGTGATCGACGCCATGCGTACCGAGCTGGCCAAGGTGCGTGGGTGACCCTGCTCCACGGGCTGTTCGACGGCAAGCTACCGCGTCTGGTGATGTTCGACCTGGACGGCACCCTGGTCGACTCGGTGCCGGACCTGGCGGCCGCGATCGACCAGATGCTGCACGGCCTCGGCCGCCCGGCTGCGGGCATCGAGCGGGTGCGTGACTGGGTCGGTAATGGCGCGCGGGTGCTGGTGCGCCGCGCCCTGGCCGGCGACATCGAGCATGCCGCTGTCGGTGAAACCGAGACCGAGCAGGCACTGGAGCTGTTCAACCAGGCCTATGCCGGCAGCCATCAGCTCAGCAGTGTCTATCCCGGCGTCAGCGCCACCCTCAAGTGGCTGAAGAAGCAGGGCGTGGAGCTGGCGCTGATCACCAACAAGCCGGAGCGCTTCGTCGCCCCGCTGCTGGATGAGATGAAGCTGGGCCATTACTTCCGCTGGATCATCGGCGGTGACACCCTGCCGCAGCAGAAGCCGGACCCGGCGGCGCTGCTGCATGTCATGCGCCTGGCCGGAGTCGGCGCCCATGAGGCGCTGTTTGTCGGCGACTCGCGCAACGACGTGCTGGCCGCCCGCTCGGCGGGCGTGCCCTGCGTGGCGCTGAGTTATGGCTACAACCACGGCCGGCCGATTGCCGAGGAAGGCCCGGCGGCGGTGCTCGACGATCTGCGCCAGCTGCTGCCCGACGGTTGCTTCGAGGCGGACGCTAGGCTAATGTCGGCTAATCCTTCCGCACACCCGCAGCCAAGAGATCGCACCGTGGTGGCTCCCCGCAAACACTGGCTCGGCCGAGCCAACATGAAGATCCTCAAGGCCCTGGCCCGTTGGCGCTGGCGCGCCTGATCGAGTGTGGCCGGCCCGCCGGCGTGTGTTGCGTACCCCTACTGTTTGATTTCCGGAGGCCATCGGGCTTCCGGCCACAAGGCTGATTCCATCATGACCCGCGACGAATTCCTGCGTTTGGCCGCCGACGGCTACAACCGCATTCCGCTTGCCTTCGAAACCCTCGCCGACTTCGACACGCCGCTGTCGATCTACCTGAAACTGGCCGACGCGCCCAACACCTACCTGCTGGAGTCCGTGCAGGGCGGCGAGAAGTGGGGGCGTTTCTCCATCATCGGCCTGCAGGCGCGTACCGTGCTGCGCGCCCATGGCCACCAGGTCAGCGTCAGTGTCGATGGGGTCGAGGTCGAGCGACATGACGACTGCGCCGATCCGCTGGCGTTCGTCGAGCAGTTCAAGGCCCGCTACAAGGTGCCGACCCTGAGCGGTCTGCCGCGTTTCAATGGTGGCCTGGTCGGCTACTTCGGCTATGACAGCGTGCGCTACGTCGAGACCAAGCTCGGCGCCAGCCCCAATCCGGACCCGCTGGGCACCCCGGATATCCTGCTGATGGTCTCCGATGCGGTGGTGGTGTTCGACAATCTGGCCGGCAAGATGCACGCCATCGTTCTCGCCGACCCCAGCCAGGCCGATGCCTACGAGCAGGGCCAGGCGCGCCTGGCTCAGCTGCTGGAGCAGCTGCGCAGGCCTATCACCCCGCGCCTGGGCGTCGACCTGGCCGCGCCGGCGGGCGCCGAGCCGGACTTCGTCTCCAGCTTCAAGCGCGATGACTACGAAGCCGCGGTGCTGGCGATCAAGGAATACATCCTGGCCGGCGACTGCATGCAGGTGGTGATCTCCCAGCGCATGTCGATCCCCTTCCAGGCCGCGCCGATCGACCTGTACCGCGCGCTGCGCTGCATCAACCCGACGCCCTACATGTACTTCTTCAACTTCGGCGACTTCCATGTGGTCGGCAGCTCGCCGGAAGTGCTGGTGCGGGTCGAGGACAACCTGGTCACGGTACGCCCGATCGCAGGTACCCGCCCGCGTGGCGCCACCGAAGAGGCCGACCTGGACCTGGAGAAAGACCTGCTGTCCGACGCCAAGGAGCTCGCCGAGCACCTGATGCTGATCGACCTGGGCCGCAACGACGTCGGCCGCGTCGCCAGCACCGGTTCAGTGAAGGTCACCGAGAAAATGGTGATCGAGCGCTATTCCAACGTCATGCATATCGTCTCCAACGTCACCGGCCACCTCAAGGAAGGCCTGTCGGCGATGGACGCCCTGCGCGCCATCCTGCCGGCCGGCACCCTCAGCGGTGCGCCCAAGGTGCGTGCGATGGAAATCATCGACCAGCTGGAGCCGGTCAAGCGTGGGGTCTACGGCGGTGCCGTGGGCTACCTGGCGTGGAACGGCAATATGGACACCGCGATTGCGATTCGTACCGCGGTGATCAAGGACGGTGAACTGCATGTTCAAGCGGGCGCCGGTATCGTTGCCGACTCGCAGCCGGCCCTGGAGTGGGAAGAAACCCTGAACAAGCGTCGCGCCATGTTCCGCGCGGTCAGCCTCGCCGAACAGTCCGTACCCCAGGCCAAGGATTAAGGGAGCCCATACCATGCTGCTGATGATCGACAACTACGACTCCTTTACCTACAACGTGGTGCAGTACCTGGGCGAACTGGGTGCCGATGTCCATGTGATCCGCAACGATGAACTGAGCATCGCCGAGATCGAGGCGCTCAAACCCGAGCGCATCGTGGTCTCGCCCGGCCCGTGTACGCCGACCGAGGCCGGGGTGTCCATTGAGGCCATCCTGCATTTCGCCGGCAAGCTGCCGATCCTCGGTGTGTGCCTGGGCCACCAGAGCATCGGCCAGGCCTTCGGCGGCGACGTGGTGCGTGCGCGCCAGGTGATGCACGGCAAGACCAGTCCGGTGTTTCACGAGGACAAGGGCGTGTTCGCCGGCCTCAACCGGCCGCTGACAGTGACCCGCTACCACTCCCTGGTGGTCAAGCGCGACACCTTGCCGGATTGCCTGGAAATGACCGCGTGGACCCAGCATGCCGACGGCAGCGTCGACGAGATCATGGGCCTGCGCCACAAGACCCTGAACATCGAGGGTGTGCAGTTCCACCCGGAATCCATCCTCACCGAGCAGGGCCACGACCTGTTCGCCAATTTCCTCAAACAGACCGGCGGGGTGCGCTGACATGGATATCAAGGAAGCCCTCAACCGGGTGGTCAACCAGCTCGACCTGAACACGGCCGAGATGCAGGACGTGATGCGCGAGATCATGACCGGCCAGTGCACCGATGCGCAGGTCGGCGCGTTCCTCATGGGCATGCGCATGAAGAGCGAGACCATCGACGAGATCGTCGGCGCCGCTCAGGTCATGCGTGAGCTGGCTTCGCCGGTGCAGATCAACGCCGAGCGCCTGGTCGACACCTGCGGTACCGGTGGCGACGGCATGAACATCTTCAACGTTTCCACCGCCGCTGCCTTCGTGGTCGCCGCGGCCGGCGGGCGGGTGGCCAAGCATGGCAATCGCGCGGTATCCGGCAAGAGCGGCAGCGCCGACCTGCTGGAGGCGGCCGGGGTCTACCTCAACCTCAAGCCGGAACAGGTGGCACGTTGCGTCGAGTCCGTGGGCGTCGGTTTCATGTTCGCCCCGGCCCATCACGGCGCGATGAAGCATGCCATCGGCCCGCGCCGCGAGCTGGCCTTGCGCACCATTTTCAACATGCTCGGTCCAATGACTAACCCGGCCGGCGTCAAACATCAGGTGCTCGGCGTGTTCAGCCAGGCCCTGTGCCGGCCGTTGGCCGAAGTGCTGCAGCGCCTGGGTAGCCAGCACGTGCTGGTGGTGCATGCCCAGGATGGCCTGGACGAAGTCAGCCTGGCCGCCCCGACCTATGTCGCCGAGCTGAAGGACGGCGTGGTCAGCGAGTACCGCGTGCAGCCGGAAGATTTTGGCATCAAGAGCCAGAGTCTGATCGGTCTGACCGTGAACAATGCCGCAGAGTCCCTGGCGCTGATCCGCGATGCGCTGGGCAAGCGCAAGACCGAGAATGGCCAGAAGGCCGCCGACATGATCGTGCTCAACGCCGGCGCGGCGCTGTATGCCGCCGACCATGCGACCAGCTTGCGTGAAGGCGTGCAGCTGGCGCAGGACGCCTTGCATACCGGTCTGGCCTGGGAAAAACTCGACGAGCTGGTGTCCTTCACCGCCGTGTTCAAGCAGGAGAACGAAGCGTGAGTATTCCCACCGTGTTGGAGAAGATCCTCGCGCGCAAGGCCGAGGAAGTGGCCGAGCGTCGCGCGCGCGTCAGTTTGGCCGAGGTTGAGGCGCTGGCGCGGGGCGCCGATGCCCCGCGCGGTTTTGCCCGTGCGTTGCTGGAACAGGCGGCACGCAAGCGGCCGGCGGTGATTGCCGAGATCAAGAAAGCCTCGCCGAGCAAGGGCGTGCTGCGCGAGAACTTCGTTCCGGCGGAGATCGCCAAGAGCTACGAAGCCGGCGGCGCTACCTGCCTGTCGGTGCTCACCGACATCGACTTCTTCCAGGGTGCCGACGAATACCTGCAGCAGGCCCGCGCCGCCTGCAACCTGCCGGTGATCCGCAAGGACTTCATGATCGACCCCTACCAGATCGTCGAAGCCCGCGCCCTGGGCGCCGACTGCGTGCTGCTGATCGTCTCTGCCCTGGACGATGTGCGCATGGCCGAGCTGGCCAGCGTGGCCAAGGACGTCGGCCTCGACGTGCTGGTGGAAGTACACGACGGCGATGAGCTGGAACGTGCGCTGAACACCTTGGACACGCCGCTGGTGGGGATCAACAACCGCAGCCTGCACAGCTTCGAAGTCAGCCTGGAAACCACTCTCGACCTGCTGCCGCGCGTGCCGCGTGACCGCCTGGTGGTCACCGAGAGCGGCATCCTCAACCGCGCCGATGTCGAGCTGATGGAGATCAGCGAGGTGTATGCCTTCCTGGTCGGCGAAGCTTTCATGCGCGCCGAGGAACCGGGTGCCGAGCTCAAGCGCCTGTTCTTCCCGGACGGTAAGCGGGTGGTGCTCGGCGCCGACCCGGACTGAGCATCACCCACAAAAAAGCCCGCCAATTGGCGGGCTTTTTCGTTTCTGGTGAAGCGGGGCCGACGCGCAGCCGCCCCGATCAGCGAGTACCGAAGACCACCATGGTCTTGCCCTTCACATTGACCAGGCCTTGCTCTTCGAGCGACTTGAGTACACGGCCAACCATCTCGCGGGAGCAGCCGACGATGCGGCCAATTTCCTGGCGGGTGATCTTGATCTGCATGCCATCCGGGTGGGTCATGGCGTCGGGTTGCTTGCACAGGTCGAGCAGGGTGCGCGCAACGCGGCCGGTGACGTCGAGGAAGGCGAGGTCACCCACCTTGCGTGTGGTGTTGCGGATGCGGTCAGCCATCTGGCTGCCGAGGGCGTAGAGAATTTCCGGGTCCTGCTGCGTCAGCTCACGGAACTTGGCGTAGCTCAGCTCGGCCACTTCACACTCGGTCTTGGCGCGCACCCAGGCGCTGCGTTCTTTCTCGTTGCCTTCCTTCTCGAACAGGCCCATTTCGCCGAAGAAGTCGCCGGAGTTGAGGTAGGCAATGATCATTTCGCGGCCGTCATCGTCCTCGATAAGGATGGTGACCGAGCCTTTGATGATGAAGAACAGGGTTTCGCAACGGTCGCCCGCATAGATGATGGTGCTTTTGGCGGTGTAGCGACGGCGATGGCAATGTGCGAGGAGCTTGTCGAGATTCTTGATTTTCGGTGTAAGGGTAATAGCGACCATGCTCGAGTCCCGAAGAAAAAAAGAGTAAGCCTTTGTCCAGCAGGCGATTTTTTTATTAGTTATCTGAACAAGTGTGCCAGTTATCCGCAGTCAGCTTAACAGACCCGACCGGTGCGGCAAGCCGATTTGCGACGTAGCTAACACTGGCTGTCACTAAACTCGGCCATTGCGCCTGAGGCGGGCGTCACAAAGCCCTGTGCTAAGCTACGCGCCCTTTTCTGGCAGTGGAGTCCTGGCAATGAAAGCGCGCATTCAATGGGCCGGCGAGGCGATGTTCCTCGGCGAATCAGGCAGCGGCCACGTGGTGGTGATGGATGGCCCGCCGGAAGCCGGTGGTCGCAACCTCGGCGTGCGCCCCATGGAGATGGTGCTGATCGGCCTGGGCGGTTGCAGCAACTTCGATGTGGTCAGCATCCTCAAGAAGTCCCGCCAGCCGGTGGAGAGCTGCGAAGCCTTCCTCGAAGCCGAGCGCGCCGACGAAGATCCCAAGGTCTTCACCAAGATTCACCTGCACTTTGTGGTCAAAGGCCGCGGCCTCAAGGAGGCCCAGGTCAAGCGCGCGGTGGAGCTGTCGGCAGAGAAATACTGCTCGGCCTCGATCATGCTCGGCCGTGCCGGCGTGGAGATTACCCACGATTACGAGATCGTCGAGCTCGGTGCCTGACATCCACACATCATAAAGACCGCGCAAACTATGGCAGTCGACCCCGTCGCTCTGCATAATGCGCGGCCTTTTTCGGGGCCGGACAGTGCCCCAAACCATACCCACAATCGCCATCGCGAAGAGGTGTTAACCGTCCTACGCAGCTGAGTCGTTCGCAGCTGACGGGCATGCTCGATCACGCGGCAGAGCCGCATCCACAAAGAGAATCTCCAACGGTGAAAAGCAAACTCAAGCTCCACGGGTTCAATAACCTGACGAAGACCTTGAGCTTCAACATCTATGACATCTGCTACGCGGAAACGCCGGAAGACCAGCAGGCTTACGTCCAGTACATCAATACCGAGTACGACGCCGAGCGCCTGACGCAGATCCTCACCGATGTTGTCGACATCATCGGCGCCAATATCCTGAACATCGCCCGTCAGGATTACGACCCGCAAGGCGCCAGCGTGACCATCCTGATCTCCGAGCAGCCGGTGGAGCCCACCGCCAGCCAGATCGAGGAGTCGCCAGGGCCGCTGCCGGAGACCATCCTGGCGCACCTGGACAAGAGCCACATCACCGTACACACCTATCCGGAAATCCATCCGGTCGAGGGCATTGCGACCTTCCGCGTGGACATCGACGTGTCGACCTGCGGGGTGATCTCGCCACTCAAGGCGCTCAACTACCTGATCCACCAGTTCGACTCGGACATCGTCACCGTCGACTACCGAGTGCGCGGCTTCACCCGTGACGTGGAAGGTAAGAAGCACTTCATCGACCACGAGATCAACTCGATCCAGAACTACCTCTCAGACGACACCCAGGACGCGTACCAGATGACGGACGTCAACGTGTACCAGGAGAATCTGTTCCACACCAAGATGCTGCTCAAGGACTTCGAGCTGGACAACTACCTGTTCGGCGACGCGGCCAGCAATTTGACTGCCGAACAGCGTAAACAGGTGGAAGAGAAAGTGCGTCACGAGATGCTGGAAATCTTCTACGCGCGCAATATGTCGCGTTGATTCACCTGCAACGAAAAAGGGCGCCTGTGGGCGCCCTTTTTTATGTCCGCGATACCGAACCTGTCGCTTAAATACGATAGGTGCTCTTGGTCATCACTTTCGACAGCAGGCTCATGCCCAGCTTGACCGGTGCCGGGAAGCGCAGGCCGCCGGCCTCGATGGCACTGGTGGCGTGGTGCTCTTCGTCCTCGCGCATCTGCTCGAGGATGGCGCGGGTCTTGGCGTCGTCGTGGGGGATCTGCTCCAGGTGCTCGTCCAGGTGCTTGACCACCTGATCCTCGGTGGCGGCGACGAAGCCCAGGCTGACCTTGTCGCTGATCAGTCCGGCCACTGCGCCGACGCCGAAGGACAAGCCGTAGAACAGCGGGTTGAGCACGCTGGGGTGGCTGCCCAGTTCGCGGATGCGCTGCTCGCACCAGGCCAGGTGGTCGACTTCCTCATCGGCGGCATGCTCCATGGCCTTGCGCACCTGTGGCAGCTTGGCGGTCAGCGCCTGGCCCTGGTACAGCGCCTGGGCGCAGACCTCGCCGGTGTGGTTGATGCGCATCAGCCCGGCCACATGGCGGGTGTCTTCTTCACTCATTGCCGCTTCGTTCTGCACGATGGCCGGCGACGGTCGCGTCGGCGCGCCGCTGAACGGCAGCAGGGTGCGCATGGCGGCATCGGCCTGCATCAACAGACGGTCAACGGGGGAAAACTGGCGTTCGCTGGTCATGACCACCTCCACGGAAAGCATGCGGGCCAGTTTACCTGAACCCTTGGGCAGAAATATGACCGGCGACAAGAGGCCGCAGGATGGCAGGTGTGACGGGTTTGTGTAGGAACAAGCCCAGGGGCCGGATGCACTTAGAACCTGTTGACGATTTTTTGAGCTAGAGCCAGGCAAGGCGAAATTGGGCGAGGACGCGGAGTTTACGAGGTGTAAATGAGCAGTCCGAGCCCAATTTCAACGCAGCATGGCCGACGATCAAAAGATCGTAGGCAGGTTCTTAGCCCGGCGGCCAGTGCATCTGCCGCTGCCCCAGCACATGCATATGAATGTGGTAGACGGTCTGCCCGCCCAGCTCGTTGCAGTTCATCGCCACCCGGAAGCCTTCTTCGCAGCCCAGCTCCCTGGCCAGGCGCTGGGCAGTGAAGAGGATATGCCCGGCCAGTGGGCGGTCGTCTTCGCCGAGGTCATTGAGGGTGGCGATATGGCGTTTGGGGATCACCAGAAAATGCACGGGTGCCTGCGGGCCGATATCGTGGAAGGCGATCACCTGATCGTCTTCGTAAATCTTGCGCGCGGGGATCTGCCCGGCGACGATCTTGCAGAACAGACAGTCCACGGGTATTCCTCCTGCGGGTTTCGGTATTCTGCGAGTGTAATGGCGCGTATTTATCCCGGCCAGCCTGGCGGGGTCACAAGGAGTGAGGGTGAAGAACGATATTCATGATCTGGGCTTGGTGCTCGATTCCAGGGTCAAGCTGGTAGTCATCGAGTCCTGGGACGAGAAGCGCGTGCTGGAGACGCTCACCAGCCTGGCGGTCAAGCGTGGCCTCGGCCTGTTCACCTGGGCGGTGACCGAAGGCCTGCAGCGTCTGGGCTTCGGTGGTGAGCCGGTCGGTGCCGGCGAGAGCTTCGAGCCGGATATTGCGCTCAAGCTGATCAAGCATGACCCGCAGCCCAACCTGTATGTGATGTGCGACCTGCATCCGTTCCTCGCCGACAACCCCAAGCTGGTACGCCTGCTCAAGGAAGTCGCCATGAGCGAGGCCAGCCATAAGCCAACCCTGGTGCTGGTTTCCCACACCCTCAAGCTGCCCGCCGAGGTGCAGCGTTATGCCGCGCGCTTCACCCTGGCCCTGCCCAGCGAAGAGGAGCTGCTGGCCATCGTGCGTGACGAAGCCACGCGCTGGAGCGAACTCAATCGCGGCGCACGGGTACGCACCGACAACCGCACCCTGCAGCAGGTGGTGAAGAACCTGCGCGGCATGAGTCACGCCGAGGCTCGCGCCCTGGCGCGCAACGTGATCTGCGACGACGGTGCGATCACCCAGGAAGACCTGCCGGAGCTGAACAAGACCAAGTTCCAGCTGCTCGACCTGGAGGGCGTGCTCAGCTTCGAATACGACACCGCGCAGTTCGCCGAAGTCGGCGGCCTGAGCAACCTCAAGCGCTGGCTGGGCGAGCGCCAGGATATCTTCCTCAACGGTAAAGGCCCGGACATGCCCAAGGGCATGTTGCTGGTCGGCGTACAGGGCGGCGGCAAGAGCCTGGCGGCCAAGGCGGTGGCCGGCTTGTGGGGTTTGCCGTTGCTGCGTCTGGATTTCGGCAGCCTGTACAACAAGTTCTTCGGCGAGACCGAACGCAACCTGCGCGAGGCACTCAAGCTGGCCGAGCAGATGGCGCCTTGCGTGCTGTGGATGGACGAGCTGGAGAAAGGCTTGTCTGCCGGCGATCACGACGAAGGCGTCAGTCAGCGTGTGCTGGGTACCCTGTTGACCTGGATGGCCGAGCGCAAGGCGCCAGTGTTCATGGTTGCCACGGCCAACGCCATCCACCGCCTGCCGCCGGAGCTGGTGCGCAAGGGCCGATTCGACGAGCTGTTCTTCGTCGATCTGCCGGATGCGGCGGTGCGCGCGGATATCTTCGCCATTCACCTGCGCCGTCGCGAGCTGGATCCGCAACTGTTCGACCTGAACGAGCTGGCGGCGGCCTGTGCCGGCTTCTCCGGTGCCGAGATCGAGCAGGTGGTGGTCAGTGCCCTGTATGCGGCGCAGGCGCGCCAGCAGACGGTGGATCAGGGCTTGCTGCTGCACAACATCCAGAGCACCGCGCCACTCTCGGTGGTGATGGCCGAGAAGCTGGAGGCGCTGCGCGCCTGGGCGGCCGGGCGTACGGTCAACGCCGGCTAGCAGGCAGTTGAAAAACTACCTGCGTTGCCATCGCGGCGTTAAAAACAGGCTCAAAATGCTCATTTACAGCTCGTAAACTGCGCTTTTTCGCCTGTTTTTGCCTTGCGCTGGCTGCCTCGCCAACGTTTTTCAACAGCCGGCTAGCTCAGGCCTGGCGCGGCAGCAGCGGGCGGATGGTTTTTGCCGTGATATGCCGCACCAGGGCGCGTGGCGCCAGGCGCAGCAGGAGCGGGATCAGGCGATTGCGCCAGCCGGGGATGATGATCGCACGGTTCTTCTCCAGGCCGCGGACCGCCAGCAGTGCCACTTCTTCCGGGTCTGCCAGCAGCTTGTGCCGGGCCAGCGGTTCGCTGCGCAACAGGCTATTGCGAAAGAACGGCGTGGCCACCGGGCCCGGGCAAAGCACCGAGACTTTCACCCCATACGGGGCCAGTTCGTGGCGCAAACCTTCGGATAGGCTGAGCACATAGGCCTTGCTGGCGAAGTAGTTGCTCATCAGCGGGCCGGGCTGGAAGGCCGCCAGCGAGGCGATATTGAGGATCTGCCCACCACCGTGCTGCACCATGCTGTTGCCGATGGCGTGGCAGAGGCGGCTGAGGGCGAGGATGTTGAGTTCGATCAGTTCCTGCTCACGGCCCCAGTCCTGCTCGACGAACAGGCCTGCGGTGCCGATACCGGCGTTGTTCACCAGCAGATCGATGTGCCGCTCGCCCTGTTCCAGTTCCTGGATCAAGCCGGTCAGGCGCATGGGCTCGGCCAGGTCGCAGACGCGGAACAGCGCTTCGATACCGAATCGCTGGCTCAGTTCACAGGCGAGGCTTTCCAGCGCTTCACGCTGGCGGGCCACCAGGATCAGGTTGCGCCCCTTGCGCGCCAGGGCCTCGGCCAAGGCCAGGCCGAGGCCGCTGGAGGCCCCGGTAATCAGTGCATAGGTGGGCATGGGCCGTCCTGGTCAGTGAGCGGGTTATTCCTGCGATTCCACGGCGCTGGGCATTTCCATCTGTGCCTCGGCGGCGCGCTGGGTGTACTGCTGGTACTGCGGAATTGCGATGGCGGCGAGGATGCCGATCAGCACCGGAAAAACCAGCCAGCCAAATGCCAAAACCTTCACGCCGGTGTTGTTGGGCGGCGGCGGTGGGCCGTAGCGGTTGGCATCAGGGGTGCCCGGCACCACCAGCATGATCAGCGCAAAAACGCTGCCTACCAGCGGCACCAGATTGATCAGCCACAGCCAGCCCGACCAGCCGATATCATGCAGGCGCTGCACGCCCATCTGTACGCTGACCACGATGATGGCGATAACCAGAGCTGCCATTAGGATCCAGCCGAAGACCGGCGCAAAAGCCAGGCCGATAGCGGCGATGAAGTAGAGCGCCAAGGCGGCAAACATCAGCACTGCCGACCAGGCCAGGTAGCGCACGCGGCCGATCCGGCCATTGACGCTGAACACCTTCAGCTCACCGAACTCCGGCAGTTGCTCGGCGACCTGGGCCTTGGGCGTGGCATAGGGCGATGCCTCGCTGGCATTGCTCGCGGCTGCGATGGCGGCAGGTGCGGGCGGCGGGTTTTCCGCAAGCTGTGCCTGGCGTGCCAGGTACTTCTCGATGACGATGCCGCAGGCCGTGCACTCGATGGCCTTGGCCTGTTCATGGCCGCACTTGGGGCAGCTCATGCGTGCGTCGCCTGCTACAGGCTCGCTGGCCGGGCGATGATCGTCGGTTTCCACCAGACTCAAGCTGGCAGTCAGGTCCTTTTCCTTGTGCACGCGTGCGCCGGCCTGCTGCAGCGCTGCCAGGTATTTGTCCGCGTCGTCTTCCGTGAGATCGCGCTTGAGCGCCACGGCCGCGCCACTGAACAGGGCTTCGATCTTGCTGCGCTCGCTCTTGAACAGGCGGGCCAGATTGTCTTTCACGGTGTCTGCTGCCGCATCGGGCATCAGTTCGCCGGTAAACACGATCTTGTAGCGTGCGTTGGTCATGCGTGCGTCCCTGTCGGTTTATTGGAGTGCCTTGAGCCTAAGTATTTCAACGGGGGCGAACAAGCGCCCCGTGCGCAATTTGTTGCTCAGCGCGGCCAGCGTTGTGCCAATTGTCCAGCCTGGCCCTGGGCACGCCGGTACTCGGTGTCCAGGCGGGCGATCAGCTCACTCGTGGTTGGCACGTCGCTGATGCCACCCACCCCTTGGCCGGCCGACCAGACGGTCTTCCAGGCCTTGGCTTCCTCGTCCATCGGCTTGAGCTTCTCGCCGTAGTTGATGTCACCTTTGTCCTGCAGGCGCTTGAGGTCATATCCGGCCAGTTCCAGGCTCTGGCGCATGAAGCTGGCCGGCACCCCGGAGACTGCCGGGGTATGCACGATGTCGGCAGCCCGTGCGCCCAGGATCATCTGCTTGTAGGCCTCATCGGCATTGCTCTCGCGGGTGGCGATAAAGCGGCTGCCGAGGTAGGCCAGGTCGGCGCCGAGCAGCTGGGCGGCGAGGATTTCATGGCCATTGTTGAGGCAGCCGGCCAGCAGCAGGGTCTTGTCGAAAAACTGGCGGATCTCGGCGATCAGGGCGAACGGGCTCCAGGTCCCGGCATGCCCGCCGGCCCCGGCAGCCACCGCGATCAGCCCGTCGACCCCGGCTTCGGCGGCTTTCTCCGCATGGCGGCGGGTGGTCACGTCATGGAACACCAGGCCGCCGTAGCTGTGTACGGCGTCTACCACTTCTTTCGCGGCGCCCAGGCTGGTGATCACCACCGGCACCTTGTGCTGCACACAGATCGCTAGGTCGGCCTGCAGGCGTGGGTTGCTGCCATGCACGATGAGGTTCACCGCATAGGGTGCAGCATCGGCGCTCAGGCCTGCCTCGATCTCTTCCAACCAGGCCTTGAAACCGCCGCTGTCGCGCTGGTTGAGGGCGGGGAAGCTGCCCACCACGCCGTTGTTGCAGCAGGCCATTACCAGTGGCGGGGTCGACACCAGGAACATCGGCGCAGCCACCACGGGCAGGCGCAGGCGTTGGTCGAGCAGGGCGGGCAGGGACATGGATTTTCCTCTTGTTGTTATGTCGGGGAGACTCAGAAGGGTTTGACCACCACCAGAATGACAATGGCCAACAGCAGCAGCACCGGTGCTTCGTTGAACCAACGATAGAACACATGGCTGCGGGCATTCTCGTTGCGCGCAAAGCGCTTGAGCTGGGCGCCGCACACGTGGTGATAAGCGATCAGTACGGCGACCAGCAGCAGCTTGGCATGCAGCCAGCCCATCTGCAGCCAGGCCGGGTTGAGGTAGAGCAGCCAGCCGCCGAACAGCACGGTGGCGATCATCGACGGGTTCATGATGCCGCGGTACAGCTTGCGCTCCATCACGCAGAAGCGCTGCTGGCTGGTCTCGTCCTCGCTCATGGCGTGGTAGACGAACAACCGGGGCAGGTAGAACAGCCCGGCGAACCAGCAGACCATGGCGATGATGTGCAGGGCTTTGACCCAGAGATAGAGCATCGAATGCTTCCCGACAGCGACTGAATGGTGCCGATAGTAGAGAAAGCGCTGTCCATACGTCACCCTCGAGGTTGGCCGCAGCCCCGGCGGGCTTTATCATCGGCAGCCTTTCTGGGTGGGCTTCGAGGGTTGAGTGATGGTCAAGGTCGGTATCGTCGGCGGCACAGGCTACACCGGGGTAGAGTTGCTGCGCCTGCTGGCCCAGCATCCACAGGCTGAAGTGGCCGTCATCACCTCGCGCTCCGAGGCGGGGGTGAAGGTTGCCGACATGTACCCGAATCTGCGAGGCCACTATGACAACCTGGCCTTCAGTGTGCCGGACGTGGCCACCCTGGGTGCCTGTGACGTGGTGTTCTTCGCCACCCCCCATGGCGTGGCCCATGCCCTGGCCGGCGAGTTGCTGGATGCCGGCACCAAGGTGATCGACCTGTCCGCCGACTTCCGTCTGCAGGATGCCGAGGAGTGGGCGCAATGGTACGGTCAGCCCCATGGCGCGCCGGATCTGCTGCCCGAGGCGGTCTACGGCCTGCCGGAAGTCAATCGTGAAGCCATCAAGGGCGCGCGCCTGATCGCCGTCCCCGGCTGCTACCCGACGGCTACCCAGCTCGGCCTGCTACCACTGCTGGAAGCCGGCCTGGCCGATGCCAGCCGCCTGATCGCCAACTGTGCCTCCGGCGTCAGCGGTGCCGGGCGTGGCGCCAAGGTCGGCTCGCTGCTCTGCGAGACCAGCGAAAGCATGATGGCCTACTCGGTCAAGGGCCACCGTCACCTGCCGGAGATCACTCAGGGCCTGCGCCGCGCCGCTGGCGGCCCGGTCGGCCTGACCTTCGTGCCACACCTGGCGCCGATGATTCGCGGTATTCACGCGACCCTGTACGCGACCGTTGTCGATCGTGGCGTGGACCTGCAGGCGCTGTTCGAGAAACGCTATGCCAATGAGCCGTTCGTCGACGTGATGCCGGCCGGCAGCCATCCGGAAACCCGCAGCGTGCGCGGTGCCAACGTCTGCCGCATTGCCGTGCACCGGCCGCAGGGTGGCGAACTGGTGGTGGTGCTGTCGGCCATCGATAACCTGGTCAAGGGCGCTTCCGGCCAGGCCGTGCAGAACCTGAACATCCTCTTCGGTCTGGATGAGCGTTTGGGGCTGGCCCATGCCGGGCTGATGCCCTGAGAGCGCGGCACAATAATTGACCAATTTGCTCGGGTAAGCGGATAATCGCTGCCCAAGCAGTAGGTAACATGGCGCCTGGCGCCGGGAGAGTAACAAGATGAGCGTCGAGACCTTCACTCCAACCCCTCTGATCTTCACTCAGGGTGCGGCGAACAAGGTGAAGAGCCTGGTCGATGAAGAGGGCAACGAGCGTCTCAAGCTGCGCGTGTTTGTCACCGGCGGCGGTTGCTCGGGCTTCCAGTACGGCTTCACCTTCGATGAGGAAGTGGCGGATGACGACACCATCGTCGAGCGCGAAGGCGTCAGCCTGGTCGTTGACCCGATGAGCTTCCAGTACCTGGTCGGCGCCGAAGTCGATTACCAGGAAGGCCTGGAAGGTTCGCGCTTCGTGATCAAGAACCCGAATGCCAGCACCACCTGCGGTTGCGGCTCTTCGTTCTCGATCTGAGTTCGCCGCCCAAGAAAAAGCCCGCAATCGCGGGCTTTTTTGTGTCTGCTGGTTTTTACGCCGGGTACCAGGCGCCCAGTATGCGCAGGCCCTTGGCTCCCGTCACGCTCGGGCGATTGCCGGGAATCCCTTCCAGGCAGCAGTGAGCCAGCCAGGCGAAGGCCATGGCTTCGATCCAGTCCGGCGCTACGCCGCGACTGGCCGTGCTGGCCACGCGGGTGGCGGGCAGCAGCTCCTGCAGGCGCGTCATCAGGGCGCCGTTGTGTGCGCCGCCGCCGCAGACCAGCAGTTCCGCTGTGCCTTGCTGGGCGTGTTGCAGCGAGTCGACGATGCTGCGTGCAGTCAGTTCCAGCAGGGTGCGCTGTACATCGGCCGGCGCTATTGCAGGCAGGTGTCGCAGGTGCTGCTCCAGCCAGGGCAGGTTGAACAGTTCGCGGCCCGTGCTTTTCGGCCCACGAGTCTGGAAGAAGGCATCGCCCAGCAGGGCGCTCAGCAGGTTCTGATTGCAGCAGCCACTGGCCGCCCAAGCGCCATCACGGTCGAAGGTCTGGCCATGATGCTGCTGGATCCAGGCATCCATCAGCGCATTGCCTGGGCCGCAGTCGAAGCCATGCACGGGTTGATCCGGACCAAGCAGGCTGAGGTTGCTGAAGCCGCCGACATTGAGCACGGCGAGGCGTTGTGTGCCGTCATCAAACAGGGCTTCGTGAAAGGCCGGCACCAGGGGCGCACCCTGGCCGCCGGCGGCGACATCGCGGCGGCGGAAGTCGCTGACCACGTCTATGCCGGTCAGCTCGGCAAGCAGTGCCGGGTTGCCAATCTGGATGGTGAAGCCGCGGGCCGGCTCATGGCGCACGGTCTGGCCGTGACTGCCGATGGCGCGGATATCGCTGGGGTTGAGCTTTTCTGCGGCCAGCAGGCTGGCGATGCCCTGTGCGGCCAGGCTGGCCCAGCGGTTTTCCGCTTCGGCGGCACGGGCCAGTTCGTCCGGGCCGGGGGCGCAGAGGGCAAGCAGCTCACTGCGCAGTTCGGTCGGCATGGGGATGTAGTGGGTGGCGAGCAGGCTGGGACGTTGATTCTGCTCGATCAGGGCGATGTCCAGTCCGTCGAGACTGGTTCCGGACATCACCCCCAGGTAGCGCGGCATCGGCTTAGCGCTTGTTCTGGGCCAGGAGTGTGGACTTTTCCTGGTCCATACGCGCCATCAGCGGCTTGCTCAGCTGCATGAAACGCTGCTTCTCGTTGCGGGCAATCGGGTCGGCCATTGGCAGCTTCTGGCTCAGCGGGTCGACATGGCGGCCGTTGACCTGGAACTCGTAGTGCAGGTGCGGGCCGGTCGACAGGCCAGTGGTGCCGATATAGCCGATGATCTGCCCCTGCTTCACGCTACCGCCGGTGCGCACGCCCTTGGCGAAGCCCTGCATGTGCGCATAAAGAGTGCGGAAGCTGTTGCCGTGCTGGATTACCACTGCATTGCCGTAACCGCCCTTGCGGCCGGCCAGCAGTACCTTGCCATCGCCGGCAGCCTTGATTGGTGTGCCGCGTGGCGCAGCGTAGTCGACACCCTTGTGCGCGCGGATCTTGTTCAGGATCGGGTGGCGACGGCCCATGGAGAAGCGCGAGCTGATCCGGGCAAAGTCCACCGGGGTACGGATGAATGCCTTGCGCATGCTGTTGCCGTCGGCGTTGTAGTAGCTGGTCACGCCTTGCTTGCTGGTGTAGCGCACCGCTGTGTAAGTCTTGCCGCGGTTGGTGAAGCGGGCTGCGAGAATATTGCCGTTGCCGACCTGTTTGTTATTCACCACGTGTTCTTCGTAGATGACTTCGAACTCGTCGCCTTCGCGGATATCCAGGGCGAAGTCGATGTCGTAGCCGAATACGTTGGCCAGATCCATGGTCAGGCTATGCGACAGGCCCGCGCGTTTGGCAGAGAGGAACAGCGAACTGTTGATCACGCCATGGGAATAAGTGGTGCGCACGTCTGGTTTGACCAAGTCGCGCTTGAAGCTGTAGCCCTTGTCCGTGCGGTTCAGGGCAATGCTCTCCAGGTCGCTGAGCTTGCTGCGCACAGATTCCAGCTTGCCATCTGCGGTCAGCTTGAAATCCAGTACCTGACCAATCCTGAGGCGGCTGAATTTCTTGGCATCTTTGCTGCTGCTCAGGGCTTCGTGCAGGTCGTTGGCACTCAAGCCTACCCGGGCAAAAACCGTGGACAAGGTATCGCCATTGCCGACGGTCACGGTCTTTTGCAGTGGATCGGTGGGAAGAGAGAGTTGGCTGGTCTGGCTTTTCTGCTTCGCACCATCCTCGGTGCTGCTTTTTTCGGTCAGGCTGGCGCTATTGAATGGAGAGTCGCCTTGATTGCCTGTCGACAGGCCTGGTCGAAGATCAACCTTTTCCTGCAGCAGTTGCTCGGAGCCATTCTCCAGTTCGAGATTCAAATAGGTCTTCTTCGCCTCGACTTCGCGGGACGGGAACACCAGCAAGGCCAGGCTCAGCAGCGCAGCTACGCCGCTGGCAGCCAGCAGGTGGCTCCTCGGGTAGGGCGGGGCTTTGGGTACAGAATGCGTCATGGCTAAGGGTGTTTCTTGGAAGAATGCATTAACTGACTAAAATATAATCAAATTTCTCTATAGGCAACCCTGCAGGCGTTGCATCGGCCCAGTGGCATGCCCCCGCCGCAGAGCTTGTAATTGGTCAGTGATCTTGTATGGTTGGTTCCCTTTTGTTTTTGAGTGGCGACGAGTCCTGTCATGAAGTCGGTTGAAGAGCAGCTGGCGCTGATCAAGCGCGGTGCGGAAGAGGTTCTGGTCGAAGCGGAACTGGTTGAGAAGCTAAAGCGTGGCCAGCCGCTGCGGATCAAGGCCGGTTTCGATCCTACGGCACCGGATCTGCACCTGGGGCATACCGTGCTTATTAATAAGCTGCGCCAGTTCCAGGAACTGGGGCACCAGGTGATCTTCCTGATCGGCGACTTCACCGGGATGATCGGTGACCCCAGCGGCAAGAGTGCTACGCGTCCGCCGCTGACTCGCGAGCAGGTGCTGGAGAACGCCGAGACCTACAAGACTCAGGTGTTCAAGATCCTTGATCCGGCGAAGACCGAAGTAGCTTTCAACTCCACCTGGATGGACAAGATGGGGCCGGCCGATTTCATTCGCCTGACCTCGCAGTACACCGTGGCACGTATGCTCGAGCGTGATGACTTCGATAAACGCTACAGCAGCAATCAGCCGATCGCCATCCACGAGTTCCTTTATCCATTGGTGCAGGGTTACGACTCGGTCGCTCTGCGTGCGGATGTCGAGCTGGGTGGTACCGACCAGAAGTTCAACCTGCTGATGGGGCGCGAGCTGCAGCGTGCCTACGGGCAGGAGTCGCAGTGCATCGTCACCATGCCGCTGCTTGAGGGGTTGGATGGCCTCAAGAAGATGTCCAAGTCGCTGGGTAACTATATAGGTATCCAGGAGGCGCCTGGTGTCATGTACAACAAGCTGGTGTCGATGCCGGATGCGCTGATGTGGCGTTACTTCGAGCTGCTCAGTTTCCGCTCCATGGAGGAGATCGAGCAGTTCAGGGTGGATATAGAGAAGGGTGCCAACCCGCGTGACATCAAGATCAAGCTGGCTGAAGAGATTGTGGCGCGCTTCCATGGCGAAGATGCTGCGGCTACTGCGCACCGTTCCGCGGGCAACCGTATGAAGGATGGTGAGCTGCCGGAAGATCTGCCTGAGGTTGAGCTGCTGGCGGCTGAAGGCATGCCGATCTCTTCCGTCCTTAATAAGGCGGGCCTGGTGAAGAATGCTGCTGGCGCACGGGATCTGCTGGGTTCCGGTGGTGTGAAGGTAGATGGCGAGGTGGTTGATCGCGGCTTCATGTTCAAGCTGGGTGCCACGCATGTTTGTCAGGCCGGCAAGAAGGCCTTTGCGCGTATCTCGCTGAAAGCTGAATAAAAGTTTCAGAAAGGCGTTGACGGCGAAATCTGCGGGCCTATAATGCGCACCTCTTCCGGTGCAGCATGATCTGAAAACTCCTTGTTAAACAAGAGGTTAGATGAAAATAAAGGTTGCGACGGTGGCGGATTCGAGTAGAATGCGCCGGGCTGACAGGGTGGTGGTTTGATCCTGTCGGTGCTTCGGTTCGAAAGAGCTGAAGAAGCTTGAAAGAGGTGGTTGACAGCGAGTTTGAACGCTGTAGAATTCGCCTCCCGCCGATGTGAAGCGAAAGCAGATCGGAAGCGCAAGCGGTTGAGAAGAAACGAAAAATTCTTCGAAACTGGTTGACAGAAAGAAAGGCTGCTGTAGAATGCGCGGCCTTGGTTGAGACGAAAGACTTAATCGAAACGCTCTTTAACAACTTGAATCAAGCAATTCGTGTGGGTGCTTGTGGAGTAAGACTGTTAGTCGCAAGATTATCAGCAACACAAGTAACTCTTCGTGAATTCAAAGAGTTTATTTGCGATTGCTGAGCCAAGTTTAGGGTTTTCTCAAAACCCAAGCAGTATTGAACTGAAGAGTTTGATCATGGCTCAGATTGAACGCTGGCGGCAGGCCTAACACATGCAAGTCGAGCGGTAGAGAGGTGCTTGCACCTCTTGAGAGCGGCGGACGGGTGAGTAATGCCTAGGAATCTGCCTAGTGGTGGGGGATAACGTTCGGAAACGGACGCTAATACCGCATACGTCCTACGGGAGAAAGCGGGGGATCTTCGGACCTCGCGCCATTAGATGAGCCTAGGTCGGATTAGCTAGTTGGTGAGGTAAAGGCTCACCAAGGCGACGATCCGTAACTGGTCTGAGAGGATGATCAGTCACACTGGAACTGAGACACGGTCCAGACTCCTACGGGAGGCAGCAGTGGGGAATATTGGACAATGGGCGAAAGCCTGATCCAGCCATGCCGCGTGTGTGAAGAAGGTCTTCGGATTGTAAAGCACTTTAAGTTGGGAGGAAGGGTAGTAACCTAATACGTTGCTACTTTGACGTTACCGACAGAATAAGCACCGGCTAACTTCGTGCCAGCAGCCGCGGTAATACGAAGGGTGCAAGCGTTAATCGGAATTACTGGGCGTAAAGCGCGCGTAGGTGGTTCAGCAAGTTGGATGTGAAAGCCCTGGGCTCAACCTGGGAACTGCATCCAAAACTACTGAGCTAGAGTACGGTAGAGGGTAGTGGAATTTCCTGTGTAGCGGTGAAATGCGTAGATATAGGAAGGAACACCAGTGGCGAAGGCGACTACCTGGACTGATACTGACACTGAGGTGCGAAAGCGTGGGGAGCAAACAGGATTAGATACCCTGGTA
This sequence comes from Pseudomonas campi, assembly GCF_013200955.2. NCBI lineage: Bacteria > Pseudomonadati > Pseudomonadota > Gammaproteobacteria > Pseudomonadales > Pseudomonadaceae > Aquipseudomonas > Aquipseudomonas campi. The sequence continues at coordinate 553,658 of NZ_CP053697.2, forward strand.
GTCCACGCCGTAAACGATGTCGACTAGCCGTTGGGATCCTTGAGATCTTAGTGGCGCAGCTAACGCATTAAGTCGACCGCCTGGGGAGTACGGCCGCAAGGTTAAAACTCAAATGAATTGACGGGGGCCCGCACAAGCGGTGGAGCATGTGGTTTAATTCGAAGCAACGCGAAGAACCTTACCTGGCCTTGACATGCTGAGAACTTTCTAGAGATAGATTGGTGCCTTCGGGAACTCAGACACAGGTGCTGCATGGCTGTCGTCAGCTCGTGTCGTGAGATGTTGGGTTAAGTCCCGTAACGAGCGCAACCCTTGTCCTTAGTTACCAGCACGTTATGGTGGGCACTCTAAGGAGACTGCCGGTGACAAACCGGAGGAAGGTGGGGATGACGTCAAGTCATCATGGCCCTTACGGCCAGGGCTACACACGTGCTACAATGGTCGGTACAAAGGGTTGCCAAGCCGCGAGGTGGAGCTAATCCCATAAAACCGATCGTAGTCCGGATCGCAGTCTGCAACTCGACTGCGTGAAGTCGGAATCGCTAGTAATCGTGAATCAGAATGTCACGGTGAATACGTTCCCGGGCCTTGTACACACCGCCCGTCACACCATGGGAGTGGGTTGCTCCAGAAGTAGCTAGTCTAACCGCAAGGGGGACGGTTACCACGGAGTGATTCATGACTGGGGTGAAGTCGTAACAAGGTAGCCGTAGGGGAACCTGCGGCTGGATCACCTCCTTAATCGAAGACTTCAGCTTCTTCATAAGTTCCCACACGAATTGCTTGATTCACTTGCGAAAAGCGATTGGGTTATTACCCGAGAGTAAGACGATTGGGTCTGTAGCTCAGTTGGTTAGAGCGCACCCCTGATAAGGGTGAGGTCGGCAGTTCGAATCTGCCCAGACCCACCAATTGTCAAGGGATGTGGCCAGTCCGTAAATGGGGCCATAGCTCAGCTGGGAGAGCGCCTGCCTTGCACGCAGGAGGTCAGGAGTTCGATCCTCCTTGGCTCCACCATTAACTCTTAAATCGCTGAAAGCACAGAATTGAATGCTTCTAGATGAGCATTGAATTCTGGTCTTTGCGCCAGAACTGTTCTTTAAAAATTTGGGTATGTGATAGAAGTAGACCGATGTGTTGCTTTCACTGGCAGCATGTCGCGTCAAGGTAAAATTTGCGTGTTCTCTATGCAAATTTTCGGCGAATGTCGTCTTCACGTTTGAGGCAGTAACCAGATTGCTTGGGGTTATATGGTCAAGTGAAGAAGCGCATACGGTGGATGCCTTGGCAGTCAGAGGCGATGAAAGACGTGGTAGCCTGCGAAAAGCTTCGGGGAGTCGGCAAACAGACTTTGATCCGGAGATGTCTGAATGGGGGAACCCAGCCATCATAAGATGGTTATCTTGTACTGAATACATAGGTGCAAGAGGCGAACCAGGGGAACTGAAACATCTAAGTACCCTGAGGAAAAGAAATCAACCGAGATTCCCTTAGTAGTGGCGAGCGAACGGGGATTAGCCCTTAAGTGGCTTTGAGATTAGCGGAACGCTCTGGAAAGTGCGGCCATAGTGGGTGATAGCCCTGTACGCGAAAATCTCTTAGTCATGAAATCGAGTAGGACGGAGCACGAGAAACTTTGTCTGAATATGGGGGGACCATCCTCCAAGGCTAAATACTACTGACTGACCGATAGTGAACTAGTACCGTGAGGGAAAGGCGAAAAGAACCCCGGAGAGGGGAGTGAAATAGATCCTGAAACCGTATGCGTACAAGCAGTGGGAGCCCACTTTGTTGGGTGACTGCGTACCTTTTGTATAATGGGTCAGCGACTTATATTCAGTGGCAAGCTTAACCGAATAGGGGAGGCGTAGCGAAAGCGAGTCTTAATAGGGCGTTTAGTCGCTGGGTATAGACCCGAAACCGGGCGATCTATCCATGGGCAGGTTGAAGGTTGGGTAACACTAACTGGAGGACCGAACCGACTACCGTTGAAAAGTTAGCGGATGACCTGTGGATCGGAGTGAAAGGCTAATCAAGCTCGGAGATAGCTGGTTCTCCTCGAAAGCTATTTAGGTAGCGCCTCATGTATCACTGTAGGGGGTAGAGCACTGTTTCGGCTAGGGGGTCATCCCGACTTACCAAACCGATGCAAACTCCGAATACCTACAAGTGCCGAGCATGGGAGACACACGGCGGGTGCTAACGTCCGTCGTGAAAAGGGAAACAACCCAGACCGTCAGCTAAGGTCCCAAAGTTATGGTTAAGTGGGAAACGATGTGGGAAGGCTTAGACAGCTAGGAGGTTGGCTTAGAAGCAGCCACCCTTTAAAGAAAGCGTAATAGCTCACTAGTCGAGTCGGCCTGCGCGGAAGATGTAACGGGGCTCAAACCATACACCGAAGCTACGGGTATCACTTAGGTGATGCGGTAGAGGAGCGTTCTGTAAGCCTGTGAAGGTGAGTTGAGAAGCTTGCTGGAGGTATCAGAAGTGCGAATGCTGACATGAGTAACGACAATGCGAGTGAAAAACTCGCACGCCGAAAGACCAAGGTTTCCTGCGCAACGTTAATCGACGCAGGGTTAGTCGGTCCCTAAGGCGAGGCAGAAATGCGTAGTCGATGGGAAACAGGTTAATATTCCTGTACTTCTAGTTACTGCGATGGAGGGACGGAGAAGGCTAGGCCAGCTTGGCGTTGGTTGTCCAAGTTTAAGGTGGTAGGCAGAGTGCTTAGGTAAATCCGGGCGCTTAATGCTGAGAGCTGATGACGAGCGTTCTTTTAGAACGTGAAGTGGTTGATGCCATGCTTCCAGGAAAAGCTTCTAAGCTTCAGGTAACTAGGAACCGTACCCCAAACCGACACAGGTGGTTGGGTAGAGAATACCAAGGCGCTTGAGAGAACTCGGGTGAAGGAACTAGGCAAAATGGCACCGTAACTTCGGGAGAAGGTGCGCCGGTGAGGGTGAAGCATTTACTGCGTAAGCCCATGCCGGTCGAAGATACCAGGCCGCTGCGACTGTTTATTAAAAACACAGCACTCTGCAAACACGAAAGTGGACGTATAGGGTGTGACGCCTGCCCGGTGCCGGAAGGTTAATTGATGGGGTTAGCGCAAGCGAAGCTCTTGATCGAAGCCCCGGTAAACGGCGGCCGTAACTATAACGGTCCTAAGGTAGCGAAATTCCTTGTCGGGTAAGTTCCGACCTGCACGAATGGCGTAACGATGGCGGCGCTGTCTCCACCCGAGACTCAGTGAAATTGAAATCGCTGTGAAGATGCAGTGTATCCGCGGCTAGACGGAAAGACCCCGTGAACCTTTACTATAGCTTTGCACTGGACTTTGAATTTGCTTGTGTAGGATAGGTGGGAGGCTTTGAAGCGTGGACGCCAGTTCGCGTGGAGCCAATCTTGAAATACCACCCTGGCAACTTTGAGGTTCTAACTCTGGTCCGTTATCCGGATCGAGGACAGTGTATGGTGGGTAGTTTGACTGGGGCGGTCTCCTCCTAAAGAGTAACGGAGGAGTACGAAGGTGCGCTCAGACCGGTCGGAAATCGGTCGTAGAGTATAAAGGCAAAAGCGCGCTTGACTGCGAGACAGACACGTCGAGCAGGTACGAAAGTAGGTCTTAGTGATCCGGTGGTTCTGTATGGAAGGGCCATCGCTCAACGGATAAAAGGTACTCCGGGGATAACAGGCTGATACCGCCCAAGAGTTCATATCGACGGCGGTGTTTGGCACCTCGATGTCGGCTCATCACATCCTGGGGCTGAAGCCGGTCCCAAGGGTATGGCTGTTCGCCATTTAAAGTGGTACGCGAGCTGGGTTTAGAACGTCGTGAGACAGTTCGGTCCCTATCTGCCGTGGACGTTTGAGATTTGAGAGGGGCTGCTCCTAGTACGAGAGGACCGGAGTGGACGAACCTCTGGTGTTCCGGTTGTCACGCCAGTGGCATTGCCGGGTAGCTATGTTCGGAAAAGATAACCGCTGAAAGCATCTAAGCGGGAAACTTGCCTCAAGATGAGATCTCACTGGAGCCTTGAGCTCCCTAAAGGGCCGTCGAAGACTACGACGTTGATAGGTTGGGTGTGTAAGCGCTGTGAGGCGTTGAGCTAACCAATACTAATTGCCCGTGAGGCTTGACCATATAACACCCAAACAATTTGCTGTTTGTGTGTCTCGACAGAAGTCGACAAAGACCGAAAATTTGCCTGAACACGCAATACCAACAGACATCACATACCCAATTAGCTGTAGCGACTAAACACCGATACAGCAAACGAATTGCTTGACGACCATAGAGCGTTGGAACCACCTGATCCCATCCCGAACTCAGTAGTGAAACGACGCATCGCCGATGGTAGTGTGGGGCTTCCCCATGTGAGAGTAGGTCATCGTCAAGCTCCTATCCCCAAACCCCCAATCCGTGCAAACGGGTTGGGGGTTTGGCTTTGTGCGCTAGAAAAGTTCAGGCCAGGCGTTTCTAGGCAAGGGCGAATGGCATGGCTATCATGCCTGCCTCTTTGCTAGGCGAGACTCGAATGCAGAATGTGCTGCAGCTGCTGCAAGATGGCGAATTCCATTCCGGTGAGGCCTTGGGGCGTGTACTGGGTGTGAGTCGCAGTGCGGTGTGGAAGCGTTTGCAGGGCCTGGAGGATGATCTGGGGCTGCATATTTTTCGCGTGCGTGGTCGGGGTTATCGCTTGGCCTCGCCGCTGTCGCTGCTTGATCCCGCATTGATTGCCGACGCTTGCTCTGCCTGTGGCTGGACTGCAGAAGTCTTCCCCTCTATCGACTCGACCAATGCGCAGGCGTTGCGTCAGCTTGCCGCTGGAAGCCAAGCGCCGCTATTGGTTCTTGCGGAGAGGCAGGAGAGTGGTCGCGGGCGACGTGGGCGTGCCTGGGTCAGTCCGTTCGGTGAGAACCTTTACTACAGCTTGGGCTTGCGCATTGAGGGTGGCAGTTATTCTCTCGACGGTCTCAGTTTGACTGTGGGGGTTGCGGTGCTGCGAGCGCTGCAAGAGTCTGGTTGTGTTGGTGTGGGTTTGAAATGGCCGAATGATGTCCTGGTGGCGGGGCGGAAAATTGCCGGGGTCTTATTAGAGTTGTCGGGAGACCCCGCCGGCCTCTGTCAGGTGGTAGTGGGTGTCGGGGTTAATGCGAATATGTTGCCCGGTGCTTCTATTGCCATTGATCAGGCGTGGACATCCCTGCGTGAGCAGTCTGGTGTGCTGGTAGATCGTACTGCTCTGGTGCTCTGTTTGAACCGTTGGTTGGCGCATTATCTGGCGCTACATGTGGCCGAGGGTTTTGCGGGTGTGCGGGCTGAGTGGGAAGTTGAGCACCTCTGGCAGGGGCGGGCGGTGACCCTCAGTGCGGGTCCTCAACAGATCGAAGGAGTGGTGCTGGGTGTGGATAAACAAGGTGCGCTACGTCTGGATGTGGCTGGCGAAGAGCGCCAGTTCAGTGGTGGCGAGCTGAGTCTGAGGTTGCGCAATGATTCTTGAGCTGGACTGCGGCAATAGCTTTATCAAGTGGCGCCTGATTGCGGCAGAGTCGCAGCCGGCTTTGGCTGGTGGGGTGGTGGATTCTGATGAGCAGTTGCTTGCTGCGGTACGTCAGGTGAATGCTCCGAGCCCTCTGTATTGTCGCCTGGTCAGTGTGCGCAGTGACGAAGAAACGGCTGCGCTGCGGTTTCGTCTCGAGCAGGCGTTTGCAGTCGAGGTGTGCTCGGCACAACCTGTCCGCGAGCTGGCTGGGGTGCGTAATGGCTATAGCGACTTTGCGCGCCTGGGGCTGGACCGATGGTTGGCCCTTGTCGGTGCCTATCGCCTTTCGGGGCAGGCTTGCCTTGTGCTCGATCTAGGCACGGCGGTCACCTCGGACTTTGTGGCTGCCGATGGGGAGCACCTGGGGGGGTATATTTGCCCAGGCGTGCCATTGATGCGCAATCAGCTGCGCACGCATACCCGGCGTATTCGCTATGACGATGCGGCGGCTGCGCAGGCGTTGCACAGTTTGCAGCCAGGGCGCTCCACAGCAGAGGCGGTTGAGCGCGGTTGCTCGCTGATGTTGCGTGGCTTTGTGCTGACGCAGCTGGAATTGGCGCGTGAGCGCTGGGGTGAGAGCTTTAGCGTGTTCCTTACCGGGGGCGACGCCGCCCTGGTACGCCAGATGCTGCCCCAGGCGCGCCTGGTTTCTGATCTGGTTTTTGTTGGGTTGGCGCTGGCCTGCCCCTTGTCTTGAGGTTCGTTATGCGCTGGCTGTTTTTGCTTCTGCTGGTTCTCAACCTCTTCTATTACGTCTGGCATCAGCAGCAGGCGCCTTTGCGGGTCAAGGAAGTCGAGCCGATGTCCTTGTATCGAGGGCAGCAGCAGAATATTCGTCTGCTAAGTGAGGCGGATAAGGCGCAAGCTCGACGTGAGGTGGTGGCGCCTGAGGTGCCGGCAGGGGTGGCAGAAACCTGCCTGTTCCTGGGTAGCTTTCAGCAGGAGGCGGCGGCGCGTCAGGTTGAGCAGCGCCTGATGTCGCTGGATATCCAGGGTGATGTGCGTGCGGTCGATGCGGCGGCTGGCCTGGATTATTGGGTGTACTTGCCTCCCCTGGCCTCGCGTCAGGCGTCCCTGCGCCAGTTAAAGGAATTGCAGGCGCGCAAGATCGACAGTTACATCATCACTCAGGGCGATCTGGCTAACGGTATTTCGCTGGGAATCTTCCCGCGTGACGACTCCGCGCAGAGTGTCATGCGCCGTTTGGCGGACGCTGGTTATGAGCCTTTGTTGCGTGAATTGCCCCGCGCCCAGCGTAGCTATTGGGTGCGGATTGCCCCGCAGAGTCGGCGTCTGGCTGACGATTTCCTGCTGCAACAATTGGCTGCTGACTTTAAAGGCCTGCAACATCAATTAATGCCGTGCGAAGACGTTGCAACCCTGCGTTAGTTTGCATAGAATGGCGCCCGCTTCGCAGGGTGGCCCTTGCGGGGTTGCTGTCAGAAATTGCTAACCTCAAGTTTTTATTGAGAAATTGCTTGACAGTAGGGTGGCATGAGTTAAGAATGCCGCCTCGTTTTGGAGGGGTTCCCGAGCGGCCAAAGGGATCAGACTGTAAATCTGACGTCTACGACTTCGAAGGTTCGAATCCTTCCCCCTCCACCAAATTTCGCGTGAGTTGCAGGCTCCGCGGGCATGGTTCAATGGTAGAACCTCAGCCTTCCAAGCTGATGATGCGGGTTCGATTCCCGCTGCCCGCTCCAAGTTTGCTGTTTGCGCAACGTGTTTCGCTCTTGTAGCTCAGTTGGTAGAGCACACCCTTGGTAAGGGTGAGGTCAGCGGTTCAAATCCGCTCAAGAGCTCCACTTCAACAAAGGCAGATATGCAGATATCTGCCTTTGTTTTAATGGCGGCGTGACTCGCTCAATTCATTGGTGGGAGACAGTCAAAATGGCAAAAGAAAAGTTCGAACGTAACAAGCCGCACGTCAACGTAGGCACCATCGGTCACGTTGACCACGGTAAGACCACTTTGACTGCTGCTCTGACCCGCGTTTGCTCCGAGGTATTCGGTTCGGCTCGCGTTGACTTCGACAAGATCGACAGCGCCCCGGAAGAAAAAGCTCGCGGTATCACCATCAACACCGCTCACGTTGAGTACGACTCGGCTGTTCGCCACTACGCGCACGTTGACTGCCCGGGCCACGCCGACTACGTAAAAAACATGATCACCGGTGCTGCCCAGATGGACGGCGCGATCCTGGTTTGCTCCGCTGCTGACGGCCCGATGCCGCAGACCCGCGAGCACATCCTGCTGTCCCGTCAGGTAGGTGTTCCGTACATCGTGGTCTTCCTGAACAAGGCTGACATGGTTGACGACGCCGAGCTGCTGGAACTGGTTGAGATGGAAGTTCGTGACCTGCTGTCGACCTACGACTTCCCGGGCGACGACACTCCGATCATCATCGGTTCTGCTCTGATGGCTCTGAACGGCCAAGATGACAACGAAATGGGCACCAGCGCTGTTAAGAAGCTGGTTGAAACTCTGGACAGCTACATCCCAGAGCCGGTTCGTGCTATCGACAAGCCGTTCCTGATGCCGATCGAAGACGTATTCTCGATCTCCGGCCGCGGTACTGTAGTTACCGGTCGTGTAGAGCGCGGTATCGTCAAGATTCAGGAAGAAATCGAAATCGTTGGTCTGCGTGACACTACCAAGACCACCTGCACCGGCGTTGAAATGTTCCGCAAGCTGCTCGACGAAGGTCGTGCTGGCGAGAACTGCGGCGTCCTGCTGCGCGGCACCAAGCGTGACGACGTAGAGCGTGGTCAGGTTCTGGCCAAGCCGGGCACCATCAAGCCGCACACCAAGTTCGAAGCTGAAGTGTACGTGCTGTCCAAAGAAGAAGGCGGTCGTCACACTCCGTTCTTCAAGGGCTACCGTCCGCAGTTCTACTTCCGTACCACTGACGTAACCGGTTCGTGCGAGCTGCCGGAAGGCGTTGAGATGGTAATGCCGGGCGACAACGTGAAAATGGTTGTCACCCTGATCAAGCCGATCGCCATGGAAGATGGTCTGCGTTTCGCGATTCGCGAAGGCGGCCGTACCGTCGGTGCTGGCGTGGTTGCCAAGATCGTCGAGTAATCGGTTGATCTAGCTCTGTCAGGCCGGCATAATGGTCGGCCTGACTTCGTTTTAGGCCAGTAGCTCAATTGGCAGAGCGGCGGTCTCCAAAACCGCAGGTTGGGGGTTCGATTCCCTCCTGGCCTGCCAGATTCCTGAATAAGTGGATCTGGCATTTCTTCTACAGGGTTGTTCTCATGAATGCCAAAGCTGAAGCTAAAGACTCGCGCTTTGACTCGCTGAAGTGGCTGGTTGTTGTCGCTCTCGTGGTCGCTGGCGTGGTCGGCAATCAGTACTTCTCGGCTGAGCCGCTCCTGTATCGTGTGCTGGTTCTCTTGGTTCTTGCTGTTGTGGCTGGTTTTGCCGCACTGCAAACCGCCAAGGGTCAGGCTTTCTTTGCTCTGGCGAAGGAAGCGCGCACGGAGATCCGTAAGGTTGTATGGCCAAGTCGTCAGGAAACTACTCAGACCACGTTGATCGTGGTGGCTGTGGTCCTGGTCATGGCGCTGGTTCTGTGGGGTCTTGATTCCCTCTTGGGCTGGCTTGTTTCGATGATTGTCGGTTAAGGGTGTCCCGTGGCTAAGCGTTGGTACGTTGTGCATGCTTACTCGGGTTACGAGAAGCATGTCATGCGCTCACTGGTTGAGCGTGTCAAGCTGGCTGGCATGGAAGATGTCTTCGGCGAAATTCTGGTCCCCACCGAAGAAGTGGTGGAAATGCGTAACGGCCAGAAGCGCAAGAGTGAGCGCAAGTTCTTCCCCGGCTATGTGCTGGTGCAGATGGAGATGAGCGAGGCGACTTGGCACCTGATCAAGAATACGCCGCGCGTCATGGGCTTCATCGGTGGTACTGCTGATAAGCCGGCACCGATTACCGAAAAAGAAGCCGATGCTATTCTGCGTCGCGTTGCCGATAGCGGTGACAAGCCGAAGCCGAAAACACTGTTCGAGCCGGGCGAGACTGTTCGCGTTGTCGATGGTCCGTTTGCCGACTTCAACGGTGTTGTCGAAGAAGTTAACTACGAAAAGAGCCGGATCCACGTGGCCGTGCTTATTTTCGGTCGTTCCACTCCGGTGGAGCTGGAGTTCAGTCAGGTCGAGAAGGCATAACTGGACAAATCATCCCGTACCCCGCAGCTATTGGCTGCGGGGTTTTGTCGTCACTGGGATAAAGGCGTTATCAACCGGGGAGCCTCTTTAGGCGCTTGAACCCGTATTTGGAGTAGCTCATGGCTAAGAAGATTACCGCTTATATCAAGCTGCAAGTGAAGGCCGCTCAGGCCAACCCGTCGCCGCCCGTTGGTCCGGCTCTGGGTCAGCACGGCGTGAATATCATGGAATTCTGCAAGGCGTTCAACGCCCGTACCCAGGGCATGGAACCTGGCCTGCCGACTCCTGTGATCATCACCGTTTACAGCGACCGCAGCTTCACCTTTGAAACCAAAAGCACCCCGGCTTCGGTTCTGCTGAAAAAGGCCGCCGGCCTGACCAGCGGTTCTGCTCGTCCGAACACCGTCAAAGTTGGCACCGTTACCCGTGCTCAGCTGGAAGAGATCGCTAAAGCCAAGTCGGCTGATCTGACTGCCGCTGATCTGGATGCGGCCGTGCGTACCATCGCCGGCTCCGCGCGTAGCATGGGCCTCAACGTGGAGGGTGTGTAATGGCTAAGCTGACCAAGCGCCAGAAGGCTATCGCTGAAAAAATCGAAGCCGGCAAGCAATACGGCTTCGAAGACGCCGCCAAGCTGTTGGCTGAGCTGTCTGCTGTCAAGTTCACCGAGTCGTTCGATATCGCCATCAACCTCGGCGTTGATCCGCGTAAATCCGACCAGGTCGTACGTGGCGCTACCGTACTGCCGAATGGCACCGGTAAGACTGTTCGCGTTGCCGTGTTCACCCAGGGCCCGGGCGCTGAAGCTGCTCTGGCTGCCGGCGCTGATCGCGTAGGCATGGACGAACTGGCTGCCGAGATGAAAGCCGGCGACCTGAACTACGACGTGGTCATCGCTTCCCCGGATGCCATGCGCGTTGTCGGTCAACTGGGCCAGATCCTCGGTCCGCGCGGTCTGATGCCGAACCCGAAGGTCGGTACCGTGACTCCGGACGTGGCCACTGCCGTTAAGAACGCCAAGGCTGGTCAAGTGCGTTTCCGTACCGACAAGAACGGCATCATCCACACCTCTGTTGGCAAGATCGGCTTCGAAGCCGCTCACCTGAAGCAGAACGTGGAAGCCCTGCTGTCGGACCTCAAGCGTCTGAAGCCGTCCACCTCGAAAGGCATCTACGTCAAGCGCGTGACCCTGAGCACCACCATGGGTCCGGGTCTGGTCATCGACCAGGCATCGCTCGACGCGTAAGTGATTTGGCCGGCGGAGCAATTCGTCGGCCTGGAAAAATTGGGGTCCCTGCCTGGCGGGGGCTATCCAAGACCGTAGGCGGCGCAAGCCTTAAACCTCAAGCCTACGCAGATGGTGCTCCCGGTTCCTTACCGAATCAGACACCAAAACGACATCCGGCCTCGGCCAGATGAAACGGTAACAAGCAGGAGTTTTACCCGTGGCAATTAAACTCGAAGACAAGAAGGCCATCGTCGCTGAAGTCAACGAGGCTGCCAAAGTCGCCCTGTCTGCTGTTGTGGCTGATGCCCGCGGTGTGACGGTAGGCGCTATGACCGGACTCCGTAAAGAGGCTCGTGAAGCAGGCGTATACGTGCGTGTCGTACGTAACACCCTGCTCCGTCGTGCCGTTGCTGACACTGAATACAGTGTCCTCAACGACGCCTTCACCGGCCCGACCTTGATTGCTTTCTCCAACGAACACCCGGGCGCTGCTGCTCGTCTGTTCAAAGAGTTCGCTAAAGGTAACGACAAGTTCGAGATCAAGGCAGCTGCGTTCGAGGGCAAGTTCCTCGCAGCAACCCAGATCGACGTGTTGGCTTCGCTGCCAACTCGCGACGAAGCTATTGCACGACTGATGAGCGTGATCCAAGGCGCTACCAGCAAGCTGGCTCGTACTCTGGCGGCCGTTCGCGACCAGAAAGAAGCTGCCGCTGCCTAAGGCATCGAAAGTACTTTCAAAATCATATGTTTAATTTGATGGCTGCGTAGGCTGTCACCCCAATACAGGAATTTATAGTCATGTCTCTGACTAACGAACAAATCATCGAAGCCATCGGCCAGAAAACCGTTCTGGAAGTTGTTGAACTGATCAAAGCCATGGAAGAAACCTTCGGCGTTACCGCTGCTGTTGCCGCTGCTGGCCCGGCTGCTGCTGCCGCTGTTGTTGAAGAGCAAACCGAGTTCAACGTTGTTCTGCTCGAAGCTGGCGAGAAGAAAGTCAACGTGATCAAGGCTGTTCGCGAACTGACCGGTCTGGGTCTGAAAGAAGCCAAAGAGAAAGTCGACACCGCTCCTCAGATCATCTCCGAAGGCCTGTCCAAGGACGCCGCCGAAGATGCCAAGAAGAAGCTGGAAGAAGCTGGCGCCAAAGTCGAGCTCAAGTAAGCGACGACCTTGCGTCAACAGCCCAAGCATTGCGCTTAAGGCTGGCGGCTGGTGGCTTTTGCCACCGGCCTTTTTCCGTTATGGGCGCTGTGCGCAGGCCTTCGCCCTAACGTGAAAACCCGCTCGAGGGCGGTGCAAACCTAGGGTTTGCAAGATTTTCTGGCTGTTGCCGTCGGGAGCAGCCAAACAAGCAGGTGACCAAGCTGGGGAACGCTGATGGCTTACTCATACACTGAGAAAAAACGTATCCGCAAGGACTTTAGCAAGTTGCCGGACGTGATGGATGTGCCGTATCTCCTGGCCATCCAGTTGGATTCGTACCGCGAATTCCTGCAGGCGGGAGCGAGCAAGGAGCAGTTCCGCGACGTTGGCCTGCATGCGGCCTTCAAGTCCGTATTCCCGATTATCAGCTATTCCGGCAATGCTGCTCTGGAGTACGTTGGCTATCGCCTGGGCGAGCCGGCGTTCGACGTCAAAGAGTGCGTGCTGCGTGGCGTGACATTCGCCGTACCGCTGCGGGTCAAAGTCCGCCTGATCATTTTCGACAAAGAATCGTCGAACAAAGCGATCAAGGACATTAAAGAGCAAGAAGTCTACATGGGGGAAATCCCCCTGATGACCGAGAACGGTACCTTCATCATCAACGGTACCGAGCGCGTCATTGTTTCCCAGCTGCACCGCTCGCCGGGTGTGTTCTTCGACCACGACCGTGGCAAGACCCACAGCTCGGGCAAGCTGCTGTACTCGGCTCGTATCATTCCTTACCGCGGCTCCTGGTTGGACTTCGAGTTCGACCCGAAGGACTGCGTGTTCGTGCGTATCGACCGTCGTCGCAAGCTGCCGGCTTCCGTGCTGCTGCGTGCGCTGGGCTACAGCACTGAGGAAGTGCTGAATGCCTTCTACGCCACCAACGTGTTCCACGTGCAGGGCGAGTCGCTCAACCTGGAACTGGTGCCGCAGCGTCTGCGTGGTGAGATCGCTGCGTTCGACATCAAGGACGAGAAGGGCAAGGTCATTGTTGAGCAAGGCCGCCGTATCACCGCGCGCCACATCAACCAGATCGACAAGGCCGGCATCAAAGAGTTGGAGGTTCCGCTCGACTACGTGCTGGGCCGCACCACTGCGAAAGCCATCGTGCATCCGTCGACCGGTGAGATTGTTGCCGAGTGCAACACCGAGCTGACCACCGACCTGCTGGCCAAGATCGTCAAGGCGCAGGTTGTCCGCATCGAGACCCTGTACACCAACGACATCGATTGCGGTCCGTTCGTCTCCGACACGCTGAAGATCGACTCCACCAGCAACCAGCTGGAAGCCCTGGTCGAGATCTACCGCATGATGCGTCCTGGCGAGCCGCCAACCAAGGATGCTGCCGAGACCCTGTTCAACAACCTGTTCTTCAGCGCCGAGCGTTACGATCTGTCCGCTGTTGGCCGCATGAAGTTCAACCGTCGTATCGGTCGCACCGAGATCGAAGGTTCGGGCGTGCTGAGCAAGGAAGATATCGTCGAGGTGCTCAAGACCCTGGTCGATATCCGTAACGGCAAAGGCATCGTCGACGACATCGACCACCTGGGTAACCGTCGTGTGCGTTGCGTCGGCGAAATGGCCGAGAACCAGTTCCGCGTTGGCCTGGTACGTGTTGAACGTGCGGTCAAAGAGCGTCTGTCGATGGCCGAAAGCGAAGGCCTGATGCCGCAGGACCTGATCAACGCCAAGCCGGTTGCGGCGGCGGTGAAGGAGTTCTTCGGTTCCAGCCAGCTCTCGCAGTTCATGGACCAGAACAACCCGCTCTCCGAGATCACCCACAAGCGCCGTGTTTCCGCACTCGGCCCAGGTGGTCTGACCCGTGAGCGTGCCGGCTTCGAGGTCCGTGACGTACACCCGACCCACTACGGCCGCGTGTGCCCGATCGAGACCCCTGAAGGTCCGAACATCGGTCTGATCAACTCCCTGGCTGCGTATGCGCGCACCAACCAGTACGGCTTCCTGGAAAGCCCGTACCGTGTGGTCAAGGCCGGTCTGGTCACCAATGAAATCGTCTTCCTGTCCGCCATCGAAGAGGCCGATCACGTGATCGCCCAGGCTTCGGCGACCATGAACGACAAGGGCATGCTGACCGACGAACTGGTTGCGGTTCGTCACCTGAACGAATTCACCGTCAAGGCGCCGGAAGACGTCACCCTGATGGACGTGTCGCCGAAGCAGGTAGTTTCTGTTGCGGCCTCGCTGATTCCGTTCCTCGAACACGACGACGCCAACCGCGCGTTGATGGGTTCGAACATGCAGCGTCAGGCTGTACCGACCCTGCGTGCTGACAAGCCGCTGGTAGGTACCGGCATGGAGCGCAACGTTGCCCGTGACTCCGGCGTTTGCGTCGTGGCTCGTCGTGGCGGCGTGATCGACTCGGTCGATGCCAGTCGTGTTGTGGTTCGCGTCAATGACGACGAAGTTGAAACCGGTGAAGCCGGTGTCGACATCTACAACCTGACCAAATACACCCGCTCCAACCAGAACACCTGCATCAACCAGCGTCCGCTGGTGAGCAAGGGTGACAAGGTTGCGCGCAGCGACATCCTGGCCGACGGCCCGTCCACCGACATGGGTGAACTGGCGCTGGGTCAGAACATGCGCGTCGCGTTCATGCCGTGGAACGGTTACAACTTCGAAGACTCCATCTGCCTCTCCGAGCGCGTGGTGCAAGAAGATCGCTTCACCACGATCCACATTCAGGAACTGACCTGTGTGGCCCGTGACACCAAGCTTGGCCCAGAGGAAATCACCGCGGACATCCCGAACGTGGGTGAAGCTGCGCTGAACAAGCTGGACGAAGCCGGTATCGTTTATGTGGGTGCCGAAGTTGGCGCCGGCGACATCCTGGTCGGCAAGGTCACTCCGAAAGGCGAGACCCAGCTGACGCCGGAAGAGAAGCTGCTGCGTGCGATTTTCGGTGAGAAAGCCAGCGACGTGAAAGACACCTCCCTGCGTGTGCCGACCGGCACCAAGGGTACTGTCATTGACGTGCAGGTCTTCACCCGCGATGGCGTGGAGCGCGACTCGCGTGCCCTGTCCATCGAGAAGACGCAGCTCGACGAGATCCGCAAGGACCTCAACGAAGAGTTCCGCATCGTCGAAGGCGCCACCTTCGAGCGTCTGCGTTCCGCCCTGGTGGGTGCCAAGGCCGAAGGCGGTACTGGCCTGAAGAAAGGCGCGGTGATCGACGACGCTTACCTCGATGGCCTCGAGCGCGGTCAGTGGTTCAAGCTGCGCATGGCGGAAGATGCTCTCAACGAGCAGCTGGAGAAGGCCCAGGCCTACATCAGCGACCGTCGCCAGATGCTCGACGACAAGTTCGAAGACAAGAAGCGCAAGCTGCAACAGGGCGATGACCTGGCTCCGGGCGTACTGAAGATCGTCAAGGTCTACCTGGCCATCAAGCGCCGCATCCAGCCGGGCGACAAGATGGCCGGTCGTCACGGTAACAAGGGTGTGGTCTCGGTGATCATGCCGGTCGAAGACATGCCGCACGATGCCAATGGCACCCCGGTCGACATCGTCCTCAACCCGCTGGGCGTACCGTCGCGTATGAACGTCGGTCAGATCCTCGAAACCCACCTGGGCCTCGCGGCCAAGGGCCTGGGCGAGAAGATCAACCGCATGCTCGAAGAGCAGCGCAAGGTCGCCGAGCTGCGCAAGTTCATGCAGCAGATCTACAACGAGATCGGTGGTCGTCAGGAGAACCTGAACGAGCTGTCCGATACCGAGATCCTCGACCTGGCGAAGAACCTGCGTGGCGGTGTGCCGATGGCCACCCCGGTATTCGACGGTGCCAAGGAAAGCGAGATCAAGGCCATGCTCAAGCTGGCCGATCTGCCGGAAAGCGGCCAGATGCGCCTGACTGACGGCCGTACCGGCAACCAGTTCGAGCGTCCGACCACTGTCGGCTACATGTACATGCTCAAACTGAACCACCTGGTCGACGACAAGATGCACGCTCGTTCCACCGGTTCCTACAGCCTGGTTACCCAGCAGCCGCTGGGTGGTAAGGCGCAGTTCGGTGGTCAGCGCTTCGGTGAGATGGAGGTCTGGGCACTGGAAGCCTACGGCGCCGCCTACACCCTGCAGGAAATGCTGACCGTGAAGTCGGACGACGTGAACGGCCGGACCAAGATGTACAAGAACATCGTGGACGGCGATCACCGCATGGAGGCCGGCATGCCCGAGTCCTTCAACGTGTTGATCAAAGAGATCCGCTCGCTCGGTATCGACATCGAACTGGAAACCGAATAACACGCACCGCCTATGCGGCGCCCGGCCAAGGCCGGGTTGCCGCTGGTCCGTGAGGAGGAAAGGCCTTGAAAGACTTGCTGAATCTGTTGAAAAACCAGGGTCAGGTGGAAGAGTTCGATGCGATCCGTATCGGTCTGGCTTCGCCTGAGATGATCCGTTCCTGGTCTTTCGGTGAAGTGAAAAAGCCGGAAACCATCAACTACCGTACCTTCAAGCCTGAGCGCGATGGTCTGTTCTGCGCCAAGATCTTTGGCCCGGTAAAGGACTACGAGTGCCTGTGCGGTAAGTACAAGCGCCTCAAGCATCGTGGCGTGATCTGTGAGAAGTGCGGCGTTGAAGTCGCCCTGGCCAAGGTCCGTCGTGAGCGCATGGCGCACATCGAACTGGCCTCGCCGGTTGCTCACATCTGGTTCCTGAAGTCCCTGCCGAGCCGTATCGGCCTGCTGCTGGACATGACCCTGCGTGACATCGAACGCGTGCTCTATTTCGAGAGCTACGTGGTGATCGATCCGGGCATGACCACCCTGGAGAAGGGCCAGCTGCTGAACGACGAGCAGTACTTCGAAGCCCTCGAAGAGTTCGGTGACGACTTCGACGCGCGCATGGGCGCCGAAGCTGTTCGCGAGCTGCTCAACGCGATCGACCTGGATCACGAGATCGGCCGCCTGCGCGAAGAGATTCCGCAGACCAACTCGGAAACCAAGATCAAGAAGCTGTCCAAGCGCCTGAAGCTGATGGAAGCCTTCAAGGACTCCGGCAACCATCCGGAGTGGATGGTCCTGACCGTTCTGCCGGTACTGCCGCCGGACCTGCGTCCGCTGGTTCCGCTGGATGGTGGCCGCTTCGCGACTTCCGATCTGAATGATCTGTATCGCCGCGTGATCAACCGTAACAACCGTCTGAAGCGCCTGCTCGATCTGTCGGCGCCGGACATCATCGTGCGCAACGAAAAGCGCATGCTGCAGGAAGCGGTCGACGCCCTGCTCGACAACGGCCGTCGCGGTCGTGCCATCACTGGCTCGAACAAGCGTCCGCTGAAGTCGCTGGCCGACATGATCAAAGGTAAGCAAGGTCGCTTCCGTCAGAACCTGCTCGGTAAGCGTGTGGACTACTCCGGTCGTTCCGTGATTACCGTGGGCCCGACCCTGCGCCTGCACCAGTGCGGTCTGCCGAAGAAGATGGCGCTCGAGCTGTTCAAGCCGTTCATTTTCGGCAAGCTGGAAATGCGCGGTATGGCGACCACCATCAAGGCCGCCAAGAAGATGGTCGAGCGTGAGCTGCCCGAGGTTTGGGACGTTCTCGCCGAAGTCATCCGCGAACACCCCGTACTGCTCAACCGCGCACCGACCCTGCACCGTCTGGGTATCCAGGCGTTCGAGCCGGTTCTGATCGAAGGTAAAGCCATCCAGCTGCACCCGCTGGTCTGCGCCGCGTACAACGCCGACTTCGACGGTGACCAGATGGCCGTCCACGTGCCGCTGACGCTGGAAGCCCAGCTGGAAGCGCGTGCGCTGATGATGTCGACCAACAACATCCTCTCGCCTGCCAACGGCGAGCCGATCATCGTACCGTCGCAGGACGTGGTTCTGGGTCTGTACTACATGACCCGTGAAGCGGTGAACGCCAAGGGTGAAGGTCGCGTATTCGCCGACCTGCAGGAAGTCGACCGCGTGTTCCGTGGCGGCGAAGCCTCCCTGCACGCCCGGGTCAAGGTACGCGTCAACGAAGTGGTCAACGAGAAGGACGGCTCGGTTACCCGCCGTACCCGCATCGTCGATACGACTGTCGGTCGTGCCCTGCTGTTCCAGATCGTGCCGGCGGGCCTGCCCTTCGACGTGGTCAACCAGTCGATGAAGAAGAAGGCGATCTCCAAGCTGATCAACCAGTGCTACCGCGTGGTGGGTCTGAAAGAGACCGTGATCTTCGCCGACCAGCTGATGTACACCGGTTTCGCCTACTCGACCATCTCCGGTGTGTCGATCGGCGTGAACGACTTCGTTATCCCGGATGAGAAGGCGCGCATCATCGACGCCGCCACCGAGGAAGTGAAGGAAATCGAATCGCAGTACGCCTCCGGCCTGGTCACCCAGGGCGAGAAGTACAACAAGGTGATCGACCTCTGGTCCAAGGCCAACGACGAAGTGTCGAAGGCGATGATGGCCAACCTGTCGAAAGAGCCGGTTGTCGATCGCGATGGCAAGACCGTCGAGCAGGAGTCCTTCAACTCCATGTACATGATGGCCGACTCCGGTGCTCGTGGTAGCGCCGCGCAGATCCGCCAGCTGGCCGGTATGCGTGGTCTGATGGCCAAGCCGGACGGCTCCATCATCGAGACGCCGATCACCGCCAACTTCCGTGAAGGTCTGAACGTACTGCAGTACTTCATCTCCACTCACGGTGCGCGTAAGGGTCTGGCGGATACCGCACTGAAGACCGCTAACTCCGGTTACCTGACTCGTCGCCTGGTCGACGTGGCGCAGGATCTGGTAGTGACCGAAGTCGATTGCGGCACCGAGCACGGTCTGCTGATGACTCCGCACATCGAAGGCGGTGACGTGGTCGAACCGCTGGGTGAGCGCGTACTGGGTCGAGTGATCGCCAAGGACGTGTTCAAGCCGGGCAGCGACGAAGTCATCGTGCCGGCCGGTACCCTGGTCGACGAGCAGTGGGTCGAGTTCATCGAGCGCGCCAGCATCGACGAAGTGATCGTGCGTTCGCCGATCAGCTGCGAAACCCGCTACGGCATCTGCGCCAAGTGCTACGGCCGCGATCTGGCCCGTGGTCATCAGGTCAACATCGGTGAAGCGGTCGGCGTTATCGCTGCCCAGTCCATCGGTGAGCCGGGTACCCAGCTGACCATGCGTACGTTCCACATCGGTGGTGCGGCCAGCCGTACTTCCGCTGCCGACAGCGTTCAGGTGAAGAACGGCGGCGCGATCCGTCTGCACAACCTGAAGCACGTTGAGCGCGTGGACGGCAACCTGGTGGCGGTTTCCCGCTCCGGCGAGCTGGCCGTGGCCGACGAGTTCGGTCGCGAGCGCGAGCGCTACAAGCTGCCGTACGGTGCGGTCATTTCCGTGAAGGAAGGTGACAAGGTCGAAGCTGGCGCCATCGTCGCCAAGTGGGACCCGCACACCCACCCGATCGTGACCGAGATGAAGGGTGTGGTTACCTTCGTCGGCATGGAAGAAGGCATCACCATCAAGCGCCAGACCGACGAACTGACCGGTCTGACCAACATCGAAGTGCTGGATCCGAAAGACCGTCCGGCCGCTGGCAAGGACATTCGTCCGGCGATCAAGATGGTCGATGCCAATGGCAAGGAACTGCTGCTGCCAGGTACCGACGTACCGGCTCAGTACTTCCTGCCGGCCAACGCCCTGGTCGGCGTGGCTGACGGTGCGCAGATTGCGGTCGGTGACGTTATCGCCCGTATCCCGCAGGAAACTTCGAAGACCCGCGACATCACCGGTGGTCTGCCGCGTGTTGCCGACCTGTTCGAAGCGCGTCGTCCGAAAGAAGCTTCGATCCTGGCGGAAATCAGCGGCACCATCGCCTTCGGTAAAGAGACCAAGGGCAAGCGCCGTCTGGTCATCACTCCGACCGATGGCAGCGATCCGTACGAGGAGCTGATTCCGAAGTGGCGTCACCTGAACGTCTTCGAAGGCGAACAAGTGAACCGCGGCGAAGTGATCTCCGACGGTCCGAGCGATCCGCACGACATCCTGCGTCTGCTGGGCGTCAGTGCGCTGGCCAAGTACATCGTCAACGAGATCCAGGACGTTTACCGCCTGCAGGGCGTGAAGATCAACGACAAGCACATCGAGACCATCCTGCGTCAGATGCTGCGTAAAGTTGAGATCACCGAATCCGGCGACTCCAGCTTCATCAAGGGCGACCAGATGGAACTGACCCACGTTCTCGGCGAGAACGAGCGTCTGTCTGCAGATGAGAAATTCGTCTCCAGGTTCGACCGCGTTCTGCTGGGTATCACCAAGGCCTCGCTGTCCACCGAATCGTTCATCTCGGCGGCCTCCTTCCAGGAGACCACTCGCGTATTGACCGAGGCGGCGGTTACCGGCAAGCGCGACTACCTGCGCGGCCTGAAGGAAAACGTGGTGGTGGGTCGTCTGATCCCGGCCGGTACCGGTCTGGCTTACCACAGCGAGCGCAAGCGTCGCCGTGAAGCCGACAAGCCGGTGCGCGTCAGCGCCAGTGAAGTGGAAGCAGCGCTGACTGAAGCGCTGAACTCCGGCAATTGAGTGTGATGCCCCGGGCGAGCAATCGTCCGGGGCGTTTCCTTGACTGGGGGCGTCAGTCTCTTTAGACTCATGCACCCCTAAATTTGGCAGGGCGCTGTGCTCTGCCATTTTGCTTTTGTTGTAATAAATAGCGTCGAAAGACAACAGTGGAGCTAGTAGATGGCAACTATCAACCAGCTGGTACGTCAGCCGCGCAAGCGTATCGTCGAGAAATCCGACGTTCCTGCGCTGCAGAACTGCCCGCAGCGTCGTGGCGTGTGCACCCGCGTGTACACCACCACGCCGAAGAAACCGAACTCCGCACTGCGTAAAGTGTGCCGTGTTCGTCTGACCAACGGTTTTGAAGTCACCTCCTACATCGGTGGTGAAGGTCACAACCTGCAAGAGCACAGCGTCGTGCTGATCCGTGGCGGTCGTGTAAAAGACCTTCCGGGTGTGCGCTACCACACTGTTCGCGGTTCGCTGGATACCACCGGCGTTAAAGACCGTAAGCAGGGTCGCTCGAAGTACGGTACCAAGCGTCCGAAGTAATTCGGTTCGCCATTTTTCTTTTTATTGAGTCGATAAGAGTAAGGTCGGGCGTAACCGAATGGTTATGGTCCCGGGCTAACCTGAAGACCGTTTGAGGGCTTATCATGCCAAGACGTCGTGTAGCAGCTAAGCGTGAGATTCTGGACGATCCGAAATACGGAAGCCTGATTCTCGCCAAATTCATGAACCACGTGATGGAAAGCGGCAAAAAAGCAGTCGCCGAGCGCATCGTTTACGGTGCCCTGGAAACTGTTAAAGCGCGCAAGAACAGCGATCCCCTGGAGATCTTCGAGAAAGCTCTCGACGCCATCGCTCCGCTGGTCGAAGTGAAGTCCCGCCGTGTTGGCGGTGCGACTTACCAGGTTCCGGTCGAAGTTCGTCCGTCCCGTCGTAATGCCCTGGCCATGCGTTGGCTGGTGGATTACGCCCGCAAGCGTGGCGAGAAGTCCATGGCTCTGCGCCTTGCTGGCGAGCTGCTGGATGCTGCGGAAGGCAAAGGCGCTGCAGTGAAGAAGCGTGAAGACGTGCACCGTATGGCTGAAGCCAACAAGGCCTTCTCGCACTACCGCTTCTAATTTTCGCGCTTCTAAATTTGCGAGGGCTTTATGGCTCGTACTACACCGATTAACCGGTACCGTAACATCGGTATCGTGGCTCACGTGGACGCGGGTAAAACCACGACCACCGAGCGTGTGCTTTTCTACACCGGGAAAAGCCACAAGATGGGCGAGGTGCATGACGGCGCCGCGACCACCGACTGGATGGTGCAGGAGCAGGAGCGTGGTATTACCATTACTTCTGCTGCCATTACCGCTTTCTGGAAGGGCTCCGAGAAGCAGTACAAGGACGAGCACCGCTTCAACGTCATCGACACCCCCGGGCACGTTGACTTCACCATTGAAGTTGAGCGTTCGCTGCGTGTACTCGACGGCGCGGTCGTTGTGTTCTGTGGTACCTCGGGCGTTGAGCCGCAGTCGGAAACCGTATGGCGTCAGGCCAACAAATACGGCGTTCCGCGTCTTGTTTACGTCAACAAGATGGACCGTGCCGGTGCTGACTTCCTGCGCGTGATCGGTCAGATCAAGCAGCGTCTGGGCCACACTCCGGTGCCGATCCAGCTGGCTATCGGTTCCGAAGACAACTTCCAGGGTCAGATCGATCTGATCAACATGCAAGCTGTCTACTGGAACGATGCTGACAAGGGCATGGTCCCGGTTCGCAAGGACATTCCGGCTGAACTGCTGGAAGAAGCCGAGAAGTGGCGCAGCAACATGGTTGAGGCTGCGGCCGAAGCCAACGAAGAGCTGATGAACAAGTACCTCGAGGGTGAAGAACTCACTATCGAGGAAATCAAGGGCGCTCTGCGTCAGCGTACTATCGCTGGTGAAATCGTTCTGGCTGTTTGCGGTTCTTCCTTCAAGAACAAGGGTGTCCCCCTGGTTCTCGACGCCGTTATCGACTTCCTGCCTGCTCCTACCGACATTCCTGCTATCAAGGGTTCCAACCCGGATAACGAGGAAGAGGAAATGGAGCGTCATGCAAGTGACGACGAGCCGTTCGCGGCGCTGGCGTTCAAGATCGCTACCGACCCATTCGTGGGTACCTTGACCTTCGTTCGCGTTTACTCGGGCGTATTGGCCTCGGGCGACGGCGTGATCAACTCGGTTAAAGGCAAGAAAGAGCGTGTGGGTCGTATGGTGCAAATGCACGCAAACGCCCGCGAAGAAATCAAGGAAGTGCGCGCTGGTGACATCGCGGCCTTGATCGGCATGAAGGACGTCACCACTGGCGAAACTTTGTGCAACGCTGATAAGCCGATCATCCTGGTTCGCATGGACTTCCCGGAGCCGGTTATTTCGGTTGCCGTTGAGCCGAAGACCAAAGATGACCAGGAAAAAATGGGTATCGCTCTGGGCAAGCTTGCTCAGGAAGACCCGTCTTTCCGCGTCAAGACCGATGAGGAGACTGGTCAGACCATCATCTCCGGCATGGGCGAATTGCACCTGGACATCCTGGTTGACCGGATGCGCCGTGAGTTCAACGTCGAAGCCAACATCGGTAAGCCTCAGGTTTCCTATCGTGAGCGCATCACGAAGAACTGCGAAATCGAAGGCAAGTTCGTTCGTCAGTCCGGCGGTCGTGGTCAGTTCGGCCATTGCTGGATCCGTTTTGCTCCTGCTGACGAAGGTCAGGAAGGTCTGCAGTTCGTGAACGAAGTAGTGGGTGGTGTGGTTCCTAAGGAATACATCCCGGCTATCCAGAAGGGTATCGAAGAGCAGATGAAGAACGGCGTTGTTGCCGGCTATCCGCTGATCGGCCTGAAGGCTACCGTGTTTGATGGTTCCTACCACGACGTCGACTCGAACGAGATGGCGTTCAAGGTGGCTGCCTCCATGGCAACCAAGCAGCTGGCCCAGAAGGGCGGTGGTGAGTTGCTTGAGCCGATCATGGCGGTAGAGGTTGTTACCCCTGAAGACTATATGGGTGACGTGATGGGCGACCTTAACCGCCGTCGCGGCATGATCTTGGGTATGGAAGACACGATCTCCGGCAAAGTAATTCGCGCCGAAGTTCCGCTGGGTGAGATGTTCGGTTATGCGACCGACGTCCGTTCCATGTCTCAGGGTCGCGCTAGCTACTCTATGGAATTCAAAAAATACAATACGGCTCCGTCGCACATCGTCGAGTCTGTAACCAAAAAACAAGGCTGATTCAGCCCTTTAGGCAAGGAGTTCACTGTCGTGGCTAAAGAAAAGTTTGAACGTAACAAACCGCACGTCAACGTAGGCACCATCGGTCACGTTGACCACGGTAAAACCACCCTGACCGCAGCTCTGACCCGCGTTTGCTCCGAAGTATTCGGTTCGGCTCGCGTTGACTTCGACAAGATCGACAGCGCCCCGGAAGAAAAAGCTCGCGGTATCACCATCAACACCGCTCACGTTGAGTACGATTCGGCTGTTCGCCACTACGCGCACGTTGACTGCCCGGGCCACGCCGACTACGTAAAAAACATGATCACCGGTGCTGCCCAGATGGACGGCGCGATCCTGGTTTGCTCCGCTGCTGACGGCCCGATGCCGCAGACCCGCGAGCACATCCTGCTGTCCCGCCAGGTAGGTGTTCCGTACATCGTGGTCTTCCTGAACAAGGCTGACATGGTTGACGACGCCGAGCTGCTGGAACTGGTTGAGATGGAAGTTCGTGACCTGCTGTCGACCTACGACTTCCCGGGCGACGACACTCCGATCATCATCGGTTCTGCACTGATGGCTCTGAACGGCCAAGATGACAACGAAATGGGCACCAGCGCTGTTAAGAAGCTGGTTGAAACTCTGGACAGCTACATCCCAGAGCCGGTTCGTGCTATCGACAAGCCGTTCCTGATGCCGATCGAAGACGTATTCTCGATCTCCGGCCGCGGTACTGTGGTTACCGGTCGTGTAGAGCGCGGTATCGTCAAGATCCAGGAAGAAATCGAGATCGTTGGTCTGCGTGACACCACCAAGACCACCTGCACCGGCGTTGAAATGTTCCGCAAGCTGCTCGACGAAGGTCGTGCTGGCGAGAACTGCGGCGTCCTGCTGCGCGGCACCAAGCGTGACGACGTAGAGCGTGGTCAGGTTCTGGCCAAGCCGGGCACCATCAAGCCGCACACCAAGTTCGAAGCTGAAGTGTACGTGCTGTCCAAAGAAGAAGGCGGTCGTCACACTCCGTTCTTCAAGGGCTACCGTCCGCAGTTCTACTTCCGTACCACCGACGTAACCGGTTCGTGCGAACTGCCGGAAGGCGTTGAGATGGTCATGCCGGGCGACAACGTGAAAATGGTTGTCACCCTGATCAAGCCGATCGCCATGGAAGATGGTCTGCGTTTCGCGATTCGCGAAGGCGGCCGTACCGTTGGTGCTGGCGTGGTTGCCAAGATCGTCGAGTAATCGATTGTCGCGGTAAAGGAAAAGGCCCTTCGGGGCCTTTTCTGTTTTCTGGACAAAAGTTGACACCCCCTGGGCGCATCCGTACAATCACGCCTCCTTTTAACGGGCGTAGTCCGTCCGTTGGGGATAGCAGAGATAGAGTCTGAGGTCAAAATGCAAAACCAACAAATCCGTATTCGGTTGAAGGCTTTTGACCATCGCCTGATCGATCAATCCACCCAGGAAATCGTGGAAACCGCGAAACGTACTGGTGCTCAGGTGCGTGGTCCTATTCCTCTGCCTACTCGCAAGGAGCGTTTCACCGTACTGACTTCTCCGCACGTCAACAAAGACGCGCGTGATCAGTACGAGATTCGCACTCATAAGCGTGTTCTGGACATCGTCCAGCCGACGGATAAAACCGTTGACGCGCTGATGAAGCTTGACCTTGCAGCTGGCGTGGAAGTGCAGATCAGCCTCGGCTAAAACCTTGGGGTTTTAGTCGTGTAACGCTCTGAAATGGGCGGCCATAGCGGGTGAAAGCCCCGTACACTCATGAGGTTTACAACATGACTATTGGTGTAGTCGGTCGTAAGTGCGGCATGACCCGCATTTTCACCGAAGAAGGTGTCTCCATTCCGGTTACGGTCATTGAGATCGAGCCGAATCGCGTCACCCAGTTCAAAACTGAAGAAAGCGATGGCTATCGCGCCGTGCAGGTTACCGTTGGTGAGCGTCGTGCTTCCCGCGTAACCAAGGCTCAGGCTGGCCACTTTGCCAAGGCAAATGTTGCTGCTGGTCGCGGTGTCTGGGAATTCCGTCTTGAAGAAGGCGAGTACCAGGCTGGCGATCAGATCACCGCTGAGTTGTTCCAAGCTGGTCAACTGGTGGATGTCACCGGTGAATCCAAGGGTAAAGGCTTTGCCGGTACCATCAAGCGCTGGAACTTCCGTGGTCAGGACAATACCCACGGTAACTCCCTCTCTCACCGCGTCCCGGGCTCCATCGGCCAGTGCCAGACTCCTGGTCGTGTGTTCAAGGGCAAAAAAATGTCCGGTCATATGGGCGCTGAGCGCGTGACCGTGCAGTCCCTGGAAGTTGTGCGCGTCGACGCTGAACGCAATCTGCTGCTGGTCAAGGGTGCCGTTCCTGGCGCTACTGGCGGCAATCTGGTTGTGCGTCCGGCTACCAAGGCTCGCGGTTAAGGGGAGATGCTGAGATGCAATTGAATGTAACTAACGCTCAGGCGATCGAAGTCTCCGACGCGACTTTCGGCAGCGAATACAACGAGACCCTGGTTCACCAGGCCGTTGTCGCCTACATGGCTGGCGGTCGTCAGGGCAGCAAGCAGCAGAAGACTCGTTCCGACGTGTCCGGTGGTGGCAAGCGTCCGTGGCGTCAGAAGGGCACTGGTCGTGCTCGTGCTGGTACCACTCGTGGTCCGATCTGGCGTGGCGGTGGTGTGACCTTCGCAGCTCGTCCGCAGAACCATGACCAGAAGCTCAACAAGAAGATGTATCGCGCCGCTCTGCGCTCGATCCTCTCCGAGTTGGTGCGTGCTGATCGTCTGGTTGTCGTGGAAGACTTCGCTGTTGATGCACCGAAAACCAAGGTTCTCCTGGACAAGCTGAATGGCATGGGTCTGAACGACGTTCTGATCGTGTCCGATGCTGTCGACCAGAACCTGTACCTGGCTGCGCGCAACCTGCCGCACGTCGACGTACGCGACGTTCAAGGTTCCGATCCTGTCAGCCTGATCGCCTACGACAAGGTGCTGGTCACCGTGTCTGCCGTGAAGAAATTCGAGGAGCTGCTGGGATGAACCAGGAACGCGTATTTAAAGTGCTGGTTGGCCCGCATGTCTCCGAGAAAGCCACTGTGCTGGCGGACGGCAAGAGCCAATTCGTTTTCAAGGTTGCCACTGATGCAACCAAGCTGGAAATCAAGAAGGCCGTCGAAAGCCTGTTCAACGTGAAAGTGGCCGCTGTTAATACCGTGAATGTTCTCGGTAAAAGCAAGCGCACCGCTCGCGGCGTTGGCAAGCGTAACGACTGGAAGAAGGCGTATATCGCTCTTCAGCCGGGCCAGGACATCGATTTCGCCAGCAGTGCTGAGTAAGGTAGGGGTGCATCATGGCAATCGTTAAATGCAAACCGACTTCCGCTGGCCGCCGTTTCGTGGTCAAGGTGGTCAATCAGGAGCTGCACAAAGGCGCTCCTCATGCTCCGCTGCTCGAGAAGAAGTCGAAGACTGGCGGCCGTAACAACAACGGTCGTATCACCACTCGTCACATCGGTGGTGGTCACAAGCAGCACTATCGTCTGGTCGATTTCCGTCGCAACGACAAAGATGGCATTCCAGCCACTGTCGAGCGTATCGAATACGATCCGAACCGTACCGCGCACATCGCTCTGCTGAAGTACGCCGACGGTGAGCGTCGCTACATCATCGCGCCGAAGGGCGTGAGCGCTGGTGATCAGCTGATCGCTGGTTCCGCTGCTCCGATCAAGGCTGGCAACAGCATGTCGCTGCGCAGCATCCCGGTGGGTTCGACCGTTCACGGTATCGAGCTGAAGCCAGGTAAAGGTGCTCAGATCGCGCGTTCCGCTGGTGCTTCGGCTCAGCTGGTTGCTCGTGAAGGTGCTTACGTCACGCTGCGTCTGCGCTCCGGCGAGATGCGTAAAGTACTGGCTGAATGCCGTGCGACCCTGGGCGAAGTCTCGAACTCCGAGCACAGCCTGCGTTCGCTGGGTAAAGCTGGTGCCAAGCGCTGGCGCGGTGTTCGCCCGACCGTCCGCGGCGTGGCGATGAACCCGGTAGACCACCCACATGGTGGTGGTGAAGGTCGTACCTCTGGTGGCCGTCATCCGGTGTCTCCATGGGGCTTCCCGACTAAGGGCGCGAAGACTCGTGGTAACAAACGCACCGACAACATGATCGTCCGTCGTCGCAAGTAACTAGAGGGATACGACAGTGCCGCGTTCTCTGAAAAAAGGTCCTTTTATCGATCTTCACCTACTGAAGAAGGTCGAAGTGGCGATGGAAAAGAATGATCGCAAGCCGGTTAAAACCTGGTCGCGCCGTTCCATGATCCTGCCGCAAATGGTCGGTCTGACCATCGCTGTACATAACGGTCGTCAACACGTCCCCGTTCTCGTGAACGAAGACATGGTCGGCCATAAACTCGGCGAGTTCGCTGGTACCCGCACTTATCGTGGGCACGTGGCGGACAAGAAAGCCAAGCGTTAAGGGGTTAGGAAATGGAAGTAGCCGCTAAGTTGTCGGGCGCTCGCATCTCCGCCCAGAAAGCCCGCTTGGTCGCCGACCAGATCCGCGGGAAGAAGGTGGGCGAAGCGCTCAACCTCCTGGCTTTCAGCAGTAAGAAAGCCGCCGAGATCATGAAGAAAGTGCTGGAGTCGGCCGTAGCCAACGCCGAGCACAACGAAGGCGCAGACGTTGATGACCTGAAGGTCAGCACCGTTTTCGTCAACGAGGGGCGTTCGCTGAAGCGCATCATGCCGCGTGCCAAAGGCCGCGCTGATCGCATCGTCAAGCGGTCTTGCCATATCACTGTCAAGGTTGCGGACAAGTAACGGAGTCGATCAGATGGGTCAGAAAGTACATCCCACTGGCATTCGCCTGGGAATCGTCAAGGAGCACACCTCCGTTTGGTACGCAGACAAGCGTCAATACGCTGATTATCTGTTTGCCGACCTCAAGGTTCGTGAGTATCTCCAAGACAAACTAAAAAGCGCGTCCGTAAGCCGTATCGACATTGCTCGTCCGGCTCAGACTGCACGCATCACCATCCACACCGCTCGTCCCGGCATCGTGATCGGCAAGAAAGGTGAAGATGTTGAGAAGCTGCGTCAGGACCTGACCAAGCAAATGGGTGTGCCGGTGCACATCAACATCGAAGAGATCCGCAAGCCGGAACTCGACGGTCTGTTGGTAGCACAGAGCGTTGCTCAGCAGCTGGAGCGTCGTGTGATGTTCCGCCGCGCCATGAAACGTGCCGTACAAAACGCCATGCGTATTGGTGCCAAGGGCATCAAGATCCAGGTGAGCGGTCGTCTTGGCGGTGCAGAAATCGCCCGTACCGAATGGTATCGCGAAGGTCGTGTGCCTCTGCACACCCTGCGTGCCGATATCGATTACGCCACTTACGAAGCGCACACCACTTACGGTGTGATCGGTGTGAAGGTTTGGATCTTCAAAGGTGAGGTCATCGGTGGCCTCAAAGAAGAGCTGAAACCACAAGCGCCCGCTCCTCGTAAAAAAGCTGCCAAGTAAGGAGTACGCAAAATGCTGCAACCCAAGCGTACAAAATTCCGCAAGCAGATGACTGGCCACAACCGTGGTCTGGCTCAGCGCGGTAGCAAGGTCAGCTTCGGCGAATTCGCCCTGAAAGCTGTCGCACGTGGTCGCCTGACTGCTCGTCAGATCGAGTCGGCTCGTCGTGCCCTGACTCGTCACGTTAAGCGTGGCGGTAAAATCTGGATCCGTGTTTTCCCGGACAAGCCTGTTACCAAAAAGCCCCTCGAAGTTCGTATGGGTAAAGGGAAGGGCGGCGTCGAGTACTGGGTAGCCCAGATTCAGCCGGGCAAGGTTCTGTACGAGATCGAAGGTGTTCCAGAAGAGCTGGCGCGTGAGGCATTCGCCCTGGCTGCTGCAAAGCTGCCCCTCGCCACCTCCTTTGTTAAGCGGACGGTGATGTGATGAAAGCGAATGAACTTCGTGAAAAATCGGTTCAGCAGCTGAACGAGCAACTGCTCGGTCTGCTGCGCGATCAGTTCAATCTGCGTATGCAGAAAGCAACTGGTCAGTTGGGGCAGTCTCACCTGCTCTCGCAAGTGAAGCGCGACATTGCTCGCGTGAAGACTGTGCTCACCCAGCAGGCAGGTAAGTAATCATGGCTGAAGCTGAGAAAACCGTCCGCACGCTGACTGGCCGCGTCGTCAGCGACAAAATGGACAAGACCATCACCGTTCTGATCGAGCGCCGCGTTAAGCACCCGATCTACGGTAAATACGTGAAGCGTTCGACCAAACTGCACGCCCACGACGAAACCAATCAGTGCCGCATCGGCGACAAGGTCACCATTCGTGAGACCCGTCCGCTGGCCAAGACCAAGTCTTGGGCACTGGTCGAAGTCGTCGAACGTGCCGTGGAAGTCTAAGGACTAGGGGTCGGAGAAATTATATGATTCAGACTCAATCCATGCTCGACGTCGCTGACAACAGCGGTGCTCGTCGCGTTATGTGCATCAAGGTCCTTGGTGGTTCGCACCGTCGTTACGCCGGTATCGGCGACATCATCAAGGTCACCGTGAAGGAAGCAATTCCGCGCGGTAAAGTGAAGAAAGGCCAGGTGATGACCGCTGTTGTGGTCCGCACCCGTCACGGCGTTCGTCGTCCTGATGGCTCGATCATCCGCTTTGATGGCAACGCTGCTGTTCTGCTGAACAACAAGCAAGAGCCGATCGGCACCCGTATCTTCGGGCCAGTGACTCGTGAACTTCGTACTGAGAAGTTCATGAAGATCGTCTCGCTCGCCCCCGAAGTGCTGTAAGGAGAAGCCGTCATGCAAAAGATTCGTCGTGATGACGAGATCATCGTGATCGCCGGCAAAGACAAAGGTAAGCGTGGCAAGGTGCTCAAGGTTCTCGCTGACGACCGTCTGGTCGTTGGTGGGATCAACCTGGTGAAGCGCCATACCAAGCCGAACCCGATGCTGGGTGCTCAAGGCGGTATCGTCGAGAAAGAGGCGCCTCTGCACGTCTCTAACGTCGCCATTTTCAACAATGAAACCAACAAGGCTGACCGCGTTGGCTTCAAAGTTGAAGACGGTAAGAAAATTCGTGTCTTCAAGTCCACCCAAAAGCCGGTTGGCGCTTGAGAATCATAGGTAGAACACCATGGCACGACTGAAAGAGATTTACCGGAAGGAAATCGCTCCCAAGCTGAAGGAAGAACTGAAGCTGGGCAACGTGATGGAAGTTCCGCGCGTTACCAAGATCACCCTGAACATGGGTATCGGCGAAGCGATCGGTGACAAGAAAGTCATCGAGCACGCTGTAGCTGACCTGGAAAAAATCACCGGTCAAAAAGCCGTCGTGACCTATGCCCGCAAATCGATTGCAGGCTTCAAGGTTCGCGAGGGCTGGCCGATTGGTGTCAAGGTGACCCTGCGTCGCGATCGTATGTACGAATTCCTGGATCGCCTGCTCGCGATCTCCCTGCCGCGCGTGCGTGACTTCCGCGGCCTGAATGCCAAGTCCTTCGACGGTCGTGGCAACTACAGCATGGGCGTCAAAGAGCAGATCATTTTCCCGGAAATCGATTACGACAAGATCGATGCGCTGCGTGGTCTGGACATTACCCTGACCACCACTGCCCGTACGGACGACGAAGGCCGCGCTCTGCTGCGTGCATTCAAGTTCCCGTTCCGCAACTGATTGGAGTTGGATCATGGCCAAAATGAGCATGAAAAACCGTGAGCTGAAGCGTCAGCAAACGGTAGCCAAGTACGCCAAGAAGCGTGCCGAGCTGAAAGCTGTCATCGCCAACCCGAACTCCACTGCGGAGCAGCGTTGGGAAGCCCAGGTAGCCCTGCAAAAGCAACCGCGTGACGCCAGCGCCAGCCGCCTGCGTAACCGTTGCCGCATCACCGGCCGTCCGCACGGCGTTTACCGCAAGTTCGGCCTCGGCCGTATCAAGCTGCGTGAAGCTGCCATGCGTGGTGATGTACCGGGTCTGGTCAAGGCCAGCTGGTAATAAAAGCGAAGCCGGCCTAGTGCCGGCTTTGTCTTTCTATGAATCAAGCCCCTTTTGGGGCTTGATTCATTTTTGATCGGTCTCTAGAATGTCCGGCTCTCCTGAGCCTGCATTCTGTGCGCCGGTTCAGGATGGTTCCAGCCGTAAGGCTGTTCTTTTTGTTTAGGAGCATCTAGCCCATGAGTATGCAGGACCCGTTAGCGGACATGCTAACTCGTATCCGTAATGCCCAGATGGCTGAAAAGTCCGTCGTAAGCATGCCGTCTTCCAAGCTGAAGGTGGCTGTAGCCCAGGTTCTGAAGAACGAAGGTTATATTGCGGGTTATCAGATCAGCAGCGACGTAAAACCGCAGCTGTCCATCGAGCTGAAGTACTTCGAAGGCCGTCCGGTCATTGAAGAAGTAAAACGCGTCAGCCGCCCTGGTCTGCGTCAGTACAAGCCCGTCGACCAGCTGCCGAAAGTTCGCGGCGGTCTCGGTGTATCCATCGTCTCCACCAACAAGGGTGTGATGACGGATCGCGCTGCGCGCGCTGCCGGTGTCGGCGGCGAAGTGCTTTGCACTGTGTTCTAAGGGGGGATAAGCATGTCTCGCGTTGCTAAGAACCCCGTCAAGCTACCGGCAGGTGTCGAGATTAATCTCGCTGGCCAGAAGCTTTCGGTTAAGGGTGCCAAGGGTACTCTGGAGCTGAATGTACATTCGTCCGTGGAAGTGACCCAGGAATCTGGTGAGCTGCGTTTTGCTGCGCGTAATGGCGATCAGCAGAACCGTGCCATGGCCGGTACCACCCGTGCGTTGGTCAACAACATGGTCATTGGCGTCAGCCAAGGCTTTGAGCGCAAGCTGCAACTGGTTGGTGTGGGCTACAAAGCTCAGGCTAAAGGCCAGGTGCTGAACCTTGCTCTGGGCTTCTCGCACCCGGTGGATTACCAACTGCCGGAAGGCATCACCGCTGAAACCCCGAGCCAGACCGATATCCTGATCAAGGGTATCGACAAGCAAATGGTTGGTCAGGTGGCTGCCGAGATTCGCGACTTCCGTCCGCCAGAGCCGTACAAAGGCAAAGGTGTGCGTTACGCCGACGAAGTCGTCCGTCGTAAAGAAGCTAAGAAGAAGTAGGGCATAGCAAATGAGCGTAAAGAAAGAAACTCGTCTGCGCCGTGCTCGCAAGGCACGCCTGAAAATGCGCGAGCTGGAAACCGTACGCCTCTGCGTGTATCGCTCTTCCCAGCATATCTACGCCCAGGTCATTTCGGCCGACGGCGCCAAGGTCCTGGCTACCGCCTCGACTCTGGACAAAGAACTGCGTGACGGCGCCACTGGCAACGTTGACGCGGCCAAAAAGGTTGGCCAACTGGTCGCTGAGCGTGCGAAAGCCGCTGGCGTTACCCAGGTTGCGTTCGATCGTTCTGGCTTCAAGTACCACGGCCGCGTCAAAGCGCTGGCTGATGCTGCTCGTGAAGGCGGGCTGGAGTTCTAAGTTATGGCAAATAACGAGCAAAAGCGCGATCGCGGTAACCGTGACGATGCCCAGAGCGATGGCTACACCGAGAAATTGGTGCAGGTTAACCGCGTTGCCAAGACCGTCAAAGGCGGCCGTATCTTCACTTTCACCGCGTTGACCGTGGTGGGTGATGGCAATGGTCGCGTCGGTTTCGGTCGTGGCAAGTCCCGCGAAGTGCCTGCTGCCATCCAGAAAGCGATGGAAGCTGCACGCCGCAACATGATTCAGGTAGACCTGCGTGGCAACACTCTGCAGTACGAGATGAAAGCAGTTCATGGCGCGTCCCACGTGTTCATGAAGCCTGCTTCTGAAGGTACCGGCATCATCGCTGGCGGCGCCATGCGTGCTGTGCTGGAAGTGGCCGGCGTGCAGAACGTTCTGGCCAAGTGCTACGGCTCGACTAACCCGGTGAACGTGGTTCATGCCACCTTCAAGGGTCTGAAGGCCATGCAGTCCCCTCAGTCCATTGCTGCCAAGCGCGGCAAGAGCGTTGAGGAGATCCGCTAATGGCTACCGTCAAAGTTACGCTGATCAAGAGCATGACCGGCCGTATCCCTAACCACAAACTGTGCGTTAAGGGTCTGGGTCTGCGTCGCATCGGTCACACTGTAGAAGTCCTGGATACTCCCGAGAATCGCGGGATGATCAACAAGGCTTACTACATGCTGCGCGTCGAGGGTTAATCGATGAAACTCAATGATCTGAGTCCTGCGCCGGGTTCCCGTCGCGAGAAGCATCGTCCGGGTCGTGGTATCGGTAGTGGTTTGGGCAAGACCGGTGGCCGCGGCCACAAAGGTCAGACCTCCCGCTCCGGTGGCACCATCGCTCCGGGCTTCGAGGGTGGTCAACAGCCGTTGCACCGCCGTCTGCCGAAGTTCGGCTTCGTTTCCCTGAAAGCCATGGATCGCGCCGAAGTGCGTACCTCCGAGCTGGCCAAGGTGGAAGGCGACGTCGTTACTGTGCAGTCGCTCAAGGATGCCAACCTGATTAACCAAAACGTACGGCGTGTGAAAGTCATGCTGTCCGGCGAGGTTACTCGTGCGGTTACCCTGAAAGGTATCGCTGCCACCAAAGGTGCGCGTGCGGCTATCGAAGCAGCTGGCGGCAAGTTCGAGGACTAAATGGCTAAGCAAGGTGCTCTCTCAGCGCTCAGCAATGGCGGGTTGTCCGAGCTGTGGGCTCGGCTGCGTTTTCTGTTCCTGGCGATCATCGTCTATCGGATCGGTGCGCACATTCCGGTGCCCGGAATAAACCCTGACCGGCTGGCCGAACTGTTTCGACAGAATGAGGGGACCATTCTTAGCCTGTTCAACATGTTTTCCGGCGGCGCGCTGGAGCGGATGAGCATCTTTGCACTGGGGATCATGCCGTACATTTCGGCATCGATCATCATGCAGCTCATGACCGTTGTCAGCCCGCAGCTGGAGCAGTTGAAGAAGGAAGGGGAAGCTGGCCGTCGCAAGATCAGCCAGTACACCCGCTACGGCACTTTGATCCTGGCTATCGTTCAGGCTGTCGGCATGGCCGTCGGTCTGGCGAGTCAGGGCGTAGCGTTTTCGACTGATTTCGGCTTCCACTTCGTGGCGGTGACGACCTTTGTGTCGGGCGCCATGTTCATGATGTGGCTGGGCGAGCAAATCACCGAGCGCGGTGTCGGCAACGGTATCTCGATGCTGATTTTTGCTGGCATCGTGGCCGGTTTGCCGTCGGCAATCGGGCAGTCTTTCGAGTCTGCTCGTCAGGGCGATATCAATATCTTCGCCCTGATTGCCATCGGTCTGTTGGCGGTAGCGATCATCGGTTTCGTGGTGTTCATTGAGCGTGGCCAGCGTCGCATTGCGGTGCACTACGCCAAGCGTCAGCAGGGCCGTAAGGTCTTCGCTGCGCAGACCAGCCACCTGCCGCTGAAGGTGAACATGGCGGGTGTTATCCCGGCCATTTTTGCCAGCAGTATCCTGCTGTTCCCGGCCTCGCTGGGTTCCTGGTTTGGTCAGTCCGAAGGTCTGGGCTGGCTGCAGGATATTTCGCAGGCGATCGCTCCCGGTCAGCCGTTGAACATTCTGCTGTTTAGTGCAGGGATCGTTTTCTTCTGCTTCTTCTATACGGCGCTGATGTTCAACCCGAAAGACGTAGCGGAAAACCTGAAGAAGTCCGGTGCCTTTATTCCGGGTATCCGTCCGGGTGAGCAATCTGCACGCTATATCGATGGTGTGCTGACCCGCTTGACCATGTTCGGTGCTCTGTACATGACGGCTGTTTGCCTGCTGCCCCAGTTCCTGGTGGTTGCAGCCAACGTACCGTTCTACCTTGGCGGGACCTCGTTGCTGATCGTGGTCGTGGTTGTGATGGACTTTATGTCTCAAGTGCAATCTCACCTCGTTTCGCACCAGTACGAATCCCTGATGAAGAAAGCCAACCTGAAGGGTTATGGCGGCGGAATGCTCCGCTGACATCGCGTCCGTAAGGTTCTAGGAGTTACTGATGAAAGTTCGTGCATCGGTCAAGAAGCTTTGCCGTAACTGCAAGATCATCCGCCGCGAAGGTGTTGTTCGCGTGATCTGCAGCGCGGAGCCGCGTCACAAGCAGCGCCAAGGCTGAGTGTGATTTACGCGTAATGAGCCCGGCAGCTAGTGCGCTGCCGGGTTGATTCTTTGTTACTACAGCGCTAATATCGCGCGCCCTATTTCTTGGCTTCCAGGGCGTGGGTAGCTGTCAATTGGAGTTCCACTGAATGGCCCGTATTGCAGGCGTCAACATTCCGGATAACAAGCACACTGTTATCTCGCTGACCTACATCTACGGTGTTGGTCGGACTACTGCTCAGAAAATCTGTGCAGTGACCGGTGTCAACCCGGCGGTAAAGATCAAAGATCTCTCTGACGAGCAGATCGAGCAGCTGCGTGGCGAAGTCGCTAAGTTCACCACTGAAGGTGACCTGCGCCGCGAAATCAACATGAAAATCAAGCGTCTGATGGACCTGGGCTGCTACCGCGGTCTGCGTCATCGCCGTGGCCTTCCGGTCCGCGGTCAGCGCACCAAGACCAACGCGCGTACCCGTAAGGGCCCGCGTAAGCCGATCCGCAAGTAATTGCGCCCGCGAATCGACAGGAAATAAGTCATGGCTAAGCCTGCTGCTCGTACTCGTAAGAAAGTCAAAAAGACAGTGGTTGATGGGATCGCCCACATTCACGCGTCTTTCAACAACACCATCGTGACCATTACCGACCGTCAAGGTAACGCCCTGTCCTGGGCTACCTCCGGTGGTTCCGGTTTCCGCGGCTCCCGTAAATCCACCCCGTTCGCTGCCCAGGTGGCTGCCGAGCGTGCTGGTCAAGCAGCCCTGGAATACGGCCTGAAAAACCTCGACGTCAACGTCAAGGGTCCAGGTCCAGGTCGCGAATCCGCTGTCCGTGCATTGAACGGCTGCGGCTACAAAATCGCCAGCATCACCGACGTGACGCCAATCCCGCATAACGGGTGCCGTCCGCCGAAGAAGCGTCGCGTGTAATAGGAGACAGTGAAGAATGGCTCGTTACATTGGTCCCAAATGCAAACTGTCTCGTCGTGAAGGCACTGATCTCTTCCTGAAGAGTGGTGTGCGCGCGCTTGAATCGAAATGCAACATCGAATCGGCTCCTGGCCAGCACGGCGCTCGCCGTGGTCGTCAGTCCGACTACGGTACCCAGCTGCGTGAGAAGCAAAAAGTTCGCCGTATCTACGGTGTTCTGGAACGTCAGTTCAGCAGCTACTACAAACTGGCTGCCAGCCGTAAAGGCGCTACCGGCGAAAACCTCCTGCAACTGCTTGAGTGCCGTCTGGATAACGTGATTTACCGTATGGGCTTTGGTGCTACCCGTGCCGAATCCCGTCAGCTGGTATCGCACAAAGCGATCACCGTGAACGGTTCGACCGTGAACGTCCCGTCCTACCAGGTTAAAGCTGGTGACGTCGTGGCAGTTCGCGAAAAGGCGAAGAACCAGCTGCGCATCGTGCAAGCTCTCGAGCTTTGCGCCCAGCGCGGTCGCGTTGAGTGGGTAGACGTAGACACTGAGAAGAAATCGGGCGTGTTCAAAAGCGTTCCGGCTCGCAGTGATCTGTCCGCCGACATCAACGAAAGCCTGATTGTCGAGCTCTACTCCAAGTAAGGGCTAGAAAATAGGTGCATCCATGCAGATTTCGGTAAATGAGTTCCTGACCCCCCGTCATATCGACGTTCAGGTGGTCAGTTCGACCCGCGCCAAGATCACTCTCGAGCCTCTCGAGCGTGGCTTTGGCCACACCCTGGGCAACGCGCTGCGTCGCATCCTGTTGTCCTCCATGCCTGGCTGTGCAGTAGTCGAGGCCGAGATTGACGGTGTACTCCACGAGTACAGCGCCATCGAAGGTGTTCAGGAAGATGTCATTGAGATCCTCCTGAACCTGAAAGGCCTGGCTATCAAGCTGCACGGTCGTGACGAAGTCACCCTGACTCTGGCCAAGAAGGGCTCGGGTGTGGTCACTGCTGCCGATATTCAGCTGGATCACGATGTCGAGATCGTCAACGGCGATCACGTTATCGCCAACCTGGCGGACAACGGTGCTCTGAACATGCGTCTCACCGTGCGTCGTGGCCGTGGCTACGAGCCGGCTGATTCGCGTCAGAGCGATGAAGACGAAAGCCGTAGCATCGGCCGTCTGCAGCTGGACTCCTCGTTCAGCCCGGTCCGTCGTGTGGCTTACGTGGTTGAAAACGCCCGCGTCGAGCAGCGTACCAACCTGGATAAACTGGTCATTGACCTGGAAACCAACGGTACTCTGGATCCGGAAGAGGCTATCCGTCGTGCTGCGACCATCCTGCAACAGCAGCTGGCCGCGTTCGTCGACCTCAAAGGTGACAGCGAGCCGGTCGTGGTTGAGCAGGAAGACGAGATCGATCCGATCCTGCTGCGTCCGGTTGACGACCTTGAACTGACCGTTCGTTCGGCCAACTGCCTCAAGGCGGAGAACATTTACTACATCGGCGACCTGATCCAGCGTACCGAAGTGGAACTGTTGAAAACTCCGAACCTGGGCAAGAAGTCGCTCACCGAGATTAAGGACGTACTGGCCTCCCGTGGCCTGTCCCTCGGCATGCGTCTCGACAACTGGCCGCCGGCAAGCCTGAAAAAAGACGATAAGGCGACTGCCTGATCGTCACGATCACCGAACTTGAAGTTTGGTAAGGAATTGAACCATGCGTCATCGTAAAAGTGGCCGTCACCTCAGCCGCACCAGCGCCCACCGCAAGGCCATGTTCCAGAACATGGCGGTTTCGCTGTTCGAGCACGAGCTGATCAAAACTACTCTGCCGAAAGCCAAAGAACTGCGCCGCGTTGCCGAGCCGCTGATCACTCTGGCTAAAGAAGACAGCGTTGCTAACCGTCGTCTGGCCTTCGACCGTACTCGTTCGAAAGCTATCGTTGGCAAACTGTTCAACGATCTGGGCAAGCGCTACGCCACCCGTCAGGGCGGCTACCTGCGTATCCTCAAGTGCGGTTTCCGCGCTGGCGACAATGCTCCGATGGCTTATGTTGAACTGGTTGACCGTCCGGTCGCTGGTGCAGCAGTAGACGCCGAGTAAGACCTAACGGTCTGCGAAGAACCGGGCCCAGTGCCCGGTTTTTTGTGTCTGCAGGAAAAGCATGTGCAGGTGTCGATTCGCTGGCAGCTGTTCTTGCGAGCGTCTGCACTAAGCAGCGGATAGCACGCATAAAAAAGGCCGGGCATTGCCCGGCCTTTTGCTGTCGGCGGGTTTACGCCCGATCACGCTCCAGCAGCGGCTTGAGGAAGTGCCCGGTATGCGACTGCGGCATTTCGGCGACTTCTTCCGGGGTGCCGGTGGCGATGATCATGCCGCCCTTGGAGCCACCCTCGGGACCGAGGTCGATCAGCCAGTCGGCGGTCTTGATCACGTCCAGGTTGTGCTCGATCACCACCACGGTGTTGCCGTGGTCGCGCAGGCGGTGCAGCACGTCGAGCAGTTGCTGGATATCGGCGAAGTGCAGGCCGGTGGTCGGCTCATCGAGGATGTACAGGGTCTTGCCGGTGTCGCGCTTGCTCAGCTCGCGGCTCAGCTTGACCCGCTGCGCCTCGCCGCCGGACAGGGTGGTCGCTGACTGGCCGAGCTTGATGTAGGACAGGCCGACATCCATCAGGGTCTGCAGCTTGCGCGCCAGCGCCGGCACCGCGTCGAAGAACTCGCGGGCCTCCTCGATGGTCATCTCCAGTACCTCGTGGATGCTCTTGCCCTTGTACTTGATCTCCAGGGTTTCGCGGTTGTAGCGCTTGCTCTTGCACACGTCGCACGGCACGTAGATGTCCGGCAGGAAGTGCATTTCCACCTTGATCAGGCCGTCGCCCTGGCAGGCTTCGCAGCGTCCGCCCTTGACGTTGAAGGAGAAGCGCCCGGCGCCGTAGCCGCGCGAGCGCGATTCCGGCACGCCGGCGAACAGCTCGCGGATCGGGGTGAACAGGCCGGTGTAGGTCGCCGGGTTCGAGCGCGGCGTGCGGCCGATCGGGCTCTGGTCGATGTCGACCACCTTGTCCAGGTGCTGCAGGCCGTCGATGCTGTCGTGGGCCGCGGCTTCCAGGGTAGTCGCGCCATTCAGCGCGGTGGCTGCCAGCGGGAACAGGGTGTTATTGATCAGCGTCGACTTGCCCGAGCCGGACACGCCGGTGACGCAGGTGAGCAGGCCGATCGGGATTTCCAGGTCGACGTTGCGCAGGTTATTGCCGCGCGCGCCCTTGATCTTCAGCGCCAGCTTCTTGTTGCGCGGGGTGCGCTGCGCCGGATAGCGGATCTTCACCCGTCCCGACAGGTACTTGCCGGTCAGCGAGTCCGGGTGGGCCATGACTTCGGCCGCCGTACCTTCGGCGACGATACGCCCGCCATGCACGCCGGCACCCGGGCCGATGTCGACCACGTAGTCGGCCATGCGGATGGCGTCCTCGTCGTGCTCGACCACGATCACCGTGTTGCCGATGTCGCGCAGGTGACGCAGGGTGCCGAGCAGGCGCTCGTTGTCGCGCTGGTGCAGGCCGATGGAAGGCTCGTCGAGGATGTACATGACGCCGACCAGGCCGGCGCCGATCTGGCTGGCCAGGCGGATGCGCTGGGCTTCGCCGCCGGACAGGGTGTCGGCGCTACGGTCCAGGGTCAGGTAGTCGAGGCCGACGTTGACCAGGAACTGCAGGCGCTCGCGGATTTCCTTGAGGATCTTGTCGGCGATCTCGCCGCGCCGGCCGGTCAGCGCCAGGCTGCCGAAGTAGTCGGCGGCATCGCCGATCGGCAGGCCGGTGACGGCGGGCAGGGTGCGCTCGCCGACCCACACGTGGCGGGCCTCGCGGCGCAGGCGTGTGCCGCGGCAGTCCTGGCAGGCCTGGGTGCTGAGGAACTTGGCCAGCTCCTCGCGCACGGTGGTCGATTCGGTCTCGCGGTAGCGGCGCTCCAGATTCGGCACGATGCCTTCGAAGGGGTGCGCGCGCTTGACGATGTCGCCACGGTCGTTGAGGTAGCGGAACTCGACGTTGTCCTTGCCGCTGCCATGCAGGATGGCCTGGCGGTCTTCCTGGCTGAGTTCCTCGAACGGCACTTCCAGGCTGAAGCCATAGTGCGCGGCCAGCGAGCCGAGCATCTGGAAGTAGTAGACGTTGCGCCGGTCCCAGCCGCGGATCGCGCCCTCGGCCAGGGTCAGCTCGGCGTTGACCAGGCGGCGGGTGTCGAAGAACTGCTTCACACCGAGACCGTCGCAGGTCGGGCAGGCGCCGGCCGGATTGTTGAAGGAGAACAGCTTGGGTTCCAGTTCGCTGATCGAGTGGCCGCAGACCGGGCAGGCGAAGCGCGCGGAGAAGATGATTTCCTCGCCCGGCTCCTCATCCATGGGTGCCACCAGGGCCAGGCCGTCGGCCAGTTTCAGTGCGGTCTCAAAGGACTCGGCCAGGCGCTGCTGCAAGTCTTCGCGCACCTTGAAGCGGTCGACCACCACGTCGATGGAGTGCTTCTTCTGCTTGTCCAGCTTGGGCAGTTCGTCCAGCTCATACAGCTTGCCGTTGACCCGTGCACGGACGAAGCCCTGGGCGCGCAGTTCCTCGAACACCGACAAGTGCTCGCCCTTGCGCTCGCGGATCACCGGGGCCAGCAGCATCAGCTTGCTGCCTTCCGGCAGGGCCAGCACCTGGTCGACCATCTGGCTGACGGTCTGTGCCTCCAGCGGCAGGTCGTGGTCCGGGCAGCGGGGAATACCGACGCGGGCGTAGAGCAGGCGCAGGTAGTCGTAGATCTCGGTGATGGTGCCGACAGTGGAGCGCGGGTTGTGCGAAGTGGATTTCTGTTCGATGGAGATCGCTGGCGACAGGCCTTCGATGGTGTCGACGTCGGGCTTTTCCATCATCGACAGGAACTGCCGGGCGTAGGCCGACAGCGATTCGACGTAGCGGCGCTGACCCTCGGCGTAGAGCGTGTCGAAGGCCAGCGACGACTTGCCGGAACCGGACAGACCGGTGATCACGATCAGTTTGTCGCGCGGCAGGGTCAGGTCGATGTTTTTCAGGTTATGGGTACGCGCCCCACGAATCAGAATCTTATCCACGAACAGCAGCCTCGTTTGGCGCCTGGAAACCGCCAAGTATACGGCTCCGTAGCACCTAGCGGCAAAGCGTCACGCCTGTGCCGCACGGCTTGCGGCTGATAGAATCGCCGCCTCGTTTTCATGGGGTTTATCGATGCACGATCCGCACAGCGAGCGCATGAGCGCCGGCGAGACCCGCGCGGCTAGCGGCCTGGCCCTGGTGTTCGCCTTCCGCATGCTGGGTATGTTCATGGTCCTGCCGGTGCTGGCCACCTATGGCATGGACCTGGAAGGCGCCACGCCGCTGCTGATCGGCCTGGCCATCGGTGCCTACGGCCTGACCCAGGCACTGCTGCAGATTCCCTTCGGCATCCTCTCCGACCGCATCGGCCGCCTGCCGGTGATCTACGTCGGCCTGCTGATCTTCGCCGCCGGCGCGGCCCTGGCGGCCACCGCCGACTCCATCTGGGGAGTAATTGCCGGCCGCGTGCTGCAGGGCGCGGGGGCGATCTCGGCGGCGGTGATGGCGCTGCTCTCCGACCTGACCCGCGAACAACACCGCACCAAGGCCATGGCCATGATCGGCATGAGCATCGGCCTGTCGTTCGCCGTGGCCATGGTCACCGGCCCGCTGCTGACCCGCGCCTATGGGCTGTCCGGGCTGTTCTGGGTCACCTCCGGCATGGCCCTGCTGGGCATTGTGATCGTCGCCGGTATGGTCCCGCGTGCCTCCAGCACCCTGCAGCACCGCGAGTCCGGGGTGGCCAAGCAGGCGCTGTGGCCGACCCTGCGCAACCCCGACCTGCTGCGTCTGGACCTGGGCATCTTCGTCCTGCACGCCATCCTCATGGCCAGCTTCATCGCCCTGCCGCTGGCACTGGTGGAGCAGGGCGGGCTGGCCAAGGAAGAACACTGGTGGGTCTACCTCAGCGCGCTGCTGATCGGCTTCTTCGGCATGGTGCCGTTCATCATCTATGCCGAGAAGAAACGCCAGATGAAGCGCGTGCTGACCGGCGCGGTGCTGGTGCTGCTGCTCTGCGAACTGTTCTTCTGGCTGTGCGGCAACAGCCTGCGCCTGCTGGTGCTGGGCATCATCCTGTTCTTCACCGCGTTCAACCTGCTGGAGGCTTCGCTGCCGTCGCTGATCAGCAAGGTTTCGCCGGCGGGTGGCAAGGGCACGGCGATGGGCGTGTATTCCACCAGCCAGTTCCTCGGCGCGGCGCTGGGCGGCATCCTCGGTGGCTGGCTGTACCAGATTGGCGGCCTCGGGGCTGTGTTCGTCGGATGTGCGCTGCTGGCTCTTTTCTGGGTTTTTATAGCTGCTACTATGCGCGAGCCGCCTTACGTGACCAGTCTGCGCCGGCCGCTGAGTACCGCGGCCCTGGCCGATACCGGACTGGTGGGGCGCCTGCTGGCCATCCCCGGCGTGAGTGACGCCGTGGTTGTCGCCGAGGAAGCGGCCCTGTACATCAAAGTGGACACCCAACAATTGGATCGTGCGTTGTTCGAGCGGGAGCTCGAAGAGGCGCCGGTTACGCATTCAGCTTAGGAGAACGAAAATGGCCCGTGGGGTAAACAAAGTCATTCTGATCGGTAACGTCGGCGGCGATCCGGAAACCCGTTATCTGCCCAATGGCAACGCGGTGACCAACATCACCCTGGCCACCACCGACAGCTGGAAAGACAAGCAGACCGGTCAGCAGCAGGACCGCACCGAATGGCACCGCATCGTGTTCTTCGGCAAGCTCGCCGAGATCGCCGGTGAATACCTGCGCAAGGGCGGCCAGTGCTACATCGAAGGTCGTCTGCAAACCCGCGAGTGGGAGAAGGACGGCGTCAAGCGCTACACCACCGAGATCGTGGTCGACATGAACGGCACCCTGCAGCTGCTCGGCGGCCGTGGTGGCAACAGCGAAGGCGGCGGTGAATACGCCCCGCGTCAGCAGCAGTCGCGTCCGGCCCCGCAGCAGTCCGCGCCGCAGCAACGCCCAGCGCCACAGCCCGCCGCTCAGCAGCAACCGGCTCCGGACTACGACAGCTTCGACGACGACGACATCCCGTTCTAGGGCAGATATATTTGAGTTCTGTTAGCTTAATGAGCGTAATGCTCTGAGGCTAAAAGAGATTTCAAAAAAAGAACCCCAGAAAGTGTAAAGCTTTCTGGGGTTTTCTTTTGTGCGTAACTTTTCGTGGGTGAGGGTTTAATATTAATTAATATATATTGACAAGTTGAAAAAAGTGCAAAAAAGTTGCTCTTTTGTGTTGACGATGTTCTTGCGGATGACTACACCTTGAATCATTGAATGTTAATGATGAGGTAGCCACGATGAATATCGTAAAGGTTCAACTTCACAATGGTGAGCGATTGCCAATGCTGTTGGACAGTCAAGGTTTGCCTGTCGTGGCAGTTAATGAGTGGATTATGTCCAGGAGGAATAGATCTTTAAATACCCTGAGTAATAATTTGCAAGAGCTGACCCCGCTATAT
Source organism: Pseudomonas campi (assembly GCF_013200955.2). Classification (NCBI taxonomy): domain Bacteria; kingdom Pseudomonadati; phylum Pseudomonadota; class Gammaproteobacteria; order Pseudomonadales; family Pseudomonadaceae; genus Aquipseudomonas; species Aquipseudomonas campi. The sequence goes on from NZ_CP053697.2 coordinate 598,117, forward strand.
GTTTGGCTGGAGAGTCGGGGGGAGGATTTATTTAGCTTGATTCGGTCAGGCCGATTTTGGCCAGAGACCTTCACGAGTGCTCTGATAGAGTGCCTGCGTCGCGGTCAGCGTAAAGGCAAGAAGCTTGCTAAGTTGGCAGTTAGGCCGGATACATTCAACAAGCGTCTTTCAACGGTGCTGCGGTTCCTTAATTGGTGCTTTTATGTAGTGCTAAGTGATCAGGAGTTGGGGGCGCGAAGGGAAGTAATCAGTGAAGTGCAGGATAAGGTGAATCATGCTCTTAAGGATGGGTATCACAGTAAAGAGCCTTCGAATAGCGAAGTGAAAAAGGGACTCACCGCCATGCAGGCGCGCTTTCTGCAAGATGTGCTAGACCCAGAGAGTGCAATGTTGGTTTCGAGTCCGCAGACGAAGCTGCGGAACTATTTAATCGTTGCTTTAATGCTGCTGCTAGGTCTGCGACCAGGCGAAGTGTTGAGCCTTCGTCTGGAAGATGTTGAATTTGGCGCTTTGACTAATGTGCGCGTGCGGCGCCGTAGAATTAGCGCAGAGGACACCCGCTCTTGCCCCGCATCGGTGAAACGCGCTGGCCGGATATTGGTGCTCGATTATCCCCGGCTCGAAAAACTCCTGAACAGCTATGCCATGAAGGACAGGGAGATTGCCGTCCGAAGAGCAAACGGCAAGAGGAGTAATTTCTTCTTTCTAAGTCGGGATGGAAAGCCACTTTCCGAGTCCAGTGTGCAGGCCATCTTCAAGAGAGTCAGAAGAGCCTATCCGGGGAAACTGCCAGGCAATCTCAGTGCTAAATCACTGCGGCATAGCTTCACGGATGGTCTGCGCCGTGAGCTAAAGCTCCAAGGCTATAGCGACGATGAAATTCGGGCTATTTTGATGTACCTGCGCGGCGACACGGGGCGTGAGTCTCAGGATACCTATATCGACTACCAAGGCCAAAGTGCAGAGGCCCAGAAGGCGTATTGGTTAAAAGTGGCAGGATCAAGGGGGGCTGACGATGTCCCCGTTTAACTCGCCACATGTTCAAGACTTGATTCTCGACAATGGCTGGGAAGCGATTCCGTCGTCGTTTATCACGCGTGAAGGGCGTAACGCGCTCATGGATGAGCGTGAAAGGCGACTGTACTTGCCGATAGAGTCTGCGAGGGGGGTTATTAATCTCACACAAATATTGTGTCCAATTCTGAGTTGGGTTGTTGTTAAGTTTGTTGTGTATCAGGCTAGATGTGTTTCCTCAATAGCTGGGCTGAATGCGTGGAAGGATATTGTTCGTATTCTAAAATTTCGAGAATTTTTGTCGAAATCCTCAAAGTGCGAATATCCCGAAATTTTAGAGCAAGCGCTGATCTCGCAAGTCGAATGGGTTATAGGCTATTACGCACAAGCTGGTTCGCTCTGGAATATTTATCGGTTTGTACAGTTTTATATTTGGGCTGCTGAGAATTATCCAGAGCTAGGTTTTAGTGTCGCGTATGCCGATGAGTTGCAGGAGATGACCATACCTGGTAACCCCAAAGGTGAGGCGGTTCGTGAGGAGTTCTCACAGGGCGGAGCTTTGCACCCTGACTTAGAAACACCGCTAATTTTGCGAGCGCTAGAAAATGACTCAGGGAATGAATATGCACATTACCAGCAACGGGCAGCGGTCGCGCTGTCGCTAAGTTATGGTCGAAACTCAGCTAACTACACGGCGTTGAATGAAGAGGATTTATATGATGCGCTGGATATGCCGGACAATCCGCTGTGGACTCTGAATATCCCTCGAATCAAAAAACGTTACATCAGCCACCGCTCAGATTTTGTTTCTGAATCTGTTGAGTCAAATACGCTACGTCATATCCAAGCGTTGATTGAGCAGAATCAGGCATTGAGTGACCAAGTAGAGGTCAATGGGGAACTGATCAGTACTGATCGACCGCTCTTCCGTCGTGCACGGGCTAATAGCGTGTTTCTGCGGGTCGGTATGTATGCTCCTGTGTACCGGATGTACAGCTGTCATTTTGCCCGATTGCTTTCAGATTTTGCTGAGCGGGTCGAATTAGTCTCGCCGTTGACCGGCGAGATCATGCATCTCACGCCAAGGCGTTTCCGCTACACGGTCGGCTGTGTCTACGCCGCAATGGGCGTATCGCGCAAGGAACTGGCGGTGCGACTTGATCATTCGGATGTACAAAATGTTGAGGTGTACTTCACGCTGCTAACTAACATGCGGACATCATTGGATAAAGCTGCCGCGATTCATTTCGCTTCCAAGGTCAACGCATTTCTTGGTGCAAATCCGGTCGATGAAAACCTGATCGGCTCGGATCGCCGGGTTCTCGCCTCTTTTGAAGACTCGGGTGAGGTCGAAGCGATGGGCGGCTGCGGGCGGGAGGCTGAGTGTGGACGCTTTCCCCCATGGAGTTGCTATCTCTGTCCCAAGTTTCAGCCGTTCAGATCCTCGGTTCATGAGCGCGTGCTGGAACAGCTACTACGCCTGCAAAAGGCAATTCGCAGCCCGAATGGGTTAGGGGTGGGGTTGGCAGATGTGATCATGGCCGTCGCCCAAGTGGTGTCCATGTGCAATGAGGGCGCCGCAGATGGCCCGCAAGTCTCATCGTAGCCGACGCGCTCGGATCAACGCGGCTAGATCAAAAAAGCCATCCCCTATGGGGCTTGAGGCCATGGTCGAGAAAGCCAAGCTGTGCCTCGCAACCGTTGGCGTTGAACTGGAGCAGTGGTCTGCTCCAACGTGGCGTGTTTCGGAGTCAGTGTTTAAGTTGACTGGTCGACACGTAGCGACAGCGTCCATGAGCTTTCTGGGGGAAGATATCCCGCCAGGTGCAGTGGGGCAGCAGTGGGAGGAGGCAGCAAAGGCCATCTTTGTGCTGCGCCAACATCAAAATTCTCGGGCCATTACATCACACCGGACGTTCATGTCTGCCGTGAGGTTTGTCGCTCGTTGCGCCAATGGTCGAGCACTGTCTGCCGTTACGCCGGAGGTGCTAGATGCTGCGTGCGAGCTTATCAAAGAGTCTACTGACTCTGAGGCTCAACAGTACAAGCTCTGTTGTATGGTTGCTGAGTTTGCTCGCCAATGGTGTGCGCGCTATGGGCTCTGTCATGTAGATCTTTCGGGTTACAGATTCTGTAATGTGGAACGGCCAGACAACTATGGCGGGCCCAGTAATTTCCGTTTGGATAGTTTGGCTGCGCTGGAAACAGAATCCAGTCGGGTACTCAGCGAACGATCCTTGGCTTTACTCGGTGAGCTATATCAAAAACTCCCCAAGGATCATGTCTATCGGATCTATATCCTGCTATTGATTGTCTTGTTTTGCGTTGGCAGGCGGTTCTCTGAAGTCGCTTATTTACCCAGGAGATGTATTGTCAGACGGGCGGATGGTAACTACTTGCGCTATATACAGACAAAGGATGCAGGGGTTCATGAGTCGCGTGATTTTTTGCTAGTTCCGATTCCATCTTTAACTTGTAATTTGTTGCGCGATATAATTGCAGAAATAAAGTGGTCTTCTAGGTCGAATTATGCCGTCGCCAAGGAAATGCTAAAAAGGCATGGCCCCGATTTGAGATTTTTGGAGGGGGTTGCAGCAACTAAACCATTATTACAGAAAGATCTGTTGCGGATTGGTCTTCCAGGGCAATGCTTGTCTAGCACTGGGTGGTTTGCCAAAAATGACAGAATCAAGCTGTGTGCGTCGAAACGGGGCGGTCGCCCGCACAATTATGTGTTAAAGCAGGATGTCGTCGAGTATTGCCAGCGCCATTACCATTCTTGGCTATTAGCGCCATTGTTTGTTGTTGATGGTCGTGGGTATGGTCTAACGGATTTATTATTTCTTCGGCAGTATGGTGTTAGTAGTGGTTTTTACGCGCACTGGATCGTTCAGCCTATCTCGCATTCGATGCTGACAACTACTCTGCGCTATTTAGATGAGATAACGACCGAATTTTGTTCGAGTTGTTTTGATCAAGATTTTACGTCGCATGATTTTAGGCACACTCTCAACGACGCGCTGGACAGAGGTGGTCTGTCAGACTTAATGCAGACAGAGTATTTTGGTAGGAAATATGCCGCAGACACCAAGGTCTATCAGCACAGTTCGCCGCAGTACCGCGCGCTCCAGTTGCGAAAAAAAATAAAACTGGGCGAGGTCGGCGGTGCAATACCAGATCGGGCTATGAATTTGCCGGTAGACAAGCGTGAAATTTATTTAAATTCCGAAGTTCGCGCTGTACATGATCTTGGTCTAGGGATCTGCCTTCATGTCTGGTCGCATGGGCCGTGCCCAAGACACCTAGAGTGTGCGAGTGGCTGTGGAAAGTTTTCTTGGCTCAGGGGGCTTGAAGGTGAGTCTCAAGCCGAGCAGGTTGCTGAGGCGAAGCGACAGATCTGCTCAAACTTGCTTGTGTTATGCAATGCCTTTGATGACCGTGTGGGGGAGGTGGGAGGCGTCGAGCCATGGGTGTCACACCTTTTTACTAAAATTAAAAATTTAAAACAGCTTCTTCATGAAACAGATGAGCGTGAGGCAGATTTCGATCAATATGGCAGTTACTGGGAAAGTATTGTGCCGGGGGCGCATAAGTTAGATCGGATCAAAATTGATAAGGCGTATAAATACTACTTGACTCACCATGGACGGTACTTGTCGCTGGTCGAGGTGGTTCATGGTTAATGAATGTGCTCATGGGGGCGGTAAACGTATTTCAAATCGTGATGTCCAGAGAGTCGTTAAGTTCCTGGCTGCCTTGCCCGATAATCGAAAGATTTTCAAAGTGACTTGGGCCATGATTGCTGAGTATGCCGGGTTGTCTCGGCAGTCGCTGCAAGCTAACGCCGAAATTAAGAAGGCCTATCATTTGGCAAAGCAAGCATTTGTTGCTCGCTCTAATTCGCGACTTCGCAAGCGGTCTAGCAATAAGGGTTGTCAGGATCTTATAAATGAGAATGTCGCCCTTCAGGCGCGGATTGCGGAGCTGGAGAAGCGTGACAGTTTCTGGAGGGTTCGCTGGTATACCATTGCTTACAATGTACGGCAGCATGGTCTGCAAATGGAGCGTATTGATCGTGTTGTGCCTTTCACTGGGGAAGCTATGAAACAGCAAGAGATCCAGAAGATTCTTGATGACTGGAATGAGCCTATTCCGCCAGTGAGCTCATAAAAGAAGCCATGATCTGTTCCTCTTAGATCGCGAGTTGTTAGTAAAAGTGTTCGATGTCAATGCATATAAGGTTTGAGGAGTTTTTTACATCATAGCGCATTGGAGAATGCAGGCATGAGAAGTAACAAGGGCTACCTCTTGGAGCAAACTCGTAATAACCACTTGGTGCTGATGGATATACTCGATCAGCTTGATGACTTGGCCGACGAGGCTTATCTCAGCGGAGAGTCTGCTCAGCGTGTTTTAAATCAAGCAATTCTTCAGCTTCACGATGTATTAGTCTTGGAGATGGCAAGTATTAGAGAGTCAGTTGCTAAGTGCTCGTGTAAGAGAGAACCTAGGTCGTGAGGATGCTTGGCCACTAGCTACTGTCCGTGACAGGCCGCTACCGGCCTGGAGCGGTCATCGTGTGTTTATAAACGGGGCGATTCAGTTTCTGGCTGGTACTGAATCACTCTTCCTCCAGTGCTCTTCTTCTCGCCAGTTGCCGGTACTCCTCTTGGATGGGTTTGGGCACCTTTAAGAGCTTGGCGACGTCATCGATCAGATCAGGCTCAAGCCACAGAGGCGCATTGCTTACGTGCATATGATTTCTACGGTTTACCTTCTTGCGAGTGCTAGTGCTGAACATCAGATTTTTCCAGACCAGAGCCGATCTGGCAGGATCGTTCTTGTCCACCAGCATCTTTTCCAGACGCCCTCCAGCTAGGGCACCTTCTCGGAGAGCAGTTAGTTCCCGCCCCTGTATCGCTTTAACGTTCTGCTCCAGCACGGCGCGGGAAGGCTCATCTGCATAGTGCACAACATCTAGTGGCTGGCAGTACTGCCGAATCCGCCAGACCATCTGATCCAAGTAGTGCAGTTCATTGCCCTTCACGCCAACGTGATTCAGAAAATATCTATCCGAATCCCACTCTGCGATCAGTTTAAATACCTCCTGCTGCGGCAGAGTAAGAGGAACCTCAAACCCAAGTTCTTCCTCTATCAGCGTCAAAGCTTTTGATATGTCGTGCCCGATATTTAGAGCACTGACACGGTGAAGGGTGAGGATGCCTTTCAGGTATTTCTCTATGGCTTGCTCCGCTGACCACAAAAACTGAGGAACGAGTCGATGTCTAGCTGCTAGGCGAGCGGCAACGTAATCCCCATCACCTGTATCTCTCAGGCAACGGATTATTGCGAAATTGACCCTAGCGTGCTTAGTCGGAGGCCTATATTCAGAGTTATCCATTTCATCCCTCGCAAACCTTTGTATGCAAAGCGCCACCTTCCCAGATTCTGCTGCATGCCGCATGTGGAGCTCATTACAAACTCCAGATTAAGCCAACTCCTAAGCACCGCCTTTTAGCTCGCAATTTCTTGAATCGCTCCTGCTATTACTGAGTTCCAGTGCGGGGCTAGAGGGACACACGTAAGGTGGAAAATAAACCAGCACGCATAAATGCATGAAGGCTCAAAGCATTGCGCCGTTGAAAGCTTACCGTGCGCCACTTCGTGCCTTAGCATTGGGCCACCTTTGAGGTTGAACAGAATGTGGAATAGGTACGTGTTATCCACCCCGAACACCTGCTCTATTTCCCCCCAGTAGTTCGAGAGCAACTGCTTGAGTGACTGATCTTCTTGCGTGAGATCCACATTCAGCTTGGCTGTATTCGATCTGCGGCTGTTCAGCACATGCCTGAGGGCGCTCTCAAGCTGCGGGATCAACAGGTGAGCTGCCGAGACCATGTCCCCCTGTACAAGCTTAGAAAAGCCCTGGGAGAAAATTGCCTCGAACCCTGGTGGCACGAATTCACTGCTACAAACAATGGGCTCAAAATGCCGATCATCAATGAGCTGACAGCGGCTCATCGTGATGCACGCTGGCCGAATAAAAGCCTCTGTCGCTATATGGTAGTGAAGTCCCGCCTCACTAAGGCTTTCGTGATCAAACCACTCCCCTGATGGTTCACTGCCATGCGGCACATGCTCCGCTGTCGCGATCACCTTTCCTCGTTCATCGGCATAGGACTTGCCGGACATCGACGAGAAGAAGTATTTGTCTCTCTTCTCCAGGCAGTTTTTATGAAGGGCAATTTTGTCTGGGGCGCGACTTGTGAATGCCAGCCGCAGCAGCATTTCGTGAGCATCAAGCGGCTCGAATTCCTCTATCGTTGCCCGACGCTCATCCGTTAAATCCATCGGCACACTGAACGAGCCAAACTCGGAAAGCGAATCCTCTTCGTGCTGCTGGAGCTCCTTCTTGAGGAGCTCGATTCTCTGCGCCATACCGCCAATTGCACGGAGTTCACCAATAGCACTGCGTGTCCATGAAGCTTTTGCCATGGCGGTGCTAACTGAGTCCCGCATCCGTAGCGTCTGCTCGACTGCATTCACCCTGCATCTGACAGCAGATTCCTTATTGTCCACCTTGAGATAAGCACGAGCCGCATGGAGCCAGACTTTCTTCACTGCCTCAGCATATTGTTTATCTTTCGTAGCTTGTGCCAGTGCCTCGGCCACAGCCGCAATTTCCTGCCATTCAAGCAGCCCACTGGACTGCGCAATGGACGATACCCTCACGAAGGCGACCAGACACTCATTGTCCTTGGCCGTTTCATAGGCCCGTTTCAGCACCTCCTTGGCACTGTCTGGGATTTCATTCCGCTTGCCAGCAGAGGCATAGATAGCGAACGCCCGATCAATGAGATCAACCACCTTGAAGGGAACCGCAAAATCCGACTCGTATTGATCGAGCAGCTCTCTTTTGAAAAAGAGCTCTACCGCATTCAAATACGAACTGGCGGCAAGCGCGGCGACAGCATGAAGCCTTCGGTTGACATACCAACAGCTGTCAGCGATCCGAGCCCGAAGCAATGGGTGGTCAATCTGCTCGGCTATCTGGACAAGAACTCCCTGCTGCTCGCCCAGGTAATCACTCGGGATGAGCGTCCTCTTACCCTTAAAAATGATCTGAGGAGAGAAGGTGTCTGGCCTGCTGGGATTGAAGTGATAGCTACAGACAACTGCCAAGATGTTGTAGGCCCTAAAAGCAGCGGCATCGCCTGCATTTTCTGCGGCCTGAGCAGCCTCTCTAAACGCATGCTCCAGCGTGTGAAAGTGCAACGAGTTACTCATCGCCATGATTGAGGCTGGATTGATATGCGCGAAGTCTTCCAGAGTCGCCAGATCCATCAACGACTTCTTTTTATCTTCATCCTTGTTCGTCACAAACTTCACCTCACTTGCCTAGGTTGGTTTACGGAGTCTCTTCAGTGGCCAATCCAGCCATAAATGATTCTAAATCCCTATTGAATTTTGATTGAGACAAATGAGCAATTGAATTACACCAAAGCTCATGATGCGCTCTCGCATAGCACCAAGTTTGTCTCAAGCACAACTACTGATAATCAGAAAAAGAAAACCGGCCACGCGGGCCGGCTTTTATGCGAATCTTAAATAATTCGGATATGCTTTTTGAAGATATGACTTGCACATATTTGATATGAAAGAATGCGCCTGATCAACCTGCATTATCGGCTGCTTGCTTGACTTGACCTTGTCTTTGAAGCCATGCCGGGAGTCGAAGCCTGTCAGGGAGTAGTTGTTCGCAGTAAACGTGAAGCTTTCCCGTTCTTTCCTATCCTCTCCAATGGTGATCCCCTTTATCCTGGCATGAGAGTCGATTGTCTCCATGAGGCGGTAGTATCCCACCCAGCTATTATCCAGCTCAAACTGCTTCAAGAGCATGTAGACGTCTTCATTCTCAGTTGCCAGGATCATTAATCCAAATCTGGCGGAAACCTGAAGAGCCTTTTTCATCTCTTCATTCCATTTATACTGATAAATTGCAGGCCTCTGAAGTAGGCTCAACGGCAACATGGGCTCACGCCAGTTCAGTTGCTGCCCATTTAGAAGTATCCTGTGAATGCTCAGCGGCCTAGCATCTCTATAAAACAGGTTTGTAGCGCCATTGAATAGACTCACCAACTCGTAAGAAATCTGCCAGATCAGGTTTTCGTCGTCTTCCCCTTCGAAGTAGATCGAATTAAAGCTGAAATAATCATTCTGGCAATCGAGATAGTGATCGACACCTCCCCAGATATGAAAATACTCTGTGGATACCCCTCGCCCACTGAGTGCCCGCAAGTCCTGAGCCTCACCATCCAGCATCACCTCAAAGTCAGCTCTCTCTGCCATCGTCACTCCTCCATATTTTGATGGGTACGATGCTAACAAAAAACCGGTCGGTGACTGTCCTTGAAGGGCTGAAGAGCCTGCGATGGTGCGGCTAACTATCAACGACGATAGGCAGCTGCTGGCCGGACGCGGTCGCGAGGCAGCCAGCGTCTATGGAAGTTGCTGGAGGACTCCGCCCTGGCGAAGCCAGCAGCACCTGCCGACTAATCCCTACACACCGCTCGTGAATCACATCGACCAAAACTGGACGGGCAGTCGCTCCTCACCGAACCGCTGGGTAGTGGCGTAAGGTTGTACAGGAACGATGATGAGGTAGTAGTTGGAAGTGGGGGCGACTGGAGGGTGCTCATCTCCCACCCAGGCGAGGATCTTGGAAACTGCTAGTACGCCAACTGCTACCAGGTGGAGGATGCTGACCAACTGCTTGTTCATTTGGGGTGTCCCGCTTGATTTAAGGGACACCCATTTAATGGCCACTTTCCGCGTGCCAGTACCACCTGCAAAAATTTCCTCGGCTCCCAAATTAGGAACTGAGATTGGGGCTATGCACACCTTTTAGCGTGTCACCAGGCAGTTTCAAAATATTTTCCGGTTCGGAATCAGCGGTGGAAGAACCGGGATGACTGCTGGCTTTCAGGTGGTAGATTGGAGGGGTGACTCGGCTCAAGGACAGATCGATCCGATGTATCTTGCACGCACCAATGACGGCAGGCGCATTCCCGCGACGCGAGATGAGAGCGGCCATTGCCCCTGCTGCAATGAGGAGCTCGCCGCCAAGCTGGGTGATATCTACGAGTGGCACTGGAGCCATAAGCCCGGCCAGGCGTGCAGTTATCGGAAGACATCGACCTTCTGGCAGTACAGTTGGATCCGCCATTACCACGCCTCCGGCGAGTGGGACGTGGAGACACACGTCGATGGCGTCGACTTCGACGGCGTCCATTCGCAGAAGCGTCTCGCCCTGATGCTGGCTCACAAGGTGGATCTGATAGCGCTCAAGTCCTTTGTCGAGGCGTCACTTCAGCGCGGCCTCAGGCCCATGGTGATCTTCCAGGCCAAAGCCTTTGAGCGCTTTCAGTTCGAGGACTATCGCCTGAAGCACCCCAGACGGTCGGACAACAGCTGGATTTTCTTCTTCTCCCACGCCTTTCGTGGACACTCCCGCACGGCCAGCCTTTGGGTGGACATCGAACAGGACAAGCATCCTCACTTTGGGCTGAAGAGCGGGGCCTACAACCTGACCTATTCAGCCGAGTGCCACGGCGCTATTACCGTGCACCCTATCCCTCGACTCAAATCAGTGTTCTGCGCTGACCGATCTTCGACCGACGATTTCGAGCTCTAGGAATCGCCCTACCTCGAACTCAGATTTCCACTCGCGACTGCCCTCTCCCCGGTGTAGGTCAGGGCCGTATTGGTAATCTCTGAAATTTCACACGGCAAGTGCAGCAATTACGGCGAACGCATCTACCCTTTAACCGTTCATTTCCCCGCTAGGAAGGCGTCAGCGGTCACCCATGGAGGATGCGGCGATGCGTAAATCTGTGAGCGGTGAAGTCCTGAGTGTGCGAGCAATTGCAGGAACCTACGTGGTGGTGTTGGCCTGGGATTTCACACCAGGGAGCGAGCACAAGAAAGAAGACCTCATGGGCTTTGCAATTGAACGGGAGGAGCTAGAGGAGGGAGAGACTGTTGAGCGGTACTGGTTGACCGGTATCAAGCGCTTCAAGGACGTCGACAAGGGCCTTCCGCCTGGCACCCCGGTCAGCACCGCCCGCCATCCCATTCAGAGCTTTCAATGGGCTGATTACACAGCCCAAACCAACCGTACCTACCGCTACAGGATTGTTCCCGTCTACGGGAAGATCAAACTGCTGAAGCTCGATGAGTTCTCTTCTGTAACAGTCGAAATCTCTACGGAGATCGAGTACCTCCTGCATCCGGACAAGCGCAACGATGAAGCTGCCCACGACGTCTACTTCAATCGTGGCGTCATCGGGTCACAAGCGTATGCACGCAGATTTGGGAATCTAGAGCCTGACCGAAACAACCCTGAATCCGAAGAGATGGTCTGGCTCTCTCGGGGCTTGTTTGAAGCACTCACGAGCTTCATAGGCCTTGCTGAAGACGGCCAATATGGCCTGCGCGCAGCGTTCTACGAATTCCAGTACCAGCCAGTTGCCAACGCCTTTGCCAAAGCCGTGGAAGCGGGCGCTGATGTTCAGATCGTTTACGACGATGAGAGCAACTACAAGGAACACAATCGAGAAACGATTCGGAACGCGCGCCTCGACGAGATGAAATCTGTAATCCCGCGTACGGTCACCGAGGGTATTCGGCACAACAAATTCATCGTGCTCTTGCAGAACGAGAAGCCGGTGGCGGTATGGACAGGCTCAACCAACATCTCCGTGGGTGGGATTTTTGGGCAATCGAACGTAGGGCATATCGTCTGGAGCCCGACCGTCGCGCAGGCCTACCTGGATTACTGGGCGCTCTTGGCTGACAACCTCACGCCATCGAAGCTGCGACCCGAATTGCGCAAGCTCAGTGCACTACCGCAGGGTCGGCCCAGCACTGGCGTCACCCTCCCAGTGTTCAGTCCGCGCGATCCCGCCAAGGTCAGTAGCGATGCCCTTCAGTGGTACGCAGACAGGATGGCGGATGCACAGGAGATCGCCTGCATCACACTGGCATTCCATCTGGACAAGGTCTTCAGCGAGGTCATCGCAAGAAACAACGACGTGCTGCGCTACATCGTGAAGGACGATGATCTCAGGGACAGCGAGACCATAGGCCAAGATCACGATGTCATTTTCGCGTCTGGCGGGTACTTCGAAGACGGCGTATTTGGGGACTTCCTGGCGGAACGTGGCAACCCGTTGAACACCAACGACTACATCCACAACAAGTTCATGTTGGTTGATCCCCTCAAGGACGATCCATTGGTGGTGACGGGGTCTGCGAATTTCAGCCAACCCTCCCAAACTACCAACGACGAGAACATGCTCGTGATCTGTGGGGATACCCGAGTCGCCGATATTTATTTCGGTGAGTACATGCGCATTTTCGACCACCACTACGCCCGCTACATCGTCCGGAAGCTAGCCAACAGCGATAAGAACGACCCTGACGCGGGCTATCTAAAGGCGCAGACCTCTGCTTGGCTGGACAGCCATTTCAATCAGTACAGTTACAAGTCGAAGCGTCGGCGCTACTTTGCGGGCTTCTAGCTGCTCAGAACCGAGCAGCCATGTCGACGGGGCACCGATAGAACACTACGTGCTGCTCGCTGAATAAAGGGGATTTCATGCTGCCCGCTGAAAAATGGACGTTGCGTCTCTCCGTACTGCTGCTTGAAGAAAAATCGGTGCTTGGCTTGGAAGCCGAACCCACCTTTAAAGCCGGGCCGGTGGAAATCACAGCGAAGCTAAGGTCTGGCCACTTCGTACTGGAGGCTCACGACTTCGACTCCGAAGCTGCCGCGCTGGCTTACGCCCCACAGTTGACGGTCGGGCTGTGGAATCTTGCTATCGATAGACACATCTCCTTCGTCCCGTACTTTGAGCAACGCCGAATTACACGAGCAGCGGATCCTGAACAGGCGGGAAGGAATCTCAATAGTCAGTTCGACCTTCCTTACACTGGGCCGGTGCATGGACTGACTGAAGAAGCTGGCATCACGGTGTACAGGAGTGATGAGCACATCCGTTTCGCCTCAATGAGCGGCACGGGATATAGCTCCACTCCGTGGGCCCTGGTAGAACAAGCGCTAGGCGAAGGCATTCAGCTTGGTGCCACCTGTGGGCTGCTATCTTCGGATCTCGCCACAGCGCTCGATCTGTACTTGGCGCACCTTTCGGAGACGTCCATCAGGGCCCGCTTCTTAACTCTCATAATGGCGCTTGAGGTTCTATCGCCAGTGACAGAGAAGCACCCAGCTGCCGTTGCGCTACTGAATGACTTTGCAGATAGGGTGCAAGCCAAGTTCGATGACGAGCCCGACGCGGATGCTCGCGATGCCTTGCAAGCCTTGAGCAGGGAGATCGGCTTTCGCAAGGAAACCTCAATTCGGCGCCGAGTCCGTCAGCTCATCCTGGATGTTGCACCATTGCCCGATTCCGAATTGCAGGAGTTTACGCGCGACGTGGTGCATGCCTATGACCTGCGAGGGGCTTTGATCCACAAGGGAGCCGTAGACGACCTGGCCCTGGGGAACGCTTACGAAGTGGCGCTCAAGGCAATAAAGCTGATTTTGAAAGCGCGCCTTCGAACTGATCGAGCTGCTTGATTAACGGCCCGGAGCAGGTGCCCGCGAGGACATTTCGAACTGAGTCTTCGTGCGCAGCCAGACTCAGTCGCCCCTAGTGCTCTATTTCTCGGGAGCTGGGTCGGAGGACTTTTTCTGACCCGGAATTACCACCAACTGCTTCAGATCACTGATCTGCAAGTCGATGCTTTTCCCCGTGGGTGAGAGGGCCAGTTCCCCTAGGGCGAAGACGCGAAAATAGTCTGCATCCTCTTGTCGCAGGAGCCCGTCGAGATAGCGCTGGAAGCGGTACTCGCCCATCTGCTCTTTGGACACGTAGAGGAAAACGAGCTTGCCATCGAGGCGGTCGTAAAACCTCAGCTTGAAGCCAGCGCCATAGCGTCCGACTAGGCTTGCTCCGCCATGGAGAACGCGATTGGAGGCTCCCAGCTTGGCGTAGGGGATGCTCTTGAAGAACCAGGACAGAGGCATCTCGCCTTCGCCCACCACTCGCAGCTTCATCGCCTTGAACTCATCTGAAGAGAGTTCCTGGCGTGCTTGCTGGTAGCACTCCACTAGTCGCTCTAAGCTACTGGTACGGTGGCTCCTGGATTGCTTTTCACCCCTGCCTGTTCCTACGCTTCGACCCCGGCCTTCGACTGCTCCGCCCTCCGGAGTACTGCCCGCCGAACCGCCTCCAGTCTCTTTTTCAGGGGATGGTTCAAAGACATCGATGTAGTCATGCAGCTTGCGTCGAGCTCGACGTAGGAAGGCATCGCTCTCGGTTTCACCTGGCAGTTTGCCGTCGACCTCCTCAGCATCCTCGTCAATCATCCACTCACAATCGGGGGCGTGGGTGTAATTTGTGTTCTCGCGAAAGTGCGCTGCCCGATAGGTGTCGCTCGGCTGCTTGTCGTAGTTGACGGCAGTGATCTTGGCTTTCGTGGCGAGGTTACGGCACGTTTCGTTCGAGCACAGGAAATCGAAGCGACTGCGGGGTTCGGGGAGAGAGAGGAAGGCTCGCCGGGCTTCGGCGATGGAGAGTACCTCGCCTAGCTGGAGACAATAGGCGCGGGTGATGGGCGTTCTAGTCGACATCGGAAGCGATTCCCTGATTCCTGACCAGGCTTGATTATGCCGTTTCGCTTACTCGACTTTAAGCGCTGTGAGTAGTGGCCATCGATCATGAATCCAAGCGTACTCTGCTGGTGGTTCGGTGGTGATTACATAGACCTTCCGCTGCTCGCCCTCCCCAATGACCAGGCACTCCAGGGCATAGCCCTCTGGCACATCGAACCAGTGTGATATCCGATTCTTCTCACCTGCTCGACCTTCTTTCTCCATAAAGCGCTGAACCAGGCCGAACGCTCGGTGCGGGCGGTATTTAGTCCAGCCGCCAGCCTGCACTGTACAGAGCCTTGCCCATCCGCCCTCAGGGCCGGAGCCGGGCTGCTCTCTGCGCCTGCCCCACCTGATCCAGTCTAGCTGCCCACTGTCCTCCAACAACACAGGGAGCGCTGCCTTAGGATTCGGGAAGTAGATCTTCCAGACCTTGTCGGCCTCTCTGGCCTCTACACCTCCGCACATGCTTTTTACCTCGCACTGCAAACGCTGGTTCATGTTCTAGACTCTGATCGCCAGGATGGCATTCCCCTTTGAAATGGAGTTCGAACATGCGTTACCTCAGATACCTCGCCGTTGCTCTCGCCTCGTCGCTGCTCTCGGCATATACGGTGCTATGGTTTGTGGCTCCGACCACTGTCGAATCCCCTCACACCGTCATACGCCCCCCGTTGAAAGTAGAGCAACAAGACGGGCAGCTACTGATTTGGGGGAGCTGGGAAACCAACAAGGGTTACGTCGCTCCCGGCACCAATGCCGTCGAGATTCGCTGCGATTTAGCTAGCGCCCGCTGCACTGAAGCGTATGCCTCGATTTTGCATCACACCGAGGGCGAGGATATTGAAGCCCAGGTCTTCAGCTACGTCGTGCAAACATGGACAGAGACCAAGATGCAGGCAGTGGCCGACCAAGCGATGGGTTGCTTAGACCGACGCCTGCTCGTTGATCTGACTACCCAACAGGCGCGCCTGGAATGGAGTCCAGGCCCGGAAGCCGGCTGTGAGGGTGATACTGGGGGCGCTGTGTTAGGCGGTGATCCGCTTTAGCACCGACCGCCTGTCCTCCCTGATTGACCTATCTCAAAGCTTCGCAAATACTGTTTGCATATACAGTATTTTAGGATGCTCCGATGTCATCTCTTTCGATTCTGGCCCGTGGTGAGAGGCTACGCGAACGCCTGCTGACCGACGTGGCCACAGACCTGCGTATTACTGGCTTCCAGTCGCCAGCCGAAGACGAAAGGGAAGAAGGGCTTTCCCTGGATCGACTGACCGGGTTGGGTGCTCCGCACGTATGGGGTGTGCAGGTGCTAGACGATAGTTTGATCGGCTTCGGTATCTTCCGGGGTGATCGGCTAATCGTTAATCGAGCGGCCAGTCACTTGGACAACAAGTTGGTGGTGGTCGACCTGGACGATGGCTACAGGGTGCGGCTGGTTCAGCGTGATCTTTTCGGAGGCCGCTGGCTTAAAGCCGCTGACCCTATCGTTCCGGATGTCCAACTGGACGGTGAAGAGATCATCGAGGTTTGGGGCGTAGTCAGCTGGGTGGTCAGCTGTGTGTCGTCATGAGCGCAATGCGTCGAGTGTTCGCGCTCATCGACTGCAATTCGTTCTATTGCAGCTGCGAGCGCATCTGCCAACCAGAACTCAAGCGCCGGCCAGTTGTGGTTCTGTCGAACAATGACGGCTGCATCATCGCCCGTTCAGCTGAGGCCAAGGCGCTGGGCATCGGCATGGGTGCCGCTTACCACAAGGTGCGCCATGAGTTACGCCGCCAGTGCGTGGTGGCACGCTCCAGCAACTACCCGCTGTATGCAGACATTAGCAATCGAGTGATGCGCTTGATGGCTGAGATGCTACCAAGCATTGAGGTGTACTCCATCGATGAAGCATGGGGGAACATGACCGGTGTGGCTGATCCAGCAGCACTGGGTCGCAGCATTCGCGAGCGCCTGGCGCGCGAGATCGGTATGCCTGTTGGCGTTGGCATCAGCACAACCAAGACCTTGGCAAAGCTTGCGAACTGGGCAGCGAAAAAGTGGAAGGGTACTGGTGGTGTGCTCGACCTGACTGACCCTGTCCGGCAGGAGAAGCTCCTTCGCCTGGCCCCCGTGTCCGAGGTATGGGGCGTGGGCCATCGCTCGGCGGCCAGGCTTGCGGCTCTGAACATCGCGACAGCATGGGATCTAGCTGCGTTCGATATCGGTACGCTGCGCAAAACGTTCGGGGTGACAATGGAGCGCACTGCGAGGGAGCTGCGCGGTATCAGCTGCATCGGTCTCAACGAAGGCCCGCCCCCTAAAGAGGCGATCTCCTCAAGCAAAATGTTTGGGGTGCGCCAGACGGAGCTGCCGCCTATTCGCGAGGCACTGGCTGCTTATGTGGCACGCGCCGCCGAGAAGCTCCGCGCTCAGAACTCGTTGTGCAGCTCCATTCAGGTAGGCCTTCAGACGCAGCTGGCCGATCTCAATGGGCCGCGTTACGCCAACGCGGTGACCTTGGCTTTGCCTGCGCCTACCGATGACACGCGTGAGATTCTAGCGCTCGCCCAGCGAGGCCTGAGTCAGATCTACCGCCCTGGATATCCGTTCTCGAAGTGCTCCATCTTGCTGATGAATCTGAGCCAGCGCGGCGAGCTGACGCCAGATCTTTTTGCGCTCAAACCGCGCTCTGGCTCAGAGCAACTGATGAAGGTTGTCGACCAGATCAATCAGCGTGAAGGTAGAGGCGCGGTGCGCATTGGGAGAATCCCGGCGAAGCCGAAATGGGCGATGCGCCGGGAGATGCTGAGCCAGCGATACACCACGCGCTGGGATGAGCTAATCGGAGTGCGTGGGTGAGATGTAGGGGGGGGGCGAGTCCAGATTTCGTCAAGGGCCGATAGAAAATCGGCCATGATTTGGCCAGAGTTTAAAAAGACGGCCAACTATAAACTCCCCTCTTTCGCCAAAGAGCTCAGGCGTTATTTGTCGGCCTGCTTAGCTGATTCCGCCAAATGATCCCACCAGGCCAACAATGCGCTTCTAACAATGTATTGGAAGGTATGGAGTGTGATAGGGGCATCCTCTGGTATCCATTGGGCGCCAAGCGTTTGAGATGCAAGAGCAGTTATCGCTCTTTCAGCAGGAGCACCAGACTCTCGGCGATCTGGATGGGTGCACATTGGGGCTGGAAAAGGAACTCCCGCATGCAGCGCACGGGATCGTAACTCATAAACCTTCTTCAAGATCTTCTTCAACGAAGGCCAATTCCACTCGATTCTTTGATAGCCATGATCAGGCCTTACAGCTGGCTCTGGAGGATAGAACTCCTCACAGAAAAGAAGGAATTTTTTTGTCGCACTAAAAAGATTCTTGAGCTGATCAGCTACTCCGTCAAGAAGTTCATCTCCTCCGGAGTTATGAACAATTTCCGCCAGCGTAGGTTGTAACTCCTCCAAATTATCGGCAGGCGTGCCCCTCAATGTGACGTGAGCGCTCGCTGCAATTTCTAGCGCAGATACCATCAGCAGCCAGGCAAGGTGTGGCTCTGATTCAGCTATCCACAATGCGTCCTGATAGGAACGAGCTGCACGCACTAGTTCTTTATATAGATAAGGATCTAAATGCGGAATGGTCTGCAAGCGGGCTCTGATGTCGTTCAATGATACTTGCGGAGGGGCGGGAATGATGGCTTGGTTATGTCGATAGGCGAGTGTGGGAGCGTGCTTAGTCCAAGGTGAGACGAACCGGCCATATGGATCTCTATCATCAAAGCGCCGGATTTCATCACCACACTTAAGTCTAATTCCAAGCGCGAGCGAGGTTAGAGCGGCCAGCTCCTCAGAAAACCAGGCGCCATGATACCCATCGTCAACAGTTTTAAGTGGGAGATTGTGGTTAGAGATTATCGTGTGGGGCTCGTAGAAAAAAACCCTCAGTATGATTGCGATTGCAGCCCTATTTTCACGATTAAAAGGCACTGCATTTAGTAGGGCATAGGGGCCTAGTTCGTCATCAAGCTCACCCACTACCCACGCATCGGAATACATCGGGTATTCGGCACCCCCATAGTAAACCTGGTTGGGGTCATCAGTCCCCGCTAAGAACGCAATCCAATTAGACTGGGAAATAAGCCGGCGCGGTAATTCGGGCAGCATTTTAGATCCTGTGATTATCTGAACTAGTTTACTTTCGGGAGCGGTTGATAGCCAAATGGAGCTATTATCGAGTTGAAGTGAGCGTTTATTGCATTGCGTTGCGCATCAAATGCTTCTTCTGCTTGAGATGTGTGGAAGTTGCATTTGTTGTTGGCTAAGTCGATTTCTCCGCTTCTGACATGGGCCTGGAACAGTCGGCGCAGTAAGCGAAGTTGATCATAGGTGGTGTTAAGTTGCTCAGCTATTTTTTTGTCTTCGTAGGCGAACCTGGGCTTTGTGGCGAGCGTTCCGGAAATTTTGCCTGTGTTGATTAGCTCAATAAGTCCTGAGATTGAGCTCCCGAAATTAGCATAGCTATCCTCTTGACCCCATGGGTCTTGTAAGGCAGGGCGATCCAGTAGGTTTCGAAGATTTAGAAGGGCGTCTTTGTCTGGTGTGTCTAGTATCGATAAAGCGCCAGTGTTGTGCGTGATTTCACTATCCATAATATCCAAAATGGCTTGGATGTCAGGCGTAGATTTTTTCTCTATATCTTTGATTAGGGATACGTTATCCATTATGTCTGCTTTTGTATCAAACGAGACGCCGTTTGGAATGGACAGATTTTTGTAATTTCCGGTTCGCGTGCCAATGATAACGATCTTAAGGGTTTTGTAGGTTGTTCCCAGTCCGTGCTTAGTAAACTTATTTAACGTGCTTTGGACTTTGGTTGAGTTGCGCTGTGTTGTGACTTGAACTGCCAGCTTCAATGCTGAGTCGGCTAGGTCGATAGAGGGTGTATTTAGTTGCTTTTGATTGAGGTTTGCAAGGTTGTACCCGTATACCTCATTAAGAAGCCTTTGGTAGAAGTCCTCTGCGACAATATTGAGGTCAAAGAAATGAAGCTTCCCTAACAGCTCAGCCTGGGTGCTGATATTGGCTAGATGCGCCACTATGCGTTTGAGCGCGTGTTCACGAGCTAACATGAAAAATCCTGGTTGTAAGTTGTCTGTTTTTATTCTGACTGAGTGTCTGGTGGCTTAGATGAGCCAGGCCCTCAGGTTGTCAGCAGCTTCCTGCTGGGCTTGCACTGTCATTTCAAGTCGGCTTGTCTTTGTTTCTGCGATACACAACGTCGCTAGGCTGCCAAGCTAAGGGGTCATCACCATCGTATGTATGCATTACTAAATCTTCTAGAGGATGGCCCGCTATTGCCTGTATAGAGTTTAGCTTCGTGATGTTGCGTTCGATATAGTTCTTTTTGATATAGAAATGTGTGCAATTGGCGAGAATATCAGCAGCGAATGTAATTGCCGAGTCTTCGCAAATTATGCTCACATCTAGCTTTTTAAATCTTGGGGTGTTGCTCTCGGGTGACAATGAAGATGTATGTGTGGATTTGATGATTTTTTTGGTTTCTCGGTTAAACGAGGTGATGTCTTTATTTATAGGTTTTCTGTGTAGAAAGTCCAGGTAAGGAGATAGCTCTCTTTTGAAGGTCTTGATGGTTCCGCTATCAAGTTGATCAGAGATTACTATTAATTCTATCTCTTGATCTCGAAATTTATGCAGGCAAGCAAAAGCCTTGATCATTACGTTTATAAAGAGTTTTGCGTGTAATAGCTCTCTTTCATTATTATTGCCGCCGCGATTTTCTAAAAATTCTGACTCGTAGAGGCCATGCGTGAATATCGCATCATAAAGCCAGGGAATCCCGCACATTTTAAAAATATTGAATATCTTATCCCGGCTGGCCTGCTGAGCTTCCGTAGGGATGTCGGTTATATGGCGTTTTTCTGGGAGGTTATGATCTCCCGCTGATGATTCGAATAGCTTTTTAACCCTTGCATAGGTATAGCCAGGTATCATGAGTCCTGTCATAACTCCAAGTTCGCCATCGCTTTGCTCAGGGTTTCTCGAATAGCCCTTGGCGCCTGATTCATCAATTATTAGGTAATGCTTTTCCATAACTAATCCTTGTTATCTAGTTATTCTCTTGTGTCATCAGAGTGTAGAGCGAGGCACCCAGGAGCAGAGGCATAACTAACGCTAGTGTAATCTCATGTCCAGCAGCTTCTCATGACCATAGCCTTTTATGACTAGTAAATATTGGCGAAGTGCAGAAAAGAGGTCTGCTTCTGGCCGGTTGCTGCCTACCACTGGGGGCTTTCTTCCACCCAGGAGCTTTCCTCCATTTCCTCCAAGGCGTAAATATGAGTCCATGCTGGCTCTAGGACGCGCGATCCAGTCTGGCCGGCAAGCTCAGCGCTAGAATCCAAGGCAGCCTCTTCAGCGGCTTCGGTACTTCAATGATGGCGAACACCACTGCAACACCATCAAAACGTGAGTGGCACGGTAGCCACCACTCGTGGAGCTATAGTCCGCAGGCGTTTCGGTGGCTGGGAGAGAGAATCGCTGGGCTGAACATCCTGCCACTAGCAGGCGATATGCGGGCGTGGATGCAGCAGCGGGGACAGCTAGCCCTAATGCCAGCACCGAGATCCCCTTCGTGGGGTGGTTTCACGAATCCCTACACCACCAGCGGTGTGACGTTGCAACTGCTCATGGCGCGGGCCATTAACGCCGCTCATGAGTACGCAACTACCGACACGCTAGGCCACAACGAAGTAGATGCAGAGGTGGAGCGAGTCCGCCTCTACAACGAAGTGCTCATGTACTCGGCACGGCTCTGTGAGGTCGCAATCAAGCAGCTCCTGTACTGCACCCAGATTCCAGAGCCCCGGTACGGACGAATGGCCTTGGGGGCTCTATTAGAGTCCCCGTGCCCAGACTGCAAGCGTCATGATGGTAAGAAGCCCCACTCGGTATCGCTCGTTGGCACGCTGGCACACCCATTCCATTTGTGCCTTGAGTTTGAGCATTGCGCTATGGATCACATGGCCTTGGTGAACCGGCTGAGGAATTCAGAAGCAGCCCACTCGGGAATTCAACCGCTCAATATCAGGTCGGTTGAGGAGTCCAAATTGCAGCTCATGCAAGACAGTCAAGAAGTGCTGGAGGGCTTCCTGCATATGCTGTCCCACCTAGAAGACCTTGAGCGCGAAATGCTGCTAGACCTGACCGAAAAAGGTGAGGCCATAAATGCTCTCAAGAGGAACGGCCTGCCTGCCGAAGACTGCAACTTCAACCTGGTTCCTGGTGAGAAACTCGTCTTCGCCCCTTAGATGCCATGTGGCCGAGAGCTGAGTCGCTCCAGAACGCCTAGACGCAGATCGGCCAGTAGTGAGCGGCCCGCATGGCTAGAAGGGACGGCGTTGGCGTTGAGTACCGTTGGCACAACAATCGAGCCGTTCGGCTGAAAAGCTGCGTGCACAGTTACTCAAACTGACTTCGACTCGATCCACCGAGTGACAGCCTCCCTGACGTCGCAAACTGCCTCTGGGAACGACAAAGATGAATTGGGTGGGGCACTCCTCTCAATTGCATGCCGAGCATTGAGTCCTACCGCCGCTGGGCTATTTGCGTGGCGGCTAATCCTATCCAACCTGGCCTTCAGTTCCCATTTGGCTAAGGATGCCCTGTCGCTTTGCAGCAGCTCAATGAGCTTGAAGAGCCCGCCCCAGTCGCCGTCCTCAAGAGAGGCAAGAATCTCCAAAGCGTGCTTAACGACAGGCTGATCGAGTACATGCCTTGGCCAACGCACTGGCAGAATCCTATTGCCAGAGGTGTCATAGACGTCGAGATGGCACGAACTGCTGATCTGCAACCCAGCCATCATCTTGGCAAAGACATACTGGGATGGAGGCATCCCTGCTTTCTCCCCGATTACCGTACCAATATTAAATTTCAGCCCAGGAGCTGCCAATGATGCTGCTGCGCTAGCTGCTTGAACGATCCCTTCCGCATGATCGTGCGCGTCACCAGCTTCTTTACAGTTCTTGAGCTCAGCCGGATCGACCTCCAGAGTATCGCCCGCCAGACAAAGCCGAGACTCAACCTGCTCCAGAAAATGCTCCAGGCCTGTCCGACTCCCCACCCAGTTAACGGTCACCCGCCAGCGTGTGTTCACGTAGTTCCGCCTCGTCCCGGTCAGATTGTGTTGATGTCTAGCGAAGCCCTCTTGCTAAAAAAGCGCCTGGGGCGCTTCAGGGACGCTCCTCAATATCTCGCTCCAAAGCAGTATCGAACCACCTGGGCGTCGTTTCACCAGCGTTCCCATAGATGCTGTCTGGCAGGGACTGCCAGAACTCGACAATGGAACTGGAAAATTCATCCAGCTGCTCATTGGAAACAGCAAGATGGGTGTGATCTAGCCAAATTGCATCGGTGGGATCGGCTCCGGGGAAGAGGGTTCGCAGGTATTCGGGATGCTTTTCTTTAAGCTTTTCCAGAGATTTTCCGTCTCCGTGCTTGTAAACATTCACGACATAGCGGCACACACTCAGCTTTTTGAGATAGGTGGAGTCCTTCTTCGCTAAACCAAGGCCGTCCAGGAACTCTTCGATGTCCTCAAAACTGGCTGACCAGATTTTGTTAGTGACATGTTGGCCGATATGCCAATGCCGTATCTCCTTCAACAACCAGCCACGGAGCTGCTTGTCCCAGGCGTGGAACATTCCTGCGACAAGACTGAGACGGGTTTGGTCTCGCAGCTCGGTCAGTAGCTGGTGGTACTCAATGCCCACATGGTAGGCGTCCTCTTCGAAGCCCCCTGGATCGTGCCGGTCAGGGTCAAAGCGGTGCGCGTGGTCTTCTAGCCAGCGCGTCCCGGCCTCGTCCGCTTCCTGCTCCATGTTCTCAAATTGGGAGAGCAGCTTCATTTTTCCCTGCTCGATGTAGAACCGGTGCTGCTCAATCAGCGACTGACGAAATGGCTCCCACATCTGAAAGTATGCGTACATGATTTTGTTCTCTTCGGGCTCGTTCATAACCACTCCTCAGTAGCGTCGAAAGAAGCCGTGGATTTCTGGGCGCTCCATCAGAGCCAACTCCAGCACCGCCATTGACTGATTGAGAAGCTCATCGTCTCGTTCGGATCCCTCGACGAGATCTATATGGCCAGTGCCTCCGTCGCGATACTTCGCACCATGAGCCAGGTTATTGCGAGCTCGACGGATCGCCAGAAAGAGTTCCGCCGTGTTCTGAACAGGCCCTATGTCTTTCCACCCCAGCGCTCCGTCCGCTAGCTTCACCTGCTTCTTAGGAGGACGGTTAACCATTACAGAGGCAATTCCTTGCTCGATAACTTGTTTTAGGAAGGCCGGGCCAAGGTCTCGGGCAAAACCATCCCAGTCAGGATCAACCCTGTCTTCGTTGCCGATTGCGTAAGTGCCCGAGCGCTTCAGCGCGCACTCGAATCTCGAAAAGACGACGAAGAAATCAATGGCCGCCTTCGGCAATTCTGCCGCAAGTGCCTCTTCAACCAGGGTCATATACTCTTCTCCAGCAAGCTGCGTCATGCCTTGAACGATAGCTTCGCACTCTCGATGAGCACGGCGTTAAAAGGCGCTTTCGTAGGCAGGCCTATCAAAGCAGCTTTCGCGTCACAGCGTGCACCTCAGTCGGAAAACGCTGCAACAGCACCTAGAGGCTCAGGTGTCCTGAATCCTTTTGAGTTCGTGGAAGCCATGCAGGTCTTCGTCCCACAAAAAGCCTGCCAGCTTCGAAACGCTGACGAACCACTCTGCGCGCTCTCCTTCAATGATGAGCACAACACGTCTAATGCTCACGAAGTCACCGTCGTAGCTCATCGAGTAGTCATCGATCTGTAGTCGCTCGCCAGGCTGGATGACGGCTCCGGCAGCGATGCCGTCAGCGAAAGCGCTGCCGGCAGTTCGGTACTCATCGATGCCGTCGTCTGCACTCGCAAAAGCATACAAGCGCCGACGCATGTAGGTGACTGCCTGGCTCGTTCGATTCACCAGGAACACGGGCTGTTTATCCGAGCACCAGCCAAAGAATGGGATTGCCAGGAACACCCCATCAGTTTTTTCCTGCTCGAAAGCATCAAGGTTGGCGCCCGCGAGTAAATCTGCGATGCACCTTCGGCGCTGGGCCAGCGAATCGAAGAGGTCTGCATCATCGGCTGGTCGGCAACCTGTAAAGGCGTTGAACGCATCGCACGCAGTATCAAGACGTGCGTAGCGTGCCAACTCCGCTGCGTACTGCTCTGCCACGCGCGGATGACATCTCTGTGCGAGCCTAGATGTCAGCTTCATCACTTCATCGTGGATCGACTGGCGCATCAGGGCTTCACCTCATGGTCGGCATCGATGATCAAACCCAATGAATCATCAGGGGCCGGCAGCTGGTCATCGAAGAGGCTCAAGATCTGACGCTCCTGCCGCAAGTAAGACAGCGCTCCACAAAAGCAGCCTTGGCATAGGTGAGCCAGGTAGCGGGCACTTCCTCCGGCATCATTCGGACAATCCCCATGCAATGTGCCGCCATGCCCTTGAAAGCATGGATCGCAACATACAGAGCAGCGGATGTTATCGGCTGTTCGGCTTTGATCTTCCATCGTGACTACCTCGTTATTTTGACGTTGGCAGTGGAGCGCACGGGGCCCAGCTTGTGGTCAAAAAAGGCGGCCAACGGTTTCAAGCGTCGCTCGCTTGCGCACGCCATCTCCCAGCAAGATGTAGATGCTGTTCAAGGTCTGGAAGATAAAACCTTCGTGGAAAGCATGCAGGGGAGACGTGCGCACGAAGTCGCCTACGTCCCACCTTCGCGAGCTGTCGTAAATCACAGTGTGTGCGTAAGCGAGTACGGGCTGACGCTGAGTCCTTACTAGCTCAGCGTGCTGTGCAGGCGTCAAATGTAGGTCAATCCAAATCCAATCCCGGACGAGGCAGTATTCCGAGTACGGAAAGCGTTCGCGGACGATCCTGACTGCTTCCTCTTGGTTGATCTCCGAGCCCGGCATAGGGATGCCAGCGCTGTAAAGAAGGTCGGCTACTTCTTTTAGCTCGTCCATTCCGTCAGTTCCCGAAGTAGCGTTGTTGAGGGCGTTTGGCGGTGTAGAGAACCACGTCAGACCCGAATTTCACTTGGCTTGCCATTAGCTCGGTAGGGCCGCCGATTCTGAAAGTGCCGAACTTTGTATAAAAGCTATGGAATGCTTCTCCGCGCTTTGTTTGGCCTTCGTTGAGCTGGTAAACGTCCGCGACACCGACACCTACGTTGTCAGGAAAGGTGCAAGAGAACACCGCCTGAAGACTCCTCACATAAAGCCCTTCACCTGGAGCGGAGAGTGCCCGCTTAACGAGCTCGCAGTCGTTGGTTGAAATGGTGCTCACTACCGTTTTCTCGGTTGAGCACGCGAGAGTGATATGAATCCAGGGCTCACTTCCTTTCTTGCTGAGGCACCATGTGCCTGGAGCGTCGGAACTGAATGCGAAGTCAGCCTTGCCCTTCTGGGATCCCATTGTGTCACCTCATCTCACTTAAAATGAACAGTATACTGTGTAGCCGTATACGGTTCAAAAGTGGATAAAGCTCAATTTTCACCAATTGAAAATGAGCTATGGATCTTAAATGGGGGTTTGGTACGGCCCTACGAGCAATTCGAAAGCAGAAGGAGCTGAGCCAGGAGGATTTCTCGGAGGTCAGCGGCAGGACGTATATGAGCGCTCTGGAGCGCGGTGTCTATAGCCCTACAATCGATAAGCTTGATGCTATTGCTTCGGTCTTAGGGGTGCACCCGGTGACGCTATTGGCTGTCTGCTACCTGAGCGCTGCCCCCAGCGCCGCCCCGCAAGAGCTGTTACTGCAAGTTAGAGAGGAGCTTCTAGAGCTGGGGTATGGCAGATTTGACATAGAGGGAAAGCCTCCAGCCTAACCCCAGGTGGCGAATCTGATACTGGTGCTCGACACTCCCCAAGTAGTGGGGCGTGCGCTAAAGTGCCAGGCTTGCCCTTAGCTACGTTTTCCGTGAGCTGATTCGTCTGCAAAGATAAGATATGGTGCGCACCGGTTTAAGGGTGGACGAAATCTAAGAGCGAGGCTCTGTGGATTAAGAAATCCTTGGTTTCGGCTCCTTTACAGAAATAGCTATTTTTTGGGGAAAATCCTTATGAAACAATTAGATAGTCGTATTTCATCCGCACTCCCTTTCTAAATAGCGGGCCGTCGCATCAAAGCAACCCGGCATTCCCCAGGAGTGCCGGGTTTTTTATTGCCTGCACGAAATAGGCTTACTGCAGTACGGATTTCAGGCTGATCAGGTCGTGGCCGGCGTCAAACAGGCTCTGGTAACGGTGCAGGCTCATGGTCGAGGCGTGCACATTCATGACCGTATCGCTGTCGCCGGGCGGGCTGCTGCGCTGGATGATGCGAATGATGTTGCCGGAGCTGCGCGCGACCACGAAGTAGGGGAAGAACATGTGGGGCTCCAGGGAAGGTTCTGCCCTCCTGTCGGTCGTTAAGTGGTGCGGTGCCGCTCGAAGAAGCTGATTACCTGCTTCTCGGCTTCGCGCTCGGTCATGTCGTAGCGCTGCTGCACCAGGGCAGTCAGTTTCTGTGCATCACCCTCGGACTTGAGCAGCTCGTCCAGGGTCAGGTCGTCCCAGACGATGTGGGCGAGGCCGGCCAGTTGCCGCCATTTGCTCTTGATCACATCGGCGAGTTCTCGGCTCATCTTGTTTCTCCTGTTTCACTCTCAGTCGACCATGACAGCGATGCAGGCGTGCCGTCGGTGCGCTGCGCCCCATAGTCCGGGCTAATGCACCCGATCCAGCAGTGTCTCGGTCGGGTTGGCGCAGTACAGCACCTCGACCCGATGCGGGTTGCCGTCGTCGAGCAAGACGATGTCGTGGCCGTCCAGTCGCACGCCGTCCAGGTGCACCGAGCCGACCCCGCTGGTCGTCTGGAGCACCTCGATGTGATAGCGGCTGCCGCCCAGTTGATAGTCGAGGCTGAAGCCCGGCCAGTCCGCCGGCAGCACCGGCTGCATGCGCAGACTATTGCCGTGGCGCTGCACGCCGAGCAGCGACTCGACGACCAGCCGGTACATCCAGCCCGCCGCACCGGTGTACCAGCTCCAGCCGCCGCGCCCGGCATGTGGCGCTACGCCATAGACATCGGCGGCCAGCACATAGGGCTCGGCCTTGTAGCGGGCGATGCCGGCCGCGCTCTCGCCATGGCTGACCGGGTTGAGCATGCGCAGCAGCTGCCAGGCGCGCCGACTGTCGCCCAGCGCGGCGAAGGCCATACTCGCCCACACGGCGGCATGGGTGTATTGCCCGCCGTTCTCGCGCACGCCCGGCACATAACCCTTGATGTAGCCGGGGTCGAGCAGGCCTTTGTCGAAGGGCGGATCGAGTAGTTGCAGCAGGCCGACATCGCGACGCAGCAAGTGCTGCTCGAGGGCGTTCATGGCGCTGAGCTGGTGCGCGTGGCTGGCGGCGCCGGAGAGCACCGCCCAGCTCTGGGCGATGGCGTCGATGCGGCATTCGTCGTTGCTCGCTGAGCCCAGCGGCGTGCCGTCGTCGAAGTAGGCGCGGCGGTACCAGGCGCCGTCCCAGCCGTGCAGGTCGAGGTTGCTGCGCAGGCTGGCCGCCTGTTGCAGGCAGTGTCGGGAGAAGTCGCCATCGCCCTGCTGGCGGGCGATGACGGCGAACTGGCTGAACACCTCATGGCTGAAGAAGCCCAGCCACACGCTTTCGCCGTGGCCCTGCTCGCCGACCCGGTTCATCCCGTCGTTCCAGTCGCCGGAGCCGATCAGCGGCAGGCCGTGGGCGCCGCGCGGCAGGCTGTAGTCGAGTGCACGCTGGCAGTGCTGGTAGAGGCTTTCCACCAGCGGCGAGCGACTGGGCAGATCGTAATAGGACTCTTCGCCAGGGTTGCGCGGCCGGCCTTCGAGGTAGCCGACCGGCTCGTCCAGCACGCTGCGATCGCCAGTCAGCTGCACATAGCGGCTGGTGGCCAGCGGCAGCCACAGGTAGTCGTCCGAGCAGCCAGTGCGCACGCCTCGATCCAGTGGCGGATGCCACCAGTGCTGCACATCGCCCTCGACGAACTGGTGCGCGGCGCACAGCAGCAGATGACGGCGTGCCGCCGCGGGGTCGGCATGCAGCATGGCCATGCTGTCCTGCAGCTGGTCGCGGAAACCGTAGGCGCCACCGGACTGGTAGAAACCGCTGCGGGCCCAGAAGCGGCAGGCGATCACCTGGTACATCAGCCAGCCGTTGACCAGCACATCGATGGCTGGCTCCGGGGTACTGATCTGCACCGCACCGAGGGTCGTGCGCCAGTAAGCCTGCACCGTCGCCAGTTGCGCAGCCGCCGCGCTGCTGCCACGCAGGCGCTGGAGCAGGCGGCTGGCGGAGGCAGCGTTGTGTTCCGCGCCGAGGCGGAAGATCAGTTCATGGCTGTCGCCGTCGGCCAGCTCGAAACCGACCTGGATCGCCGCGCAAGGGTCGAGACCGCTGCCGGTGCGCCCGGACAGGCGCACCTGGGCCAGCGCCGCCGGTGCCTGCAGGTTGCCGTTGCGGCCGATGAACTCGCTGCGGTCGGCGGTGACGCTGCGCACCGGCGCATCCACATCGAAGAACGCCACCCGCTCGGGGAACTCGATGGAGTAGGCGTTGCGGGCGAGCAGCGCACCACTCTGCGGATCGGCCTCGCTGACCACATGCATGGCGGTTTTCTGCCGCAGGTCGCCGAGCACCCAGGCCACATAGCCGGTGGCCGACAGCCGCCGCGCACGGCCCGAATGGTTACTCACCTTGAGCCGGGAGAACTTGACCGGCGCGTCCAGCGCCACGTACACCCACAGCTCGCTGAGGATGCCGTCCTCGTCGTGCTCGAAGACGCTGTAGCCGAAGCCGTGCCGCGTCACGTAGCCACCGCTGCCGGGGCGCGGCAATGGGGTGGGCGACCAGTAATGGCCGCTTTCCTCGTCGCGCAGGTACAGCGCCTCGTCGCTGGCATAGCCGACCGGGTCGTTGTGCCAGGGCGTCAGGCGGAACTCGTGGGCATTCTCGCTCCAGGTGTAGGAACCGCCGCTTTCCGACAGCACTGTGCCGAACTGCGGATTGGCCAGCACGTTGACCCAGGGGGCCGGGGTGCTCTGGCCTGGCGCCAGGCTGATCACGTATTCGCGGCCATCGGCACTGAAGGCGCCGGGCACCTTGCCCGGCGCGGGCGCCAGCGGCGGCAGGCTGCTCGGCGGCGAGCGCAGCAGGCGCGGCTCGAAACGCGGCAAGGGCGCCTCCGCCCGGCGGCGATGGACCTGCTCGGCCAGGCCGCCGCGACTGTCGCTGAGCACCAGGCGCGCCACCGCCAGCATCAGCAGGCGGTCTTCACTGGACAGCTGCTGCGCCGGGCGCACAAAGATGCCGCCAGGGCGGTCGAGCAGGTGGGCTTCGCTGCTCGAGGTGACGATGGCCAGGATCAGGTCCTGCAGGTGCTGGCGGTAACCGGCCTGGTCTTCGTTCCAGATCACCAGGTCCACCACCAGGCCTTTCTGCCGCCAGTAGGCGTGGGCCTGCACCAGCTGGCGCACCAGCTCGATATTGCCGGGGTCGGCGATCTGCAGCAGGACGATCGGCAGGTCGCCGGAAATCGCCTGGCCCCACAGGCCCGACTGGCTGCGCCGGTTGGCGCTGAGCACGCCGGCCTCGGCGCGCAGCGAGGCGTTGACGTAGAGAATCGCCGCGGCCATCTGCTCGAACAGGCGGGCGTCGGCCGGCGTTGCATTGAGCTGGCGCAGCAGTACTTGGCTGTGGGTCCAGGCCAGGTCGAACACGCGGTCGGCCAGGTGACGGTCGCGGTACTTGTCGATCAGCTGCAGACAGGCCTCGCGGCTCTGGCTGAGGCCGGTGACCAGGTCGATGGTGGCGGTCTGCCCCGGATCCAGGCTGAAGCGGCAGCGGATCGCCACGATCGGGTCGAGCACCGAGCCGCAGCTGCCGCTGAGCGCGCCGCAGCTGGGGTCGAGCGCCGCCGGGTTGGCCACGCTGCGGCCACGGCCGAGAAAACGCACGCGCTCGGTCTCGTAGGAAATCGCCTCGATATCCGCGCCGTGGGCGGCCAGCAGGTGGCACATCCAGGGCACGCTTTCCTCGCTGGCGCGCGGCCGCCGGGTGCAGATAATGGCCTGCAGCGCGGGCAGCAGCTCGCTCTGCACGAACAGGTTGCTGAAGGCCGGGTGCAGGGCATCGCTGATCGGCGTGGCCAGCACCACTTCGGCGTAACTGGTCAGCTCGATGGTGCGGCGCACGCGGCCGCGGTTGGTGATGTGCAAGCGGCGCAGCTCGATGTCGTCTTCCGGCGAGACGACGATCTCGCTGTGGCAGTCGTAGCCGCGCTCGCGCACGCGGAACTCGGCGCGGGCATCGGTGAAGATCGCCTCGTAGCTCTCGGTGCGCTGCAGCGTCGGCTGGTGCGCGCTGGACCAGTAGGCGCCGCTGGCGACATCGCGCAGGTAGCAGAACTGGCCCCAGTTGTCGCAGGTGATGTCCTCCTGCCAGCGGGTCACGGCCAGCTCGTTGCAACGGCTGTAGCCGCCCCCGGCGCTGCTCAGCATGACGTGGTAGCGGCCGTTGGACAGCAGCTGCACGGCGGGGCGTTTGCGCTCCGGGTCGGTGTACACGCGCAGCTTGGTTTCGCTGACCCGTGCCGCCGTGTCGGCGACCGAGGCATTGGCCGCGTGCAGGTACTGCGCGGCGCTTTTCGGCACGCGCTCCTGCAGCAGCAAGGCGGTGGCCTGGAACTGCGGGTCTGACTCGAAGCGCCGCTGCATCGGGCGCTCCAGCAGCAGGGCGGTCAACGCCAGCAGGCTCATGCCCTGATGGTGGGCCATGAACGAACGGACCACCGCCGCGCTCTGTCCACGGGGCAGGCGGCTGCTGGTGAAGTCGATTGCTTCATGCAGACCGAAACGCCCGGCCAGGCCCATGCCGGCCAGACGCTGGAGGTTCTTGCAGGCGGCGTCCGGCACCAGCAGCAGGGCCAGGGCCGTGGCGTAGGGCGCCACCACGCTGTCTTCGCCAAGACCGCGCTTGAGCCCCAGGCCGGGCACACCGAAGGCGCGGTACTGGTAATTGCCCTGGGCGTCCTGGGTGTTGTAGCCCGACTCGGACACGCCCCAGGGCAGGCCGAGCTGGTTGCCGTATTCGATCTGCCGGGCCACTGCGGCGCGGCAGGTCTGTTCCAGCAGGGTGCCGGCGTAGCTGGGCATCACCAGCAGCGGCATCAGGTATTCGAACATCGAACCGGACCAGGACAGCAGCACCGGCACCCCGGCGTTGCTGGTGAGCAGCCGGCCGAGGGTGAACCAGCCTTCCTGGGGCAACTGGCCCTGGGCGATCACCACGAAGTTGGTCAGCCGCGCCTCGGAGGCCAGCAGGTCGTAGCAGGCTTCGTCCAGGCGCTGCTCGTCGGCGTTGTAGCCGATGGCGAAGAGGTCGCGCTGCGGGTCGTAGAGGAAGCTGAAGTCCATGTCGGCCAGGTCCTCGACCAGTTCGGCCAGGCGCGTCAGCTGGGCCAGGCGTGCGCCGGCGGCATCGCGCACGGCGCTGACCCGGGCCTGGGCGGCGAGCGGCCATTGGCCCGGCTCCAGCTCGGCCAGCTGGCGCCAGCTGCTGATCGGTGCGGGGCTGCTGCTGGCGGGCAGCTGGCAGGTCAGCAACTCGCGCAGCAGGTCCTGACAGTGTGCCTGCAGGGCGCTCAGCCAGAACTGCGCATCGCTGGCCGCGGGCAGGCTGAGGGCGGCGTTCAGGGCGTCGGCTTGCCGGCTGAGGCGTTGCAGGCGCAGCAGGGCGGCGTCGATGCTGCTCGGTGCTGCCGCCAGGGCGGCATCCAGTTCGCTCTGCATGGTGTGCAGTGGCGCGGTTTCCAGTGTCGCGGCGGCCAGGGCGTCGTGCAGGGCGGCCAGGCTGTCGGCCAGGCCGTCGAACTGGCGCGGCTGCAGCAGCGGCGCATCGGCCAGGGCCAGCAGGCCGGGACGCAGGGTCAGCAGCAGCCCGGCCAGGTTGCCGCTGTCCACGGTGGAGATGTAGTGCGGCGGCAGCGGCTGCAGGCTCTGCGTGTCGTACCAGTTGAAGAAGTGCCGGCGATGGCGCTGCAGGCGGGCCATGCTGGTCAGCGACTGGTCGAGGCGTTCCAGCAGGCGGCCGCTGCTGAGGTAGCCGAAGTCGTGGGCCGCCAGGTGCGAGAGCAGGGCCATGCCCATGTTGGTCGGCGAGGTGCGGTGGGCGACCACCAGATTGGGGGCTTGCTGGATATTGTCCGGCGGCAGCCAGTTGTCCGCCGGGCCGACATGCTCGTCGAAGAATGCCCAGGTCTGGCGCGCCAGTACGCGCAGGAAGCGCAGCTCCTCGGCAGTCGGGGTGAACGGGCGCTGCGTGGTCGCCCGGCTCAGCCACCAGGCAATCCCCGGCGCGGCCAGCCAGGCCAGCAGGAAGGGCCCGGCCAGGCCCAGCAGCGCCGGCTGCACCAGCAGCAGGCCCGCGCCGACCAGCACGGCCAGCAGCGGCGCGACGGCCATCTGGCGATACAACCCCGGCAGTTCGTTGCGGCTGCTGCGCTCGACTTCCCGCGAGGGGTTCCACTGCAGCAGGCGGCGCTTGCTGACCAGCATGCGCCACAGCGTGCGGGCGATGGCGTCGAGGCTGCACAGTGCCTCGTAGGGCAGCCAGACCAGCGCCAGCAGGGCGCGGGCCAGGTGCAGGCCGGTGCTGCGCAGGGTGGCGCTGAGGTGCTGGTGCAGGGGCATGTCGTGGGTTTTGCGCAGCAGCTCCTGGAGCGAGGCGAGCAGCGGCTGGGTCAGCACCAGGGCCAGCACCGCCAGGGTCCAGGGCAGCGGCTCGGCCACCGCGAACCAGCCCCACAGCAGCATCGTCAGAAAGGCCAGCGGTTCCAGGCTGCGGCGCAGGTTGTCGAAGATCTTCCAGCGCGCCAGGGCGCTCAGGCGGTTGCGCTCGCGCGCGCCGCAGGCGGTCGGCGTCCACGGCAGCAGCCACGGCAGCAACTGCCAGTCGCCGCGAATCCAGCGATGGCGGCGCTTGGCATCGGCGCTGTAGCGCGCCGGGTGTTCCTCGTACAGCTGCACGTCGCTGAGCAGACCGCAGCGCGCGTAGCAGCCCTCGATCAAGTCATGGCTGAGGATGCGGTTGTCCGGCAGGCAGTCGCTGAGGGCATGCTCGAAGGCATCCACGGCGTAGATGCCCTTGCCGATGAACGAGCCGTGCTGGAACAGGTCCTGGTACACGTCGGATACGGCGCGGGTGTAGGGATCGATCCCGGCGTCGCTGCCGAACAGCTGGGCGTAGGCCGAGCGCGCGCTGCTCGGCAGGCTGATGCCGACCCGCGGCTGGAGGATCGCGTAGCCGGCGCTGATGCGCCGTTGCAGCGGGTCGTACTGCGCGCGGTTGAGTGGGTGGGCCATGGCACCGATGAACTGGCGGGCGACATCGCGCGGCAGCTGGGTGTCGGTGTCCAGGGTGATTACATAGGTCACCGGCGGCAGTGCCGTGATCGCGCCGACGATCAGGCTGAAGCGCTCCTGGCCGCGACCGCGCAGCAGCGCATTGAGTTCGGCGATCTTGCCGCGCTTGCGTTCATGGCCCATCCAGCGCTGCTCGGCGGGGTTCCAGCGGCGTGGCCGGTGCAGCAGGAAGAAGCGCTCGCAGTCGCCGCAGGGGTATTTGCGGTTCAGCGCCTCGACCAGCTGGCGGGCCAGTTGCAACAGCTCGGCGTCCTGCGGCAGTTCGGCGCTGGCGGCGTCGAGAAAGTCGGTGAGCAGGGCGAAGTGCAGGTTGTCGTCGCGGTTGGCGAGGAAGCGCACTTCCAGGCCTTCGACCAGTTCCTCGATATCGCGGGTGCTGCCGATCAGGCTGGGCACCACCACCAGGGTGCCGGCCTGGGCCGGGATGCTGTCGCTGTAGTCCAGGCGCGGCAGGATTTCCGGGCTAACGGTCAGGGTCACCAGCCAGTTGACCAGGCCGATGGCCAGGCGACTGCTGATGACTAGAGTGGGAAGGGCGAGCAGCGCCAGCAGATAGCCCGGCGCGCCGCCGGGTTGCAGCAACGCGAGAAAAGGCCAGGCGAACAGCAGGGTGAGCAGCAGCACCGGGCCGAGGAACATCGTCAGCGGGGCGCGGCGCAGCAGGCGCTGCCAGGCTTCACTCAGCGGCACTTGGGCGGTGAGGCGGCGTTCCAGCTCGGCGCGGCCCTGGCCGATCAGGTAGTAGCCGACATGCGCAGTGACGAGCGTGGCATCACCTGTGGCCGCGCCAACCGCCAGGGCAATGGCGGCGTGCGCCACGTCTTCCTCGCTGTGTGGGCAGTTCCGCGCCAGGCGCTCGACGGCATGGCGGTAGTGGTCGCGGGTGGCGAAGTCCATCTGCACGTAGACCTGCGCCGGGTCTTCGCGTAGCAGCTGTTCGACGCGGCTGAGGCTCTCGACGAAGCTCTTCCAGTCGCTGGCCGTGAGCAGGCGCAGGCTGGCGATGCTGTTGCTGATGGAGACCTGTTCGGCGGCCTGCTGCTGGGCATCCAGTTGCACCAGACGCTCGATGCTCAGCCCGGACTCGCCGAGCAGCTGTTCGATCCAGGTCAGCGGCAGGATCAGCGCCGCGTTCTGCCCCTGCAGGCGGCGCGCCAGCTCGGCGACGAACGAGCTGCTCATCGGCGGTGCGGAACGGGCCATGTCGGCCACCGCGAGGACGATGCTCTTGGCATCGCGCTCGGCGGTTTCGGTGAGCTGGTCGGCCCACTCGTTGGCCAGGGTGCGGTCGTTCCAGTTGGCCATGACGCGCGCGGCGACGCGGCGCAGGTTCTCGATCAGCGCCAGGCGCAGCATGATCGGGATCGCCCACAGCTCGCCGAGGGTCAGTGGCATGCAGCTCTGGTAGGCCTCGACGAAGCGGCTCAGGCTCTCGCAGTCGACCCGTCCGTCGCCATGGGAAATGG